>NZ_DATGOP010000111.1:0-43949 GCF_035305885.1 Pseudonocardia sp.
GGACGACGTGGTGCGGGTGGACCTGAACCGCCCCATGTCGGAGATCCGCGCCACGCTCTCGCGCTACCCGGTGAAGACGCGCCTGTCGCTGTCGGGGCCCATCGTGGTGGCCCGCGACATCGCCCACGCGAAGCTGAAGGAGCGCCTCGACCGCGGCGAGGGCCTGCCCCGGTACGTCAAGGACCACATCATCTACTACGCCGGCCCCGCCAAGAAGCCCGAGGGCTACGCGTCGGGCAGCTTCGGCCCCACCACCGCCGGCCGCATGGACTCCTACGTCGACCTGTTCATGCAGCACGGCGGCGGTTTCGTCACGCTCGCCAAGGGCAACCGCAGCAAGCAGGTCACCGAGGCCTGCAAGCGCCACGGCGGCTTCTACCTCGGCTCCATCGGCGGCCCCGCCGCCGTGCTCGCCCAGGAGTCCATCCGCAAGGTCGAGGTCCTCGAGTACCCGGAGCTCGGCATGGAGGCCGTCTGGCGCATCGAGGTGGAGGACTTCCCCGCCTTCGTGGTGGTCGACGACAAGGGCAACGACTTCTTCGCCGAGGTCAGCCGGCCGACGCTGCAGATCTCCTTCCGCCGGTAGGCCTCAGCGCAGCCGCCGCGGCCCGTCGTCCCGGCGGGTCGGCGGCGGGCCGAGCGTGATGCGCGCGCCCGTGACGAACGCGCCCTCGGGCGAGGAGAGCACCGGGTCGAGTACGAGCGAGCGCACCTCGGGCAGGTCCTCGGCGATCCGGCCCACGCGGCGCACCAGGTCCTCCAGCGCGGCGAGGTCGACCGGCTCGGTGCCGCCGTAGCCCGCGAGCAGCGGCGCGGCGCGCGGCGCCCGCACCAGGGACGCGGCGTCCTGGTCGGACACCGGCACCACCCGGAAGGCCCGGTCGCCGAGCAGCTCGGTGGCCATCCCGGACAGCCCGAACGACAGCAGGGACCCGAAGGACGGGTCGTCGACGATCTCCAGCACACAGGAGATCCCCTTCGGTGCCATCCGCTGCACGTAGACCTCGCCCTGGCCGGTGAGCCGGGCGAGGTCGGCGTGGGCGCGGCGCACGCTCGCCGGGTCGTCCAGGTCGAGCCGCACGCCCACCAGGTCGGTGCGATGGCGCCAGCGTTCGCCGACGGCCTTCAGCGCCACCGGGAAGCCCAGCTCCTCGGCCGCGGCCACGGCCGCGTCGGCGTCGGACACCTCGCGGAACTCGACGACCCGGATGCCGTAGCAGCCCAGCAGCTCCACCGCGTCGGCGTCGCCGAGCCGGTGGGTGCGCTCGGCGCCGAGGCGGGCGACGAGGCCGCGCGCCCGCTCCGCGTCGATGCCCGGCGGGCTCACGAACTCCCCCACCGGACGCGCGCGCCACGCCGCGTAGCGGGTGACCCGGGCGAGCGCCGCCGCCGCCCGCTCCGGGCTCGGGTAGCTCGGCACCGAACCCGGCCCCGGCGACCCGTCCGGGCCGGCGACCGACAGCTCGGCCGGCACGCCCTCCGCGGCGAGGAACACCGCGGCCACCGGCTTGTCGGACCCGGCGACCGCCTCCCGGAGGGCGCGCGCGTACTCCGCGCCGGGGGTCGCGACGGGCGGGACGAACACCGCGATGAGGGCGTCGGCGCCCCCGCCCTGATCGCCGCCCTGCTCGCCCTCCTGCGGGTCCCGGATCGCCCGAGCGACGGCGGCGGCGAACTCCTCCGGCGGCGCGGCGGTGCCGACGTCGACCGGCGGCCCCGCGAGCTCCAGGCCGCCGTCGAGCAGCGCATCGGCGACCAGGACGCCGAGCGCGCTCGAGTTGCCGACCACCGCGACCCGCGGCCCGGCGGGCAGCGGCTGGTAGGCCAGCAGCAGCGCCGTGTCGAACAGCTGGGTGAGCGTCTCGACCCGGATCACGCCCGCCTGCTCGAACAGCGCCCGCACGCTGGCCTCGTCGATCGGCGCCGCGCTCGCGGCCAGCGCGGGCGTGGGCCCGGAGTGCCGCCCGCTCTTCACCGCGACGATCGGCTTGGTGCGCGCGAGCCGCCGCGCCAGGCGGGCGAACTTGCGCGGGTTGCCGAACGTCTCCAGGTAGAGCAGGACGACGTCGGTGTTCGGGTCGGTCTGCCAGTACTGCAGCAGGTCGTTGCCGGACACGTCGGCCCGGTTGCCCGCGGAGACGAACGTGGACAGGCCCAGGCCGCGCTCCTTCGCCGCCGCGAGGATCGCGATGCCCAGCGCGCCGGACTGCGAGAAGAAGCCGACCCGGCCCGTGCCCGGCAGGTCGGGGGCGAGCGTGGCGTTGAGCCGCACGGACGGGTCGTTGTTGACCACGCCGAGCGCGTTCGGCCCGATCACCCGCATGCCGTGCGCCCTGGCCTCGGCGACCAGGCGCCGCTCCGCCACGACCCCGCTGCCGCCCGCGTCGGCGAACCCGGCGCTGACCACGACGAGCGTCTTGACGCCCTTCTCGAGGCAGGAGTCCATGACCTCGTCGATGCCGGCGGCGGGCACGGCGACGACGGCGAGGTCGACCTCGTCGGGGATGTCGGTGACCGAGGGGTAGGCGCGCACCCCGCGCACCGAGCGCGTGGCCGGGTTGACCGGGTAGACGGGCCCGGTGAAGTTGGCCTTCAGGAGGTTGGCCAGCACCGCGTGCCCGATCTTGGACGGATCGGTGGACGCCCCGATCACCGCGACCGACGTGGGGTGCAGCGCGTTGTGCACGCTGCGGGCCTCCGCGCGCTGCTCGCGGGCGTCGCGGACCGCGATCGAGCGCTCGGTGGGGTCGATGTCGAACTCCAGGTGCAGCACGCCCTCGGCGAACTCCCGTTTGACCTGGTACCCGGCGTCCCGGAACACCCGCACCATCCGGTGGTTCTCCACCAGCACCTCGGCCTCGAACCGGCGCAGGCCGTTCTCCCGGGCCGCCGCCGCGAGGTGCTCGAGCAGGATCGAGCCGAGCCCGCGGCCCTGGTGGTCGTCGCGCACGACGAACGCGACCTCGGCCGACTCCACGCGCCCGTCCGGCGTGGGGTTGAGCCCCTCGTAGCGGCCCACGGCGATGATGTCGTCGCCGAGCATGCAGATCAGCGCCACCCGGGTGCGGTGGTCGACGTGGGTGAACCGCTCGAGGTCGCGCGGGGGGATGCGCGGGTACGGGCCGAAGTAGCGCAGGTACCGGGTGCGTTCGGACAGGCTCTGGTGGAACCGCACCAGCGCGTCGGCGTCGTCGGGCGTGATCGGGCGCAGGTGCACGATGCCGCCGTCGGAGGCCACGACGTCGGCCTCCCAGTGGCGCGGGTAGCCCGGCTCCTTCGCGGTGACCTCACCGGTGGTCGTCTCGCCGCTGCTCGTCATGCCCGCTCAGTCCCTCGGGTCGTCCGGGTCGAGACCGTACAGCGGGAACACCGCCCGCCTCGTCTCGATGACGGCGGGGTCGACCCGGTCGGCGCCCTCGGTCCACGGGACGAACGAGGTGTCGCCGCCGTCGGTCATCGAGACCGGTAGCTGTCGCGCGGTGAGGCTCGCGGTGTGGGCGAGCCAGCCCGCGGGCAGGGGGCGCTGCGGGTCGACGTCGCGGTCGAGCACCGTGGCGATCAGGTGGGTCCACGACCGCGGCACGACCCGGAACAGGCCGTACCCGCCGCCGCCCACGGCGAGCCACTTGCCGCCCGCGGTGTGGATGGCGAGCTCGCGCAGCGTGCGGTAGATGGCGCGGTGCCCGTCGACGGTGAGCCCGAGGTCGGCGAGCGGGTCCTCGAGGTGGGTGTCCACCCCGCACTGCGTGACGAGGATCTGGGGGCGGAACTCCTGCAGCAGGGACGGCACCACCGCGTGGAAGGCGCGCAGCCAGCTCGAGTCGGGGGTGCCCGGCGGCAGCGGCAGGTTGACCGCGCGGCCCGCCGCCTCGCCCTCGCCGTACTCGCCCGGCCACCCCGTGCCCGGCCACAGCGTCATGGGGTGCTGGTGCAGCGAGACGGTGAGCACGCGCGGGTCGGAGTAGAACGCGGCCTGCACGCCGTCGCCGTGGTGGACGTCGACGTCGATGTAGGCGATGCGCTCGAACCCGTGGTCGAGCAGCCACGAGATGGCCACGGCGCAGTCGTTGTAGACGCAGAACCCCGCCGCGCGGTCGCGCATGGCGTGGTGGAGCCCGCCCGCGATGTTGACCGCGCGGTCGGCGCGGCCCTCGGCGATCTCCCGTGCGGCGAGCAGCGTTCCGCCGCAGATGAGCGCGCTGGCCTCGTGCATGCCGAGGAAGACGGGGTTGTCCTCGGTGCCGAGGCCGTGCCCCACCCCGAAGGGGTCCTCCGGCGCCGACTTCACCGCGGTGAGGTATGACGGGACGTGCACCCGCTGGACCTCCTCGTCCGGCGCCTGCTGCGGCACCAGGGGCTCGACGCCCTCGAGCACGCCGAGCTCGGTGGCGAGCCGCATCGTGAGGTCCAGCCGGACGGGGTCGAGCGGGTGGTCGTCGCCGAGGTCGTAGGACAGGAACTCCGGCGTCCACACCACCGCGGCCCGGGGGCTCACCGGGTCACCCCGACGGACGTCGGCGAACCGGGCCGCCCTACCGGCCAGGTGGGTGCGAACAGCGGTTCCATCGGCGCGAGCACCCGCACATCCTGCCCGGGATGGCGGGGCGGCTGCGAGGTGTTGCACCGATAGGATGGGGACTTGACGAAAGGGCTGGGGGCGTGAACGAGCTCATCGACACCACCGAGATGTACCTCCGCACGATCTACGAACTCGAGGAGGAGGGCATCGTCCCGCTGCGCGCGCGCATCGCGGAACGGCTCGGCCAGAGCGGGCCGACGGTGAGCCAGACCGTGGCCCGGATGGAGCGCGACGGGCTGGTGGTCGTGGCAGGCGACCGCCACCTGGAGCTCACCGAGGCCGGGCGCGCCCGCGCCGTGGCGGTGATGCGCAAGCACCGGCTCGCGGAGCGGCTCCTCGTGGACGTGATCGGGCTCGAATGGGAGTACGTGCACGCCGAGGCCTGCCGGTGGGAGCACGTGATGAGCGAGGCGGTCGAGCGCAAGCTCGTGAAGCTGCTCGACAACCCCACCACCTCCCCGTACGGCAACCCGATCCCCGGCCTCGACCAGCTGGTGAACGGCGTCGAGAGCACCGCTCCGGCGCCGTCGAGCTCGGTGTCGGCCCCTCCGATGCCGGAGGTGGGCCTGCAGCGGCTCGACGAGTTCGCCCGCCGCGGCGGTGGCCCGGTGGAGGTGCGGCGCATCGCCGAGCACGTGCAGGTGGACGCCGACCTGATGGCCGACCTCAAGTCGGCGGGCATCGTGCCGGGGCAGGACGTGGACGTGAACGCCATCTCCCGCTTCGGCGACGCCGTGACGGTGGCAGCCAACGGGCAGTCGGCCTCGGTGGCACCGCTCATCGCGCACGCGGTGCTCGTGAAGGCGCGCTGAGCGCAGCCCGCCCGCCCCTCCGGGGGCGTCGGCGCGCACCGTGAGACGGTGGGCCGCGACGCGCGGCGGCCGGGCGACGCGCGCCGAGGTTCGAGGAGGGGTTCTGTGAAGCTGCTCGTGACCGGCGGGGCGGGCTACGTCGGCAGCGTGTGCGCCGCCCACCTGGTGGACGCGGGCCACGAGGTGACGGTGCTCGACGACCTGTCCACCGGGCACAAGGACGCGGTGCCCGACGGGGCGCGGTTCGTGGAGGCCGACCTCGCCGAGGCCGCAGGCGAGGTGCTCGCCGAGGGCTTCGACGGCGTGCTGCACTTCGCGGCCAAGTCGCTCGTGGGCGAATCGGTGCAGCGGCCCGAGCTGTACTGGAACGGCAACGTGGTGACGAGCATCCGTCTGCTCGACGCCATGCGCGCCCACGGCACGCCCCGCCTCGTGTTCTCCTCCACGGCGGCCACCTACGGCGAGCCCGAGCAGGTGCCCATCCGCGAGGAGGCGCCCACCCGGCCCACCAACCCGTACGGCGCGAGCAAGCTCGCCATCGACCACGCCATCGGCTCCTACGCCGCGGCGCACGGCCTCGCCGCGGTGAGCCTGCGGTACTTCAACGTGGCCGGCGCCCACGGCCGCTTCGGCGAGCGGCACACCGTGGAGACCCACCTGATCCCGCTCGTGCTGCAGGTGGCCTCGGGCACCCGCGACGCCGTGCAGGTCTACGGCGACGACTGGCCCACGCCCGACGGCACGTGCGTGCGCGACTACATCCACGTGGACGACCTCGCCGACGCCCACCTGCTGGCCCTCGAGCACGCCGAGCCGGGCAGGCACGCGATCTACAACCTGGGCTCGGGCAGCGGGTTCTCGGTGCGCGAGGTGATCGAGGCCTGCCGCGCGGTGACCGGGCACCCGATCCCCGCCGTGACCGCGCCCCGCCGCCCGGGCGACCCCGCGGTGCTGATCGCCTCGAGCGAGAAGGCCCAGGCCGAGCTGGGCTGGCGGCCGCAGCGAACCGACCTCGCCACGATCGTGGGTGACGCCTGGGAGTTCGCCCGCAACCGGACGGCCTGACCCGCGGCTCACCGCCCACCCCCGGTGACCATCTCGCGTACCGCCGACGGGTGCAGGCCGACGGCGCGGCGGACCACACCCGCGAACGCGTGGCCGGGCCACGCCGCCTCCGCGCGGTCGAGCGCGACGTTGGCGAGGGCGCCGTCGCCGCGCAACAACGCCGACACCGCGAGCAGGGTGGCCGGCACGGCGGCCTCCGGATCGGGGGTCTCCCGCGCGAGCGCGGCCCACAGCTGCTCGGCCGCGGCGGCGTGCGGGCCCGCGCACCGCCGCAGCGCCGCGGCGCGCACCTCGTCGACCCCGAGGGCGAGGGCCAGCGCGACCACGCGGTCGTCCGCCAGCGCGAGCCTGCCCGCCGCGGCGTCGGCGATCGCGGCGTCGACGGCGCGCACGCCCGCCCCGGGATCGAGCACGGCGGGATCGGGCACGTCCCCTCCCCCGCCTGCGGCGAGGTCCACGGTGTCGAGGACCCCGTCGACCGCCCGCACCAGGCGCCGCTCGCGGCGCCGGAGCACGTCCGGATCGGCCGGGGCCACCAGCGCCCCGAGCGCTTCCCGGTCGGCGTGGACCACCCTGCCGTGCGCGACCACCGTCGCCAGGAACGGCGTGGCGGCCGGGTCGGGGACGACGCCGGCGCAGCCGCACGGGTCGTAGCAGGCCCAGCGGGCGCCGCCGGTGGTGCGTTCGGCCCACATCGACGCCTGCAGCGGCACGCCGCGCGCGTCGAACGCGGAGGCGACCGCGGTCGCGACCGCCGGGTGCGGCGGCGCTCCAGGCGGGTGGCCGGACTCGCTCACCACGACCGCGATCGCGGCCACGGGCTCGTCGAGGAGCAGCCCGCGCACCGCGGACGCGACGACGAGCTCGGCGTGCTCGGGGTAGTCGGGGTGTTCGGGCGGGGGCAGGTCGGCGCGCAGCGTGAGGCCGAGCCGGCGCCCCGAGGGGCCGGTGGCGCCGGGCAGGGTGCCGCCCACGGTGGCCATCAGCACGAGGGACTCGCGAGGGTGGAACCCCAGCACCGCCGGGATCGCGGCGACCAGTTCTCCCTGGTCGCGGATGCGGAGGGCGCGGCGGCGGTGGACGGGGAGCGGTTCGGCGGGAGGCGTCATGCGGCGAGGATGCGCCGGGGGGCCGGGGTGCTGGGTGGGTTGCTCCGTTCGGTTGTGGACAGGGGCCGGCCGAGGGGGATGGATCGGTCCGAGGTGGACAACTGCCGGCCTGGTGCACGGGATCGTCGGAGGTGTCGTCCCTCGGATGTCGATCCCCCGCTTGCCGAGCGGATCGACTCCCGCGACGCTGTCCTCCTGCGGAGTGGGAGCCTGGGGAGGCGTCGCGTGTACGACTACGACCTGCTCGTCATCGGATCCGGCCCGGGCGGGCAGAAGGCCGCGATCGCGGCCGCGAAGCTGGGCAAGCGCGTCTGCGTGGCGGAACGCCGGAGCATGATGGGCGGCGTCTGCGTCAACACCGGCACGATCCCGTCCAAGACGCTGCGGGAGGCGGTCCTCTACCTCACCGGGTTCACCCAGCGCGACCTGTACGGCGCGAGCTACCGGGTCAAGAGCGACATCACGATCGCCGACCTGCTGGCGCGCACCCAGCACGTGGTCGGGCGCGAGATCGAGGTGGTCCGCAACCAGCTGCTGCGCAACCACGTCGAGATCATCACCGGCACCGCCCGCTTCGAGGACGAGCACACCGTCACGGTGCAGGGCGAGGGGCGCGGCGACCGCACCACGGTCACCGCGGCGAACATCGTGATCGCCACCGGCACCAAGCCCGCCCGCCCCAGCGAGGTCGAGTTCGACGACGAGCACGTCCTCGACTCCGACGGCGTGCTCAAGCTGCAGCGCGTGCCCGGGTCGATGGTCGTCGTCGGCGCCGGGGTGATCGGGATCGAGTACGCGTCGATGTTCGCCGCGCTCGGGACACGGGTCACGGTGGTCGAGAAGCGGCCGTCGATGCTCGACTTCTGCGACCCCGAGGTCGTCGAGTCGTTGAAGTTCCACCTGCGCGACCAGGCGGTCACCTTCCGGTTCGGCGAGGAGGTCGCGAAGGTCGAGGTCACCTCGCGGGGCACCGTCACGAGCTTGGCCAGCGGGAAGCGGATCGCCGCCGACATGGTGATGTACTCCGCGGGCCGCCAGGGCGTGACCGACGAGCTCGACCTGGAGAAGGCCGGGCTCGAGGCCGATCAGCGCGGCCGGATCACCGTGGACAAGCAGTACCGCACGCAGGTGCCGCACATCTTCGCCGTCGGCGACGTGATCGGCTTCCCCGCGCTCGCGGCCACCAGCATGGACCAGGGCAGGCTCGCGGCCTACCACGCGTTCGGCGAGCCGGTCCGCGAGCTGCAGGAGCTGCAGCCGATCGGCATCTACACCGTGCCGGAGATCTCCTTCTGCGGCCGCACGGAGGCGGAGCTGACCGCCGCGGCGGTGCCCTACGAGGTCGGCATGTCCCGCTACCGGGAGCTGGCGCGCGGTGCGATCGTCGGCGACTCCTACGGCATGCTCAAGCTGCTCGTCTCGACCGACGACCGCACGCTTCTCGGGGTGCACGTGTTCGGCACCGGCGCCACCGACCTCGTGCACATCGGGCAGGCGATCATGGGCTGCGGCGGCACCGTCGACTACCTCGTCGACACCGTCCTCAACTACCCGACGCTGTCCGAGGCGTACAAGGTGGCCGCCCTCGACGCGACCAACAAGATCCGCGCCCTCGAGGTGTTCGGCAACGAGCTCGGCTAGTCACCGGTCCCGGCGTTCGGCGAGGTAGGCGAGCCGGCGCAGCGACTCGACGTTGCGCGGGGCGATCACGGCCGTGCGCACCGGCCCGGGGATCAGCAGCCCCGGCCCGCGCACCACGTCCTCGTCCATCACCACCACGCAGCCGCCGGCGCGCTCCTCGATCGTCAGGTGGACGGTGGCCTCGCCCGCGGGCCACCCGCGCGCCTGCAGGACCAGCTCCCGCCGGGGGACGCAGGCGACGACCGTGGTGGTGTCGTCGATCAGCACGGGCCACACGCCCACCGAGTGGTGCAGCTCGCTCCCGACGCCCGGCCACCCGGGGTCGACCGCGCGCATCCGCGACGCCCCGACGACCCAGCTCGGGTACAGCCAGCCGTCGGCGAGGACGGCCCAGACGGCGTCCGGTGACGCGTCGATCTCCCGGCTGACCGTGACCACCCCGGCAGCGTATGGCATCGCCGGGTCATCGACCCGGCAGCGGGTACAGCACTTCGGTGGGACACACAGCGAGCGACCCCGCCACGACCGCCGCGACCGCATCGGCCCTCGACACCGCGCTCGTGCTGGGCACGGCGCTGGCGCCGGTCGTCGCCCGCGGGGTGATCATCCGCAGGCCGCGCGCCGTCGCGCTCGCGGAGAAGGCCGACGCCGACCGCCTCCTCGTCCGCACCCTGCAGCGGCTGCGCTCCCGGTACGGGACGGCGCCGCTGCGGCTGGCCGTGCCGGGGCGGTCGGTGGTGCTCGTGCTCGACGACGCCGACGTGCACCGGGTGCTGGCCGGGTCACCGGAGCCGTTCGCGACCACGACGCCGGAGAAGCGGGGCGCGCTCGGCCACTTCCAGCCGCACGGCGTGCTGATCTCGCACGGCGCCGACCGGGCCGACCGGAGGCGGTTCAACGAGTCGGCGCTCGACACCGACCGGCCCCTGCACCACCTGGCCGAGCCGATGGTGGCGGTGGTGCGCGAGGAGGCGCACGCGCTGCTCGCCGAGGCCGACCGCACGGGCGTCCTGGACTGGGACGCCTTCGGGAAGGCGTGGATGCGGATCGTCCGCCGCGTCGCGCTGGGCGACTCCGCCCGCGACGACCGCGAGCTCACCGAGCTGCTCGCGCGACTGCGCGCGGCCGGCAACTGGTCGTTCGCCCACCCACGGCGCCGGGACCTGCGCGAGGAGTTCCTGCAGCGGCTGCGCCAACAGCTGGAGAAGGCCGAGCCGGGAAGCCTCGCCGCCGCGGCCGCGGACGCGCCGACCAGCCCGCGGACGCACCCCGTGGAGCAGGTGCCGCAGTGGCTCTTCGCGTTCGACCCGGCCGGCCTGGCCGCCTTCCGCGCGCTCGCGCTGCTCGCGGGTCACCCGGCCGAGCAGCGCGCCGTCGCCGACGACCTCGCCGACCGCGATCCGTCGCGGCCGCACGACCTGCCGCTGCTGCGCGCGGCCGTGCTCGAGTCGGTCCGGCTCTGGCCGACCACCCCGGCGATCCTGCGCGAGACCACGACCACCACGCGCCTGGGCGAGCGGGTCCTGCCGGCGAAGACCCTCGTGGTCGTGCTGACCCCGTTCTTCCACCGCGACGACGAGCGACTCCCCTACGCCGACCGCTTCGCACCCGCCATCTGGCAGGACGGGTCGGCCCGGGAGAGCTTGTCCCTGGTGCCGTTCAGCGCGGGCCCGGCGGTGTGCCCGGGGCAGAACCTCGTGCTGTTGCTGACCAGCACGTTGCTCGCGGCGCTGCTGCAGCACCACGAGGTCGCGCTCACGTCGCGACCCCGCCTCTACCCCGGCCGCCGGATCCCCGGCACGCTCAACCCCTACGGCCTGCGGTTCTCCGTCGCCCGCCGCCCGTCCTGAGCCGCGAGCAGCACCGTCTCGCCACGCGCGACGGTGCGGAGGCGGTGGTCGTGGCCGCGGCGGCCCACCTCCTCGACGAAGTCCCCGAGCGGGCTGCGGAACACCTGGTGGTCGTCGTGGTGGACGGGGACGACGGTGGCGGGCCCGACCAGGTCGACCAGGTCGGTGCCGCGGCGGTCGTCCATCGTGACGAGGATGCCGAGCACCCGCGTGCCACCGAGACGCGTGATCATCACGTCGACGCCGGGGAAGCGCTCGCGGATCTCCCGCAACTCCGGGCCGCACAGCGTGTCGCCGGTGACGTACACGCGCAGCACCCGCTCGCCGCGCCGCTCCAGGTCCACGACGCTGCCCATCACCGGTGGCTACAGGCGGTGCACGCCCACCGGACCGTGCCGGGCGGGCACCGCGGTCACCCGCAGCAACTCCTCGCCGCGCGCGAGCTCCCAGTCGTCCCACGTCGCCAGGCCGGTCGCGGCGCCGAAACCCCACGCTGCAGCCGGCGCGCGGCGTGCTCGGTGGTCACGACGGGCGGGCGGCGCGGCAGGTCCCGCTCGGCCACCCGGTCGAAGTGGTCGCCGTGCAGGTGCGACAGCAGCACGAGGTCCAACGGCGGCAGGTCGTCGATCGACAGGGCCGGGTCCGAGAGCCGTTTCGCGGTCAGGCCGTAGCCGAGGTGGACCCGCTCACCCCGCCGCACGAAGTTCGGGTCGGTGAGGACGGTGAACCCGCCCAGCCGCAGCAGCGTGGTCGCGGTCCCGACGAACGTCAGCGCGCCGCAGTCGCCGCGCAGGGCTCCGTCGCCCATGGACCGGTGGATACCCCGTCCGCCCGCACCGACACCCGTCTGCCCCGGGGAGCGGGATCAGTAGCCGATGCCGTGCTCGTCCAGCCACGGGCGGGGGTTGATCGTCCGGCCGCCCGGGGTCTCGACCTCGATGTGCAGGTGCGGGCCGGTGGACCGGCCCCGGTTGCCGACCTCGGCGATCACCTCGCCCGCACCGACCTTCTGGCCCTCGCGGACCAGCGACCGGTTGATGTGGCCGTAGGTGGTGACGGTGCCGTCGTCGTGGCGCACGCGGACCCACATGCCGAACCCGCTCGCCGGTCCGGACTCGATCACGGTGCCCGCGAGCGGGGCGCGGATCGGGGTGCCGATCGGGGCGGCGATGTCGAGGCCCTTGTGGGCCCGGCCCCACCGCGAGCCGAACCCGGACGTCACGCGACCGGCGATCATCTGGACGGCGCCGCCCGCCGATGCCTCGGCCTCCTCGGCCGCCTTGCGCGCTGCCTCCTCCTCGGCGGCCTTGCGGGCGGCCTCTTCCTCCGCGGCCTTCCGCGCCGCCTCCTCCGCGGCGCGGGCGGCCTCCGCCTCGGCGGCGGCCCGCTGCAGGTCGGCCGCCTTGACCAGGGACGCGGCGTCCGCGACCGGCTGCTCGGCGGGGACGTCGGCCGCCACCTCGGGGACCACCGGCGAGAAGGCCACGGACGCCGCGCCGGCGGCGTCGAACGTGTCCGCGGGCTCCGACGCGGGCTCGGTGCCCAGCAGCTCCTCGACGGCGACGCGCAGCGCGGCGCCGTCCGCGACGGCGGGGACGGTTTGGGAGAGGGCGTGCTGGGCCGTGGCGGCGAGCGCTCCGCCCGCCACGACGGTGGCGACGAACCGGGCGGGCAGCGACGAGGTCAGCTGCTGGACGGGTATCGACCGGTGGGCGCCACCGACCCCCGCTGCCGCCAGTGCGGCGGACAGCGGGGGCCCGAGGTGCGCGTGCCGGCCCTGGGGGGAGCGGTGCCGAGCCACGACCTTTCCTTCCGGATCTTCGACGACCCGGCCGGACGTCCCGCTCGGGGGTGCGGGCGGACCGTCGGGGGGCGGTTTCGGTCCGTGTCCGGTTGTCGTGACCGGGTCGTTATCGATCCGGGGGAAACGTTATCGGCCGTGGCGCGTTGGACAACGCATCGAGGCGGGAACTGAGGCCGTCGGCCACGGAGGCGCGACGAGCGGCAGGGTTCGCTGCGCACGGTGACCGCCGCTCCTCGGCCATCAGCCGTTCACCGCACAGCCACGCCCAGTCCCCCGGTGGGCGACGTCGGAGCGCGTACAAGAAAACCTGTCACCGCACGCCGGTACCGACGAACGGGGCAACTTCACCCGTCGATCGCCGATCCGGCCGCGGTGGGCGCGCCCGACGATGATCAGGATCGTAACTCGTCGCTCCCGTCAAGCCCGCACAGGGGTGGCGCCCCGACCGCCACCCCTGTGAGCTCAGCGCGGCGCGGGCCGGGCGGGCTCGATGCGCGGTGCCTCGGGCGGCCCGTCCACCTCGCACGTCACCTGCGGCGGCTCGGGCACCGCGGGCACGACCCGCACGCCCGTCCCGCCGGGCGCGGGGTCTCCCGCGCGCGGCTCGACCCGCTGGAACCGTCCCTCCTCGACCCGCGGCGGGTCGGGCGGCACCGGGACGGCCCGGAGTCGCTCGCGGTCCTCCTCGGTGGCCTCGCGCGTGACGAGCTCGCCGTTCTCGCAGGTCACGACCAGGGGCCCGCGCTCGTCGCCGGGCTCGCCCGCCGAGGCGGCACCGGTCGTCGCGATCGACAGGCCCGCCACCAGGACGGCCACCGCGATGGTGCGTCTGCGCATCGTTCGCCTTCCACTCGATCTTCGATGGGACCCCGGAAGGCTGTCCCCGCCCGCCTGAACCGGGCCTGAACGCGGCCGAACGCGTCTTCAGGTTGGGCTCAGGCGCGCGCGCCAGACTGCGCCCGTGCGGATGTTGCTGGTGGACGACGAGCGGCGGTTGACCGACGTGCTCGCGAGCGGGCTGGCGAACGAGGGGTTCGCGGTGGACGTCGCCCACGACGGGCGCGACGGCCTGTGGCTCGCCACCGAGAACACCTACGACGTGATCGTGCTGGACGTCATGCTGCCTCGACTGTCCGGCTACGTCGTGTGCCGGGAGCTGCGGGCGAAGGAGAACTGGACGCCGATCCTCATGCTCACCGCCAAGGACGGCGTGCACGACGAGGCCGAGGCGCTCGACACCGGAGCGGACGACTACCTGTCCAAGCCGTTCTCCTACCTCGTGCTGCTCGCCCGGCTGCGCGCGCTCGTGCGCCGCGGCGGGCCCGCCCGGCCGGTGTCGATCACCGTCGGCGACCTGACGCTCGACCCGGCGGGCCTGCGCTGCCGGCGCGGCGAGGTGGACATCGCGCTGACGCCGAAGGAGTTCGCCGTGCTGCACGGGCTCGCGCGCCGGGCGGGCGAGGTCGTGTCGAAGCGGGAGCTGCTCGCCCAGGCGTGGGACTTCGCCTACGACGGCGACCCCAACATCGTCGAGGTCTACATCAGCGCGCTCCGGCGCAAGATCGACGCCCCGTTCGGGCGCACCTCGCTGGTCACCGTCCGCGGCGCCGGCTACCGGCTGGAGGCAGCCCCATGAGGGCCCCCGCGCGGATGTCGGTGCGCCTGCGCGCGACGCTCGCGGCCACGGCGGTGGTGGCGGTCGCCCTCGGCGTCGCGTCCGCGGTGCTGGTGAGCGTGCTCGCCGGCAGCCTCGCCGACAGCGCGGCGGCGGAGGCCGAGCGCCGCGCCGCCCAGACCGTGGAGATGCTCACGGTGCCGGACCCGCCGGTCGTCGAGTCCCCGCTGGTGGTGGGCCCGGACGTCGTCGTGCGGCCGGCGCAGCCGGGCGTGCCCCCGCCCACGTTCACCCAGAACGAGCGCTTCGCGGTCGCCAGCGTGCCCGTGATGACCGCGGACGGGGAGGTGCTCGTGCAGGCCAGGGCGTCGCTGCACCCCGCGGCGGCCGCCCTCGACACGCTGCGGTCCGTGCTGCTGCCCGGGGTGCCCGCGCTGCTCCTGCTGGTGGCCGGGCTCACCTTCATCGCCGTCGGGCGCGCGCTCGCGCCGGTGTCGGCGATCCGCCGGGAACTCGCCGACATCACCGCCACCGACCTGCACCGGCGCGTGCCGGTGCCCGAGGCCCGGGACGAGATCAGGCTCCTGGCCGAGACGACCAACCGCACCCTCGACCGGCTCGAGCACGCGGTCGATCGGCACCGCCGGTTCGTCGCCGACGCGGCGCACGAGCTGCGCAGCCCGCTCGCCGTGCTGCGCACCCGCCTCGAGGTCGCCCCGCCCCAACCGCTCACCACCGAGGCGCTCGCCGACGTCGACCGGATCCAGCGCCTCACCGCCGACCTGCTGCTGCTCGCCCGGCTCGACGCGGGCGAGCCGGCCGAGCACGAGGAGGTCGACCTCGGGCAGGTCGCCGCCGAGGAGGCCGCCCGGGCCCGCCCGCGCTCCGATGTCCGGGTCGACCTGCGGATCGGGCCGGGGATCGTCGTGCGCGGCTCGGCAGAACAGCTGCGCAGGCTGGTGGCGAACCTCGTCGACAACGCCGTGCGGCACGCCGCGGGCGCGGTGACCGTGCGGCTGGCCGCGCGCGGCGGGGAGGCGGTGCTCGACGTCTGCGACGACGGGCCGGGCATCCCGCCCGACCAGCAGGCGGCGGTTTTCGACCGCTTCACCCGCCTCGACGAGGCGCGGGCGCGCGACGCGGGCGGATCCGGGCTGGGGCTCGCCATCGCCCGTGACATCGCGGTCCGCCACGCCGGCACGCTCGCGGTGGCGGGCGGCCCGCCGGGCGCCGTGCTGCGGGCGCGGTTCCCGATCGGCTGAAACCGCGACGCCGCACCGCAACACCCGCCGCCCGGGTGCCGACAAGATCAGCATGAGGCTCCGGGGGATCACCGCGGTCGTGCTGGCCCCGCTCACCGTCGTCGCCTGCGCGGCCCCGCCGGCCCCGGCGGGCGTCGCCGCCGAGCAAGACGCGGTGACCACGCCGCCCCGCCCGGCCCGCGAGCGCATCGTCGTGCACGGGACCGGCGACGTCAGCCTCGACCCGGTCTACATCCCCGCGTTCCGCGAGCACGGCTACGAGCACGCCTGGTCCGGCCTCGGCGGCCTGTTCGCCGCCGACGACCTCACGATCGTCAACCTCGAGTGCCCCGTCTCGACGCGGGGCGAGCCGGTGGAGAAGGCGTTCACGTTCCGCTGCGACCCCGCGGCGCTCCCGGCCGCGCGCGCCGCGGGCGTCGAGGTCGCGAACTTCGCCAACAACCACATCCGAGACTTCGGCCGCGACGCCATGCTGGACTCGATCCGGCACGCGCACGACGCCGGGATCGCCCCGGTGGGGATCGGCGCCGACCTCGCCGCCGCGACCGCGCCCGCGATCCTCGAACGCGGCGGGTGGCGGATCGCCGTGCTCGGGTTCGGCGGGGTCGTCCCGGACGCCTCGTGGCTCGCGACGACCCGCTCCCCCGGGCTCGCCTCCGGCGACGACGTGGACCTGATGGTCGAGGCGGTGCGCGCCGCCGACGCGGTGGCCGACCTGGTGTTCGTCACCATCCACTGGGGGATGGAGCTGGACACCGAGCCCCGCGCGGACGACATCGGCTACGCCGAGGCGATGATCGAGGCGGGCGCGGACGGGATCTTCGGCCACCACCAGCACCGGCTGGGACCGCTCGGCGAGCACGCGGGGCGGCCGATCGCATGGGGCCTCGGCAACTTCGTCTGGCCGCGCCTGTCGACCGAGTCGGCGACGACCGCGGTCGCCCGCTTCGTGGTGGATCCCGACGGCGCCGTCCACGGCTGCCTGATCCCCGCCGTGATCGCCCGCCACGGGCACCCGGAGCTCGCGGGCCCCGCGCCCTGCTAGCCGACGGTGAGCACCAGCTTGCCGGTGGTACGACCCAGCTCGCCGGCGCGGTGGGCGTGCGCGGCGCGCTCGAGGGGGAAGGTCTCCGACACGAGCACCCGCAGCCGCCGCTCGTCCACCAGGCGGGCGAGCTCCTCGAGCCCGTCGCCGTCCGGTTCGACGAGCATCGACGTGGCGCGCAGGCCGCGCTCGGCCGCCGCGGCGACCGCGTCGGCCGCGGCCGCCGACGGCAGGCAGATGAGCCGGCCCTCCGGGTGCAGGACGTCGAGCGAGCGCGTCGCCACCTCGCCCCCGATCAGGTCGAGCACGAGGTCGACCTGCGGCTCGATCACCTTCTCGAACTCCTCGGCGCGGTAGTCGATCGCCTCGTCGACGCCGAGGTCGTGCAGCAGGTTGTGCTTCGGCGCCGACGCCGTGCCGATCACGTACGCGCCCCTCGCCTTCGCGATCTGGACCGCGAGGTGCCCGACCCCGCCCGCGGCGGCGTGCACGAGGACGCGCTGCCCCGGCTGCACGTCGGCGATGTCGACCAGGCACTGCCACGCGGTGAGCCCGGCGAGCGGCAGGCCGGCCGCCTCGATCTCGGACAGGCCCGCGGGGCGGCGGGCGAAGTGGCGCGACGGCGCCGTCACGAACTCCGCGTAGGCGCCCGCCTGGCGTGGGAACCACGGCATCCCGAACACCGCGTCGCCCACCGCGAAGCGGGTGACGCCCCGCCCGACCGCGTCGACCGTGCCCGCGACGTCCCAGCCCACGGTGAACGGCGGCGGCCCGAGCACCGAGGCCATCCCCGCGCCCGCCCGGGTCTTCCAGTCGACGGGGTTCACGCCCGCCGCACCGACCCGCACCCGGACCTCCGTGGGCAGGGGCTCCGGGATCTCCGCCTCGCCGAGCTCGAGCACCTGCGGTCCGCCGGTCGACAGCTGCGTGATCACGCGCATCGTTCCCACGGCGGATGCCTACCACCGCCGGCGGGCGCCCCGCGGGGTCGAACCGGCCTCCCGCGCGGACCGCGCGGCGAACGGCAGCCCCCGCGCGCCGGGCTATCCGGGCAGCACGGCCTGGGTCTGGGTGACGCGGGCGGCGAGCCGACCACCGGCGTCGCGCAGCTCGGTGTCGGCCACGATCACGGTCCGCCCCACGCTGAGCGGCCGGGCCGTGGCCGCCACGTGGCCGGCGGTGACCGGGCGCAGGAAGTTGGTCGCGGAGGAGATGGTGGCCGTGCCGCGCGCCCCCTCGGGCAGGTTGAGGAACGCGCACCAGCCGCCCGCGGAGTCGGCGAGCGCCATCAGCGCGCCGCCGTGCAGCAGCCCGCCCGCGGTGCAGCGGGTTCCGTCCCAGTCCAGCCGCAGCACGACCTCGTCCGGCCCCACCTTCACCGCCGTCGCGCCGAGCACCGCGGTGAACGGCATGGCGGCGTGCAGCTGGGCGGTCAGCTCGTCGGTCATGACGGCCACCCTGCCGATCACGGACGCGGCGGTCCATTACCCCTGAGGTCATCGCCCGGGCGAACCCGCGCGAGCTAGCGTCGCCGCTATGACCGCGGCCACCGCCACCACCAGCTCGTTCGGGTCCCTGCTGCGCGAGTGGCGGCAGCGGCGCAGGCTCACCCAGCTCGAGCTCGGCATCCAGGCCGACGTGTCCGCCCGTCACCTCAGCTTCCTGGAGACGGGCCGGTCGCGCCCGAGCCGGGAGATGGTGCTGCTGCTGGCCGAGGAGCTGGACATGCCGCTGCGCGCGCGGAACGAGCTGATGATGGCCGCCGGGTACGCCCCCGCCTACACCGAGCACTCGCTCGACGACGCCGAGATGAGCGAGGTCCAGCGCTCGCTCAAGCAGATCCTGGAGGGCCACGCGCCGTACCCGGCGGTGCTCGTCGACGGCAGCTGGAACCTGCTCGCCGCCAACAGCGCCGTCGCGCTGCTCACCGACCTCGTCGACCCCGAGCTGCTCACACCGCCGGTGAACGTGCTGCGCGCGAGCCTGCACCCGCGCGGGCTCGCCCCGCACGTCGCCGACCTGCCCGAGTACGCGGCCCACCTGGTGTCGCGGCTGCGCAGGCAGGCCGAGCGCTCGGCGACCACCGGGCTGCGTGCCCTGCTCGACGAGGTCACCGGCTACTGCCGCGACGCGGGCCTCGACCCGGCCGCCCAGCCGCGCGACCGGATCGTGCTGCCGCTGCGGCTGCGCCACCCCGACCAGGAGCTCACGCTGTTCAGCACGGTGGCCGTGCTCGGCGCCCCGCTCGACGTCACCCTCGACGAGATCGCCATCGAGAGCTTCTTCCCCGCCGACGACGCCACGGCCGCCTACCTGCGCAAGCGGTTCGGGCAGCCGCGCCGGGATACGGTGCCCGCATGACGGAGCTGGTGCACCTCGACGTCGCGGCCGGCGTCGCCACGATCACGCTCGACTCGCCCGCCAACCGCAACGCGCTCTCGGCGCAGCTGCGCCGGGAGCTGCTCGCGCACCTGCAGACCGCGATCGACGACCCGGGCGCG
Source organism: Pseudonocardia sp. (assembly GCF_035305885.1). Classification (GTDB taxonomy): domain Bacteria; phylum Actinomycetota; class Actinomycetes; order Mycobacteriales; family Pseudonocardiaceae; genus Pseudonocardia. The sequence goes on from NZ_DATGOP010000111.1 coordinate 19,284, forward strand.
CGCGTGATCGTGCTCAGCCACACCGGGCGGGTGTTCTGCTCCGGCATGGACCTCAAGGAGTCGCGCGGGGCGGGCGCGCAGGACCAGGGCGTCAACCAGTTCCCGGCGATCCTGGAGCGGATCTGGTCCTCCCCCACCCCGGTCGTCGCGCGGGTGGCGGGGCCCGCCCGCGCGGGCGGCGTCGGGCTGGTCGCGGCCTGCGACATCGCGGTGGCCGCCGAGGACGCCACGTTCGCGTTCAGCGAGGTGCGGCTCGGCCTGGTGCCCGCGGTCATCTCGGTGACCGTGCTGCCCCGGCTGCTGCCGCGCGCGGCGCACGAGCTGCTGCTCACCGGCGAGACGTTCGACGGGCGCCGCGCGGCGCGGATCGGGCTCGTCAACAGCGCGGTCCCGGCCGACGGCGTCGACGCCGAGGTCACCCGCTACGCCGAGATGCTCCGGCTGGGCGCCCCCGGGGCGCTGGCCGCGACGAAGGAGCTGCTGCGCCGGGAGCGCCCGGCCGCGCTCGACGCGCAGTTCGCCGAGATGCAGCAGCTCTCCGCCCGGTTCTTCGCCGGGGAGGAGGGCCAGGAGGGCATGCGCGCGTTCGCCGAGAAGCGCAAGCCGGCCTGGGCCCGGTAGCGCCCGCTCACCCCGGGAGGCGGAGCCGGACCACCACGGCCCGGTGGTCGCTGCCCGCCACCTCGTGCAGCGCGAGGTCCTCGGCGGCGATCGGGGGCGTGACGAGGACGTGGTCGATCTGCGCGCCGAGGAAGGTCGGCAGCCACGACGGCCAGGTGGGCGCGAGGCCGCGCCCGAGCTGGGCGGCCGCGTCCGCGCACCCGGCGGTGACCTCGCGCAGCCGGGAGTGGTCCAGCGTCGCGTTGAAGTCGCCCGCGACGATCGCCGGGGTACCGCCCGCGCAGTAGCGGGTCAGCTCGCCCAGGTCGGTGCTCCACTGCGCGACGTCACCCGGGCGCGGGGCGACCGCGTGGTAGGCCACGAACCGCGTCGCGCCCAGCCCGCCGCCGCCGATGATGACGGTGGGGAACGGCCGGGTCTCGTCGACGTCGACCGTCACGTCGCCGAGGTGCGCGGCGACCAGCGCCGAGACCCCGAAGACGTCGGTCACGCCGTCGGAGTCGGTGCCGACCGCGGTGACGATGCGGTAGCCGAGGGGCTCGACCAGCGGCGCGAGCCGCTCCCGGTACCAGGGGCCGACCTCGACGAGCGCGCCGAGGTCGGGCCGCTCGCGGCGGACGAGCTCCGCCAGGCCGGCCACGTCCGCCGCGCCGTCCAACGCGTTGACCGTCAGCACGGTGAGCGCACGCCCGCCCGCGGGCGGCGGCCCGGGTTGCGTGCGGGGGACGGTCACCACGACGCCGAGGACCAGCACGACCGCGAGCGCCGCCGCGGGCAGCAGGGCCCGCCGGGTGCGCCACGCGAGGCCGCACAGGGCGAGCACCAGCGCCGCCACCCCGACGAGCAGGTACGGCCGCAGCGACACGACCTGCGCGAGCGGGGTGATCCGGTCGATGCCGAGCAGGTCGGGCACGGTCAGCACGGCGACCCCGGCGACGAGCGCGATCGGCAGCCGTCGGCGGGGCCGGGTGGACGTCGGTGCAGCCGGGACGTCGGCCCCGGTCCCAGGCGGTGAACCCACGCGGCGAGTCTGGCGGGCCCCCGCTGTGATCCCGGTGAGAAACGATCACGGACGCTCGAGCGCGACCACCGGGATCGTTCGCGTCGTCCTCGCCTCGTGCTCGGCGAAGAACGGGTAGGTCGCCTTCAGCATCTCCCACACCCGCTCGCGCTCGGCGCCCTCGAGCGGCCGCGCCACCGCCGGGCGGGCGCCGCCGGGCTCGTCGCCGACCTCGACGGTGACGTGCGGGTCGGCCACCAGGTTCAGGTACCAGTCCGGGTGCCGGGGCGCGCCGATGTTGGACGCGACCACGAGCAGCCGATCGCCGTCGCGGTGGAACATCATCGGGGTGGTGCGCGGCCGCCCGGTGCGCCGCCCGGTGGTGGTGAGCAGCACCAGGCGCTCCCGGTGCATGCCCTCGACCGGGCCGCCCGCCCGCAACTGCGCGATCACGCGCTCGTTGACCGCGCGCACGTCCATCCCGGTCACGGCGTCCACCCCGGGTCCCGGCCGGACGCCGCGAGGGCCCGCTCGAACGCGGGCGCGTCGGGCGCCACGGCGACCTCGGGCCCGAACCACCCGGCGGCGCGCCCCGACGGCGCCATCGCGAGCACCCCGTCGAGCACGGCGGCGCCGAGCGCGTCGGGGACGTCGACGGTCCGGCCGGTGGCGCGGGCGAGGTCCCAGGCGTGCACGGCGAACTCGGCGGTCATCATCGAGCCGATCGCGGAGGCGGGCATCGCCGCGCCGCCCATGCTCGCCTCGCCCCGCCACGCGTCCGGGTCGGCCCACACCTGCGTGGTGGCCGCCGCCTCGTCGGCGCACGCCCGCGCCCACTCCTCCTCCGGCAGCCCGGCGAGGTAGGGGGCGCGCTCCTCCCCGCTCCACGACGGCTCCCACGGCTCGCGGGCGCCGCTGCGGTGGGCGAGCAGGAAGCCGAACGCCAGGTGGTTCACGACGTCGCGGACGGTGTATCCGGCGCACGGCGACGGGTCGTCGTAGCGGCCCGTGCCGGTGTCGCGGATCGTCGCGACCGCCAGTTCGATGCTGTCTCGTAGCCGTTGCGCCGATTCCATGCCTCGATCCTGCGCCCCGCGCGACGATCTGTATTGCACGAACGCGACAGCTACCCTTGCCGTCGTGGACACCCTGGAGGCGTCGGCCATCGACCAGGCGCTCGACGTCCTCGCGCGCCGCCCGATCGTCGCCCTCACCGGGGCGGGCCTGTCCACCGACTCCGGCATCCCCGACTACCGGGGCCCCGGGTCGCCGCGGCGCACGCCGATGACCTACCAGGAGTTCCTCTCCGGCGAGGACGCCCAGCGCCGCTACTGGGCGCGCAGCCACGTCGGTTGGGCCCGCATGGCGCAGGCCGAGCCGAACGCGGGCCACCACGCTCTCGCCGCGCTGGAGCGGTGCGGGGCGCTGAAGGGCGTGATCACGCAGAACGTCGACGGTCTGCACACGGCGGCGGGCAACCGGGCGGTGATCGACCTGCACGGCCGGATCGCCGACGTCGTCTGCGTGCGCTGCCGCAGGCGCAGCAGCCGCGCCGAGCTGCAGCGGCGGCTCGCCGAGCTCAACCCCGGCTTCATCGAGGCGGCGGGCGCCGCCGTGGAGGCCGCCCCGGACGGCGACGCCGAGCTCGCCGCCGTCGACGGGTTCCGGCTGGCGTGGTGCACCGGGTGCGGCGGCCCGCTCAAGCCGGACGTGGTGTTCTTCGGCGAGAACGTCCCGCGCGACCGGGTCGAGCGCGCCTACGCCATGGTCGACGCCGCCGCGGCGCTGCTCGTCGCGGGCTCGTCGCTGGCGGTGATGTCCGGCCTGCGGTTCGTGCGGCACGCGCACGAGGCGGGCCTCCCGGTGGTGATCGTCAACCGCGGCCCCACCCGCGGCGACGACCTCGCCACGGTCCGGGTCGACGCCGGCTGCTCGGAGACGCTGTCGGCGCTCGCGGCCGCCCTCGGCACGGCTCAGTAGTCCGTCGCCATCGCGGCGCGGACCTCCCGAAGGGTGTCCTCGGCGATCGCGCACGCCCGCTCGTTGCCCGCCCGCAGGATCCGGCGCAGCTGGGCCCGGTCGTCGAGGTAGGCGGCGCGGGCGGCGCGGATCGGGGCCAGGAACCCCTCGACCGCGTCGATCGCGAGGCGCTTGAGCGCGGCGGCACCCGCGTCCCCGACCTCGTCGGCCACCTCGACCGGGTCGCGGTCCTGGCAGAGCGCCACCAGCCGGACCAGGTTGGCCACCTCCGGCCGGGTGTCCGGCTCGTAGGTGATGCGGCGCTGCGCGTCGGTCCGCGCGCCCCTGATCCGCCGCGCGACCTCGTCGGAGGGCAGCGACAGCGGGATCGCGTTGCCCCGGCTCTTGCTCATCTTCTGCCCGTCCAGGCCGAGCAGGTGCGGCACCGGGGACAACAGCGCGTCCGGGACGGGGAAGACCGGCCCGTACCGGTCGTTGAAGCGGCGGGACACCGTGCGCGTGAGCTCCAGGTGCGGCAGCTGGTCCTTGCCGACGGGCACGAGGTTGGCCTTGCAGAACAGGATGTCGGCGGCCTGGTGCACCGGGTAGGTGAACATCAGGCCGCTCACCGCTCTCCGGGACGCCTCGATCTCCTCCTTGACCGTGGGGTTGCGCGCGAGCTCGGCGACCGAGACGAGCGACAGGAACGGCAGCAGCAGCTGGTTGAGGGCGGGCACCGCGCTGTGGGTGAAGATCGTGGCCTTGCCGGGGTCGATCCCGACCGCCAGGTAGTCGGCGACCAGCCCGTCGACGTGCTCGGGCAGGTTCTCGGCGACGTCGCGGTCGGTGAGCGCCTGGTAGTCGGCGACGAGCACGAACAGCTCGACGCCGAGCCGCTGCAGGCGCACGCGGCCCGCCACCGTGCCGAAGTAGTGGCCCAGGTGCAGCGGGCCGGTCGGCCGGTCACCGGTGAGGATCCGGAACCGCGCCGGGTCCTCGGCGATGCGGGCCTCCAGCTCGGCGCTGCGGCGCTGGGCGGCGAGCAGGGTGTCGGATGGGTCAGGGCTCATGGGGGCTCCTTCGCTGGTGGGCAGGCCGCCCGCCAGAAGGCCCCCGACGAACGAAAAGGGCCGGCCCTGACGGGACGGCCCTGGTCGTGCGTGAGCTGGCGGCCGTCCTACGACGGCGGCCGCCAGCTCACGCGCGGGAGACGATGCACACCCTCAGGCTAGCCGCCTGCGGCTCACGGCGCGGACGAGGAGCACCCCCGCCGCCGCGACGCTCTGCGCGCCGAGCCACGCCACCCCGGTGGCGACGACCCCGAGCGCCGGCATCAGCACCCAGCTCCCGGCGATCACCGCGGTGGTGACGGCGGCGGGCAGCCCGAACAGGACGCGCCCGTCGCGGCGGACGCGCGCGGCCCACACCGCGGACCAGGTGACGACGTTCGGGACGGCCGAGAGCGCGAGCAGCGCCAGCAGGAGGCTGCCCTCGTCGGCGTAGTGGGCGCCGAACAGCGACAGCAGCGGCTCCGCCCCCACCGCGATCACGAGCACGGCGGGCACGAGCAGGGCCATCGCCTTGACCACCATGCCGCGCCGGGCCTGCTCGAGCCGGTCGGGGTGGGCGGCGACGTGGGCGACGAGCGACTGCCCCATCCCGTTGACGACCAGGTAGAGGGCGTAGGCGATCTGCCAGGTGATGCCGTACACCGCGGCCGCCTCCGGGCCGAGGCGGGCGAGGACCACGAGCGGCAGCCCGAACACCGCGGTGAGCAGGAAGACCGTGCCCGCGTAGTCGGCCCGGACGAACGACGCGACGTCGCGCACCGTGACCGCGGGGGCCGCGCCGCCCGTGGTCTCCGCGGGGCGCGGCAGCACCCGCGCCAGGTAGGCCGTGACGATCAGCACGATCACGGCGGTGGCCGCCACCCAGGCGACGGCGAGCCCGCCGAAGAGCCCCAGCGCGGCGGCCGCGCCGAGGAACACGATCTTCAGCACGGAGAACACGAGGTTCTCCACCGGCACCAGCGTGGCCTTCTTCAGCGCGGGCAGCACGTAGTCCTGCATGACGAACATCGCCCACACCGGGGTGGCCAGCGTGAAGAACGCCAGCAGCTGCGACCCGCCGAACGCGGCGACCAGCTCCGGGGCCCACCAGCCTGCTCCGAGCGCGAACACCGCACCGGCCAGTGCGGCCACCGCCACCGCGGCGGCGTAGCAGCCCACCACGAGCACGCGGACGTGGCGGCCCGCCACGGGGACGAAGCGCAGCAGCGCGTTGCCGAGGTTGAGCTGCGCGGCCGTGCCCAGCAGCGTCATCGCCGACAGGACGGTGCTGTTCACGCCCACGGTCGCCGAGTCGTACAGCCGGGCCGCGAGGATCCAGAACAGCAGCCCCAACCCCGAGGTGAGGCCGGAGCTGAGCACGAGCGCCAGGCCGTCGCGGTGCTGCGGGGTCCGCCATCCGCGGAGCAGACCCGACCGTACCTGCGCGGCGCGGTCGCGGGTCGGAACGCGGTGCTCCTGCAAGGTCGACATGGGCCTTCCGTCGCCGTCGTCACCCGGTGCGGTCGCACCGGGCATCGCGGCCCACCCTGATGGCGGACCGCTGAAGCGACGCTGAGAGTTACCGCGACGCGGAAGTCACGTCGGGTGAGCCCTCGGGGCCCTTCTCGCGGCGCCCGCGGCGGGCGGCGAACCAGCCCGCGGCGGCGTCGACCAGGCGATCGGACACCACGGCGGTGCCCCAGCAGAGCGGCACGAGCACGAACGTGGCGAGGAGGACCTGGAACCCGAACGGGAGTTGCGTGAGCCACAGCTCGAACGCGTCCCACCAGTCCGCCAGGGTGCTCAACACGGCTCACACAGTAGACGGGGACGATCCTGGATACATTCGCGCCATGTTCGCCGTCTACGCAGCAGAGCCCAACGCCGACGCTCCGCTCGACTCGCTCGTCGTGGGCGAGCGGCCCGCGCCCGAGGTGCCCGACGGGTGGGTGGCCGTCAACGTCACCGCCGCGAGCCTCAACATGCACGACATCTGGACGTTGCGCGGCGTGGGGATCAAGCCCGACCAGTTCCCCATGATCCTCGGCTGCGACGGTGCGGGCACGCTCGAGGACGGCACCGAGGTCGTCATCCACTCGGTGATCGGCGACCCGGCGTGGGAGGGCGACGAGACGCTCGACCCGAAGCGCACCCTGCTCACCGAGAAGCACCAGGGGACGTTCGCCGACACCGTGGTGGTGCCCGCGCGCAACGTCGTGCCCAAGCCCGCGGGGCTCACCGCCGTGCAGGCGTCCGTGATGGGCACGGCGTGGCTCACCGCCTACCGGATGCTGTTCACCAAGTCGGGGCTGCGGCCCGGGCAGACGATGCTCGTGCAGGGCGCGTCCGGCGGGGTGTCGACGGCGCTGGTGCAACTGGGCCGCGCCGCCGGGATGCGGGTGTGGGTCACCGGGCGCACGGAGGAGAAGCGCGCGGTCGCCGAGCGGCTCGGCGCGCACGCCACGTTCCCGACCGGGGAGCGGCTCCCCGAGCGGGTGGACGCGGTCTTCGAGACCGTCGGTGAAGCCACGTGGTCGCACTCGATGCGCGCCCTCAAGCCGGGCGGTGTGATCGTCGTCTCCGGCGCGACCAGCGGGCCCAACCCCGGTGCCGACCTCCAGCGGCTGTTCTTCCTCCAGTTGCGCGTCATCGGTTCGACCATGGGGACGCGCCAGGAGCTCATCGACCTGCTGCGTTTCGTCGAGAACGCCGGCATCTCGCCCGAGATCGGGCTCGAACTGCCGATGGATCGGGCCGCCGAGGGCTTCCGCGCGATGCTCGACGGAGACACCGCTGGGAAGATCGTATTCACCCGGTGAAGCCGCTCGTCGCGCTGAATCGGCCGTTCGTCTAGCGATTCGCCTTCCTGAGAACCCCGTTCGGCCCTCTCAGGACGTACAGTGTGTGACCGTGTCTGAGCCACCAAGTCGAATGGCGCCGGGGAATGGGTACCCCGCCCCGGCGCCGCGAGTGACAGGTCTGGTCGAGTTGCTCGACCGTTTGGACCGCGCGGTTGCCGCCGCGCTGTCCCCGGTCACGTCGGCGGAAGGCGTGAGCCGCGACGGATGGCGGGTGCTTCTCATGCTCGCCCGCGGCGGTGGGCGGAGCATGGGTGAGATCGCCGCCCACACCGCTCTGCCCGCACCGACCGCCACCCGCGTGGTCGACCGCCTGGTCGCCGCGCAGCTGGCCTACCGGCGCACCGACCCCGTCGACCGCAGGCGGGTCCTGGTCCACCTCGCAGGCGCCGGGCGGGCCGTCGTCGAGCGTGTCTGCGGCCGGGTGGAGCGCAAGGCGAGCGAGGCGCTCGGCTCGCCCCACACCCCCGAACGCGCACAGCTGGCCGAGCTCCTCGAGGCGCTGGCGCGCCAACCCGTCTGAGAAGACCCCCGACCCTCCCCGATCCCCCGAATCCCCCGACCTCCCCGGCTACGCCCCCGACAGCTCCAGCGCCCGGTCCAGCCAGGCCCGGGCTCGCACCCCCAGGTACTCCCGCGCCGCGGCGATCTCGGGCGCCCGCTCGCGCGCCACGGTGGAGGCCGCCAGCAGGTCGGCCACGGTCACCCCGTGGTCCGGCCGGTCGAAAACCTCCACCGGGTCGCCCGCCCGCACCGTCCCGGGGCGCAGCACCGCGAGGTACGCACCGGGCCGTCCGGCGGCGATGAACCGCTTGACCAGGTCGGGCACCCCGCGGAAGCCGGCGAACACCCGGCAGGGCGTGCGGGTGGCGCGCACCTGCAGCACGGCCTCACCGACCCGCCAGCGCTCGCCGAGCACGGCGCCGGTGCAGTCCACGCCGGACACGGTGAGGTTCTCGCCGACGCCGCCGGGGGTGAACTCCTGCCCGAGCTCGGCGGTCCAGAACGCGAGGTCCTCCACCGCGTAGGCGTACACCGCCTGGTCCGGGCCGCCGTGGTGCTTGGTGTGGCAGATGGTGTCGCCCCGCACTCCGTCTGCGGTGAGCAGCACGGGGCCGTCGACGGGGCGCTTGTCGATGCCGGTGCGCCCGTCGGGGGCGCGCGTCTCGATGTCGCTGCGGACGACGGCGACGTTGACCGACACGACCGTCACCGGGCCACCCCCGCGGCGGCGCGGGACGCGGCCTCCCGCGCCTCGGCGAGCAAGGTGGCCACCAGCTCGGCGGCGGGCAGCGGCCGGGCCAACGGGTAGGCCTGCCCCGCCCAGAGGTTGGTGGTGGCGGGATCGCCGTGGGCCCTGATCGGTCTCGTCGTGTGGTGCACCTGCGGGTAGGCGGCCGGGGCCGCGGCGGTGTGGACGTCGAGGAACGTGTTGCGGATGGCGCGCGCCGGGCGGCCGGTGAACGCGCGCGTCATCGCGGTGGGGGCGCCGTCGGAGGCGGCGAGCGCGGCGCGGTGCGCGGGCTTCGTGCCCGCCTCGGGGCAGGCGAGGAACGCGGTTCCCAGCTGGGCGGCCACCGCGCCCGCGGCCAGCACGGCGGCGACGCCCGCGCCGTCGACGATGCCGCCCGCGGCCACGAGCGGCAGGTCGACGGCCGCGGCGACGAGCCGCAGCAGCGCGAGCAGCCCGTACTGCGGGCCGCCCGCCGGGTCGGCCGGGTCGTTGTCGAACACCCCGCGGTGCCCGCCCGCCTCGAACCCCTGCACGACGAGCCCGTCGACCCCGGCCTCGGCGGCCTGGCGCGCCTCGTCCGGGTTCGTGACGGTGGTGAGCACCTCGCTGCCCACCGCGTGCAGCCGCGCCACCGCGTCCGGGTCGGGGCAGCCGAACGTGAACGACACCACCGGCACCGGGTCGGCGAGCAGGAGCGCGAGCTTGTCCGGGTAGGCGTCGTCGTCCCACACCGGCTCGCCGGGGTCGAACCCGGCGGCGACGAGCCGCGCGCGGTAGCGCTCCACCCCGGCGTCGCACCGTTCTCCGGGCAGGAACAGGTTCACCCCGAACGGCCGCGCGGTGCGCTCCCGGACGGCGGCCACCGCGGCGCCGAGCCCGTGGGCGTCCAGGTAGCCGCCCGCGACGAAGCCGAACCCGCCCGCGCCGGACACCGCGGCGACCAGCTCGGGGGTGGTGGGGCCACCCGCCATCGGCGCCAGCACGATCGGGGAGTCCAGCGCGGTCAGCACGCCGATCACGCTAGCCCGGCCGCGGCGGCCGGGTACCGCAGGTGTGAGCGGTGAGTCAGCCGCCTGGCAGGAACGCCGTGGCCGTGGCCTGGCCTGCCGCGGCGTAGGGGAAGGCGACCAGCAGGAACGCGCCGATCGCGATCACGAGGAAGCGGCGCAGCCAGCCGCCGCGCACCAGGAGCCAGCCCGCGACGAAGGCGATCAGCAGTGGCAGGGTGATCGTGTAGAGCGCCGTGAGCTCGGCGGCCGGGTCGTCGTTCTCCGGGCCGCCGCCGACCGCGGTGAGCACCACGCCGGCGGCGAAGATCAGCACGATGCCGCCCGCGAGCGCCGTCCACCTGCTCTTCGACCGCCCGGCGAGGACGCCGGCCAGCAACACGGCCAGCAGGACGACGCCGGTGACGGCCGGGGCGTACTCCAGGAGGCTGGCACTCATGGGCCACATCGTGCCCCCCGACCGGGTCATCCGGGCAGCCGCCGCGCCGGTGCCGATCCAGCGTCGAGGCGTGCGCCGCTGGACCGTCGCCGCAGCCCTGTTCACCGCGCTCGCGCTGAGCCTGTTCGGCGCGCCCACCGCGGCGTGGGCGCAGCCCCCCGGACGCGGGCGTCGCCGCCTGCCTCGACGGCACCTGCACCCTCCGGGTCACGGGCCCGGTGCGGATCCCGCTCGACGGGCGGGCCGGCGCGACGGGGCTCTCGGTGTCGTCGGTCGGGCCGTTCGCGGTGGCGTTCCGGGTGCACCGGCCCACCGGGCTCGGGCTGGGCGTGGTCGGGCCGTCCGGGACGGTGCGGTTCGGCTCGGACCGGGGCACCCTCACCGTGCGGGTGCTCGAGCTCGCGCCGGACGCCGCGGTGATCGAGCTGAGCACCCAGCCCGCATAGCCACCCGGCGCCGCCCACGGCCGCAGGCCGTCCAGGAGCCGGGCCGGCCCGACCGTGACCGGGACGGCCGCTCCGCGTGGAAGGCCTCGTCGCCCACGGCGCCGCCGACCTCGCGGTACGCGCCTGCGCCGTCGAGCTCGTAGCCGGTGAGGGCGCCGGGCTCGGCGGGGTCGAGGAGCCGGTAGGACGCCACCCCGATCCGCTCGCAGTACGCCACGCGCAGATCGCGCGGGCAGGCCGCCCGCCGCAACAGGAAGAGCCATGGTCCCCTCCTCCGTCTCGCCGTGCACGGACGGAATCGGGGCCTGCCGGCTGGCTACTTCTTCGCTTTGTCTGCGCTCGACTCGGTGGAAAGGGCCGCGACGAAGGCCTCCTGCGGGACCTCGACCCGCCCGATGGTCTTCATCCGCTTCTTGCCTTCCTTCTGCTTCTCCAGCAGCTTGCGCTTGCGGGTGATGTCACCGCCGTAGCACTTCGCGAGGACGTCCTTGCGAATGGCGCGGATGTTCTCCCGCGCGATGATGCGCGACCCGATCGCCGCCTGGATCGGCACCTCGAACTGCTGGCGCGGGATCAGCTCGCGCAGCTTCGAGGCCATCATCGTGCCGTAGGCGTAGGCCTGGTCCCGGTGCCGGATGGCGGAGAACGCGTCAACCGGCTCGCCCTGCAGCAGGATGTCCACCTTGACCAGGTCGGCGGCCTGTTCGCCCGCCTCCTCGTAGTCCAACGAGGCGTAGCCGCGCGTGCGGGACTTCAGCGCGTCGAAGAAGTCGAAGATGATCTCGGCGAGCGGCAGGGTGTAGCGCAGCTCGACACGGCTCTCCGACAGGTAGTCCATGCCGCTGAGCTGGCCGCGCCTGCTCTGGCAGAGCTCCATGATCGCGCCGATGTACTCCGACGGCGCCAGGATCGTGGTCTTGACGACCGGCTCGTACACCTCGGAGACCTTGCCGGTCGGCCAGTCCGACGGGTTGGTGACGATGCGCTCCGAGCCGTCGTCGAGCACCACCCGGTACACCACGTTCGGCGCGGTGGCGATCAGGTCGAGCCCGGCCTCGCGCTCCAGCCGGTCGCGGGTGATCTCCAGGTGCAGCAGGCCGAGGAACCCGCAGCGGAAGCCGAAGCCGAGCGCGGCGGAGGTCTCCGGCTCGTAGGTGAGGGCGGCGTCGTTGAGCCGCAGCTTGTCGAGCGCGTCGCGCAGCTCCGGGTAGTCCGAGCCGTCCACCGGGTAGAGCCCGGAGTAGACCATCGGCCGGGGCTCGCGGTAGCCGGTGAGCGGCTCGGTGGCGCCGTTGTGCTGCGTGGTGACGGTGTCGCCGACCTTGGACTGCCGCACGTCCTTCACGCCGGTGATGAGGTAGCCCACCTCGCCGACGCCGAGGCCCTGCGACGGCTTCGGTTCCGGGGAGACGATGCCCACCTCGAGCAGCTCGTGGGTGGCGCCGGTGGACATCATCCGGATCCGCTCGCGCGGGGTGATCTTCCCGTCGACCACGCGGATGTAGGTGACGACGCCGCGGTAGGTGTCGTACACCGAGTCGAAGATCATCGCGCGGGCCGGGGCGTCCGGGTCCCCCTGCGGCGGCGGGACGGCGCGGACGACCTCGTCGAGCAGCGCGGCCACCCCTTCGCCGGTCTTGGCGCTGACCCGCAGGACGTCCGCCGGATCGCACCCGATGATGTGGGCGATCTCGGCCGCGTAGCGGTCCGGGTCGGCCGCCGGCAGGTCGATCTTGTTGAGGACCGGGATGATCGTGAGGTCCTTGTCGAGCGCCAGGTAGAGGTTGGCGAGCGTTTGCGCCTCGATCCCCTGCGCGGCGTCGACGAGCAGGATCGCGCCCTCGCACGCCTCGAGCGCGCGCGAGACCTCGTAGGTGAAGTCGACGTGGCCCGGCGTGTCGATCAGGTGCAGGACGTGGTCGGTGCCGTCGACCCGCCACGGCAGCCGCACGTTCTGGGCCTTGATCGTGATGCCGCGCTCGCGCTCGATCTCCATCCGGTCGAGGTACTGGGCGCGCATCAGGCGCTCCTCGACCACGCCGGTGAGCTGCAGCATGCGATCGGCCAGGGTCGACTTGCCGTGGTCGATGTGCGCGATGATGCAGAAGTTCCGGATCAGCTCCGGCGGGGTGAACGTCTGATCGGCGAAGCTCACTCTGTTCCTTCTCCTACGGGGTGGCTCCATCGTCCCACGACGCACCGGGTCGGAGTCCGGACGGGTGAGCCGGTCGGCGGCTCGAGGGGTCCCCGCCCGTGCGTAGCCCGGGCCGGCCGTGGTCACCGCCCGTGACACCGGGGCGACCATCCGTTGGATCTTCGGGTCGAGTTCCGCCGCCGCCCGCGTCCGGGACCCGTCCGACGTGCCACGATGCCGAACGCCGGCGAGCTGGGAGGAAGCGGTGACGACGACGCGCACGGCGACCGAGTGCGCCCTGCTCGGCGGGGCACCGGAGTGCCGCTGCCCGCGCGAGGCCGGGGACCTCACCGAGGAGCAGGTCGTCGACAGGGCGCTGAGCAAGGTGCGCTTCGGGCAGCGCGCCGACCCCGCTGGCAGGGCCGCGGCGCGGCGCGGCCTGGACGCGATGCTGGACCAGGCCCGCGGCCACGGCCCGTCCACGCTGGTCTCCGAGCTGCTGCGGATGGGCATCACGGCGCGGCTGCTCGGCGAGGACGCCGCCGACGCCGACGAGGTCGAGGCGCTGCTGCAGGAGTTCGTCGAGCTGGCCGAGCTGGACGCAGACCCGCGCCGGCTCGGCGAGGCGGCCACCCTGCGCGCCCACCGCACCGCGGTGTACGGGCACGAGGAGGACGCGCTCGCCGACGCCGCGACGGCGTTCGCGATCCTCACCGACATCACCGCGCCCCCGCCGGGCGAGGACCCCGGCCGCTGGGCGCGCTCGCTCGCCCGCAGCCTCAACGGCCTCGTGGTCGTGCTGCTCAAGCTGGGGTCGCACGAGCTCGCCGACGAGGTCTCGCAGCGCGCCGTCGCCGTCGCGCAGGGGTCGGGTTCGGTGATGGACCGGCTGGTGCACCAGCTCAACCGGACCCGGCTGCAGCTGTCGTGGGCGCTGCGGCTGGAGCGCAGCGGGCGCGACACCGCGGCGGCCACCCGGTTCGCCGCCGCGGCGCAGACCGCGCGCACCGCCGCCGGGCTCTGGACCGCCGCGATGCGCACCGGGCGGCCGGCCACGAGGGAGTGCTCGGTGATCGGCGCCGCCTACGCGCTGGCCCGGCCCGCCCCGCACCAGTTGGAGATGCTGACCGCCCTGCACCCGATGGCGCACTTCGCCGGGGACCGGATCGTGCTGGCCATCGCGACCGCCCGGTGCCTGCTCGCCGCGGGCAGGCCCGACGACGCCGCCGCGGCGCTCACCGGCCTGCAGGCCGAGCTGCGCCACGGCTCGCCCGCCGGTGCCGTGCTCACCCTCGCGCTGCACCGCGAGGTCGCCCGCGTCGACCGCATCGCCCACGGCGCCCCGTCCGGCCCGCTGCAGCTGTACGCCTCGGCGCTGGAGAACGAGCTGTGGGCGCTGCGCGAGGCGCGGCACACGGCGCTGCGCAGCCACGCCGAGCAGCACCGGCTGGCCCGCGAGCACGGGGCCGCGGCCGCCCAGGCGCTGCAGGACCCGCTCACCGGGCTGCCGAACCGGCGCGCCCTCGACCTGCGGCTCGCCGAGGCCGTCGCCGACCCGGCCGCGCAGCCGTGCGCCGTGGCGCTCATCGATCTCGACGGCTTCAAGAAGGTCAACGACGAGCGCTCGCACGCCGCGGGCGACGAGGTGCTGCGGGTGATCGCCGACTGCCTGCGCTCCACGCTGCGCGCGGGCGACCTCGTGGCCCGCTACGGCGGCGACGAGTTCGTCGTGGTCATGCCGGCCACCCCGCTCCCGGTGGCCACCGCCGCCCTGCGCCGTGCGGCGGCCGCGGTGGCCCGGCTGCCGGGCGAGGTCGCCGCGGGAGTGACGACGTCGATCGGCGTGGTGCGGGCCCGGCTGGACGGCGAACCGGCGGCCGCGCTCGCCGCGGCCGACGCCGCGATGTACCGGGCCAAGCACGGGGGCGGCCACGCGGTGGTCAGCGACGACGGCTCGCGGCCGCGGCGGATCGGGGCGTTCCCGCTGGGTAGGGGCGATTTCGCCGGTGGATCCGACGCGCTGTAGCATGGGCCGTCGAGCGCCCGGCGTGACGAACGGATCCCCGCCGCCGGTGCGGAGAGCGAGCAGTCCACCGGCAGGAAGAAACTCGAGGCATTCGCGTGGCCAACATCAAGAGTCAGATCAAGCGGGTCAAGACCAACGAGAAGCGCCGCCTGCGCAACAAGTCGGTCAAGTCCGCCGTGCGTACCGCCGTGCGGAAGTTCCGCGAGGCCGCCGAGGCAGGCGACACCGAGAAGGCCGTCGAGCTGCAGCGCGCCGCGGCGCGCGCGCTGGACAAGGCCGCGAGCAAGGGCGTCATCCACAAGAACCAGGCGGCCAACCGCAAGTCGGCGATGGCCAAGCGCCTCGCCGCGCTCTGACCCGCAGAACCACCACGGCGCCGATCCGCGATTCGCGGATCGGCGCCGTCGTGCTCCGGCAGTAGGGCCTACAGCTCGGCCGCCGCGGGCACGATCTCGCGGCCGAGGGTCTCGAGCGCCGTGAGCTCCCACACCCGGGGCACCCAGCCGTGCACGTGCTGCACGCCGAGCTTGGCGAGCTGCTCCAGCTGCGACCGCAGCGCGTCGACCTTCTCGCCGCGCTCGCCGACGTCGAGCGGCAGCATCACGGTCTTCTCGATCTCGTCGTAGAGCCGCCCGACCGCCGCGCAGTGCTCGCGCAGCACGTCGAGCTTGCGTTCGAGGTCGTCGGCGGCGAACAGGTTGCACGCCTGCGCGTACTGCGCGACCAGCCGCAGCGTCTTCCGCTCGCCGCCGCCACCGATCAGGATGGGCGGCCTGCGCAGCGGCTGGGGCCGGTTGAGCGTGCGCTCGAGTCGGTAGTGCCGCCCGACGTAGGGCTCCTCCGAGTCGCTCCACATCTGCTGCACGATCTGCAGCGTCTCCTCGAGCCGCTCGAAGCGCTCCTTGGTGGACGGGAACGGCAGGCCGAGCCCGCGCGCCTCGTCGGCGTTCCACGCGGCGCCGATGCCGAGCATGGCGCGGCCGCCGGAGAGCACGTCGAGGGTGGTGACGAGCTTGGCGAGCATGCCTGGCTCGCGGTAGGTCACCGCGGTGACCCACGCGAGCAGCTCCACCCGCGACGTGCGCGCGGCGAGGTAGCCCAGCGTCGTGTAGGCCTCGAGCATCTCGTGCTCGGGTGGACCGAGCACGGCGATCTGCCACACGTGGTCCATGACGCTCACGCGGGCGAAGCCGGCCTCCTCGGCCGTGGTCGCGATGCGGGTCAGGTCGTCGGCGAGGTTCGCCGGGCCGGACGGGTAGGTGAAGTCCGCGATGTGCAGACCGATCTTCACGTCGATCCTCCGAGTCTGCTGCTCGATCAGCGGTTCCGACGCTAGCCCGCACGGCGTTCGCGGTGGTGGGACCAGGGTGGCCCTGCTGGGACCAGGATCGGCCCAGGCCGGGGCCGGCTCAGGGAAGCGCGTGCGCGGTGACGGTGGCCCCCGGCTGGAACTCCGCGAGCAGCGCGACGATCTCCTCCCGGGCCGCCGCGACATCGCGTTCCGCCGCGTCGTGCAGACCCTCGACCACCACGAGGGCGTCGGTCGTCGACTCCCGGGTCGCGCTCTGGGCGCTCTGTCGCCAGCACCAGCGGCGGGCGCAGGCCACCCCGGCGCGGTCGACGAACACGACCTCGCCGGGCTCCGGCGCGACCGGCTCGTCGGCGCCGAGGTCGGTGAACCGCTCGGCCCCCGTCGCGAACCGGACCGTGATGCCGCCGTCGATGCCCGCGAGATCGACGACCGCGACCGGGAGCGCGTGCCGGATCGACACGAGGTTGCCGAGGTCGACCAGCGCGTTGATCGACGGGATGTCGCCCTGCTTGGCCAGCCGGCGCAGCAGCGCCTCGGCCGCGCTGCGGTACTGGGTCGGCTTCGCCCCGAACCCGGCGAACGCCCGGCGCCAGGCGGCGATCGGGGGCAGCTGGGAGGGCGGGGTGGTCGCAAGCCGGTCGGCGACCTCCTTCTGCGCGGTGCGGTAGCGCTCCCACAACGCGGGTGGCGTGGGCCCGTTGGTCAGGCCGGAGGCGTGGACGACGCCGGCGCGGACGGCGGGGTAGCGGTCGAGGACGGCCTGGTCGTAGGAGAACACACGGACACGCTAGGCCAGACTGGTCCCGTGACCGAGTCCACCGCGGCGGCGATCAACGAGACCAATCCGGGGCTGCGCATCGAGCTCGGTGACCTGAGGGCGCACGGCCCGCGCGCGCTGGCCGACGGGCTGGCCGACGCGCTGCGCCGCGCGATCCGCGGCGGGCGTCTCCCCGCGGGCACCCGGCTGCCCGCGTCGCGCAGCCTCGCCGCCGACCTCGCGGTCTCCCGCGGCGTGGTCGTGCGCGCCTACGAGCAGCTCGTGGCGGAGGGCTACCTGCAGGCGCACACGGGCCGCGGCACGGTGGTGAGCGACGTCCACACCGACGGGAGCGAGGCGCCGCCGCCGGTGCGCCCGTTCGAGCCCGGCAACCCGGGCGTGCCGGCGCTGGGCGCGTTCCCCCGCACCGAGTGGCTGCGCGCACTGGAGACGGCGATGCGGTCGCTGCCCGACGCCGAGCTGGGCTACGGCGACCCGCGCGGCCACCCCCGGCTGCGCCGCGCGCTCGCGGCGTACCTGGGCCGCACCCGCGCCGTCGTCGCGCCGCTCGATCGCATCGTGGTCACCGGCGGGTTCGCCCAGGCGGCCCGCCTGATCGCCGAGGCGCTGGCCCGCCACGGCATCGACGCGGTCGGGGTGGAGGACCCCGGCTCGGCGGGCGTCGTCGAGACCTTCCGCGTCGGCGGCCTCGACACCCACCCCGTCCCGGTCGACGAGCAGGGCATCGACGTGGCCGCGCTCGCCGCCACCGAGCTGCGCGCGGTGTCGGTGACCCCGGCCCACCAGTTCCCCACCGGCGCCGTCCTCGCCCCCGCGCGGCGCACGGCGCTCCTGGAGTGGGCGGCGGCGCGGGACGCGGTGGTGGTCGAGGACGACTACGACGCCGAGTACCGCTACGACCGCTCCCCCGTCGGCGCGCTGCAGGGCCTCTCCCCCGACCGCGTCGTGTACGGCGGCAGCATCTCCAAGACCCTCGCGCCCGGCCTGCGGCTCGGCTGGGTGGTCGCCCCGTCCTGGCTCGCCACCACCCTCACCGAGGTCAAGCACTGGGCCGACATCGCAGAGTCCGTGCTCGAGCAGGTGGCGCTCGCGGTGTTCATCGAGACCGGCGCGCTCGACCGGCACATCCGCCGGATGGCCGCCCGCTACGCGGAGCGCCGCCGCGCCCTGCTCGCCGCCGTGGCCCGCCACCTGCCCGGCTGGTCGGTCACCGGCGTGGCCGCGGGCCTGCACGCCGTGCTGGTGCCGCGGCACCCCGTCCCGCCGGCCGCGCTCGACGCCATGGCGCACGCGCCCGGCGGGCCGGGGGCGATCCCCCTCTCCGCGTACGCGCAGTCGACGAGGCCGCGGGCGGGGCTCGTGGTCGGGTACGGGTCGCTCACCGCCGACCGGATCGAACGGGGCATCGCGGCGATGGCCGCGGCCGGCGTCTGACCAGCGCGGGAACGGGTCAGAAGGCCGGCCAGGGGATGGCGGGCCCGTACCCGGACGGCTCCGGGTAGCTGGGCTCCTCGAGCAGGTGCTCGACCCGGTGGACGAGCGTGCGCAGCTCGCGCCGCGTGATGTGCTCCGACAGCGACTCGGCCAGCTCCCCGTCCAGCTCCGCGCGCAGCCGCTCGAGGTTCTCGATCACCGGGCGGGGCAGCGGCTTGCCCACCCAGCCCCACAGCACCGTGCGCAGCTTGTCGTCGGTGTGCATGCACAGCCCGTGGTCGACGCCGTAGACGTTGCCGTCGGCCCCGGCGAGCACGTGCCCGCCCTTGCGGTCGGCGTTGTTGGCGACCACGTCGAACGCGGCCATGGCCTGCAGCTCGGGGATGTCGGCGTGGACGAGGACGGCGGGCTCGCCGTGGTCACCGCGGGCGCGCAGCACGCCGATCCAGCCGGGCGGCACCTCGCGGGGGTGGCAGACGTCGACGAGCTCGCGCTCGTCGTCGGTCTCCACCCACACCTGCACCATGCCCGGCCCGAACGGCCCGTCGCGCAGCACCGTGGGCGGCACGACGTGGAAGCCCGCGGCCTCGGACACCAGGTACGCGGCCACCTCGCGCCCGGCGAGGGTGCCGTCGGGGAAGTCCCACAGCGGCCGCTCGCCCCGCACGGGCTTGTAGACGCACTCGGCCTCCACGCCGTCGAGCGCGATCGTGCCGAAGAGGGTGGCGTTCGAGGCGTCCACCAGCCGGCCGGTGATCTCGATGCGGCCGTGCCGGAGCAGTCCCGGCACCGCCGGGTCGCGAGGGTCCACCGAGGTCTCGTCAGTCCTCGACCGGGGACCGCTGGTGGTACCCGTTGAGCCGCACGCAGACGTGGCCGTGCGGGTCGAGCGGCTCGGCGCACAGCGGGCACGGCGGCCGGCCCGCGGACACCACGCGCTCGGCGCGGTCGGCGAACGCCTTCGCCTGCGGCGGGGACAGGAAGACCCGCAGCGCGTCCGGGCCTTCCTCGGTGTCGTCGAGGACGACCGACTCGTCGACCTCCTCGTCGGTGACCGCGAGCAGCTCCACCACGACGGACCGCGTCTCGGCGTCCCAGCCGAGGCCCATCGTGCCGACCCGGAACTCCTCCTCCAGCGGCACGGCGAGGGGGTCGAGGTCGGTGCCGGCCTCCTCGTCGTCGAAGTCGTCCGCGCCGAAGCGGCGGGCCACCTCCTGCAGCAAGGCGGTGATCCGGTCGGCGAGCACCGACACCTGCTGTTTCTCCAGCAGCACGCTCACCGTGCGCGCATCCTGGATCGCCTGGAGGTAGAACGAGCGCTCACCGGGCTCGCCGACGGTGCCCGCGACGAAGCGCTCGGGCTGGCGGAAGACGTGGATGACGCGTGGCATGGCGACATCGAGGGTAGACCGCCGCGGCTTTTCAGGCACGCCCGTGGGCGTTACGCGCCGGTGTCGCCTCCGACCACGGCGTCCGAGCTGCGCGAAGACGACTTGCGCCGCTTGCGCTTCGGCGGCGGGATCAGCCCCGAGACGTCACCGCCGAGATCGTTCACCCGCGCCACGAACGGGCGCGTCTCGGTGTAGTGCACGACGCTGATCGACCCCGGGTCGACGACGATGCGCTGGAAGTTGTCCAGGTGCGTCGCGAGCGCGTCGGCGAGGATCGACTTGATCACGTCACCGTGGCTGCAGGCCAGCCAGACGGCGTCCGGGCCGTGCTCGGCGGCGATCCGGTTGCCGTGCCTGCGCACCGCCGCCACCGCCCTCGCCTGCATTCCGGCCAGCCCCTCCCCGTCCGGGAACACCGCGGCCGACGGGTGCGCCTGCACCACCTTCCACAGCGGCTCCTTGGCCAGCGTCTTCAGCTCGCGGCCGGTCCACGAGCCGTAGTCGACCTCCGCGAGCTCCGGCTCCGTGCTCGGGACGAGCCCCCTGGCCGCGGCCAGCGGCGCCACCGTCTGCTCGCACCGCAGCATCGGCGAGCAGACGATCTCCGCGATCGGCACGCCCGCCAGCCGGTCCACCAGCTTCTCGGCCTGCGCCCGGCCGGTGTCGTCGAGCTCGACACCGGCGGAGCGCCCGGCGAGCACGCCGGACGCGTTGGCCGCCGAGCGGCCGTGGCGGAGCAGGATGAGCGTCGTCACGACCGCCGAGCGTACGTGCGTCCAGCGGGCGGCCGCGGCTCAGTAGGCGGCGATCCAGCCCGCGCCCAGCGCGACGAACAGCACGGCCCCGAGGGCGACGCGGTACCAGACGAACAGGTAGACGCTGTGGCGCTCCACGTAGCGCAGCAGCCACGCGATCGAGGCGAAGCCGATCGCGAACGCGATCACCGTCGCCACCACCATCTGGGCGACGGACGGCCCGTCGCCCGCGAACACGTCCGGGATCTGGAAGATGCCGGAGGCGACCACGGCGGGGATCGCCAGCAGGAACGAGTAGCGGACCGCGGCGGGGCGCGAGAACCCGAGCAGCAGCCCCGCGGTGATCGTGCCCCCGGAGCGGGACACGCCCGGGATCAGCGCCATCGCCTGGGCGAAGCCGAGCAGGATGCCGTCGGCGGGCTTCATCTGCTCCAGCTCGAAGCGCTGCTTGCCGATCCGCTCGGCGAGCCCCAGCAGCAGCCCGAACACCACCAGCGTCGTCGCGATCAGCCACAGGTTGCGCGCCGCGGTCTGGATCTGGTCCTCGAACAGGAAACCGAGCACGCCGATCGGGATCGTGCCGATGATCACGAGCCAGGCGATGCGGTAGTCCGAGGTTGCCCGCACGGCGGGGAAGCGGAAGCCGCGCAGCCAGGTCAGCAGCAGGTGGCCGATGTCACGCGCGAAGTAGACGAGCACGGCGGCCTCCGTGCCCAGCTGGGTGACCGCGGTGAAGGCCGCGCCCGCGTCCCGCCCGAAGAAGACCTCCGACACGATCCGCAGGTGCGCCGACGAGGAGATCGGCAGGAACTCGGTCAGCCCCTGCACGACCCCGAGCACGATCACTTCCAGCCACGTCACGCGCGGGACCGTACCGAGGGCGCCGAGGGCGTCCCGCATAGGCTTCCCCCGTGCGGAGGCGACGGGTCGGGGGCAGCGGGCTGGAGGTCTCGCAGATCGGGCTCGGCACGATGACCTGGGGCGTCTCGACCGACGTCGAGACCGCAAAGGCCCAGCTCGCGGCGTTCGTCGAGGCGGGAGGCACGCTCGTCGAGACCGCGGAGGCCTACGGCGACGGGGCCGCGCAGGAGGTGCTCGGCGAGGTGCTCGCCACGGCCGTCCGGCGCGACGACGTCGTGCTCGCCGGGCGTGGTGGCGTGCCCGGCGGGCCGCTCGGCGAGGGCGCCGCGCGCGGGGCCCTGCTCGACGGGCTCGACGCGATGCTCGCCCGGCTGCGCACCGACCACATCGACCTGTGGCAGCTGCCCTACTTCGACGCCCGGGTGCCGGTCGAGGAGACCCTGTCGGCCGTGCAGGTCGCGGTGTACTCGGGAAAGGCGCGCTACGCGGGCCTGGTCGGGCCCGCCGGCTGGCAGCTCGCGACGGTGGCCGAGCGCGGCCGGATGCTGGGCGGCGTCGCCGTGCCGGTCTCGGCGCAGGCGGAGTACTCGCTGCTGTGCCGGGACCCGGAGCGGGAGCTGCTGCCCGCCGCGCTGCACCACGGGATCGGCCTGCTGGCGTGGGCGCCGCTCGGCCGCGGCGTGCTCACCGGCAAGTACGTCGACGGCACCCCGGCCGACTCCCGCGGCGCGTCCCCCGAGCTCGCGTCGTACGTCGAGGCCCGCCGCACCGAACGCGCGACCCGGATCGTCCACGCGGTGCTCACCGCCGCCGACGGCCTCGGCACCTCACCCCTGTCGGTGGCCCTGGCGTGGGTGCGCGACCAGCCGGGCGTCGCGTCCGCGATCGTCGGCGCGCGGGACGCGGCCCAGCTCACGGCCTCGATGGCGGCCGACGGCCTGGTCCTGCCCGCGGAGATCCGCGCCGCCCTCGACGACGTCAGCGACCCCGGCTGAGCCCTGGCACGCGCGCGCGGGCGCGCCTATGGTGTGGGTCATTCCACCCGGCGTTCACCAGGACGTCAGGTGGCGGTGCGGTGCTGCTAGGGAGGTGAGCCGGTGGCGCGGAGCGGCCCGACCGGCACGGTCGAGGGGGAATCTGTCGACGGGGACTGGGAGTACCGCCCGGTCCAGCTACCGGGTGATGTGTCCCGGATGACCGCGGCGGTGCGGCTGGCGATCCAGGCCGAGTTCGGCGGCTGGGAGCTGTCCCGCGTACGTCTCTACCCGGGTGGGGTCCGCAAGGTGGTGCTGCGCCGTCGGCGCAGTTCGAGAATGCTGCCGGAGCTCTCGATCTAGAGCTCATCCGCGCGCCGACGCGCGCGGCTGCTGCGTCTCCTGCGGCTGCAGCTGCTGCGGCTCGTCGGCGAGGGACCCCAGCAGCGCCAGCGACCTGGCGCTGTCCGAGCCCGGCTCGGCGTGGTAGACCACCAGGAGCTGGCCGTCGGTGTCCGAGATCGGCAGCTTCTCCAGCCGCAGCTCGAGCGGCCCCAGCTCCGGGTGGTCCATCCGCACCTGCCCACCCGCCAGCGGCTTGACGTCGTGGCGTGCCCACAGCTGGCGGAACCGCTCGCTGGCCAGCGACAGCTCGCCGACGAGCTGCACGATCCGCGGGTCGTCGACGTCGGTGCCGACGGAGGCGCGGAACGCCGCGACCATGCCGCCGATGATCGTCTCCCAGCCCGGGTGCAGCGCCTGCTCGTCGGCGTCGAGCAGCATCGACCGCAGGCGGTTCTCCCCCGGCCGCAGCCGCGGCGACAGGGCGGCGGCGAGCCGGTTGGCGGCGAGCACGTCGAAGCTCCGGCTCTCCACGAACGCCGGCAGCCCGATCACCTCCAGAAGCTGCCGGATCCCCGCGGGCACCACCTCGCGGCGAGGCCGCCGCGCGGGCGCCGGCCGGTCGGCCGAGAGGCTCAGCAGGTACTGCGTGGCGGTTTCGTCGAGCCCGAACACCCGCGCCAGCGCCCGCAGCACCTGCGGCGACGGGTTGCGGTCGCGTCCCTGCTCGAGCCGCAGGTAGTAGTCGGCGCTGATCCCGGCGAGGGTGGCGACCTCCTCCCGGCGCAGGCCGGGCGTGCGCCGCACCCCCGCGACGTGCAGCCCCACGTCCGCCGGGTCGACGAGGTGACGACGCGCGCGCAGGTAGTCGCCCAGCACGTTCGACCTGGTCACGGTCCTGATCCTAGGTGTGGGGCGAGCGCCGATCCTGGTCCTGCGACTCCCAGGATGAACTCTACGTTCCGGTCCGGGCCCCGCCGCCGAACGATGGGGTCATGACATCCCACGGACTTCCCGGCGGCCGCTACCGCGTCGGCGACTTCGAGCTCACCCGCGTCGGCTACGGCGCCATGCAGCTGGCCGGGCCCGGCGTCTTCGGACCGCCGAAGGACCGCGACGCGGCGATCGCCGTGCTGCGCGAGGTGGTCGAGCTCGGCATCAACCACATCGACACCGCCGACTTCTACGGCCCGTACGTCACCAACGAGCTGATCCGCGAGGCGCTGCACCCGTACCCGGAGGACCTGCACATCGTCACGAAGGTCGGCGCCCGCCGCGACGAGAAGGGCAGCTGGGTGCTCTCCCGCGACCCCGCCGACCTGCGCACGCAGGTCCACGACAACCTGCGACGGCTCGGCCTCGACGCCCTCGACGTGGTCAACCTGCGCATGGGCGCGGTCGAGGGGCCGGAGCCGGGCTCGATCGCACCGCAGGTCGAGGTGCTCGCCGAGCTGCAGCAGCAGGGCCTCATCCGCCACATCGGCCTGAGCACCGTCACCGCCGAGCAGCTGGCCGAGGCCCGGGCGATCGCCCCCGTCGTCTGCGTGCAGAACCACTACAACCTCGCCCACCGCGAGGACGACCCGCTCGTCGAGCTCACCGCGCGCGAGGGCATCGCGTTCGTCCCCTACTTCCCGCTCGGCGGCTTCTCGCCGCTGCAGTCCGACGCCCTCGAGTCGGTGGCCAAGCGGCTCGAGGCGACCCCAAACGCGGTCGCGCTCGCGTGGCTGCTGCACCGGTCGCCGAACATCCTGCTGATCCCCGGCACGTCGTCGATCGAGCACCTGCGCGAGAACGTCGCCGCCGCCGCGCTGGAGCTGCCTGCCGACGCACTCGCGGAGCTGGACGAGATCGGGCGCTGATCCCGGCCCAACCGCGGGCGAGGCGGGCGCGCAGGCGGTCGGCGAGCACCACGTCGTGGGGCAGCTCACGCAGCCGCGCGGGATCGGCGGGCACGCCGCGCTCCCGCAGCCGGCGGCCGAGGTGGGCCCAGTACCCGGCGCACGACTCCTCCCAGGTGCCCCCCGGCGCCGGCTCGTCGGGACC
>NZ_DATGOP010000112.1:0-67834 GCF_035305885.1 Pseudonocardia sp.
GTGGGGCGGCCGCCGTTCCGCTTTCCTGCCTAAGCTCGGGCCGTGCCGATGCAGCCCGTTCCGCCCACCCAGCTCACGGTCGCCGCCCGGGCCGCGGTGCCCCCGTTCCACGTCATGGACGTCTGGGCGGCAGCAGCCGAACGCCAGCGCACCCACGGCGACCTCGTCAACCTCTCGGCGGGCCAGCCCTCCACCCCGGCCCCGGCCGCCGTGCGGGCCGCCGCCGCGGCCGCCCTCGACGGCGACGTCCTCGGCTACACCGTCGCGCTGGGCATCCCGGAGCTGCGCGAGGCGATCGCCGCGCACTACGAGCGCACCTACGGCCTCGACGTCCCGCCGGAGCAGGTCGTCGTCACCACCGGCTCGTCGGGTGGGTTCCTGCTCGCGTTCCTCGCGGCGTTCGACGCGGGCGACCGGGTGGCGCTCGCCCGCCCCGGCTACCCCTGCTACCGCAACATCCTCACCGCGCTCGGCTGCGAGGTCGTCGACCTCCCGTGCGGGCCGCAGACCCGCTACCAGCCCACGGTCGAGATGCTGGAGGCGCTCGACGAGCCCGTGCGGGGCCTGGTCGTCGCGAGCCCGGCGAATCCGACCGGCACCGTCCTCGACGCCGCCGAGCTGGCGGCGCTCGCCGAGCACTGCGAGCGGACCGGGGTGCAGCTGATCAGCGACGAGATCTACCACGGGATCTCCTACGCCGGCGCCCCGGCGACGTCCTCGGCGTGGGAGACGTCGCGGGAAGCGGTGGTCGTCAACTCGTTCTCGAAGTACTTCTCGATGACCGGCTGGCGGCTGGGCTGGCTGCTCGTGCCGCCGCGGCTCCTGCGCGCCGTCGACTGCCTCACCGGCAACTTCACGATCTGCCCGCCCGCGCTGGCGCAGCGGGCCGCGCTGGCCGCGTTCGAGGAGTCCAGCTACGCCGAGGCGGACGGGCACGTCGCCCGGTATGCGGCGAACCGCGAGCTGTTGCTCGACGGGCTCGCCGACCTCGGCATCACCCGCACCGCCCCCGCCGACGGCGCCTTCTACGTCTACGCCGACGTGTCGCACCTGACCGACGACTCGATGGGTTTCACCCACCGGCTGCTCGCGGAGACGGGCGTCGCGGTCGCCCCCGGCGTGGACTTCGACCCGGTGGACGGCGGCCGGTTCATCCGGATGTCCTTCGCCGGCGCCACCGCGGACATCAAGGAGACGTTGGCGCGGCTCGAGGCCTGGTTGCCGAAGGCCTGACCGTCACCTGCCCGGGCGCACCGGCGGGCGGTGGCCGTCCGCGCGGACCGCGGCCGCGTCGACCGGCCCGATCCGCTCCAGCGCGGTGGCGATGTCGGCGTCGGTCAGGTCGGCGTGGGTCATCAGCCGGACCTGGCCCGCCATCGGGACGGCCCGCACGCCCGAGGCCTCGAACCGCTGCAGGGTGCCGGTGAGGTCGGCCACCGAGATGAGCACGATGTTGGTCTGCGGGGTGGAGACCTGCCAGCCGCGCTCGCGCAGCCCCGCGGCGAGGGCCCGCGCCCGTTCGTGGTCCTCGGCGAGGCGATCGATGCGGTCCAGCGCGACGAGCCCGGCCGCGGCGACCACGCCGCCCTGGCGCACCCCGCCGCCGAGCATCTTGCGCAACCGCCGCGCGTGCGCGACGAACTCGGCGGAACCGGCGACGACCGAACCCATCGGCGCACCGAGCCCCTTGCTCAGGCAGACCTGCACCGTGTCGACGCCGACGGTGAGGGCCGCCGGGGGCACGCCGAGCGCGACCGCCGCGTGCCAGAGCCGCGCCCCGTCCAGGTGCACCTTGAGCTTCGCCGCCCTGGCCGCGGCGACCACGGCCGCGTGCTCGTCCGGCGCGGTCACCGTGCCGCCCGCGGCGTTGTGGGTGTTCTCCAGGCACAGCAGCGTGGTGCGCAGCGCGTGGTACGGCCCGTCGCCGCCCGCGGCGGCCCGGCGCACGGCCGCCGGGGAGACCTTGCCCGGCCCGGCGTCGTGCGCCAGCGGGCGCGGCATCCCGCCCGCGAGCCACGCGGCGGTGCCGAGCTCGTTGTCCAGGACGTGGGCACCCGCGGGGGCGAGGAAGGCGTCGCCCCGGTCCAGGTGGTGCATGAGCGCGATGAGGTTGCCCATCGAGCCGCTGGGCGTCCACAGGGCGTCGGTGGCGCCGACCAGACCGGCCACCCGCAGCTCCAGCTCGCGCATCGTCGGGTCGCGGTCGAGGACGTCGTCGCCGACCTCGGCCGCGGCCATCGCCTCCCGCATCCGCTTCGTGGGCTTGGTGACGGTGTCCGAGCGGAGGTCGATCGGACCGGTGTTGGCCGATGAACGCCGGGCTCGAGTCGTGGGTCGCACGACCCCCGATTCAACCAGGAGGAGACGGTCCGGCGGCGGGAGGGTCACGGAACGATCACAGTTCTGGGCCGATCGGGGGAATCTCGTGGGTGCGGCCAACCCCGGACGAGGATGCTCGCGTCCTTTGCACGACGGGCCGGCGGGAAGGGGGGCAAGGCCGGGTGGACGACGCCAGCGAGCGGGAGTTCGCCGAGTACTTCCGCGCACGCCGCGACGCCGTGCGCCGCACGGCGTACCTGCTGTGCGGCGACTGGCACCGCGCCGACGACCACGCCCAGGCCGCGTTCGTCGCGCTGCACCGCCACTGGAGGCGCATCCGCGACCGCGGGGCCCTCGACGCGTGGGTGCGCCGCACGCTGGTGCGCGCCGTCGTCGACGAGTCGCGGCGGCCATGGCGCCGCGAGCGGGCGACCGCGGAACCGCCGGTCGAGTCCGGCGGCGTCCCGTCGGCTTCGGAGGCGGTGACCACGCGGCACGTCCTCGTCGACGGGCTGCGGGCCGTCCCGCCGCGCCAGCGCGCCGTGCTCGTCCTGCGCTACCTCGACGGGCTCGACGTCGCGGCCACGGCCGAGGCGCTGGGCTGCAGCGAGGGCACCGTGAAGAGCCAGACCGCGCACGGGCTGGCGACGCTGCGCGCCGTGCTCGGCGACGCGCTCGAGGACCTGCGACCGGCCGGGTGAAGGGGGTGGGCGACATGACCGACGACGAGAAGCTCGGTGCGCTGTTCCGCGCCGCCGCCTCCGACACCGCGCCACCGCCCGGGTTCGACCACGAGTCGGTCGTGCGGGCGTCTCGCCGGATCACCGTCCGCCGCCGCGCCGCGGTCACCGTCGGAGGGCTGGCGCTCTTCGCCGTCGTCGGCGTCGGCGGGGCGGTCGTGCTCCCGGACGGTCGCGAGGAAGGCGGCGCGTCGACGGTCGCCGCGCCGATGCTCGCGCCGGAGGGCCCGCCCGCGGACGCCCGGCGGGACGAGCGGCAGGCGCCGCCGCCCGCCGCGGCGGAGGGGGCACCGGGGGCCGCACAGGCCCCGTACGCGGCGCGCGGCTCCGGGGAGGCGGACGCGGCGGCGCCTGCGCCCCTCGGACCGGGTACCACCGAGTGCGCCGATCGGCAGGACCCCGCGCTGCGCGCGATCGTCGAGGAGTACCTGCCGGAGGTCGTCGGCGCGCCGGAGGCGGCCATCACGATGGAGTGCAGGCCCCCCGGTGAGCGGGGCGTCAACCTCGAGGTGACCGACGGGGCGGCGCGGGGCGTGCTGACCGTGCAGTACCTGCCGCCCGGGGCGGACCGGGTGGGGGGCGCGGCGGAGGGCGCGGTGTCGCGTCCGACGGCGTCCGGCGGCACCGTCGTCGTGTCGAGCCGCGGCGACGGGCCCGGCGCGGCCGCCCCGTTCGCGGACCGCCTCGACGCGCTGGCCGCGCAGCTTTCACCCCGTCTCTGACCGGCGGGGGAAGATGGTCACGTGGGCACCGCGAAGGGCGAGCGGCGCAGGCAGGAGTTGGTCACGGCGGCTGCCGCCCTGCTGCGCTCCGGCGGCTTCGACGCCGTGCGCCACCGAGCCGTGGCCGAGCGGGCCGGGCTGCCGCTCGCGTCCACCACCTACTACTTCTCCTCGCTGGAGGAGCTGGTCACGGCGGCGGTCGAGCGCACGAGCCGCGACGAGCTCGCCGAGGTCCGCGAGCAGCTCGACGCCCTCCCCGAGGGCCCGCTCGGCACCGACGAGCTGGTGGAGCTGATCCTCGACCACCTGATCGGCCGCGAGTCGCGCGAGCGCGGCCTCGAGGCGGCGCTGCTGCGGTTCGAGCGCCTGGTGGGCGCCGGGCGCCGGCCCTACCTCGCACCGCTGATGCGCAAGATGCGCGAGGAGTTCGAGGCGCTGCTCGCCGAGATCCTCGCGCGGTCCGGGCGCACCCTCGACCCGGTCGCGCTGCGCGACCTCGTCTCGCTCGTGGACGGCGCGCTGGTCAGCGCGCTCATCGAGGCCGACCCCGACCCCCGCGCCGTGGGCCGCGAGGTGCTCCTGCGCACCCTGTGAGTGGCCGCCGCCGCGTCCGGGTCGGGGCCGTAAGCTGCCCGAACGTGATTCCCAACGTGCTGGCCGCCCGCTACGCGAGCCCGGAGCTCGTCCGCATCTGGCAGCCGTCGAACAAGATCGTTCTGGAGCGGCGGCTGTGGCTCGCCGTGCTGCGCGCGCAGCGCGACCTCGGCGTCGACGTGCCGGACGGCGTCCTGGAGGACTACGAGCGGGTCGTCGAGCAGGTCGACCTGGACTCGATCGCCGAGCGGGAGCGGGTCACGCGGCACGACGTCAAGGCCCGTATCGAGGAGTTCAACGCGCTCGCCGGCCACGAGCACGTGCACAAGGGCCTGACCAGCAGGGACCTCACCGAGAACGTCGAGCAGCTGCAGGTGCGGCTGTCGCTGGAGCACGTCCGCGACCGGACGGTCGCCCTCCTCGCCCGGCTGGCCCGCCGGGCCGGGGAGCACGCCGAGCTGGTGATGGCGGGGCGCTCGCACAACGTCCCGGCGCAGGCCACCACGCTGGGGAAGCGGTTCGCGACCGCAGCGGACGAGCTGCTCGTCGCCTACGCGCGGCTGGAGGAGCTGCGGGCCCGCTACCCGCTGCGCGGGATCAAGGGCCCGGTCGGCACGGCGCAGGACATGCTCGACCTCCTCGACGGCGACGCGGCCAAGCTCGCCGACCTCGAGCGCCGCGTCGCCGAGCACCTCGGGTTCTCCGGGGTGCTGACCAGCGTCGGGCAGGTCTACCCGCGCTCGCTCGACTTCGACGTCGTCTCCGCGCTCGTCCAGCTCGCGGCGGCGCCGTCGTCGCTGGCCACCACGATCCGCCTGATGGCGGGCGCCGAGCTCGCCACCGAGGGCTTCCAGCCCGGCCAGGTGGGCTCGTCGGCGATGCCGCACAAGATGAACTCGCGCTCGGCGGAGCGGATCAACGGGATGCTGGTGCTGCTGCGCGGCTACGCGGGCATGGCCTCCGAGCTCGCCGGGGCGCAGTGGAACGAGGGCGACGTGTCCGACTCCGTCGTGCGCCGCGTGGTGCTGCCGGATGCGTTCTTCGCCCTCGACGGGCTCTACGAGACCGCGCTGACCGTGCTCGACGAGTTCGGCGCCTACCCGGCCGTCATCGCCCGCGAGCTGGACCGCTACCTGCCGTTCCTGGCCACCACCGCGGTGCTGATGGCCGCGGTGCGGGCGGGCGTCGGCCGCGAGACCGCGCACGAGGTGATCAAGGAGCACGCCGTGGCCGTCGCGCTGGCCATGCGGGAGAAGGGCCAGGCCGAGAACGACCTGATGGCCCGGCTCGCGAGCGACTCGCGGCTCGGGCTGCCCCCGGGCGCGCTCGACGGGCTGCTCGCCGACCCGCTGCGGTTCACCGGCGCCGCCACCGCGCAGGTGGAGGCCGTGATCGAGCGCGTGTCCGAGATCGTGGAGGCCCACCCGGACGCCGCCGCCTACACCCCCGGAGCGATCCTGTGAAGCTGCTGCACTCGGGCAAGGTGCGCGACCTGTACCTGGACGGCGACGAGCTGATCATGGTCGCCTCGGACCGCGTGTCGATCTACGACGTGGTCCTGCCGACCCCGATCCCGGACAAGGGCAAGGTGCTCACCCAGCTGTCGCTGTGGTGGTTCGACCGCCTCGCCGACCTCGTCCCGCACCACGTCGTCTCGGCCACGGACGTGCCCGCCGAGTTCGCCGGTCGCGCGGTCCGCTGCCGGCGCCTGGAGATGCTGCCGGTCGAGTGCATCGCCCGCGGCTACCTCGCCGGGCTGGGCCTGGAGGAGTACCGCAAGCACGGCACCGTCTCGGGCGTGCCGCTCCCGGACGGCCTCGTCGAGGGCTCCAAGCTCCCGGAGCCGATCTTCACGCCGACCACGAAGGCCGCGGCCGGCGAGCACGACGAGTTCATGACGTTCGACGACGTGGTCGCCGCCGTCGGCGCGGACACCGCCACCCGGCTGCGCGAGCTGACGCTCGCCGTCTACACCCGCGGCGCGGAGACCGCGGCGGCGAACGGGATCATCGTGGCCGACACCAAGCTCGAGTTCGGCGTCGATCCAGGGGGCGGGATCGTGCTCGCCGACGAGGTGCTCACCCCCGACTCGTCGCGGTTCTGGCCCGCCGACTCGTGGGAGCCGGGCAGGCGGCAGTACGCGTTCGACAAGCAGTTCCTGCGGGAGTGGTCGCAGGGCCTCGACTGGGACCGCACCCCGCCCGGCCCGGAGATCCCGCCGGACGTCGTGGCGGCCACGCGGGCCCGCTACGTGGAGGCCTACGAGCGGATCACCGGGCGGAACTGGCAGTAGGCCCACTTCCCACGCAACTCTCACGGGCCGGTCAACCGGTGTTCACACGGGCGTGCGTTCATGTCGGTGTGACCGAATCGCAGCTGGTCGTGTCGGTGTCGGGCCTGACCCCCGACGCCGGTGACGCGCTCGCCGACGCCGCCGCCTTCACCGCCGAGCTGCAGGCGCGCGGCGTCCCCGCCTCGCACCTGCTGCGCCCGGCGGGCGTCGCGCCGGGCTCGCCGCTCGCGCGGTGGGTGCACGAGCGGCGAGCGGCGGGCGACGCCGTCGCGCTCCACGGCTACGACCACACCGCGCCGCCGGTGGCGTCGCTGCGGGTGGGCAGGCGCGCCGAGTTCGCCGCCCTGCCGCGGCACGAGGCCGGGCTGCGGCTGGTGGCGGCCCGGCGGGCGCTGACCGCGCTGGGGCTGCGGACCGACGTGTTCGTCCCGCCCCGCTGGATCGCCTCGCCCGGCACGGTGCAGGCGCTGCGCGAGCAGGGCTTCGCCGTGCTGGCCGACGAGCACGGCGTGCGGTTGCTGCGGGAGCCGGGCACGTCGCTGCTGCGGTCGCGGGTGCTCGGGTTCCGGGTCTCCGGCGAGCGCCGCCCCGTGGCCGACGACCGGCACGCGGCCGAGGCGTGGCGCTGCCGCGTGCTGCTGGCCGAGGTCGCCCGGACGGTGCGGCGGGGTGACCTCGTGCGGATCAACGTGCGGGCCAAGGACCTGCGGCGCCCGCACCGGAGGGCCGCCGCGCTGGCCGCGGTGGACGCCGCGCTCGCCCTCGGCGCGACCCCGACCACCTACCGGCTCGCCGTCGTGGCCAGGGCCGCGTGAGCGGGCCTCAGACCTCGGTGGCGGTCTCCCGGTCCAGCACCTTGATCGTGGTCTTCTCCGGCCCGAGGCGTTCGAAGAAGCCGTAGTGCATCGCGGGACGGGAGAGCACGGCCTCGTGGATCGGCACGGCCGTGCGGGGCGCGACGGCGCGCAGGTAGTCGACGGCCTCGGAGAGCTTGAGCCACGGCGCCCCGGTCGGCAGGAACAGCACGTCGACGGGGGAGGGCGGCGGGGTGTAGGAGTCGCCGGGGTGCAGGTGCGTGCCGTCGACCAGGTAGGCGTTGTTCGGCACGATCGGGATGTCGGGGTGGATCACGGCGTGGTCGCCACCCAGCACGTCGACGCGGGCCCCGCCGATCTGCAGCCGGGCGCCCGGGGCCGTGACCTCGTGCGGGACCTCGCCGAGCTGCTCCGCCGTGCCGGCGTCGACGATCAGCCGGGCGTCCGGGTTGGCGTCGAGCAGCGGGCGGATGCGGTCGGCGTCGAGGTGGTCGAAGTGCTGGTGCGTGATGAGCACCGCGTCGAGCCCGCGCACCGACTCGAACCCGGTGGAGAAGCTGCCCGGGTCGAACAGGATCCGGGCGCTGCCGGTGTCCAGCAACAGGCACGAATGTCCGAAGTGGGTGATGCGCACGGCCACCCACTCTGCCACCGCCCGACGTCGCCGTCCCGGCCGGTTTCCGCCTCGTGGAGGCGTGCCCCCATCGGGTGGGAGGGGTGTCACGGCTGGTCGGGCCGAGGCACGCCCGTAGGCTGGGGGCGTGGCGAAGGTCGTGGTGGATGTGATGCCGAAGCCGGAGATCCTGGACCCGCAGGGCCAGGCGGTGGCGGGGGCGCTCACGCGGCTCGGTGTCTCGGGCGTCACGGACGTGCGGCAGGGCAAGCACTTCGTGCTCGAGGTGGACGACACGGTCGACGACGAGACCCTCGAACGCGTCGCGGCCACCCTGCTGGCCAACCCGGTGATCGAGGACTGGGTGGTGACCAGGGCATGAGGATCGGGGTCATCACGTTCCCCGGCACGCTCGACGACGTCGACGCGGCCCGGGCGGTGCGCTACGCGGGTGCGGAGCCGGTGGCCCTCTGGCACGCCGACCACGACCTCAAGGGCGTGGACGCGATCATCGTGCCCGGCGGGTTCTCCTACGGCGACTACCTGCGCGCAGGCGCCATCGCGAGCATCGCGCCGATCATGACGGAGGTCGTCGCGGCGGCCGGCCGGGGCGCCCCGGTCCTCGGCATCTGCAACGGCTTCCAGATCCTCTGCGAGGCGGGGCTGCTGCCGGGCGCGCTCGTGCGCAACGCCGGGCTGCACTTCGTCTGCCGCGACCAGCGGCTGCGCGTCGAGTCCACCGCCACGGCGTGGACGGGCGGGCTCACGGTCGGGCAGGAGCTGCTCGTGCCGCTCAAGTCGGGGGAGGGCCGCTACGTCGCCGACGCCGCCACCCTGGAACAGCTCGAGGCCGAGAACAGGGTGGTGTTCCGGTACGCGGGCGGCAACCCCAACGGTGCCGTGGCCGACATCGCGGGCATCGCCTCCGACGACGGGCGGGTGGTCGGGCTGATGCCGCACCCCGAGCATGCCATCGACCCCCTCACCGGCCCGTCGAACGACGGGCTCGGCCTGTTCACGTCCGTCCTGCGGGCCACCGCCTCGGCCGCCTGACCAGCCCTCGAACGCGCCCCCTCCCCATGACCGGATCCGCTGCCGCAATGCCGCGACGCGTGCTCTTGGTCGAGGACGACCCGGGCGACGTGTTCCTGGTACGCGAACTGCTCGCGGAGGCCGATCCGGCGCTCCAGGTCTCCGTCGCGAGCTCCGTCGCCGACGCGGTGGCGGGCGGCCAGCTCGGCCGGGTCGACTGCGTGCTGCTCGACCTCAACCTGCCCGGCGTGCAGGGCCTCGACGCCCTGCGCAGCCTCCTGCGCGCCGACGGCAGCGCCGCGGTGTGCGTGCTCACCGGCGTCGACGACGAGCACCTCGGCGTGGCGGCGGTCGCGGCGGGCGCGCAGGACTACCTGGTCAAGGGCAAGGTGGACGGGCAGGTCCTGATCCGGGCCGTGCGCTACGCCGTCGAGCGGCGGCGGGCCGAGTCGAGCCTGCTGCGGCTGCGGGAGGAGCAGCTCGCGGCCGCGGAGTCGGCGCGCCTGGAACGCGGGCTGCTGCCGTCGCCGCTGCTCGCGGGCAGCCCGGTGGGTGCGCGGTCGTACTACCGGGCCGGGCGGGCGCGCTCGCTCATCGGCGGCGACTTCTTCGACGCCGTCCTCGGCCCCACCGGCACCGTCCACGCGATCGTCGGCGACGTCTGCGGCCACGGGCCCGACGAGGCCGCGCTCGGCGCGCTCCTGCGGGTGTCGTGGCGCGCGCTCGTCCTGGCCGGCCTCCACGAGTCGCAGCTGCTGCCGAAGCTGCAGCAGGTGCTCGTGACGGAGCGGCACGACCCCTCGCTGTTCACCACCGTCTGCGCCATCGCGATCCGCCCGGCGCCCGGCGGGCGGGGCGAGATGGCCGTCCGCGTCGCCGGGCACCCGCCGCCGGTGCTCCTGCGGCCGCCGCAGCGGCTGGAGCCGCCCGTCGGCGTGCCGCTCGGGGTGTTCCCGGACGCCACGTGGGACCCGCTCACGGTGCCGCTCGCGAAGGGGTGGGCGCTTTTGGCCTACACCGACGGCCTCATCGAGGGCCGCGGCCCGGACCCCGGGGAGCCGCTGTGGGAGGAGGGCCTGCACGCGATGCTGCTGGAGGAGCGGGGGACCGACCTGGAGCGGCTGCCCGCGCGGCTCGTGGAGCGGGCGCAGGAGCTCAACGGGGGCTCGCTGGTCGACGACGTCGCGATCCTCATCCTGTCCGAGGAGGGAACGCGGTGACCGCACCGACCGAGCCCGCCGAGCCCGCCGAGCCCACCGAGCCCACCGAGCCCACCGAGCCCGCCGAGGGCCCGCGCGGCCTGGCGCTGCCGGAGCGCCTGAGCACCGGGCGCTGGCCGTTGGAGCGCGTGTTCGTCGTGGGCGCGGTGCTCGCCGCCCTGGTCGCCTCCGGAACGGTGGTGCTCGGCGTCACCGCGTTGACGCGGCTGACCGAATCGCGGGCGTCCCTGCTCGACGGGACCATCCCGGCGCTGATCGCCGCGAAGGACCTGGCGAACGCCCAGCTCGACCAGGAGGCGGCGCTGCGCGGGTTCCTCCTCACGGGGCAGGAGGGGTACCTGGACCCGTACCACGCGGGCGTCGAGCGCGGCCGGGACGCCGTGGCCCGGCTGCGCGCCGCGCAGGACGACATCCCGCAGCTCGGACCGGACATCGACGCCGCCGTGCAGGCCGAGCAGGACTGGCGCCTCGGGTACGCCGAGCCGGTGATCGCCCGGGAGCCCGGCGCGCCCGGCCCCGAGGCCGGCCTGATCTACTCCGAGCGGGTGCGGCGGACCACCGACGCCCTCCAGGACCGGCTCGCCCAGCTCCGGCTGGAGGGGCGGGAGGACCTGTCCTCCGCCGCGTCGTTCCTCGCGTGGGCGGGCGGCACGATCGGGGTGACGCTGCTCGTCCTGCTCGCCGTGGTCGGGATCGGGCTGCGCAGGCTGGTGCTGCAGCCCGTGTCCGCCCTCGCCGCCCAGGTCCGCGAGGTCGTCGCGGGCAACACGCACCGGCAGGTCGACGTCGAGGGGCCGCGGGAGATCAGCGGGCTCGGTGCCGACGTCGACGCCATGCGCAGGCACATCCTGCGCGAGCTCGACAGCGCCCAGGCCGTCAACCGCAGGCTGGACGACCAGGCTCGCGACCTGGAGCGCTCGAACCGGGACCTGGAGCAGTTCGCCTACGTGGCGAGCCACGACCTGCAGGAGCCGCTGCGCAAGGTGGCGAGCTTCTGC
Source organism: Pseudonocardia sp. (assembly GCF_035305885.1). Taxonomy (GTDB): domain Bacteria; phylum Actinomycetota; class Actinomycetes; order Mycobacteriales; family Pseudonocardiaceae; genus Pseudonocardia. Next base: position 11,347 of record NZ_DATGOP010000112.1, read on the forward strand.
CAGCTCCTGCAGCGGCGCTACGCCGGCAAGCTCGACGAGCGCGCGGACCAGTACATCGCGTTCGCCGTCGACGGGGCGCAGCGGATGCAGCAGCTGATCAACGACCTGCTCGCGTTCTCCCGCGTCGGGCGCACCACGGAGAACTTCGAACGGGTCGACCTCGGCGCCGTCGCCACGGCGGCGGCCGAGCAGCTGGAGCAGGCGCGCCAGGAGCTGGGCGGGGAGATCGTGATCGGCGCGCTGCCGACCGTGCTCGGGGACCCCGGCCTCCTGCAGCTGCTCATGGCCAACCTGATCGGCAACGGCCTGAAGTTCCACCGCGAGGGCGTGCCGCCCGTCGTCCGCGTCGACGCGCGGCGCGACGGCGACGTGTGGGAGGTCTCCGTCACCGACAACGGCATCGGCATCGAGCCCGAGTACGGCGACAAGGTTTTCGTGATCTTCCAGCGGCTGCACGGGCGCGACGCCTACTCCGGTACCGGGATCGGGCTCGCCCTGGCGAAGAAGATCGTCGAGTTCCACCAGGGGCACATCGGCCTCGCCCCGACCGACGGTCCCGGCACCACGATCCGGTTCACCCTGCCCGCGCTGCGCGAGGAGATCGCCGAATGAACGACCAGCCCCGGACGATCAACGTCCTCCTCGTCGAGGACGACCCCGGCGACGTCCTCATGACGCGCGAGGCGTTCGAGGAGAACCTGCACAACCGGCTGGACGTCGTCACCGACGGGGAGGCCGCCCTCGGCTACCTCCGCCAGGCCCCGCCCTACGCCGACGCACCCCGGCCGGACCTCATCCTGCTCGACCTGAACCTGCCCCGCCGCGACGGCCGCGAGGTGCTGCAGGAGATCAAGGCCGACCCGGACCTGCGTCACATCCCGGTGATCGTGCTGACCACGTCGAAGGCCGAGGAGGACGTGCTGCGCAGCTACCAGCTGCACGCCAACGCCTACGTCACCAAGCCGGTCGACTTCGAGGGCTTCATCGAGGCGGTCAAGCAGATCGACCACTTCTTCGTCAGCGTGGTCCAGCTGCCGCCGGAACGGCACCAGCGGGAGCACGACCGGTAGCCACCCCGATCTCGCCCACGTAGCCGTCGGGGCGCACGAGCACCGCGGTGCCGTCCGGCGCGTCGCAGGCCGCGGCGGCCCACCCGTCGGCGTCGACGACGGCGTGCCCGGTGGCGGCGCTCCCGGCGGGGAGCACGGTGTGCACGGCGGAGGGGGTTGTGGTCGCCGAACACCCCGAGCGTGGCGTGCGGGCCGCGGAAGAGGTCGAACAGCCGGACCGGGCGGCCGTCGGCGCCGACCACCGGGGCGTCCGGCGCGCGATCGCCCGCCTCCAGCCGGCCGGGGTGGGGGTGCCGGTCGTGCACATGCTCGACCACCTCGACCTCGTGCGCGCCGCGGGCAGCCCGCTGCCCGGCGAGCCGCGCCTCGTGGCGTCCGCGATGTTCTGCCGGCTGGACCAGTTCGCCTACACCTGGCTCGTCGGCGGTGGGGACGGCTCCCGGCCGTCCGTCGACGACGAGGAGGCGATCGAGACGCTGACCGACCTGCTCCACCGGGGGATAGCCGGGACGCCGCCCGACGCCGCGGGTTCCGCGGAACCCGATCGCGGTTGATCCGGCTGCCGGTGGGTGCACCCGGTTGCCCTGCCGGACGGCCACCTCCATGCCACGTGGTCGCGTGAAGGCGGCCACGCCGCGGTTCGAGGCGGCCCGCACGCTGCGCGGCCGCGCCGGGAGGCCCGCGCGGGTTCCGCGGGACCGCCCGCACTACCCCCGCACGGCGACCGCGTCCACCTCGAACAGCATGTCCGGCAGCGCGAGCCGCGCGACCCCGATCAACGTCTGGGCCGGCGGCCGCTCACCCCAGATCCGCCTGATCACGCCGAGCAGCGCGCCGAGCTTCGCCTCGTCGTGGTCGACGATGTACGTGCCGAGCCGCGCGACGTGCTCGTACCCCAGCCCCGCGGCGGCGAGGGCGGTGCCGAGGTTGCGGAACGCCAGCTCCACCTGCTCGGTGAAGTCGGGTGTCGGCACGGTGCCGTCGGGGCCGGAGGCGTACTGGCCGGCCACGAAGACCAGGTCCTTCCCCGCCGCTGCGAGGTGGCTGTAGCCGTAGCCGACCGGGTCGTGCAGGCCCGCGGGGTTGATGAGGGTGGGTGTCATCGCCGGCTCCTCTCGGTCGCGAGTATCTCGGACAATATACATCCGAGATATCTTCGACCGTCAGCGGCGCAGGACGGTCTCGCGCTCCATGTGGGAGAGCTTCTCCGGGTTGCGCACCGCGTAGAGGCCGGTGACGCGGTCGTCCTCGATGCGGAGCGCGACGACGGTGTCGAGCTCGCCGTCGAGCCGCAGCACGAGCGCCGGGTAGCCGTTGACCAGCGCCGGCTCCATCGACACCCGGTCGGCGAAGCGGGTGAGACCCGAGGTGAGCAGGCGGGCGACCTTGTCGGCTCCCACGATCGGGCGCGGCACGACCTGCTTGAGCCCGCCGCCGTCGCCGATGAGCGCGACGTCGGGGGCGAGCAGGTCGAGCAGGCCCTGCAGGTCCCCGGTCTCGACCGCGTGCCGGAACGCGTCGAGCGCGTTGCGGGCCTGGTCGGCCGACACGGCGGCGCGCGGCCTGCGGGCCGCGACGTGCTCGCGGGCTCGGTGCGCGATCTGGCGGACGGCGGCCGAGCTCTTGTCGACGGCCTCCGCGATCTCCTCGTAGGGCAGGGCGAAGACCTCGCGCAGGACGAACACCGCCCGCTCGGTGGGGGACAGCGTCTCGAGCACGAGCAGCATGGCCATCGACACGCTGTCGGCCAGCTCGACGTCCTCGGCCACGTCCGGGGTGGTGAGCAGGGGTTCGGGCAGCCACGGGCCGACGTAGGACTCCTTGCGCCTGCCGAGCGTGCGCAGCCGGGTGAGCGCCTGCCTGCTGGCGATCCGGACGAGGTAGGCGCGGTGGTCGCGGACGGTGTCCAGGTCGACGCCCGCCCACTTCAGCCAGGTCTCCTGCAGGACGTCCTCGGCGTCGGCGGCGGAGCCGAGCATCTCGTAGGCGACGGTGAACAGCAGGTTGCGGTGGGTGAGGAACGCTGCGGTGGCGGCGTCCGGCCGGTCGTCCTCGCTCATGGCTCTCCTTGGATGGCGTCCTCACCGGACGCCGGAGGTCGCCGTCCCGTGACAGCCGAAGCCGTGTGGGCCTCGTCACGGCGCCGCGCCGTCACGCTCGGCGGGGCGCCGTCATCTCGTGGGTGTCCAGTGCACACCACGGAGGAGGACCACGCCATGCAACCCCGCATCGATCTGATGGCCAGCGAGACCGGCGCCGCGCTCGCCAAGCGGTTCGGCAACATCTCCAGCGTGCTCGAGCGGTCGACGCTGCCGAAGCCGACGAAGGAGCTGGTGTCGCTGCGCGTCAGCCAGATCAACGGCTGCGGGTTCTGCGTCGACATGCACACGAAGGACGCCGCGGCCGCGGGCGAGTCCGCGCTCCGGCTCAACATGGTCGCCGCCTGGCGGGAGGCCACCGTGTTCACCGACGCCGAGCGGGCAGCGCTCGCGCTGGCCGAGGAGGGCACCCGGATCGCCGACGCACACACCGGCGTCTCCGACGAGACCTGGGCCGCGGTGCGCGAGCACTACGACGACGAGCAGGTGGCTGCCCTGATCGCGCTGGTCGGCCTGATGAACGCGGTCAACCGGTTCAACGTGATCGCGCGGATGCCCGCAGGCTCCTACGAGCCGGGCATGTTCGAGCGCGCGGCGAGCTGATCACCGGCGGTGGACGTCCGGGGGAGGGGGCCGGGCGTCCACCGGTCGCGCCGGGACCGGCACGTAGGCTGAGCAGCCGTGACGCCTCACCCGGCTGCCGACACCGTCAAGAACGCCGCCGCCACCCCCGACCAACCGCAGCCCCACCGGGAGCTGGGGCTGAAGGACGACGAGTACGCGCGGATCCGGGAGATCCTGGGACGCAGGCCCACCGACGCCGAGCTGGCCATGTACTCGGTGATGTGGAGCGAGCACTGCTCCTACAAGTCGTCCAAGGTCCACCTCGCCTACTTCGGCGAGACCACCACCGACGCCATGCGCAAGCGCATGCTCGCGGGGATCGGCGAGAACGCGGGCGTGGTCGACATCGGCGACGGCTGGGCCGTGACGTTCAAGGTCGAGTCGCACAACCACCCGTCCTACGTCGAGCCCTACCAGGGCGCGGCCACCGGCGTCGGCGGGATCGTCCGCGACATCATGGCGATGGGTGCCCGCCCGGTGGCGGTGGCCGACCCGCTGCGGTTCGGCCCGGCCGACGCCCCGGACACCCGCCGGGTGCTGCCGGGCGTGGTCGCCGGGATCGGCGGCTACGGCAACTCGCTCGGCCTGCCCAACATCGGCGGCGAGGTCGTCTTCGACGAGAGCTACTCGGGCAACCCGCTGGTCAACGCGCTGTGCGTGGGCGCGATGCGCAAGGAGGACCTCCACCTCGCCTTCGCGTCCGGCACCGGCAACAAGATCATCCTGTTCGGCGCCCGGACCGGCCTCGACGGCATCGGCGGCGTGTCGGTGCTGGCGTCGGAGACGTTCGGCGAGGAAACCGGCCGCAAGAAGCTCCCGTCGGTGCAGGTCGGGGACCCGTTCACCGAGAAGGTCCTCATCGAGTGCTGCCTCGAGCTGTTCCACGCGGGCCTCGTCGTGGGCATCCAGGACCTGGGCGGCGCCGGCCTGTCGTGCGCCACCTCGGAGCTGGCGAGCGCCGGTGACGGGGGCATGCACATCAACCTCGACGCCGTGCCGCTGCGCGCGTCGGGGATGACGCCCGCGGAGATCCTGTCCAGCGAGTCGCAGGAGCGCATGTGCGCGGTCGTGCGGCCCGAGCACGTCGACGCGTTCCTCGCGGTGTGCCGCAAGTGGGACGTGCTGGCCACGGTGATCGGCGAGGTCACCGCGGGCGACCGGCTGGTGATCGACTGGCACGGGGAGACGGTGGTCGACGTGCCGCCGCGCACCGTCGCGCACGAGGGCCCGGTCTACCACCGCCCGGTGGCACGGTCGGAGAAGCAGGACGCGCTGGTCGCCGACTCGCCCGACCGGCTGCCCCGCCCGGCCGCACCCAGCGAGCTGCACGCGGAGATACTGCGGATGGCGGCCAGCCCGAACCTCTGCAGCAAGGCCTGGGTGACCGACCAGTACGACCGCTACGTGCGCGGCAACACCGTGCTCGCCCAGCCCGCCGACGCCGGCGTGGTGCGGATCGACGAGCGGACCGGCCGCGGGGTCGCCGTCTCCACCGACTGCAACGCCCGCTTCGTGGCGCTCGACCCGTACGCGGGCGCGCAGCTCGCGCTGGCCGAGGCGGTCCGCAACGTCGCCACGAGCGGCGCGGTCCCGATCGCCGTCACCAACTGCCTCAACTTCGGCTCGCCGGAGGACCCGCACGTGATGTGGCAGTTCCAGCAGGCGGTCCGGGGGCTGGCCGACGGCTGCGCCCAGCTGGGCATCCCGGTGACCGGCGGGAACGTGAGCTTCTACAACCAGACCGGCGACCGGGCGATCCTGCCCACGCCGGTGGTGGGCGTGCTCGGCGTGCTCGACGACGTCGCGCGCCGCGTCCCCTGCGGGTTCCGCCGCGACGGCGACACCGTCGTGCTGCTCGGCACCACCCGCGACGAGCTGGGCGGCAGCGAGTGGGCGCACGTCGCGCACGGGCACCTCGGTGGCCGCCCGCCCGCCGTCGACCTGGCCGCCGAGGCCCGGCTCGCGGACCTGCTCGCGAAGGCGGCCGCCGCCGGCCTGCTCACCGGATCGCACGACCTCTCCGACGGCGGCCTCGCCCAGGCGCTGGTCGAGGCGTGCCTGGTGGGCGGGCGCGGCGCCACCGTGCAGCTGCCACCGATCGACCCGTTCGTGGCGCTGTTCTCCGAGTCGGCGAGCCGCGTGCTCGTCACCGTCGCCCCCGAGCGCGCGTCCGAGCTGTTGTCCCGGGCGGCCGACGCCGGGGTGCCCGCGCGCGAGATCGGCACCACCGGCGGGTCCGCGCTGGCGATCGACGGCGTGCCCGAGCTGCCGCTGGAGACGCTGCGCACCGCGTGGGAGGGCACGCTCCCGGCCCTGTTCGGCTGATCGGCGGCCGCCGCTCGACCGCGTGCGCCGCCGACCTGTCCGAACGGCGAGTGCCGAACCGGATCGGTTACCGTTCCGCGCGTGCGGGGACCGACCGACACGCGCATCGACCCTTCCGTCCTCGACTGGCTCGACGGCGGCCCGACGCCGGAGCGCCCGGTGTTGCGCGCCGCGGTGAAGGCGAGCCTCGCGGCCGTCGCCGCCGCCGCACCCGGCCACAGCGTCGAGGTGCGGGTGCCCCCGTTCGGCGCGGTCCAGTGCGTGAGCGGGCCGCGGCACGGCAGGGGCACGCCGCCGAACGTCGTGGAGGCCGACCCGCGCACCTGGCTCGAGCTGGTGACGGGCCGCACCGCGTGGGAGGCGGCGGTGCAGCGCGGCGCGTTGACGGCGTCGGGGATCCGCAGCGGCGAGGTCGCCCGGCTGTTGCCGGTCCACCAAAAGGGGTAGTCGGCACCGAGGTGCCGCTCGCTCCGGTGAATGTGCACACTTCGCAGTGGCGCGAACACGGGCGGGGGACGGAAGATTGGTCCGATCAGGGTCGGGTCGGACCGAACGGGCGACAGGAGGTGGCCGCGTGGTCGCTCCGCGCAGCCTGCCCGAGCCCGTGGAGCCGCCGCAGGACCCGGCCGTGCGCCGCGCCCTCCGCGCCGCCGAGGTCGAGCGGATCGACGCTCTCGCCGCCCGCTGGGCCTCGTGCGCCTACCAGGACGACCCAGGCGCGTCCGCCCACCTCGCCACCCTGCTGCGCAAGCTCGCGGCGGTGCTGCGGGCCGAACCGTTCTGGCCGCTCGCGGCGCGGGCGATCGGCGCCGAGCTGGTCACCGCGGGTGGGCGTGGCGACGCCGAGAGCATCGACACAGTGGATGTCGAGGGCCTCCTCGTGCCCAGCCTCCGGCTGCTGCGCCGCGAGGTCCCCGGCACGCTCGGCCTGCAGGGGCCGGACGGGGAGCGCCGCCTCGCGGCCGCCCTCGACGAGGTCGTGGCCGGCGTCGTGGGTGCGCTCCGCGACCGGATCCGGCCCGAGAACGGCGCGCTCGCCCGCGCCCGTTCCACGCGGGCGGCGGCGGTGGACGGCCGGCACGTCAGGGCGATCTACGAGCAGGCCGCGGTCGGGATCGGCGTGGTGACGCTCGACGGCACGATCCTGGACCTGAACCCGGCGCTGTGCCGGATGTTCGGCCTCGACGGGCCGCTCGACCAGCCGCGCCCGATGTCTGACTTCGTCCACCCCGAGGACATGGTCGACGTCGTCGAGCGCCTGAAGCGCCTCGCGGGCGGGGGCGAGCCGGACGTCGTGCGCATGGAGATGAGGCTCGTGCGCGCCGACTCGCGGGTGCTGTGGGTGCACGTCACGGCGTCGCGGGTGCTGACCGACGACGGCACCCCCTCGCACGTGGTCGGGCTGGTCGAGGACGTGTCCGACCGGCACCGGCTGTGGTCGCGCCTGCGCGACGGCTCCTTCGCCGACCAGCTCACCCGGCTGCCGAACCAGGCCGTCGCCGACCAGTGGCTGCACCGCGCGTTCGCCGCGGGCGGCCCGGCCCGGGTGGGCATCTGCGCCATCGACCTCGACGGCTTCCACGCGATCAGCGACGAGCTCGGCCAGCAGATCGGCGACCGGCTGCTGCTCGGCGTCGCGGGCAGGCTGCACCTCGCGGCGGGCAACAACGTCGTGTGCCGCACCGGCGACGACGACTTCGTGGTGCTGGTGGCCGACCCCGCGGGCAGCGCGGACGTGAGCCGGCTCGCCGACCGGCTCCAGGCCGCCCTCGCCACGCCGTTCCACATCGACGGGCACGACCTCGTCATCTCCGCGAGCATCGGGGTCGCCGAGTCCGCCACCGCGGGCGGCAGCGCCGCCGAGCTGCTGCGCGCCGCCGAGGTCGCCCGCGGGTGGGCGCGGACGCTCGGCGGGGGCAGGCGCGTGGTGTTCGACCCGGAGCGCGACGCCGCGGAGGCCGCGCGGTTCGCGCTGCTGTCCGGGCTGCGCGGCGCGATCGAGCGGGGCGAGTTCCGGCTGGCCTACCAGCCGCTGGTGCAGCTGGCCGACGGCCGGGTGCGCGGCGCCGAGGCGCTGGTGCGCTGGCAGCACCCCGTGCAGGGCGTGGTGGGTCCGGGCCGGTTCATCGAGCTCGCCGAGCACAGCGGCGCGATCGTCCCGCTCGGCCGCTGGGTGCTCCAGGCCGCGTGCGAGCAGGCGGCGACGTGGTGGCGCGCGCTCGGCGAGGAGGCGCCGTTCGTGAGCGTGAACGTCTCGCCGGTGCAGCTGGTGGAGCCGACCTGGGTGTCCGAGGTCACCGGGGTGCTGGTCGACACCGGCCTGCCCGCGCACCTGCTGCAACTGGAGATCACCGAGCAGGCCGTGCTCGGCGACGAGGTGGCGGTCCTCGACGCGCTGAGCGCCCTGCGGGAGGCGGGCGTCCGGATCGCGCTGGACGACTTCGGCACCGGCTACTCCAGCCTCGCCTGGCTGCGCAGGCTCCCCGTGCACACCCTGAAGATCGACGGCTCGTTCATCGACGGGTTGCGCAACCCGTCCGCCGACCCCACCGACGCCTCGATCGTCCGCGCGCTGGTCGAGCTCGCCCACGCGCTCGGCATCGAGGTCACGGCCGAGTGGGTGGAGACGCCCGTACAGGCCGAGCGGCTCACCGAGCTGGGCTGCGACACGGGCCAGGGCAGGTGGTTCGGTGACGCGGGTCCCGGCGAGTGGGTCCCGGAGCTGTACCGGCGTAGCATCGGGCGCTGAGCGGCAGCCCGTTCGCCGCCGAACCGTGCCGTCTGCGCGAGGAGCGTGTTGTGGGCCCGAGTTCCGTCCGGAACCAGCAGCCGACCGAACGCAACCCGGAACCCGATCCCCTCGGCGCTTCGCCGCAACCACCGAGCCTCCACCTCGACCCGGAACCGCGCGAGGAGTGCGGCGTGTTCGGCGTGTGGGCCCCCGGCGAGGACGTCGCCAACCTCACCTACTACGGGCTCTACGCCTTGCAGCACCGCGGCCAGGAGGCGGCGGGCATCGCGGTGTCCGACGGGCGCCGGATGGTGGTGTACAAAGACCTCGGGCTGGTCAGCCAGGTCTTCGACGAGCAGGTGCTCTCGTCGCTGAAGGGCCACCTCGCCGTCGGCCACTGCCGCTACTCGACCACCGGCTCCACCACGTGGGAGAACGCGCAGCCCACGTTCCGCACCACGGCCACCGGCAGCGGCATCGCCCTCGGCCACAACGGCAACCTCGTCAACAGCGCCGAGCTGCGCGACGAGGTCGTCGCCCGCCGCGCGGAGGTGCCCGCCGACCGCAGCACGATCCCCGCCAGCACCGACTCCGACCTCGTCACCGAGCTGCTGGCCGTCACCGCGGCCGACACCGGCGTGGAGGAGGCCGCGCTGCGGCTGCTGCCCCGGGTGCGCGGGGCGTTCTCGCTCGTGTTCGCCGACGAGCAGACCCTCTACGCAGCGCGCGACCCCCACGGGGTCCGGCCGCTCGTGCTCGGCAGGCTGGAGCGCGGCTGGGTGGTGGCGAGCGAGACCGCCGCGCTGGACATCGTGGGCGCGTCGATGGTGCGCGAGGTCGAGCCGGGCGAGCTGCTCGCGATCGACGCCGGCGGCCTGCGCAGCTCCCGGTTCGCGGCCCCGGAGCCGAAGGGCTGCGTGTTCGAGTACGTCTACCTCGCCCGCCCGGACACCACGATCACCGGGCGCTCGGTGCACGCGGCCCGGGTGGAGATCGGCCGCAGGCTCGCCGAGGAGCACCCCGTCGAGGCCGACCTCGTGATCCCGGTGCCCGAGTCCGGCACACCGGCGGCCATCGGCTACGCCCAGGGCTCCGGCATCCCCTACGGCCAGGGTCTGGTCAAGAACCAGTACGTCGGCCGCACGTTCATCCAGCCCAGCCAGACCATCCGCCAGCTGGGCATCCGGCTCAAGCTGAACCCGCTGCGCGACGTCATCCGCGGCAAGCGCCTCGTGGTCGTCGACGACTCGATCGTGCGGGGCAACACCCAGCGCGCGCTGGTGCGGATGCTCCGCGAGGCCGGTGCCGTCGAGGTGCACGTGCGGATCGCGTCGCCGCCGGTGAAGTGGCCGTGCTTCTACGGCATCGACTTCGCCACCCGGGCCGAGCTCGTGGCGAGCAGCCTCGACACGGAGGGGGTGCGCCGCTCCATCGGGGCCGACACGCTCGGCTACATCTCGGTCGAGGGGATGGTCGCGGCGAGCGAGCAGCCGCGCAGCAGACTGTGCACCGCCTGCTTCACCGGCGAGTACCCGATCCCGCTCCCGGAGGAGGAGCGGCTCGGCAAGCACCTGCTCGAGGACATCCCCGTACCGGAGGACGTGCCCGAGCCCGCGGGCCCGCCGTCGCTCACGGTCGGCTACGGCGCGGCCGACGCGCTGCGCCGGCCCTAGGAACCAGGCTCATCAGATCCCGGCGGTGCGCCGCCGACGACATCCCAGTAGGAGTGCGAGACCATGCCGCCCACCACCGACCGGCCCACCGGGGCAGGCGCCAGCTACGCCGCCGCCGGTGTGGACATCGACGCCGGTGAGGAAGCGGTCGAGGCGCTGCGCCCGTACGCGGAGAAGGCGAACCGCCCCGAGGTGCTGGGCGGGATCGGCGGTTTCGCCGGGCTCTTCGCCCTCAAGCTGAACAAGTACACCGAGCCGGTGCTCGCCTCGTCCACCGACGGCGTCGGCACCAAGGTCGCGATCGCGCAGGCGCTCGACAAGCACGACACGATCGGGCTCGACCTGGTGGCGATGGTGGTCGACGACCTGGTCGTCTGCGGGGCGGAGCCGCTGTTCATGCAGGACTACATCGCGGTCGGCAAGGTCGTGCCGACGCAGGTCGCCGCGATCGTCAAGGGCATCTCCGACGGCTGCCAGCAGGCCGGGTGCGCCCTCCTGGGCGGCGAGACGGCCGAGCACCCGGGCCTGATGGACGCGGGCAGCTACGACATCTCCGGCACCGGGGTCGGCATCGTCGAGGCCTCCGCCATGCTGCGGCCCGACCGCATCCGCCCCGGGGACGTGCTGGTGGCGCTCGGCTCGTCCGGCCTTCACTCCAACGGCTACTCGCTCGCCCGGCACGTCCTGCTGGAGATCGCGCGGCTGCCCCTGGAGGGCCACGTCGAGGAGTTCGGCCACACCCTCGGCGAGGAGCTGCTCGTCCCCACCCGCATCTACGCCCGCGACTGCCTCGCGCTCACCGCGGAGACCGGGGTGCGGATGTTCGCCCACATCACCGGCGGCGGCCTCGCCCGCAACCTGGTGCGGGTGCTGCCCGACGGCGTCGAGGCCGTGGTGGAGCGCGGCAGCTGGACGCCCGCGCCGGTGTTCAAGATGATCGCCGCCCGCGGCCGCGTCGAGCGGGCGGAGATGGAGAAGACGTTCAACATGGGTGTCGGCATGGTGGCCGTCATGCCGCCCGACGACGTCGACCGCGCGCTCGCGGTGCTCACGGCGCGGCACGTGCCGGCCTGGGTGCTGGGCGAGGTGCGCCGGTCCGAGGAGCGGAAGGTCACGCTCACCGGCGACCACCCGCGGTTCTGACCGGCGGCGCGACCCCTACCGACCGGCGCGCTGCCCCCGGATCGGGAGGCCGCGGTGCGCGCCCTGGTGGGTGCCCCCGTCGAGCTGCACTCCGGCCGGCCCCGGCTGCGCGTCCAGCTGCACGCCCACGCACCGCGGGTGCCGGAGGGCGTGGAGCGCCTGCACGCGGTGCACGACCGGATCGCGGCCGGGGTCGCGGAGCTGCTGCGGCGCCACGGCCGGGGCGGTCCGGGTGCTGCTCACCGCACGCGCCGGCGCGGAGGACCTGACGCGCGCCCTGCTCGCGATGGGCGCCGGCGGTACGAGCACGACGGTGTGACCGCCATCACCGGCGTGGTCCGCTCAGGTTCGGGTCGTCGCCCGGTCCACCCTCCGACGGCCCCACCCCGGGCCATCCGAGGAGGAGATGACGATGAGCGAGACCCACGGCTACGCCCTGACCCGCGTGCTGGACGCCCCCGTCGAGGACGTCTGGGCCGCCTGGACCCAGCCCGACCACTACGCGCGCTGGTCCGGCGCGGTGCGGTCGTCGCTGTCGATGGACGTGCGCCCCGGCGGGGCGTGGCGGGCCACGATGGCCGGGCCGGACGGCTCGGAGTTCCCGCTGTCCGGCACGTACGGCGACGTGCGGGAGAACGAGCGGCTCGAGGTGAGCATGGACCTGCCCGGCGGCGCGTCGACCGTCATGGCGGTGGACCTGGCCCCGGAGGCGGACGGCCGGACCCGGATCGTGGTGTCGCAGGAGTGCGGCTCCCCGCAGGAGCGGGACATGTCCGAGCAGGGCAGCGGCATGCTGCTGGACGGGCTGGCCGGGTACGCGCCGACGATCTCGTAGCGGGACGGCGCCACTCAGGGCGCCGAGGTCGACTCCCGCAGCATCGGCGGGTGCAGCGTGGTCGCCGGGCCGCGGCGGAACAGCTGCCCCGGCCTGCCCCGCCCGGAGCTGGCCTTCGCGCCGGTCGGCACGAGGAAGCCGGGGGTCGAGGTGACCTTGCGCGAGAAGTTGCGCGGGTCGGGCGAGGTGCCCCACACCGCCTCGTACACCCGGCGCAGCTGCGAGATCGTGAACTCCGGCGGGCAGAACGCCGCCGCGAGCGTCGTGTACTCGAGCTTCGCGCGGGCCCGCTCGACGCCGTCGGCGAGGATCTTCTCGTGGTCGAAGGCGAGCGGGCCGACCTCGGCCACCGGCACCCAGGTGCCCTCTCCGGGCGGTTCGGGCAGGTCCGGCACCAGCGCGAGGTGCCCCACGGTGAGCACCCGGCCGCGCGGGTCCCGGTCGGGGGCGGCGTAGCTCGCCAGCTGCTCCAGGTGGTGGCCCTCGATCGCCAGCCCGGTCTCGACGAGCTCGCGGGCCGCGGCGTCGAGGAGGTCCTCGCGCGCCCGCACGAAGCCGCCGGGCAGCGCCCACTCACCGGCGAACGGGGGCGCCACCCGCTGGCGCAACAGCACGCACAGAACACCGTCCCGCACGGTGAGCACGACCAGGTCCACCGCAACGGCGAACAGATTGCCGCGCATCGTCCTCCCGACTTCTCGTCGGGCTGACACTACCAATTGTGGATCATCGTCCCGCGTCGCGGGTGTCGCTTCTCGTTCCGACGAACGGCCCGTTCGTCGGATGGGTTCCGACCAGCGCGCCGTTCGTCGGATCAGGGGCGGACCTCGTCGAGGCGGACCGGGCGGTGCTGCTGCCGCGAGAGCGTCGCGGCCTCGGCGACGAACGCCACCTCCAGCGCGTCCTGCACGGTGCACGGGCTCGGCCGGGTGCCCGCGACGACCTCGGTGAACGCGGCGAGCTCGGCCCGGAACGCCGCGGCGAACCGGTCCATGAAGAACCCGTGCGCCGGCCCGGCCGGGAAGGTGACGCCGGGTTCGAGCGACCGCAGGGGCAGCCCGTCGTCGAGGCCCGCGGCGACGCTATCGGCGGTGCCGTGCAGCTCCAGCCGCACGTCGTAGCCGCGCGGGTTGCCCCGGCTGTTGGAGACGACGCCGAGCGTGCCGTCGTCGAGGGTGAGGATCGCGGCCGCGGTGTGCACGTCGTCGAGGTCGCGGAAGAGCGGGTCCCCGCGGTCGGAGCCGGTCGCGTAGACCTCGACGACCTCCCGGCCGGTCACCCAGCGCACGGCGTCGAAGTCGTGCACCGCGCAGTCGCGGAAGATCCCGCCCGACGCGGCCAGGTACTCCGCGGGCGGTGGCGCCGGGTCGAGCGTGGTGGACCGGACGGTGTGCAGGCCGCCCAGCTCCCCGCTCTCGACGGCCGCCCGGGCGGCCCGGAACGCCGGGTCGAACCGGCGCGGGTAGCCCACCTGCACCGGCACGCCCGACTCCTGCACCCGCCGGGCCACGGCCACGGCGTCGTCGACGGCGCGGGCGAGCGGCTTCTCGCAGAACACCGGCAGGCCGGCCTCGACCGCGGCGAGCACCAGCTCGGGGTGGGTGTCGGTGGCGGCCGCGACCAGCACCCCGTCGACGCCCGCCGCGAGCAGCTCGGCCACCGAGCCGACCGGCTCGGCGCCCACGCGCTCGGCGACCTCCTTCGTCAGCGCCGGCACCGCGTCGGTCACGACCAGCGAGTCGACGGCGTCCAGGCCGGCGAGGGTCTGGGCGTGGAAGGCCCCGATCCTGCCGAGGCCGATCAGGCCGAGCCGCATCAGTCCAACCCCCCGAACACGTTCTGGTCCCAGTCGATCACCGAGCCGGTGACGACGCCGCTGCGGTCCGACAGCAGGAACACGACGAAGTCGGCGATCTCGTCGACCTGCCCGAGCTTGCCCATCGGCAGCCGCTTCGCCGCCTCCTGCTGCCACCCGTCGCCCGCGCCGTGGAACCGCCGCTGCGTGGCGTCCTCGCCTTCGGTGTCGGTCCAGCCGATGTCGAGGCCGTTGATGCGGATCCGGTCGAAGCGGTGGGCGTACGCGGCGTTGCGGGTGAGCCCGGCGAGGCCGGCCTTGGCCGCGACGTACGGCGCCAGGTAGGGCTGCCCGCCCAGCTCGGACGAGGAGATGATGTTGACGATCGTGCCGGGCGCCCCGCGGCGCAGCATGTCGCGCACGGCCGCCTGCATGAGGAAGAACGGCGCCCGCAGATTGATCGCGATGTGCTCGTCGAACAGCTCGGGGGTGGTGTCGAGCAGCGTGCCCCTCGAGGTCAGGCCGGCCGCGTTGACCAGGCAGTCGACGCGGCCGAACGCCTCGACGGTGGCGGCGACCGAGGCCTGCGCCTGCGCCACGTCCGCGACGTCGGTGGCCACGAACAGCGCCTCGGTGCCGCTCCCGCGCAGCTCGGCGGCGAGCTTCTCGCCGGGTTCCCGCCGCCGCCCGGTGACGACGACGCGCGCGCCCTCGCGGGCGGCGGCGCGGGCGACCCCGGCGCCCACCCCCTGGGTGCCGCCGCTGACGAGCACCACCCGCTCGTCGAGGAGGCCCATCAGGCGGTCCGCCTGCGTGCGGTGTGCTCGGTGAGCTCGGCCTCGAACTTCTCCTGGCTCCAGCCCTCGGCGAGCGCCTGCCGGACGAGGTCGGCCTGGCTGGGCGGGGCGAGCCCGTCGACCGGCGGGTCGAGGTCGAGGTTGGTGGGGAAGGGGTAGCCCTCGGCCGCCGCCGCGATCGCCGGCTCGGGCGCCGGGTGGCGCTGCAGCGCGGGGTAGATGGCGCGGCAGATCCGGTCGCGGTCGACGCTCTCCATCGCGCGCCCGAACGCCGACGACACCTGCAGCAGGTTGGCCATCCGCCGGATGTCCGCCGAGCGGTTCGCGCCCGCGCCGTGGATCACGGCCGGGTTGAAGAAGGCCGCGTCGCCCTTGCGCAGCGGGAGCTGGACGTGGTTGCGCTCGAAGTGCTCGGCGAACTCCGCGCGGCCGGTGGCCAGGTAGCCGGGGCCGTACTTCTGCGAGTGCGGCAGGTACATCGTGGGGCCGCTCTCGACCGGCATGTCGCTGTGCGCCACCGCGCCCTGCAGGGTGAGCACCGGGGAGAGCTGGTGCACGTGCGGCGGGTACTGCTCGATCTGCGACGGCGTCATGAAGCCCAGGTGGTAGTCGCGGTGCCCGACCTGGGCATCCCCGCCCGGGTTGACGACGTTGATCTGGGAGGTCACCTGGTAGCCGGGGCCCAGCCAGGCCGACGACACCAGGGCGATGACCGGGTTGGCGTAGTACTCGACGAACACCTCGGGCGCCCGGACGGCGAGCTTCTCCAGCGCGTTCCACACCCGGTCGTTGGCGCCCGGCTTCGCGAAGTGGTCGCCCGCCACCGCGCCGCTCGCGCGCTGCTCGGCGATCATCTCGTCGAACGCGGCGGTGGCGCGGTCGACCACGGCCTGGTCGGGGAAGGCGCCGCGGATCACGACGACGCCGGGCCCGTCGGCGAAGGCGCGCACGAGCTCGGCCCGCGCGTCCTCCTCCCGCGCGTCGAGCAGCCGTGCGGCGTCGTAGACGAGCACCTCGGAGACGACCTCGCTCGCCAGCGGGAACTCCCTCGGGTCGGTGCGGTCGGAGAGCACCTCGAGCAGGTCGTCGAGGCGGCAGTCCGCCTCGGTCCACCGGGTGTCGGGGGCGTGCGTCGTTGCCATCTTCACCTCCCGTTTAAAGCGCTTTAAGAGATGTTCGTTACGATGCGCCCGACGTCGACCGCTGTCAAGGGGGTGGAGGTGCAGCGCAGGCCTCGGCTCGAGGACGTCGCCGCGGCGGCGGGCGTCTCCACCGCCTCGGCCTCCCTCGTGCTGCGCGACGTCCCCGGCCCGAGCGCCCGGACCCGGGAGCGCGTGCTCGCCGCGGCCGAGCGCCTCGGCTACCGGGCCGACCGCACCGCGAGCCTGCTCGCGCGCCGCCGCACGCGGCTGCTCGGCGTGCCGGTGCTGCTGCGGGACGCCTTCCGCGCGGAGCTCGCCGAGGAGGTGCAGGTCGCCGCGCACCGGCACGGGTACACCGTCGCGCTGAGCGCGATCACCCCGGTCTCGGACGAGCCGCGGGTGGTGGAGGCGCTGCTCGACATGCGGTGCGAGGCGGTGCTGCTGCTCGCCCCCGAGCTGCCGCCCGCCGACCTGGTCGCCCTCGCGACCCGGGCGCCGGTCGTGGTGGTGGCCCGCCACGTCGCGCCCGACGGGTTCGACGTCGTCCGGGTCGCCGACGAGGCCGGGGTGGGGGAGGCGGTCGACCACCTCGTCGACCTCGGGCACAGGCGCATCGTGCACGTCGACGGCGGCGAGGCGGCCATGGCGGCCGACCGCAGGACGGGCTTCCTGGAGGCCGTGCGGCGCCACGGCGTCGACGGGCGCGTCCTGCGCGGTGGGTCCGTGGAGGCGGCCGGGGCCGCCGCGGCGCGCGCGTTGCTGGACGAGCCGGAGCTGCCGACCGCGGTGATCGCGGCCAACGACCGCAGCGCGATCGGGCTGCTCGACGTGTTCCTGCGGGCGGGCGTGCGGGTGCCGCAGGACGTGTCGGTGATCGGCTACGACGACGGGGAGCTGGCCCGCCTGTCCCACATCGACCTCACGACGGTCAGCCAGGAGGCCGCCGAGCAGGCCGAACGCGCCGTGGGTGCGGCCCTGGAGCGGCTGGAGGGGGCGCGCACCGACCCGGTGGAGGTGGTGCTGAAGCCGCACCTCGTGATCCGCGGGACCACGGCCCCGCCGCGTTCACCCGAAGCCGGTTAGGCGTCCGGGTCGTGCTCCTCCGGCGGCTCCACGGGGCGCCGGCGCTGCTCGCGGGTGTGCTCGGCGATCGCGGCCTCCACCGCGGCGTGCACCGCGGCCGGCGACACGTTGGGGTCGACCCGGCGGGCAGCCGCCAGCGATCGCGAGGACACAGAAATATTGATCATGTGGCGCCCCCCTCGGAGTCTCGGTGTCGACGTCTTTCCGCGGTTATCGTCCCAACGAGCCCGAGCGTGTCACCTCCGGGTGAGGTGTGCATCACTCCTTCGGGGACGCCGAAACGCCCTCCAGCAGTCCCTGCAGCGTCGCGACGCTGGTGCGGACGTCGGCGAGCGGGCCCTCGCCGACCGGCTCCTCGGTGAGGATCGTGTCCTGTTCGAGCACGTACCAGCCGTCGTAGCCCTCGGCGCGCAGGTGGCTCACGATCGCGGCGAAGTCGACGTCGCCCTGCCCGACCGGGCGGTAGATCCCCTCGCGCACGGCCTCGGTGTAGGTCCGCCGCCCGGACTGCACCTGGCGGGCGAGGCCGAGGTCGACGTCCTTGACGTGGGTGTGCGCGATGCGGTGCGGTGCCTGGCGGGTGAGCTCGGCGGGGTCGGTGCCGCCGATCAGCAGGTGGCCGGTGTCGAGGCAGAGCGCGATGGTCGAGCCCTCCAGCACGCGCTGCACGTCGGTGCCGTTCTCGACCATGGTGCCCACGTGCGGGTGCAGCACGGCCTTCACGCCGTGGTCGGCCGCGAGCGCGTCGAGCCGGTCGAGGTTGCGCAGCAGGGTGCGCCACCCCTCGGCGTCGAGCTCGGGTCGCTCGTCGTAGCCGTCGAGCCCGGTGACCGCCGACAGCACGAGCACGTTCGAGCCGGTGGCGGCGTAGGTCGTGAGCAGCTCCTCGACACCGGGGACGGGGTCCTGGCCGGGGACGTGCAGGAGCAGCGGGGTGAACCCGCCGATCGCCTGCAGCTCGTGCCGCGCCAGCACGTCGGCGGCCGCGCCCGCGTCGGAGGGCAGGAATCCGTCCGGTCCGAGCTCGGTGGCCGCGAGCCCGACGTCGTGCATCTCGGCGAGCACCCGCGACGGCGGCAGCTGGTAGCCCCACCCGGGCACCTCGCACACGCCCCACGAGATGGGGGCACCCGCGATCCGGTTGCTGCTCATGCGTTCACTCCCTGGGGGATGGCGACCGGCCGTCCGGTGCGCCAGGACTCGTCGGCCGCGACGGCGAGGTCGAACGCGGCGAGCGCGTCGCGACCGGTGACGCGCGGCGGGGCGCCGGTGCGGACGCACTCGGCGAACGCGTCCAGCTCGGCGGCGTAGGCGTACGGGTAGCGCTCCTCGAAGTCGCGCACGATGTCGCGGGTCGCGGCGCCGGGGGTGCGCCACTCCAGCCCGCTGCGGTGCGGGTTGTCGATCCGCGCGGTGGCCAGGGTGCCCATCACCTCGGTGGAGCACTCGTAGCCGTAGCGGGCGCTGCGGCTGTTGTCGATGACGCCGAGCGCGCCGTTGGCGAAGCGCAGCACGACAACGGCCGTGTCGATGTCGCCGAGCTCGGCGAACGCCGGGTCGGACGCGGCGCCGTGCGCGCTGACCTCGACGACCTCGCCGACCAGCCACCGAGCGACGTCGAGGTCGTGCACGGTGACGTCGACGAAGAACCCGCCCGAGCCCGCGAGGAACGCCGGGTTCGGCGGGTTCATGTCCCGCAGCGACGTGCGGAACAGCGTGACCCGGCCGAGCTCGCCCGCGGCGATCCGCTCGGCCGCGGCCACCCAGTCCGGGTCGAAGCGGCGGTGGAAGCCCACCTGGAACGGCACGCCCGCGGCCTCGACCGCCTCGATCGTCACGAGCGTGGTGGCCCGGTCCAACGAGATGGGCTTCTCGCAGAACACGGGCCGGCCGGCGCGCGCCGCCGCCACCGTCAGCTCGGCGTGGGTGCCGGTCGGGGTGGCGATCACGACCGCCTCGCTGCGGTCGAGGAGCTCGGTGAAGCTCGCCGCGACCGGCACGTCCAGCTGGGCGGCCAGGGCCGCGGCCCGGTCACGGTCGGCGTCGTAGATGCAGGCCAGGCCGGCCTTGGCGCAGCGGGACACGAGGTCGACCGCGTGGATGCGGCCCATCCGGCCGACGCCCGCGACGCCGATGCCGACCTTCCTCACAGGCCCTCCTTGGCGTACAGGTCGGGCCGCTCGCGCAGCACCACCTCCTCGCGCCTGCCGCTGCGCAGCGCGGCGAGGCCCGTCTCGCACACGACGGTGGCCGCGTAGCCGTCCCACGCGCTCGGGCCGGTGGTGCCGCCTGCGGTGACGGCGTCCACCCAGGCCTGCAGCTCCAGGTCGAACGCCCGCTCGAAGCGCTCCTTCCAGTGCTCCGGCACCCGCCCGGAGTACCGCCCGGACTGCTTGACGATGACGCCCGCGCTCTCCGAGAGCTCGACGGTGCCGTCCTCGCAGACCACCTCGCCGCGGATGTCGTAGCCGAAGCCGGCGTTCACCATCGCCTCGACGTCGACCACGACGCCGCCCCGCATCTCCAGCAGCACGAGCAGCGGGTCGTTGAACCCCGGCTTCGCCTTCCGGCTGATCCGGCCCTTCACGACGGTGACGGCGGCGATCTCGTCGTCGAACATCCACCGCGCGACGTCGATGTCGTGCACGGTGGAGTCGTTGATCGTCATGTCGCTGGTGAAGAAGTCCGGCACCGAGGGGTTGCGGTGCGCCGCGTGCATGAGCAGCGGCGCGCCGATCTCCCCGCTGGTGACCACGGCCTTCATCGCCCGGTACTGCGGGTCGAACCGGCGCATGAACCCGACCTGCACCAGGCGCCTGCCCGCGGCCACCTCCGCGTCGACGATGCGGTCGCACGCCTCGCGGGTGGTGGCGAGCGGCTTCTCGCAGAACACCTGCTTGCCGGCCGCGATCGAGGCGAGCACGTACTCCTCGTGCGTCGGTCCCCACGACGTGACGACCACGGCGTCGACGCGGGGGTCCTCGATCAGCGCCTGCCCGGTCTCGTGCACCACCGCCCCGGGCACGCCGTCGGCGACCGCGCGGGCGCGGTCGAGGTCCACGTCGGTCACCGCGGCCACCCGGGCGCCCGACAGCACCGTGGAGATGCGGCGGATGTGGTCCTGGCCGATCATGCCGGTGCCGATGACGCCGACGTCGAGTGTCACTCGGGTACTCCTCTACCGCTTGAGTTCGTGGGAGAGCTCGGCGAGCTCCTGGCCGCCCGCCATCTCGGCCGTGAGCTCCTCGAGGGTCACCTCGTCGCGCTTCTTGTCCAGCACGCGCCGGCCGAGCTTGAGGATGATGAAGTGGTCGCCGACCAGGAACGCGTGGTGCGGGTTGTGGGTGATGAACACGACGCCCAGCCCTGCGTCGCGGGCGGCGGCGGTGTACTTGAGCACCACGCCCGACTGCTTGACGCCCAGCGCGGCGGTCGGCTCGTCGAGGATCAGCACCCGCGCGCCGAAGTAGACCGCCCGCGCGATCGCGACGCACTGGCGCTGGCCGCCGGACAGCGTGCCGATGGGCTGGTTGATGTCCTTGACGACGATGCCCATCTTGCGCAGCTCGGCGTCGGCGATCTCCCGCATGGCCTTCACGTCCAGCGGGGCGAGCGGGTAGTTGCCCTTGCGGATCTCCGAGCCGAGGAAGAAGTTGCGCCAGACCTCCATCAGCCCGACGACGGCGAGGTCCTGGTACACGGTGGCGATGCCGTGGTCGAGCGCCTCCCGCGGCGAGCTGAAGTGGACCTCCTTCCCGTCCACCTTGAGCACGCCCTCGGTGTGCGGGTGCAGGCCGGAGATGATCTTGATGAGGGTGGACTTGCCGGCGCCGTTGTCACCCAGGACGCAGGTGACCTCGCCCGCGTTCACCGTGAGGTTGATGTCCTCGAGGGCCCGGATCGCGCCGTAGGACTTGCCGACGCCCTCCATCTCCACCAGCGGCGTGCCGACCTTCAGGCTCCGGTCCGCGTGCTCCACGATCGTGTCGGTCACGGCGCTCAGCTCCTCCGGTTCGTGGCGTAGTTCTTGACGTAGAGGTTGAGCATCACCGCGAGCAGGAGCATCGCGCCGAGGAAGAACTTGAACCAGTTGGGGTCCCAACCGGCGAACACGATGCCCTGGGTGGTCATGCCGAAGATGAACGCGCCGACCGCTGCGCCGATCGCCGAGCCGTACCCGCCGGTGAGCAGGCAGCCGCCCACCACCGCGGCGATGATGTAGAGGAACTCGTTGCCGACGCCCTGGCCGGACTGCACGGTGTTGAACGCGAACAGGATGTGCATCCCGTAGAACCAGCACATCAAGGCCACGCCCATGAACAGGCCGATCTTGACCTTGTCCACGGGCACGCCGACCGCGCGGGCGCTGGCCGCGTTCCCACCGACCGCGAAGATCCAGTTGCCGAGGCGCGTCCGCAGCAGGATCCAGGTGGCGAGCGCCACGAAGAAGAACCACCAGAGCACCGTGACCCGGATGGTCACCCCGCCGAGGGCGAACTCCGACGCGAAGATCGCCCGGGCGGATGCGAACCCGTCCATGTCGGCGACGTTCTGGGTGGCGACCGTGCCGGTGATCAGCTTCGTGACGCCGAGGTTGATGCCGCTGAGCATGAAGAACGTGCTCAGCGTGATCAGGAACGACGGGATGCCGGTCTTCACCACCAGGTAACCGTTGAAGAACCCGATCGCGAGCATCAGGATCAGGCTCACGACCACCCCGACCCACAGGTTCGCGGTGAGCTGGTAGCTGAACATCGACGCGGTCAGCGCCGCGGTCACGACCGAGACGCCGGCCGACAGGTCGAACTCGCCGCCGATCATCAGCAGGGACACGCCGACGGCGACGATGCCGATCGACGAGCTCGCGTACAGCACGGTCGACAGCGCCGGCAGCGTGCGGAACGGCTCGGCGATCGCGAAGAAGAAGATGAAGATCGCGATGGCGGCCGCGAGCGACCCGACCTCCGGCCGGGTGAGCAGCCTGGACAGCAGCGGCTTCTTGGGGCGCTCGACCTCAGCGGTCGGCGTCGGAGGGGACGGCTGGGTTGCCACGGGTGTACTCATGGCCGGCTCCAGGGAGGGTCGGGTGGAGCCAGGGGGAGCCGGCGGCCCGGCTCCCCCTGGGAGGGACTAGCGCTTGTTGTTCTGCGCGTAGGTCAGGATCTGGTCGATGTTGGTGGAGTCGACGAACGACGGGCCGGTGAGCACCGGGCCGCCCCCGCCGATGTCGTTGCCGTTGCTCAGGTTCAGCCAGAGCGACGTCACGGCCATGTAGCCCTGGACGTACGGCTGCTGGTCGACGGCGAACATGATCCGGCCCTCCTGGATGGCCTGCGCGGCGTCGACGTTGAGGTCGAACGTCGCGACCTTCGCCTGGCTGCCCGCGTCGGACACGGCCTCGAGCGCGGTGAGGGCGAACGGGGCACCCAGCGCGATCACGTGCGTGATCGACGGGTCCTCCCGCAGCCTCGCGCCGATCGTCGAGCGCACCGACGGCAGGTCGGTGCCCTGGACGTAGAGGTTCTCGGTGTTCGGGAAGCTCTCCCGGACACCGGCGCAGCGCGCCTCGAGCGCGACGTGGCCCTGCTCCTGGACCACGCAGATGACCTTCTGCGCACCGTCCTGGGCCAGCCGCTCGCCCGCGGCGCGGCCCGCGACGATCTCGTCGGAGCCGAAGTACATCTTCGCGCCGAAACGCTCGTAGTCCTCCAGGCCGGCGTTGAACGCCACGACCGGGATGCCCCGGTCGGCGGCCGCCTTGGCCGCCGGGCCGACCTGCTCCAGCTGGGCCAGCGTGACGGCGATGCCGTCGACCTGGCTGTCGATCGCGTTCTGCACCAGCGTCGCCTGCTCGGGCGCCTGCGCGCCGTTGGAGTAGCGCAGATCGACGTTGAGGGCGCGGGCCGCGTCCTCGGCGCCGGCGCGGATCCGGTCCCAGAACGTGTCGCCGGGCTGTTCGTGGGTGATCATCGCGATCGTGTACTGCTCCCCGCCGACGTTGCCGGCGGGAGCGTCCCCACCACCCTGCTCCTGTCGGGCGCCACCCTGGCTGCTGCACGCCGCGAGCGCGAGGCCGAGTGCCGCGGCCACCGCCAAGGAGCGCATCGTCTTCCTGGTACTCATCTTTGAGTTCTTCCTTCCAGTGCACAGCCTGCCGAGGCGGCGGCTGGGGATGGGTCAGTAGGGCCACCTGCGGACCGGGCCGAGTCCACAGGCCCGGAAGTAGCCCGCGGTGCGAGCCCCGATCGGCAGCGGGATGTGCGGCTCGACCGGGTAGAGGTCCTGCTCGACCACCGTGAACAGGTCGGTGTCCAACCGGGCCAGCGCGTCGAGCAGCGGCGGCATGTCGGGCTCGCCGTAGGGCGGCTCGACCATCACCCCGAGCGGAACCGCCTCGGCCATCGAGAGCTTCTCGGCGCGGACCCGCTCCCGGACCGCCGGGTCGACCTGCTTGAGGTGGACGTAGCGGATCCGTTCCCCGAACTTCTCGATGATGGCGAGGTTGTCGCCGAAGCAGTAGGAGATGTGCCCGGTGTCCAGGCACAGGTTCACGTACTGCGGGTCGGTGTCGGTGAGGAAGCGCTCCACCCGGTCCTGCGTGTCGACGTGGGTGTCGGCGTGCGGGTGGAAGACCAGCTCGACGCCGAACTCCTCGGCGAGGTACTTGCCGAGGCGGTCGTAGCCGGTGACGAGGTTCTTCCACTGCTCGGCGTCCAGCTCACCGGGCTGCAGCGCCGCACCGCTGTGCATGTCGGTGTACTGCTCGGGCAGCAGCACCAGGTGGCGGGCGCCGAGCGCGGTGAGCAGCCGGGACTCCTTGCTGCACTTCTCGATCGCCTCGTCGAGGGCCTCCGACCCGCGGTGCAGGCCCGCGAAGATCGTGCCGCCGCAGACCCGCAGGCCGCGGGCGTCCAGCTCGTCGCGCAGCCGGGCCGGGTCCTGCGGGAGGAAGCCCGACGGACCGAGCTCGGTCCACAGGTAGCCCGCCTGCGCGATCTCGTCCAGGTACTGCTTCCAGCTGACCTGCTTGGGATCGGACGGGAACCACACGCCCCACGAGTCGGGGGCGGTCGCCAGCGTGAGTCGGTCGAGGTTCGCCATGGTCAC
This sequence comes from Pseudonocardia sp., assembly GCF_035305885.1. GTDB lineage: Bacteria > Actinomycetota > Actinomycetes > Mycobacteriales > Pseudonocardiaceae > Pseudonocardia. The sequence goes on from NZ_DATGOP010000112.1 coordinate 35,771, forward strand.
GTCGCCGTCGGGAAGTGGTAGCTCGCGTCGATGGGGTGCTCCACGTGCGGCCAGCGGGAGGTCACGACCTTGGCCCGCGTGTAGAACTGCACGCCTTCCGGGCCGTGGATGTGGTGCTCGCCGAACAGCGAGTCCTTCCACCCGCCGAAGGAGTAGTAGGCCATCGGCACCGGGATCGGGACGTTGATGCCGATCATCCCGACGTTGACGCCGCGCTGGAACCGCCGCGCCGCCTCGCCGGACGAGGTGAAGATCGCGGTGCCGTTGCCGTACGGGTTCGAGTTGACCAGCTCGATGGCCGCGTCCACGGTGTCGGCCCGCAGCACCGAGAGCACCGGGCCGAAGACCTCCTCCCGGTACACGTCCATCTCGGGCCGCACCTTGTCGATGACGGTCGGGCCGACGAAGAAGCCGTTCTCGTAGCCGGGCACGGTGTAGCCGCGTCCGTCCACGGCGAGCTCGGCTCCCTGCTCGGCACCGCTGCCGATCAGCCCGACGATCCGCTCCTTCGCGGCGGCGGTGACGACCGGGCCCATTTCGCTCTCCGGGTCCCGGCCCGGTCCCACCTTGACCGCGCGCGCCTTCTCGCTGACGGCGGCGACGAGCTCGTCGGCCGCCGAGCCGACCGCCACGGCGGCGGAGATCGCCATGCAGCGCTCGCCCGCGGACCCGAACGCCGCCGCGACCAGGTGGTCGGAGGCGTAGTCGAGCCCGGCGTCGGGCAGCACGACGGCGTGGTTCTTCGCCCCGCCCAGCGCTTGCACGCGCTTGCGGTTCGCCGAGGCCCGCTGGTGGATGTATTGCGCGATCGGGGTGGAGCCGACGAACGAGATCGCCGCGACGCCCGGGTGGTCGAGCAGCGCGTCGACGGCCTCCTTGTCGCCGTGCACGACGTTGAACACGCCGTCGGGCAGGCCCGCCTCCGCCCACAGCTCGGCCACCAGCTGGGAGGCGCTCGGGTCGCGCTCGCTCGGCTTGAGCACGAACGTGTTGCCGCACGCGATCGCGACCGGGTGCATCCACATCGGCACCATCGCCGGGAAGTTGAACGGCGTGATGCCGGCGCAGACGCCCAGCGGGTTGCGGAACGAGAACAGGTCGACGCCGGTGGAGACCTGGTCGGAGTACTCGCCCTTGAGCAGGGTCGGGATGCCGCAGGCGTACTCGACCACCTCGAGGCCGCGCTGCACCTCGCCGCGGGCGTCCGAGACCACCTTGCCGTGCTCGTCGGAGATGATCTCGGCGAGCTCCTGGGTGCGGGCGGCGACCAGCTCGCGGAACTTGAACAGGATCTTCGTCCGCTGGGACAGCGACGACTGCGACCAGGACGGGAACGCCGCCGCGGCCGCCTGCACCGCGGCGTCGACGTCGGCGGGGCTCGCCAGCAGCACCTCGGCCTGCTGTTCGCCGGTGGCCGGGTTCCAGACCGGGCCCGTCCGGGTGGACTCGCCGGTGGTGGGCTTGCCACCGATCCAGTGGGTGACGGTCCTCATTGCCGGTTGCCTCCGATCAGCGGGCGCTGGTCGACCTTGTGCGCCTCGTAGGTCTTGCGGGCGGCCGTGGTGGTGTCGAGCTGCGCGACCTCGGCGACCGGCACGTCCCACCAGCTGTCGGAGTCCGGGGCGGGTGCGAGCGGGTCGGTCTCGATGTGGATCGCGGTGGTGCGGTCCGACGCGCGGGAGCGCGCGATGGCCTCGCGGAACTCCTCGATCGTCCGGACCCGGATCACGTCGGCCCCGAGGCTCTCGGCGTTGGCCGCGAGGTCGACCGGCAGCGTCGGCCCGTCGAGCAGGCCGGACTCCGGGTTGCGGTAGCGGTAGGACGTGCCGAACCGCTGGGAGCCCACCGACTCCGACAGCGAGCCGATGGATGCGAACCCGTGGTTCTGCACGATGACGATGTTGATCTTGATCCCTTCGGCCACCGCGGTGACGAGCTCGCTCGCCATCATCAGGTACGAGCCGTCGCCGACCAGGGCGAACACCTCGCGGTCGGGGGCGGCCATCTTGACCCCGACCGCGCCGGCGATCTCGTAGCCCATGCAGGAGTAGGCGTACTCCACGTGGTACTGCTTGGCGTCCTTGGCGCGCCACAGCCGCTGCAGGTCGCCGGGCATCGACCCGGCCGCCTGCACGACCACGTCCGTGGGGGCCATCTCCTCGTTGAGGGCGCCGAGGACTTCGGACTGCGCCGGGAGCGGCTGGTGGCCCAGGTGGAAGGCCTCGTCCACCCTGCGGTTCCACTCGCCGGTGTCCCAGGTCGAGGCGCACCGGTAGCCGGCGAGCGCCTCGGTGAGCGCCTCGAGCCCAGCGCGGGCGTCGGCGACGAGCATCTCGCCGGCGTGCTTCGCCGCGTCGAACGCCGCCACGTTCAGGTTCACGAACCGCACGTCCGGGTGCTGGAACGCGGTGCGCGACGCGGTGGTGAAGTCGCTGTAGCGGGTGCCGACGCCGATCACGACGTCGGCCTCCCTGGCCAGCTTGTTCGCGACCGGTGAGCCGGTGGCGCCCACGCCGCCCACCGCCTGGGGGTGGTCCCACAGCAGCGCGCCCTTGCCCGCCTGGGTGTCGGCCACCGGGATGCCGGTGGCCTCGGCGAACCGGCGCAGGGCGTCGGTGGCCTCGCTGTAGTGCACGCCCCCGCCCGCGACCACGAGCGGCCGCTCGGCGGACCGGATCAGCGCGGCGGCCCTGGCCAGCGCGGCCGGCTCGGGCGCCGGGCGCGGGATGTGCCACACCCGCGGCTCGAACAGCTCCTCCGGCCAGTCGTAGGCCTCGGCCTGCACGTCCTGCGGCAGGGCGATCGTCACCGCACCGGTCTCGGCCGGGTCGGTGAGCACCCGCATCGCGCCGAGCAGCGCCGAGGGCAGCTGCTCGGGCCGCCAGATCCGGTCGAAGAACCGCGAGACCGGCCGGAACGCGTCGTTGACCGAGATGTCGTAGGTGCGGGGGTCCTCCAGCTCCTGCAGCACCGGGTTGGCGACGCGGGTGGCGAACACGTCCGACGGCAGCAGCAGCACCGGGATCCGGTTGGTGGTGGCGAGCGCCGCGCCGGTGACCATGTTCGTCGAGCCGGGCCCGATCGAGGCGGTGCAGGCCATCGTCTGCAGCCGGTTGCGCATCCGCGCGTAGCCGACGGCGGTGTGCACCATGCCCTGCTCGTTGCGGGCGAGGTGGTAGGGCAGGTCGATGCCGGTGCGCGTCGCCTCCAGCAGGGCCTGCCCGAGCCCGGCCACGTTGCCGTGCCCGAAGATCCCGAAGCAGCGCGGGATGAGCCGGTGCTGCACGCCGTCGCGCTCGCTGTACTGGTTCGCCAGGAACCGCACGACGGCCTGGGCCACGGTCAGCTTCACTGCTTCTCCTCCGTCGTCGTGAGCGGCAGGCGTGGGTCGACCTCCTGGTGTTCCCAGGTGCCGCGCACCCAGGCGTGCTCGGGGTCGTCGCAGATGAGCCAGGCCCGGTCCGGGCTCGGACCGGCCATGACGTTGAGGTAGTAGAGGTCGTAGCCCGGCGTCGCCATCGAGGGGCCGTGCCAGCCGTAGGGGATGAGCACGGTGTCGCCGCTGCGCACCTCGGCGCACACGTCGATCTCCCGGCCCGGGCCGGAGGTGTAGACGCGCTGGTAGGCGGGGCCGTCGCGGTCCACCTCGAAGTAGTAGACCTCCTCGAGCTGCGCCTCGCCCTCGCGCTGCTCGTCGTGCTTGTGCGGCGGGAACGACGACCAGTTCGCCGCCGGGGTGAGCACCTCGACGGCGATGAGCTTGTCGGCCTCGAAGGTCTCGGGGTTGCAGAAGTTGTTGACCTGCCGGCTCGCCTGGCCGGCGCCGCGCAGCTCGACCGACACGCCCTCGGCCGGGCCGTAGCGCGCGGGCAGCCGCCGCGTGGCCCGGGCGGCCGGGAGCGCGAACCGCCCGCCGCCCGCGGACGACACGGTGACCTCGGCGTCCCGCGGCACGTAGGCGAAGTCGCTCACCCGGGTGAAGACGCTACGCCGACCGGTGACCTCGAACGACTCGCCGTCGCAGGTGACCCGGCAACCGCCCGAGAGCGGCAGCACGACCATCTCGTCCTCGCCGGTCGCGAACGAGTGGGTCTGGCCGGGGGCGAGCTCGAGCACCCGCAAGGAGCTGTAGGCCCACCCGGCGTTCTCCGGCGTGATGACGAGCGAGAAGGGGCCGTCGGCGGTCTCGCCCCTGCGGACCACGGGCCCCACCTTCCGCCCGGAGGCGACCTGCGCGCTCACAGCAGGCTCACCGCCGCGTCCACCGCGGCCGCCACGTCGTCGCCGGGCGGGTAGAGCAGGGACCGGCCGATCACCAGGCCCTTCACGGTGGGCAGGGCGAGCGCCTTGCTCCAGCTCGCGAACGCCGCGTCCTGGTCCTCGGTCACCTCCCCGCCGAGGATCAGGGCGGGCAGGGTCGTTGCGGCCATCGCACGCTCCATCTCGTCGACGATCGGAACCTTGAGCCAGGTGTGGGCGGACGTGTTGCCCAGCCCGGCGGCCACCGTCGAGGCGCGGATCATGGCCTCGGTGGTCAGCTCGTTGCGCACCCGCCCGTCGACGCGGTGCGCGATGAAGGGCTCGACCATCGCCATGAGGTGCCGCGCGGCCAGCTCGGTCACCGCGCGCCCGCACGACTCGAGCGTGGCGGCGGTGGAGCGGTCCTCCGGGTCGATGCGGATCAGCATCTTGCCGCCCTCGAACCCGGCGGAGGCGATGCCTTCGGCGTCGTAGGCGGTGAACCGGTCGTCGATCTCGAACGCCGTGCCCGCGAGGCCGCCGCGGTTCATCGACCCGACGACGACCTTCCCGTCGAGCGCGCCGAGCAGCAGCAGGTCCTCCAGCACGTCGGGGGTGCCGAGGACGCCGTTGACGCCGGGCCGGGACAGGGCGAGGCAGAGCCGGTCGAGCAGGTCGGTGCGGTCGGCCATGGCGAGCGGCCGGTCGCCGGCGCGCAGCGCCCCGCGCGCCGGGTGGTCGGCGGCGATCATCATCAGCTTCCCGTGCTCGCCCAGCAGCGAGCTCGGCCTGCGCCGGCGCCGGGCCGCCTCGGCGACGGCCTCCGGGTGGTTCACCCGCAGCTCGACGAGCTCCTGCAGGCGTTCGGCGGTGCTCGTCCGATCAGCCGGCACGGACTGCCTCCTCCCGCAGCACGGCCTCGACCTCGTCGGTCGTGGGCATGGCGTCGGCGCAGGCCAGGCGCCCCGCGACGATCGCGCCCGCGGCGTTGCAGAACCGCATCGAGCGCTCCAGGTCCCAGCCGGACAGCAGCGCGTGGCAGAGCCCGCCGCCGAACGCGTCGCCCGCTCCGAGCCCGTTGACGACCTCGACCGGCACGGGCGGCACCACGACCTGCGTCGTGCCGTCCGACGCCAGCACCCCGGCGGGCCCCTGCTTGACGACCGCGAGCCCGATGCCCGCCTCGTGCAGCGCAGCAGCGGCGGCCTCCGGCTCGCGGGTGCCGACCGCGGTGTCGCACTCGTCGAGGTTGCCGACGGCGACCGTGGCGTACGGCAGCGCCTCCTGGTACCAGCGCCGGGCCTCCTCGCGGGACGGCCAGAACATCGGGCGGTAGTCCAGGTCGAACACGGTGATGCCCCGCTTGCCCCGCTCCCGCAGGGCGGCGAGCGTGGCCTCGCGGCTGGGCTCCTGGGACAGGCCGGTGCCGGTCACCCAGAAGACGCCCGCCTCCCGGACGGCCTCCATGTCCAGCTCATCCGCGTGGATCTCCAGGTCGGGGGCCTTGGGGAAGCGGTAGAAGTACAGCGGGAAATCGTCGGGCGGGAAGATCTCGCAGAACGTCACCGGCGTCGGCAGGTGCTCCACGGGGGTGACGTAGCGGTCGTCGACCCCGAAGCCGCGCAGGGCGTCGTGGATGAACTCGCCGAACGGGTCCTTGCCGGTCCGGCTGATCACGGCGCTGCGCCGGCCGTGGCGCGCGGCGGCGACCGCCACGTTCGTGGCGCTCCCGCCGAGGTACTTGCCGAACGTCTGCACTTCGCGCAGCGAGACGCCGGTCTGCAGCGGGTACACGTCCACGCCGATGCGGCCCATGGTGAGGACCTCGAACCCCGCCATCACCCTCCCCTTCGAGTCCGCGTCCGAAGTGACCCGGAACACGCGGCTCAGGTGTACTCTGACCCGCCAAACCTGTCAACACTTTGTCATGACATAGTGCCGAAAGTCCTTGGGGGAGGCGTATGCAGGTCCCGGCGCTCGACCGATCCAGCCCGGTTCCCCTCTACTTCCAGGTGGCGCGCCGCCTCGAGCAGCTCATCGAGAGCGGGGAGCTGCCGGTCGGCGGCCGGCTGGAGAACGAGGTGGAGCTCGCCGAGCGGCTCGGGGTCTCCCGGTCCACCATGCGCCGCGCGATCCAGTACCTGGTCGAACGCGGCGTGCTCGTGCGCAAGCGGGGGATCGGGACCCAGATCGTGCACCCGAAGGTGCGCAGGCCCGTCGAGCTGTCGAGCCTCCACGACGATCTGGTGAAGGCGGGCAAGCGGCCCACGACGCAGGTCCGGCACCTCGACGTCCGCCCGGCGTGCGGCGAGGTCGCCGACGCGCTGGGCGTGCCGGAGGGCACCGAGGTCACGTGGGTCGAGCGGCTGCGGTTCGCCGACGGCGAACCGCTCGCGCTCATGCACAACGCGGTGCCGCTGGACGTGCTGCGGCTGCGCCGCGACGACCTCGAGGCGCGCGGGCTCTACGAGCTGTTGCGCGCCGCGGGTTACGTGCCCCGGATGGCCGACCAGGTGGTCGGAGCCCGCGCGGCGACCGCAGCCGAGGCTCGGCTGCTGGGTGACGCGCGGGGTGCCCCGGTGCTGACCATGACGCGCACGGCGTGGGACGCCGGCGGTCGCGCGGTGGAGTACGGCTCGCACATCTACCGCGCGAGCCGGTACTCCTTCGCGCTCACACTGACCAGCTGACCCGCATGGGCCCGCTCACCTGCGCCAACCCCCCACCAGGCTGCAGGCGACCCGCTCAGCGGTAGCGCCGCTGAGGGGCCTCGTCCTCGTCGTCCTCCGCGGGAGCGTAGGGGTCGGCGTAGTAGTCGTCCTCCGCCTCACGGTTGCGGGGTGCCGCACCCCCGAGCTCGCGCTGCAGAGCGTCGAGGTCCATGGTGGGGGAGCTGTACTTGAGCTGACGGGCCACCTTGGTCTGCTTGGCCTTGGCTCGTCCGCGCCCCATGGCTGGTCCCCCTTACAACAGGGAAGGGGCGGCCGGATGTCTCGGCGGCCCCATTCATCTCATCAATCTCCTGGTGTTCACCGTACCTTGCGAACCGGCAGGAGTGCGACGTGGCACCGGTGATGTGACGTCGCACGCGTGTGAGGTCACCCGCTGGGCTGGCTCCGACGGGGTGATCCGACCTCCCGCCGCTCGACCGGGCGGCACCCGCCGGGCTCAGCCCGGCAGTGCCTCCGCGCTCGATTCTACGAGGTGCCGCAGCGCGAGCACGGCGCCGAGCGCGGCGAGAGCACCCATCGCGAGCATCGCCGACCAGCCGGCGAGGTCGGCCACCAGCCCGCCGACGGCGGGGGCCGCGGCGCCCGCCGCGTAGTTCGCGGTGTTGGACATCGCCATCGCGGTGGCCGCCCTGCCCTCCGGTGCCAGCTCGCCCGCCGCGGTGAACACGAGCCCGTTCCAGCTGATCGCGAGCGCCGCCGCCGGGACGAGGGCGGCGGCGAGCAGCACCCCGGGCCCGGGGCGCAGGACGGCCGAGAGCGCGAAGCCCGCCGCCACCGCCACCGCGACGATCCGCAGCGGGCCGAGCCTGCTGCCCACCCGATCGGACCACGCGCCGTTCGCCAGGCGGCCCGCGGCGCCGAGCACCTGGGTGAGGCCCAGCAGCCCTCCCGCGACGGCGAGGGAGAACCCCGCCGCGCCGTGCAGCACCTCCACCAGGAACACCGATCCGAGGAACTGCGGCACGACGAGCAGCAGGCCGGCCAGGCTCAGCCGCTGCAGCCGCCGATCGGCCAGCACCTCGCGGGCCCGCGCGGCCGGGCGTGCCCCGCCCGCGCGCCGCCCCGGTGGTTCGCGGATGAACGCCGCGACGGCCGCCCCGGCGGCGAGACAGGTGGCCGACAGCGCCGCGAACACCGCGGGCACCCCGCCCGCGTCGGCGATCGCGGGGAGCGCGACGGCCGCGACCGCGGCTCCCAGCGGCACGGCGGTCTGGCGGATCGCCATCGCCGTGCCGCGGCCGGTCGCGGGGAACCAGGTGAGCACGGCGCGCCCGCTCGCCGCGTTGACGCTGGCCCCGAACGCCCCGGCCACGACCAGCAGCACCCCGGCCGCGATCGCGTCGTCGACGAGGGCGAGGACGCCGAGCGTCGCGGAGGCGCCGAGCAGCCCGGAGGCCATCACCCACCGCTCGCCGAACCGGTCGGCCGCGCTGCCCCACGCCATGAGCGTCGGGATCAGCCCGGCGGAGGCCAGCCCGATGAGGACGCCGACCCCGGCGACGCCCAGCCCGAAGTGCTCGCGCAGGGCGGGGGTGACGGCGGCGAGCCCGAGGAAGTAGGCGGTGGCGGCCTGCGCGGCCGTGCCCACGATCAGCACGACCCACCGGTACCGAGGCCCCGAGCCCATGGGTCGACCATAGGTTCCGCGTACCGCGATCCGGGACGTGATCCCAGTCGTTGGGACGACGTGCGAGCGAACTGGCGAAACGGGCGCACTCAGCCCGCGACTCGCCCGCGTTCAGCCCGCGACTCGCCGGGTTCGTCGGGGTGCGTCAGCCGCGCAGGCCGCCGCGCAGCTGGGCGGCGCGGCCGGGCGGCGGCGCGTCCTGCTCCGGCGGGATCGACGACGGGTCGATCGCCACCGGCGCCACCCGGTCGTCCGCCCCCGCCGTCAGCTCGGCGTCGGCGGGCACGTTGCGCTTGACCAGGGCCAGCGCCACCGGACCCAGCTCGTGGTGCACGGCCACCGTGCCGACGCGGCCGACGGCCCGCCCGTCGCGGAGCACCGGGTCGCCCGGGACCGGCAGCGTCTCGTCGCCCGCGTCGAGGTGCAGCAGCACGAGGCGGCGGGGCGGGCGGCCGAGATTGGCCACCCGGGCCACCGTCTCCTGGCCCCGGTAGCAGCCCTTCGACAGGTGCACGGCCGAGCCGATCCAGCCGACCTCGTGGGGGATCGTCTTCTCGTCGGTGTCGAGATGCAGGCGCGGGCGCTGCGCCTCGACCCGCAGCGCCTCGAACGCGAGCGTGCCCGCCTCGCGCGCGCCGGCGGCGGTGAGCCGCTCCCACCACGACGCCAGCGCGTCGCGGGGCACGATCAGGTCGGCGGCGTCCTGGCCGGGCCAGTCCATGCGGCGGACGAAGCCGCCGTCGGGCAGCGCGGCCACGCCGTGGGGGCGCTCCGGCGCCGGGAGGCCCGCCTTCGCCAGCACCTCGGGGGTGTCGGGGCCGACGAGGCTCAGCACCGCGAGCTCGGAGGAGGCGTCGCGGGGCTCGACCTTCGACCAGAACACCATCTTCTGCAGGTACTCGACGAGCTCCGGCACGTCGCCGGGCTCGGTGTCGAGGAAGACGGTGTCGGCGGTGTGCGCCACCACCATGTGGTGCAGCACACGGCCGTGGGCGTCCAGCACGAGCGCCTCGGTGCCGGTGTCGGCGGGCAGCTCGCTGACGTGCTGGGTGAGCAGCAGGTGCAGCCAGCTCAACCGCTCCGGCCCGGTGACCGCGACGACCCCGCGGTTGCTCCGGTCGACGACGGCGGCGCCCCGGGCCATCGCGCGCTGCTCCGCGAGGGGGTCGCCCCGGTGCGCGGGGAGGCCCTGGTCGTTGTCGGTGCCCGGCAGTTCGGTCACGGCGCGTTCTCCTCGGCGTTGCGGCAGGCGCCGCACTGCCCGGACAGCGCGACGTGGGCGGCGTCCAGGGCGAAGTCGGATTCGTCGAGCAGCCGCTGGGCCAGCCCGTCCATCAGGTCGGTGGGCGACTCGGTGACCGATCCGCAGGTGTGGCACACCAGGTGGACGTGCTGGTGCTCCTGCTCGGAGTAGGTCGGGGCGCCGTGGCCGAGGTGGGTGTGGCGGACCAGGCCGATCCGTTCCAGCAGGTCGAGCGTCCGGTACACGGTGGTGATGTTGACGGCGGGCGCCGACTGCTGGACCTGCGTGCAGATCTGCTCCGGGGTGGCGTGCCCGAGGTCGCGCACGGCGTCCAGCACGAGCTGCCGCTGTGGCGTCATCCGCAGACCCCGCTGGTGCAGGGTGCGGCGGAGCGCGGCCGGACCGCTCTCCACGGAGCCCGACGTGGTGTCCACCGCGTCGATGGTAGGCGCTCCGGTGCGCGGCGTGTCGGGCGGCGGACCGCGGGTTACATCGCTCCGATATCGGAGGATCGGGTGTCCTCGGTATGCTCCGTCAGGGTGAACGACCAGGTTTGCGAGCCTGGACCTACCTACCCTCGGCGGGTGGAGGGGCTACCACGCTCGGGAGGGACGACGGATGACGAGTGATCCGGGCGCGCTCGGCGCCCCCCGTTTCGACGTCGTCCTCCGGGGCTACGACCGCAAGCAGGTCGACGAGCACGTGGCCAAGCTCCAGCGCGTCGTGGCGCGGATGCGCGCCGACCTCGAGATGGCCCGCAGCCACCCGCTCCCGATGGTCTCCCCGCCCGGGGGCATGCCCGCGGCGGGCGGACCGCGGCCCGTCCCGCCCCGTCCGGGGCCGGGTGGACCGCAGCAGCGGGGCGACGCCCCCGACGTGGTCGGCAGCTTCACCGACCGCATGCAGAGCATCCTCCAGGCGGCGGAGGAGGAGGCCGCCGAGATCCGCAACAAGGCGCGCGCCCAGGCGCGGGCCGAGGAGGAGAAGGTCCGCGCGCAGATCGCCGACCTCCAGCGCCAGCGCGACGCCCTGCTGAAGGAGCTCACCCGGATGCGCGGGCAGCTGGAGGGGATGCTCGCGGCGCCCACGGGTCGCATCGACCTCGCGAAGGAGGGCCAGCAGCCCCGCCCCGCCGCCGCCCCGCCGTCCCCGAGCCCCGGCAAGCCCAGCCCGGGCAAGCCGCAGCCGACCCCGCAGCAGCAGGGGCAGGGCGGAACCCCGCAGCCGCCCCGACCGCAGGCCACCCCCACGCCGCGGCCGCGGCCCTCGGCGGACCCGCAGGGGCAGCCGCCCGCTCGCCCCGCGGCCGAGCCCGGCAAGGACGCCTCGGCGCGCCCGGTGCCCGCCGACGGCCTCACGCGTGCCGCACCGCAGGTCCCGCCGGCCGGCCCGGCCTCGCCGAAGCCGCCCACGGGCCAGGAACAGCCCCAGCCGCGGGGCAAGGCGGCCGTCGCCGGCTCCGGCGGCTCCGCGTCCGGATCACCGGCCCGCCCCGCCGCGCCGCCGTCGGCAGGCGGCGCGCGGCAGCAGCCCGGCTCGGCCGGGCAGGCGCGGCCCGCGCAGCCCGCGCAGAACCCGAACCGCCCGGGCACCCCGGGGCCCGGGGCCGCCGGGACGAACGCGTCCGCCCCGAACACCCAGCAGGGCCCGAACAAGCAGCAGGGTGGCGGCCAGCAGCAGGGTCAGAACCAGCAGCAGCCGGGCCAGCGCCCGAACGCACCGGGCGCCGCGGCCGGTCAGCAGGCGCCGGGCCGCCCGAACCCGCCGGCGCCGAACCAGGGCCAGGCGCAGCGTCAAGGGCAAGGCCAGCAGTCCCAGGGCCAGCAGGGGCAGAACGCGCCCTCCGCCCAGCGCCCCGCAGGCGGCCAGCAGCAGCCGCAGTCCCCGCAGCGGGGCACCGGGTCCGGGGGCAACGGGGCCGCCCAACAGGCGGGACCGCGCCCGGGCCAGCAGCAGGCGTCCGGGGCGCGGCCGTCCGCTCCGGACGCCGGCTCGCCGAGCCCGTCCCAGGGTGACGGGCAGCGCCGTCCCGCCGGCGGGCAGGAGTCCGGTGACCTGTTCCGGGCGTCATCCGATCAGGCGAAGAGTGGCGGCGCCGAGCAGAAGCCCGGGGCGCGCCCGGTCGACCGCCCCGGCGGCGACCGCACGGCGCTCGTCCCGACCATCCCGCCCTCGGAGATGGCCCCGCCGCGGCAGACCGACAAGCCCGCGAACGGCGCCGCGACCACGGGCAACTCGTCCCGGCCCGCCTCCGGGTCGCGCCCGGACGAGCCGCGGCGCGACGGACAGGGCGGCTCCGGGGAGCAGGGGCGGCAGTCCTCCGCGCCCTCCGGGAGCGGCGCCGAGCGCTCGGATCGGTCCGCGTCGGCATCACGCTCCGGGTGATCGTTGTTGCGCACCGTGAGCTGAAAAGGCGTACGGTGCGCAACCATGCAGCTGCCCTTGTCGGCGTCTGCGCTGGTCATGCTGGGCCTGGGCGCAGTGCTCGTCGGTGCGACGATCCTCGTGGTGGTTGCCGTGCGCAGGCGGAAGGCGAGCGGCCCCACCCGGGTCCCGCCGGACGAGCGCGTGCCCGCACCGCCCGCGGCGACCCCGGGGCCGCAGGCCGTCGAACGCGCCGTCGACGACCCGACCGCGCGCCCGCGGGCGGAGGCCGCCGCGGCCCTGCCCGCGCCTGCGGAGCCCGCGCCCGACCCGGCCGCGCAGACGCCCGTGCCGTCCGTTCCCCCTGCGCCGTCAGCGGCCGAGCCGCCGTCTGCGCCGTCTCCTGCGCCGTCTCCTGCGCCGGCGTCTGCGCCGTCGCCCGAGCCGCGGCCGGTGGCCGGGCCGGTGGTGCAGCCCCTGGCCGCGCCGACGCCGCGCCCGGTGGAGGTCACCGCGCGCGTCGAGCCGCCCGCGGGCGACGACCGGGTCCCGCCGGAGCCCACGCCACCGCGTCACCCCCAGGCGGGTTCGGGGCGCACCGTCGCCGAGGCGGTGGCGCAGGCGTTCGCCATGCGCGCCGCCGCGAGCCGGGCAGGCGCGCCGCGGCCCGCCGCCGACCAGCCGCCGCGAGACCCGACCCCACCGCACACCCCGGGGACGGGCCCGGCCGAGGAGAGCAGCGCGCCGCGGCCCGCCGACCCGCCCGCCGCCGACGACCCGCCCGCCGCCGACGACGTGGACCCCGCCGCGACCACCGACCCCGACGGCACCGGCATCACGCCGCCGCCCGCTGCGGGGCTTCGTGCTCCGGGCCCTGAGGCCGGATCTGAGGCGGCCGAGGAGGCGCCCGCGCCTGTCACACCGAGCGCCAACGGAAACGCGCCCAGCGCGGGCCACGGGCCCGTCGACGCGCCGGTGCCCGTGCCGCGCCCCGACCACGACCGGTCGGTCCACCGGGCGGGCCCGGCGTCCGACGCGCGGGACCGGCTGCTCGCCGTGCTGCTCGACGACCCGGAGCGGGCCGTCGGGGCCGCCGTCGAACTGGAGGACTGCCTCGCCGAGCTGGACCGCCTCTCCGACGCGGTGCGCGCGGGCCGGGCGGGCCTGCGCGACGTGCTGCGCCGCCTCGCCGCGGCCGGCCTGCGCCCCGACCAGCTGGCCCGCCTGGCGCGGATGCCGCAGGCCGAGGTGGACGAGCTGCTGGCGGACGCGCCCGCGCAGCAGCAGGCCTGACGGTCAGCCCGCGATGCGGTTCAGCCGCGCCGAGAGGTGCGGCTGGAGGGGCTGGCCGACCATCGCGCGCTCGTCCACGTAGGCCAGGTCACCGCCTTCGACGATGCCGTAGAGGCGGTGGGAGCCGACGACCTCCTTCGCCGACGCGGTGCGGGCCACCGCGTCGGTCTTGATCTCCCAGGAGGTGAGGTTGCGGGCGCGGCCGTAGAAGATCTCGGTGATGCCGGTGGCGTGGGTGATGAGCACCTCGAGCTCGCCGTCCGGCTGCGGCCGCCAGAAGCCGGTCTCCCGGGCGGCGGGGCGCAGCACCTCGCCGTCCGGGCCGAGCAGCCACGACTTGGCCTCGTAGGTGAGGAAGGGGCGGCCGTCGTGGGAGAAGACGATCTGCTGCCCGAAGGTCTGCGGGCCGTCGATGGTGGGGTAGACGACCTCGCCCGTGCCGCGCCAGACGCCGACCAGCGGGAGCAACCCGATGCACTGTTCGTGCAGGTCGGGACCCTCGCGCAGGTTCGCGGTGTCGTCGGGGATCGGCAGGTCGTCGAACCGCGGCCGGTTGCGCTGCGGGGAGTCGGGTGCGGCGTTGGTCGGGCCGGGCACGGTGCCCTTCAGGTCCTCGCCGCTCACGGCTCCGGCTCCGCGGGGACGTCGGGGGCGCCGGGTGCCGTCGTGAACAGCCGGCGCAGCAGGAAGCCGGTGAACGTCACGATCCCGGCGCAGGTGGCCAGGAGTACGCCGGTGAACAACCACTGCACCGGCCGAACCCTACCCGGTCGCAGCGGAGCCGACCCCCGGGCGGGGAGCGGCTCCGCTGCGATCCGGGAGCGGGCTACGCGACGGCGATCTCGGCCCGGTGGATGCCGGGCCCCTCGGCCTTCACCTCGGCCTGGCCGGTGCCCGCGCGCGAGAGCGCGCGGACGGTCCAGGTGCCGGGCGCGGCGAAGAACCGGAACTGGCCCGCCTCGGACGAGACGACCTCGGCGGTGAACTCGCCGGTGCCGTCGAGCAGCCGCACGTAGGCGCCGCCCACGGGGGTGCCGCCCGCGACGACCCGGCCGGTCAGCACGGTCTCCTTCGTCAGGTCGGTGCCCGGCGGGAGGGCGACCGCCTGGTCAGGAGCGCCGCACATCAGGAGCCCTTCTTCGCGGGCGCGCCCAGCTCGATCGGCACGCCGACCAGCGAGCCGTACTCGGTCCAGCTGCCGTCGTAGTTCTTGACGTCGCGGTAGCCGAGCAGCTCGTGCAGCACCACCCAGGTGTGCGAGCTGCGCTCGCCGATGCGGCAGTAGGCGATGGTGGGCTTGTCGGCGTCGTAGCCCTCGTCCGCGTAGAGCTTGGCGAGCTCCTCGTCGGACTTGAAGGTGCCGTCCTCGTTGGCCGCCTTGCTCCACGGGATGTTGATCGCCGTGGGCACGTGGCCGGGCCGCTGCGACTGCTCCTGCGGCAGGTGCGCGGGGGCGAGGATCTTGCCGGAGAACTCGTCGGGCGAGCGCACGTCGACGAGGTTCTTCTTGCCGATCGCGTCGACGACCTCGTCGCGGAAGGCCCTGATCGACAGGTCCGGCTCCTTCGCCTTGTAGGTGGTGGTGGGGCGCTCGGGCACGTCGGTGGTGAGCGCGCGGCCGTCGAGCTCCCACTTCTTGCGCCCGCCGTCGAGCAGCTTCACCTTCTCGTGGCCGTACAGCTTGAACTGCCAGTAGGCGTAGGCGGCGAACCAGTTGTTGTTGCCGCCGTAGAGCACGACGGTGTCGTCGTTGCTCACGCCCTTCTCCGACAGGAGCTTGCCGAACTGTTCCGAGTCGATGATGTCGCGGCGGACCGGGTCCTGGAGCTCGGTGGTCCAGTTGATCTTGACGGCGCCGGGGATGTGCCCGCCGTCGTAGGCGGTGGTGTCCTCGTCGACCTCGAGGAAGACGATGCCGTCGGTGCCGAGGTTCTTCTCAGCCCAGTCTGCGGTGACCAGGACGTCCTGGCGACTCATGCGGTGGCTCCCTGGATGTCGGTGAAGCGGTTTCGGGCGTGCACGACTCGACTGCCGGCCCGGGGCACGGCAGACGTGTGCGGTGATGCGGACATGCGGATGCTCCTGAGAAGGGGGTGCGTTCTAGACGCGAAGGCTCAGGAGACGCGACACAGGCAGCTGCCGACGCGGCACAGGTCGACTGCGCGGCGACGGGTCAGCGGCCAGAACACGCTGGTGAGGGTAGCCGAGGTTGGCCGTTCCCGGCAGTCCGGATCGGTGGCAGGTCACCCGGTGGCCGAGACGGCCGCGTCGCCGAGGGTGAGGTCGTCGGCGTACCCGCTGATCTCGATGGCCCCGCCCGCCGCGCGGAGCCGGGTCGGCGTGGCCGCGAGCGGGAGCGAGCCGGGGTCGATGCGCAGCGTGAACCGCTGCGTCAGCGTCCGCTGCACCGCGGGCGGGAGCGGCTCGGCGTCGTCGCCCCCGATCCGGACGTCGCGCGGCACGATCTGCGCCTGCCCGTCGACGAGCTCGAGCGCGGCGATCACCGACACCTCGGTCTCCTCGTCGAGCAGGGCGGTGGTGCCGACGAGGCGCACCGCGTTCTCCGGCTCGATCGTCCGCAGCGACTTGTCGGCGCCGTCCTCGACGGCCTGCTCGATGGCGTAGTCGTCGACGTTCTCGATGCGCAGGTCGTCCATGCCCGGCACGAGCCGCTCGATGTCGTCGGCCGGGATCCGGACCGTGCCCTCGACCTCCCGGACGGACAGCGACTTCGGGCCCGATCCGAGCAGCATCGGCAGCGGGGCGGTGACGTCGCGCAGCTGCGCGTGGACGGTCAGCTCCCGCAGCTCGCCCACGCGGATCCGGGTGGCGTCGACGTCCACGCTGGAGTACTCGCCGGAGATCGCCTGGGTGAGGAAGGGGAACCCGTTGATGCGCACGGACGGGTCGTCGACCAGCCCGATCTGCTCGCGCATCTGGCGCGAGACCGCCGACTCGGCGAGCGCGGCGGCCCCGAAGTCCACGGCGATGAACAGCCCCACCAGGACGAGCAGCGCGATGACCAGGCGCCTCATCCGACCTCCGACCTTGCGGCCCGGCGCTTCGCCGGGCTGAGGCCATCGACGGTAGAGCGAGCCGGTTCGGGCCCGTCATCCGGGTTGCAGGCCGCGAGCGCCCATCGGGCGATGCGCCGGGCGAGCTCGGGGTGGGTTCCGCTCTCCCCGTGCCCGCCGCCCGGCTCCTCCCACAGCTGCGCCCGCCCGCCGGACGCGGCCGCGAGCGCGCGGGCGTGCGCCGCCGGGAAGTAGCGGTCGCCCGCGATGTGGACGAGCAGCAGCGGCACCTCGACGTCGGCGACGATCTCGACCGGGGAGGGCGGCACGACCTCCCACCCGCCGTCGAGCCGGACCCCGAGGGCGCGGGCGGCCAGCCTGCCGTGCGGCTGCTCGAGCAGCCAGTGCACCCGGCGCATGGCCGCGGTCTCCCGGGCGTACCAGCGGGCGGGGGAACTCACGGCCACGACGGCGGCCGGCCGGTGGGCTCCCGCGACCGCGTGGCGCAGCGCGACGGCGGCGCCGAGGGAGAACCCGACCGTGGCCACCCGTTCGTAGCCGAGGTCGAGCGCGGCGGCGACCGCGGCGTCGAGGTCGAGGGGCTCGCGGTCGCCGACGGTGGTGCGGCCTCCGGAGCGGCCGTGCCCGCGCATGTCGAAGGCCACGACCGGGGCCTGGGCGGCGAGCGACGCGAGCAGCCTGCGGGTCGTCGGGTGCCGGGTGTGGTGGGTGAACCCGTGCGCGACGACGAGCGCACCGCCCCGCGGGGCGGCCCCGTGGGACAGGTGCACACCCGCGAGCGGAACGCCGTCGGCTGCCGTCGCCGTGATCGGAACCGGCGTGACCTGCGCCGCGGGACTCGTGTGATCCACGGTCACCCGGTTATCCTGCATCGATCCGCGTGTGGTGTTCCCGCCGGGTCACGCGGGTGTGAACGGTGCGTCAGCGCTGCCCGCCGTCCTCTTGAGGATGGGCCGCAGCGGGCGGCCCGGTTCCCGGTGGGAGAGGAGGCACGTAACGTGGAACTCCTGTTGCTGACGGCTGACCCCGATCCGGGGTCCGTGCTGCCCGCCCTCACCCTGCTCCCGCACGGCGTCCGCACCGCAGCCCCCGAGGTGGCGGCGCTGCTCGACGCGGGTCCGCACGACGCGGTGCTCGTCGACGCGCGCACCGACCTCGTGGCGGCCCGCAGCCTGTGCCGGCTGCTCGGCAGCACCGGCACCGACGTCCCCGTCATCGCCGTGCTCACCGAGGGTGGCCTGGTGGCCGTGTCCGGGGAGTGGGTCGTCGACGAGATCCTACTGCCCACCACGGGCCCCGCCGAGGTGGACGCCCGCCTGCGGCTGCTCAAGTCGCGGCCGGGCAACGACTCGGGCCGCGACGGCGGTGCGCTCGTGCTCGGCGACCTCGTCATCGACGAGGCGACCTACGCGGCGCGGCTGCGCGGGCGCCTGCTCGAGCTGACCTACAAGGAGTTCGAGCTGCTCAAGTACCTCGCGCAGCACGCGGGTCGGGTCTTCACGCGCGCCCAGCTGCTGCAGGAGGTGTGGGGCTACGACTTCTTCGGCGGCACCCGCACCGTCGACGTGCACGTCCGGCGGCTGCGGGCGAAGCTCGGCCCCGAGCACGAGGGGATGATCGGCACCGTCCGCAACGTGGGCTACAAGTTCGTCCGTCCGACCCGCAGCGGGCTGGGCCAGGCCCAGGTCGACCTCCTGGACGACGACGGCGGCGGCCGCGGGAACGACGAGGAGGACGACCGGGGTCGTCGCGAGCGGGTGTCGGAGGTCGCGGGCCGGCAGTGAGCCGGCCGCCGGCGCGGTAGCGTCGTCGGCGTGATCGAGCTGTCGTGGCGGGCCGGGTTGGACGAGGCGCAGGCCGCCGAGGTCAGGGCGCTCGCCGCCGCGGCGACGGAGGCCGACGGCACCCCGCCGCTGGGTGAGCACGTGCTGATGCACCTCGGCGACGCCGAGGCCGCGCACCTGCTCGCCGTCGAGGGCGGCGCGCTGCGCGGCGTCGCCCAGCTCGACACCGCCGAGCAGGTGGCCGAGCTCGTGGTGCACCCCGAGCACCGCAGGCTGGGCATCGGCAGGCGGATCGTCGAGGAGCTGCTCGCGCGCACCGGCGGCACGCTGCGGGTCTGGGCCCACGGCCGTCACCCGGGGGCGGTGGCGCTCGCCGAGCGGCTCGGCTTCCGGCCCGTGCGCGAGCTGTGGCAGATGCGCCGCAGCCTGTCCGAGCCGGTCCCCGAGCCCGAGCTGCCCGAGGGCGTGCGCCTGCGCGCCTTCGTGCCGGGCCAGGACGACGAGGAGTTCCTCCGCGTCAACAACGCCGCCTTCTCCTGGCACCCGGAGCAGGGCGGCTGGGACCGCTCCCAGCTGCGGCTGCGGGAGGCCGAGCCGTGGTTCGACCCGGAGGGGTTCCTGCTGGCCGTGGACGCGTCGGACCGGCTGCTCGGGTTCCACTGGACCAAGGTGCACACCGACCCCGAGCCGATCGGCGAGGTCTACGTGCTGGGCGTCGACCCGGCGGCGCAGGGCATGCGGCTGGGCGCCGCGCTCACCCTCGCCGGGCTGCGCCACCTGCGCGAGCGCGGGCTCGCCGACGTCATGCTCTACGTCGAGGCGGACAACGAGCCCGCGGTGCGGCTCTACACCCGCCTGGGTTTCCGGCCCTGGAAGGTCGACGTGTCGTACGGCCGATGACGGTCGTTCACCCGGCGGCAACCGAGCCGCCCCCCGTTCGTGATCACGTCGTCCCAGGTCACGGGCGGATCACGATCAACCCTGCGTGAGTGTCCTCGCTCACCCGGGGGACCTGTTCATCCTCCGTTCACCTGGACGGCGAGGTCCGTCCACCGGCCTTACCTACCGTTCGCGGCGAGCGGCCCGGAGAGCCGCCGAGCCCGTTGCACGGGAACTCACGTACGGAGGAACACAGGTGAAAACCCTGCGGCACGGCTCCCGTGCCCGACTCGCCGCGATCGGCGCCGTCGCCGGCAGCGCACTGCTGCTCGCGGGCTGTGCCCCGGCCAACGAGTCCGCCCCTCCCGCCGGAGGGGGCGGCGACGGGGCGGCCGCGAGCGAGGTCTCCGGCAGCATCGCCGGGGCAGGCGCCTCCTCGCAGCAGGCCGCGATGGAAGCCTGGATCGCGGGCTTCACGAGCATCGCGCCCGACGCCGACGTCAACTACGACCCCACCGGTTCGGGTGCGGGCCGCACCCAGTTCACGGCCGGTGCGGTGCAGTTCGCGGGCAGCGACGCCGCCCTGGACGAGGAGGAGCTGCCGGTCGCGCAGCAGATCTGCGGCGGTCCGGACAACGTGATCCAGATGCCCCTCTACATCTCGCCGATCGCGGTGGTGTTCAACCTGGAGGGCGTCGACTCCCTCCGGATGTCGCCGGCCACGATCGCGAAGGTCTTCAACCGGCAGATCACCACCTGGAACGACCCGGCGATCGCGGCGGAGAACCCCGGCGTGCAGCTGCCGGACACCCCGATCACGCCGGTGAACCGCTCGGACGAGTCGGGCACCACCGAGAACTTCACCGAGTACCTGGCCGAGGCGGCGGGCGCCGACTGGCCGCACGAGCCCGACGGCGTGTGGCCGATCCAGGGTGGCGAGGCCGCGCAGGGCACCTCGGGTGTGGTCGGCGCGGTCGCGGGCGGCCAGGGCACGATCGGCTACGCCGACCTCAGCCAGGCCGGTGACCTGAGCAAGGTCCACGTGCTGGTGGGCGGCGCCCCCGTCGAACCGACCCCGGAGGCCGCGGCCGCGGTCGTCGAGGCGTCGCCGCGCATCGAGGGGCAGGGCCGGTACAACTTCGCGGTCGAGCTGAAGCGCGACACCCCGGGCGCCTACCCGATCGTGCTCGTGTCCTACACGATCGCCTGCACGCAGTACTCCGACCCGGCCCAGGCCGAGACCGTGAAGGCGTTCCTCGACTACATGGCGAGCGCCGAGGGGCAGGCCGCGGCCCAGCAGAACGCGGGCAACGCGCCGATCTCCGACAGCCAGCGCAGGGCGTTCCAGCCGGCGATCGACGCGATCGCCGCGGCGGGGTGACGTGAGCGCGACATCACGTGGCCGGGTGGCCCGGACGATCGCCATCATGGCGTCGTCCGGGCCATCGGCCCGTCATGGCGCCGCGCCCCCGAGCTTCCGCGACGCTCCGCGGGAAGGGATCTCGTGAGTACCGAAACCACCCCGGCGACCGCCGGTGCGCAGCGGCCCACCACCGTCAAGCCGGTCGTCCAGCCCGGGGACCGCATCTTCGCCGGCCTGGCGAAGGGCGCGGGCATCCTCATCCTGGTCGTGCTGGCCGGTGTCGCGGCATTCCTCGTCGCCGAGGCGGCGCCCGCGTTCACCGCGCCCGCCACCGACATCCCCGGCGGGGCCGGGTTCGTGGCCTACGTCGTCCCGCTGATCTTCGGGACCCTGCTCGCCGCGGTCATCGCGCTGGTCATCGCGACGCCGCTGGCGGTCGCGGTCGCCCTGTTCATCACCCATTACGCGCCGCGGCGGATCGCGCAGGCGCTCGGGTACGTCGTCGACCTGCTCGCCGCCGTGCCGAGCATCGTGTACGGCCTGTGGGGCGCGTGGACGCTCGCGCCCGCCACCGTCCCGCTGATGCGGTGGCTCGAGGCCAACCTCGGGTTCATCCCGCTGTTCGCCGGCCCCGTGTCGGCCACCGGGCGCACCATGCTGGTGGCAGGCGTGGTGCTCGCCGTCATGATCCTGCCGATCATCACCGCGGTCGCGCGGGAGGTGTTCCTGCAGACGCCGCGCCTGCACGAGGAAGCGGCGCTCGCGCTCGGGGCCACGCGCTGGGAGATGATCCGGATGGCGGTCCTGCCGTTCGGCCGATCCGGGATCATCAGCGGCGCGATGCTCGGGCTGGGCCGCGCCCTCGGCGAGACCATGGCCGTCGCGATCGTGCTCTCGGTGTCCGGCGGGATCACGTTCAACCTGATCGGCAACGGCAACCCGTCCACGATCGCGGCCAACATCGCGCTGCAGTTCCCCGAGGCGAGCGGGCTGGGCGTCAACGTGCTCATCGCCTCCGGCCTGGTGCTGTTCCTCATCACCCTCGCGGTGAACTCGCTCGCCCGCTACATCGTCAACCGACGCCGAGAGTTCTCGGGGGCCAACTGATGACCGTCGACATCACCAAGTCGCCGGAGCGGGTGACCGCGCCGTCCCCGCAGCGGCGCGGTCTCGCGCGGCGGGCGCAGCTGCCGCGCTGGGCGGTGCCCGGCGGGCTCGCCGCCTCCGCGGCCGTCGTGGGGCTCGTGCTCGCCCTGGTCGGTTTCAGCACCGGCCTGTTCGTCGTCGGCACGGTCGTGCTCTTCACCGCCGGGCTCTACGTGGCTTCGCGGATCGTCGAGGGCAGCCGCAAGGCCACCGACCGGCTGGTCACCGTGATCGTCACCAGCGCGTTCGGGCTGGCGGTCATCCCGCTGATCTCGGTGATCTACACCGTCGTCTCGGAGGGGCTCGCCCGGTTCGACGTCGAGTTCTTCTCCTCGTCGATGCGCGGCGTCGTCGGCGAGGGCGGCGGCGCCTACCACGCGATCGTGGGCACCCTGATCATCACGGGCCTCGCCGCCCTGATGTCGATCCCGGTGGGCCTGCTCACCGCCGTCTACCTGGTCGAGTACGGCAAGGGCAGGCTGGCGCGGGCGATCACGTTCTTCGTGGACGTGATGACCGGCATCCCGTCGATCGTCGCCGGCCTGTTCGCGGTGGCGCTGTTCACCTACCTGGTGGGCCCCGGCGCCCGGTTCGGCTTCGCCGGATCGGTGGCGCTGTCGGTGCTGATGATCCCGATCGTCGTCCGGGCCACCGAGGAGATGCTCAAGATCGTGCCGAACGAGCTGCGCGAGGCGGCCCTGGCGCTCGGTGTGCCGAAGTGGCGCGTGATCCTCAAGGTGGTGATCCCGACGTCGATCGCGGGCATCGCGTCCGGCATCACGCTCGCCATCGCCCGGGTGATCGGCGAGACCGCCCCGCTGCTCGTCGCGGTCGGCCTGACGACGGCGATGAACGTCAACGCCTTCGACGGCCGGATGGCCACGCTCCCGGTCTTCTCCTACCTGTCCTACGCCACCCCGGGCGTGCCGCGCGAGCCGTACCTCGAGCGCGCGTGGACCGCGGCCCTCGTACTGATCATCATCGTCATGGTGCTGAACCTGCTGGCGCGGCTCATCGCCCGCGTGTTCGCCCCCAAGACCCGATAGGACCCGCGATGGGCAAGGCGATCGAAGCCAAGGACCTGAACATCTACTACGGATCGTTCCGGGCGGTCGAAGGCGTCAACATGCTGATCCGCCCGAAGACGGTCACGGCCCTGATCGGGCCGTCCGGCTGCGGCAAGTCGACCTTCCTGCGGGCGATCAACCGGATGCACGAGGTCGTCCCCGGCGCCCGCGTCGAGGGAAGGCTGGAGCTCGACGGCGAGGACCTCTACGGCCCGGGCGTCGACCCGGTGGGCGTCCGCCGCCAGATCGGGATGGTGTTCCAGCGGCCCAACCCGTTCCCCACGATGTCGATCTACGACAACGTGATCGCGGGCCTGCGGCTCAACAACAAGAAGCTGAGCAAGGACGCCACCGACGAGATCGTCGAGAAGTCGCTGCGCGGCGCGAACCTGTGGAACGAGGTCAAGGACCGGCTCGACAAGCCGGGCTCCGGCCTGTCCGGCGGGCAGCAGCAGCGGCTGTGCATCGCACGGGCCATCGCCGTACAGCCCGACGTGCTGCTCATGGACGAGCCGTGCTCGGCGCTCGACCCCATCTCCACGCTGGCGATCGAGGACCTGATCAACGAGCTCAAGCAGGACTACACGATCGTCATCGTCACGCACAACATGCAGCAGGCCGCACGCGTCAGCGACTACACGGGCTTCTTCAACATCGAGGGCACCGGCAAGCCCGGCAAGCTCGTGGAGATGGACGAGACCAAGACGATCTTCTCCCAGCCGAAGGAGAAGGCCACCGAGGACTACGTCTCCGGCCGCTTCGGCTGAGGGACCCGGCCCGGCGCGCTCAGATGGGGAGCGCGCCGGGCTCCTGGCCGGTGACGGCGTAGACGGTTTCGCGCGCCACCACCACGGCGTGGTCGGCGAACCGCTCGTAGTAGCGCGCGAGCAGGGTGACGTCGACGGCCGTGCGGACCCCGTGCGGCCAGTCCTCGCCCATCAGCACCTCCATCATCTCGCGGTGCAGGACGTCCATCGCGTCGTCGTCGGCGTCCAGCTCGGTCGCCAGCACCACGTTGCGGGTGCGCGCGACCTCGGCGGCCTTGAGCCCGAGCTGCACGGCCACCCTGCCCATCTCGGCGAACGCGGGCCGGACCTCGGCCGGGAGCGCCGGGCCGGGGGCGCGCATCCGCACGACCTCGGCGACGTGCAGCGCCAGGTCGCCCATCCGCTCGACGTCGCCCGCGGAGCGGATCGCGGACACGACCGAACGCAGGTCGCCCGCGACGGGGCTGTGGAACAGCAGCGCGTCGCCCGCGACCTCCTCCACCCGCGCCCGCAGCTCGTCGATCTCCTCGTCACCCGCCACGACCTGCGCGGCGAGCCGTTCCCGGTTCTCCAGCAGCGCCGCGGTGGCGCGGTGGAGCGCACCGGACGCGGCGGTGCACATGCGGCCGAGCAGCTCCGACAGCTCGGCGAGCTGCTGGGGCAGCGGGGGCGCGGGCACGCCACGAGCCTAGGAACACTTCCCCCAGCAGACACCCGACGCCGGGTGAACGGCGGGTGAATCAGACGGTGAGCGGCCCGGGCATCTGGCCGGTGACGACGTAGACGATCCGCCGGGCGACGGCGACCGCGTGGTCGGCGTAGCGCTCGTAGAAGCGGGCCAGCAGCGTGATGTCGACGGCCGGGCCCACCCCGTGGCTCCAGTTGCGGTCCATCAGCACCGAGAACATGTGCCGGTGCAGGTCGTCCATGGCGTCGTCGTCGGACTCCAGCTCGGCGGCGCGGGCGAGGTCGCGGGTGCGGATGACCTCGCCGGCCTTGAGCGCCAGCTGCACGCCGACGGTGCCCATCTCGGCGAAGTACGGCGCCACCTCCTCGGGCAGCACCGGGTGCGGGTGGCGGCGGCGGGCGGCCTGCGCGACGTGCAGGGCGAGGTCGCCCATGCGTTCGATGTCTCCGGCGCCGTGGATCGCCGACACGACGATCCGCAGATCGGTGGCGACCGGCGCCTGCAGCGCCAGCAGCGCGAACGCCTGCTCCTCCGCGGCCGCGCGGATCTCGTCGATCCGGACGTCCTCGGAGATCACTTCCTCGGCGAGCTGCAGGTCGACCTCGAGCAGCGCCCGCGTGGCCTTGCGCATGGCCTCGGCGACCCGTGTGCACATGTCCGCCAGGGCACCCGCGAGTTCATCGAGCTGCTCCTGGTAGACGTCGCGCATCCCCCAAG
Source organism: Pseudonocardia sp. (assembly GCF_035305885.1). Lineage (GTDB taxonomy): Bacteria > Actinomycetota > Actinomycetes > Mycobacteriales > Pseudonocardiaceae > Pseudonocardia. Next base: position 60,715 of record NZ_DATGOP010000112.1, read on the forward strand.
GGTAGTGCCGAAATCGACCAACGGCCGTCCGGGACGGTGAACCGGCGGTGAACGTCCGGCGACCTCACGTGCAGGTGACGGCGGGCTCCGGGGCCTCCTGGGCGGGCGCCGACAGCGCGATCGGCTCCGACGGGGCGCGCACCACGTCGTCGAAGGACCGCCCGAGCACCAGCTGCAGCACGCCGGTGCTGCCGGGGTCGGGCACCTCGGTCGCCGAGGGCACCGTGGACCGCAGCAGCTCGGCCGCGGCCGCCTGGTCGGGGGAGAACCGGATGACGGTCTCGGTCGTCGGCTGGTCGGCGCTCGACGGCTCGCCCACGTTGAACCCGAGCGAGCTCAGCGTCTCCGAGACCTGGCCGGCGAGCCCGGAGCGGGTGGAGGCGTTGACGACCTCCACCGACACCTCGCTCGGGCTGGGGCCCGCGGTCCCCGCGCCGGGGTCGGTCGCCGTCTCGGGGAGCGGCTGGTCGGCGCGCACGGCGGCGAACAGGGCCGCCGCGTCGGTGTCGCGCATGACGAGGTTGCCGCGGGCGTTGCGCTCGCCGGTGGGCACAGCCGCGTACTGCACGCCCTCGGCGTCCAGGCGGCGCAGGGTCATCGCGAGCGCCAGCACCTGGTCGATCCCCGCTTCGTCGGTGAGCACCGCATCGGCGAGCGCCGGGCGCAGCGCCGAGAGCCGCCCGAGGTCGAGCAGCGCCGTGCCCGACACCGCCGAGTCCAGCACCGCGGCGAGCACCTGCTGCTGGCGCTCGATGCGCCCGTAGTCCGCGGAGGGCTCGCCCGCCACCTCGCCGGCCTGCACGAAGTCGGCGGCGCGGACGCCGGCCAGCCGGTTCGGGCCCGGATCGGGCACGACCGGGCCGAGCACGCCGTCCAGCACCGGGCGCGGCACGCAGACCTCGGCCCCGCCGATCGCGTCGGTGATCGCGGGGACCGCGGCGAGGTTGATGCCGACGTACCTCGTGATCGCGAGGCCGCTGAGCTGCTGCACCACGCGGGTGATGCAGCGCGGGCCGCCCACGTCGAGCGCGGAGCCGAGGCGGGTGCGCGCCTCGGCCTGCTCCGGCTCTCCCCGGTACGTCGCGGTCCGCGCGTCCCACCCCTCGCAGGGCGGCCGGTTGATCTCCAGGTCGAGGGGGAACGCGAGCACGGTGACCGGGCCGCCGCCCTCCGGGATGTGGGCGACCGCGACGGTGTCGGCGCGGGGTCGGGTGGGGTCGGCGTCGGGGCCCGGGGCCGGCTGGGTGGCGACGACGAGGACGTTCTCGTCCCCGGCCTGGGCCGCGGCGTCGACGACGGCGCTCGAGGTCGGGTCGAGGGCCGCCGCGTCCCGGACGGCCGAGCCGAGCCAGGTCTTCGCGCCCCAGCCGAACGAGGTGGCCACGAGCACCACGAGCGCCAACACGCCGGTGAGCACCCGCCCCGCGACGGTGAGGGGCCCGCGGCGCTGCGGCGGTGCCGGGGGTTCCTCGGCGGGGCGGTCGGTGACCGCGAGCGAGAGGCCGGCGTGCGCGGCCGTCAACCGGGTGAGGGTCTCGTCGATCCGCATCGCGCGCGTGCGCGCCTCCTCGCCGGCTTCGGGCCGGTCGTCATCCGAGGGGGGCGTGCGGGGGGCCCGGGCGGCGGACGGCACGACGGCGGTCGCCTCCGGGTTCAGCGCCGCCGGCCGGGCCCGGGGCAGGGCGGTGGTGGCCGCGGCCCCCGCCGGTTCCGCCGGGCGGCGGCGCCCGGGCTCGGCCGGGTCGTCGGCCGGTTCGGCGGCGGCAGGCCCGGGGACGGGCAGGGCCGTGGTGGGCGGCGGCTCGTCGGCGTCGTCGTAGCGGCGCCGGCCCGTGCGCGAGGGCGGGTCGGCCGGCTCGCCGACCGGCCTGCGGGTGGGGATCGCCGTGGTGGCGGGCGCGGCGGGCTCGTCGGGAGCATCGGCGTCGTCGTAGCGGCGCCTGGTGGTGGGCCGGCCGGTCGGTTCGGGCCGCCGTCGGCGCCCCCCGTCGGGCGGGCCGGCCGGGCTGCGGGTGGGCCTGGCGGCGGGCTCGTCGAGGTCGTCGGGCTCGTCGTACCGCCGCCGGGTGGTCGGGGCCGGGGAGCCGGTCGGCTCGGGCCACGGTCGGCGCCCCCCGTCGGGCGGGCCGGCCGGAGGCCGCGTGGGGATGGCCGTGGTGGCGGCGGGCACGCCGGGGTCGTCGAGGTCGTCGTAGCGGCGCCGGCCTGCGGTTCGGGCGGGCGAGCCGGCGCCGGTCGGTTCGGGGCGCCTGCGGTGCCCCTCATCAGGCGGCGCGGTCGGCGTGCGGGTGGCGGCGGGCCCGTCGGCCTCCTCGGGGTCGTCGTAGCGGCGGCGGGTCGTGGGCCGGGCAGCCGGGTCCGGGGCGGGCGGCCACCGGCGCCCCTCGTCGGCCGGGGCGCGGGCGGCCGTGGCGGCGGGCTCGACCGGGTCGTCGGGGTCGTCGTACCACCGCCGGGTTGCGGACCGGGCGGCCGGGATCGGGGCACCCGTCGGTTCGGGCCGGCGGCGTGCTCCGCCGGGCGGGGCGGACGGCGCCCGGGTGGGCAAGGCCGTGGTGGCCGGTGGCTCGTCCGGGTCGTCGTGGTCGAGGCGGCGCCGCGGGGTGCGCAGGGCGGTCGTGGCGGACGCGTCGACCGGTTCCACCGGCCGGCGGCGGGAGGCGGGCAGGCCGGGTTCGTCGTACGGATCGCGGTACGGGTCGGGCCTGCCCGTGCGCGGTTCGGGCCCTCCCGGCTCCGGGCCTCGCGGCCGGTGCGACCGCGGCGGGCCGGGCGGCAGCTCCTGCAGCCCGGTGTCCGCCCGGCGGCCGCCGGTGGGAGCAGCGGTGGCCGGGGTGTCCGGCCGGGCGCGGCGCCGGGCGGTCGGCTCGGCGAACCCCGCGGGCGGGAAGTCCGGCTCGTCGCCGGGGTCGAGGTAGCGCCTGCGCGGCGGGGCGTCCGCGGGGAAGGCCGTGCGGCGCGCGGCTACCTCGTCGTCGGGTTCGGCGGCGCGCCGCCGACCGCCGGTCCGGGGGAGGGCGGTCGTCGCGTCCGGGGCGGGCTGCTCGGGCCGCGCCCGGCGCCCGGTCGGCGGGAGGTCGTCGGCGGGGTCGGGGAAGCGCCCGCGGGTGCCGCCCGTGGCGGAGACGGCGGGTGCGTCGAGGTCGTCGGCCCGGCGCCTGCGCCCGCCGGTGGCGGGTGGCGGGTAGGCGGGGTCGGCGCCGAACGGCGCCTCGAACGGCTCGGGGGCGCGCCGCCGCCCGCCCGTCGGATGGCCGTTCGGGCCGGGTGGCTGCGGATCGTCGGGGTCGTCGCGGTAGCGGTGGCGGCGGACCGCGCCGTGCCTGCCGGAGGTGCTCTCGATGCCGGGGAACGGGCCCGGCTCGTCGGCGCGGGGCGGCCCGGGTTCGGGGCCGAGCAGGCCGTGCCGGGCGAGGACGTCCTGCGGGTCGTCGTAGGCGCGCCTGCGCCCCCCGGTGGGGCGCCGAGCACGGTACGGACCGTCCTCCACGCCCACCTCCTCGCACGAACAGAGGGCGGGCACGGGCGAGAATCGCCCGAACCCGCCCCTCAACGTCTTGATCGGAGCTTACGGAGCTGAGGGGCCTTCCAGGCAGTCCGGTGCGGCGACCGGTGCCTGTGGGAGCGACCGGCGGCCTGCGGCGGGCCCGGCGAGCCGCACGAGGCCCGTGTGGGCGTCGTGGAAGGCGACCGCGTTGCGCCCGGAGTGCTTCGCCGCGTAGAGCAGGCGGTCCGCCGACGCGATCAACCCGTCCTGGCCGGTCACCGGTCCGAAGCCGTGGGCGACGCCGATGCTGACGGTCACGCGCAGCCCCGGCGCGAGCTCCGGCCACGGGTGCCCGTCGACCCGCTCCCGCGCGGTCTCGCAGACGCGGACGGCTTCGTGCCGGTCGTGCCCGGGCAGCACGATCGCGAACTCCTCACCGCCGTAGCGGGCGCAGAACGACCCCTCGGGCAGGCACGACTCGATCACCGCGACGATCCGCTGCAGCACCCGATCGCCGAAGGGGTGGCCGTAGGTGTCGTTGATCTGCTTGAAGTGGTCGACGTCCAGCAGCGCCACCGCGATCCCGGCCGGCCCGACCGAGCCCGGCTCGCGGACCAGCGCCACGAGTCGTTCGTCGAGGTAGCGGCGGTTGTAGGTCTCGGTGAGGCTGTCGCGCCTGCTCTGCTCCCTCGCCTCGGCGTGCTCGCGACGCAGCCGGTCGAGCTCGTCGACGCCGGACCGCCCGTTGAGCAGCCGGACCGCGGTGCGCAGGTGCTGGTAGGCCTGCTCCCACCGCCCGGCGGCGGCGAGCTCTTCCGCGGCCGCCGTGTGCCAGGCCGCGCCCGCCGCTGCCGGCGTGGACGGAACGTGTTCCCGCCTGGTCGCGTCCAGCGTCGTCATGCCCGGTGTGTCGACGGCGGGCGTCGGGTCCTTGAGGTCCGGGCCCCGTCCGAGGCGCCTCAGCCGCCGGAGTGCTCGAGTTCTGCGCCGAGCGGAACCGTGGGGTCGTCCGGGTCGTCGAGCCAGTGCTCGGGGAGGACCACTCGTCCCGCCGAACCCTGCCGCCCGCGGGGTCCGTCGGCGTCGGGCGGGAACGGGATGTCCGGGTCGAGCTGGGCGAGCAGCTCGTCCAGCTCGTCGATGCTGCTCACCAGGCCGAGGCGGCGGCGCAGCTCGGAGCCCACCGGGAAGCCCTTGAGGTACCAGGCGATGTGCTTGCGCATGTCCCGGATGCCCTTGTAGGCGCCCATGTGCTCGATGAGCAGCACGGCGTGGCGGCGCATCATGGCCGTCACCTGGCCCAGGTTCGGCGGTTCCGGCAGCGGTCGCCCGGCGAACGCCGCCTCCAGGTCGCCGAAGAGCCACGGCCTGCCCAGGCAGCCGCGGCCAACGACGACGCCGTCGCAGCCGGTCTTCGCGACCATCGCGAGCGCGTCGGCGGCGCTGAAGATGTCACCGTTGCCGAGCACCGGCAGTTCGGCGGGCATGGCGTCGCGGAGCCGGGCGATCGCCGACCAGTCGGCCGTGCCGGAGTAGCGCTGCGCCGCGGTGCGCGCGTGCAGGGCGACGGCAGCCACCCCGGCGTCGGCGGCCCGACGGGCGGCCTCGAGGTAGGTGTGGTGCTCGTCGTCGATCCCGATGCGCATCTTCACCGTGACCGGCACCGACCCGGCGTTGTCGACCGCGGCCCGCACGATCCGCTCGAACAGCTCGCGCTTGTACGGCAGCGCCGCCCCGCCGCCCCGGCGCGTGACCTTGGGGACCGGGCAGCCGAAGTTCATGTCGATGTGGTCGGCGAGGTTCCGCTCCACGATCATGCGGACCGCGAGGCCCATGGCCTTCGGGTCGACCCCGTAGAGCTGCATCGACCGCGGGTGCTCGTCCGGGTCGAACTCGATCATCCGCAGCGTGAGCGGGTTGTTCTCGACGATGCCCCGCGAGGTGATCATCTCGCAGACGTAGAAGCCCGCGCCCTGCTCCCGGCACAGCCGCCGGAAGCCCGCGTTGGTGATGCCGGCCATGGGCGCGAGCACCACCGGCGTCTCGGACACGAAGGGTCCGATGCGCAGCGGGCGGACGGCGGTCGTCGGGGCGGTCACGGGGCCCCATTGTCCCCGACGTCAGAAGTCGACGTTGATGCAGGCGACCCGGGCGCCCGCCTCGCCCGCCTCACCGGGCTCGTGGGAGGTCGCGTGGTCGTGCAGGACCACCGACTTGGGGCGCCGGTCGGGCGGGAACGTCCACGCGACCGTCGACTCGGTGCTGCCCGCGCCCGTGTCGTCGGTGGTGACGTCCAGCCAGATCTCGTTCTGCGGGTTCGCGAACGTGGGGTCGGTGCTCGGCTGGGCCGGGTCGACCGAGTACTGGAAGTGCGGTCCCGCGGAGTCGGGCTCCGGCCCGCACGGCTTCATGTGGACGTGCGCGCCGTAGACGCGGTTCCTCTCGACGCCGCGCACGGCCAGCCGCACCGTGGTGGTGCCCTCGCCCGACCGCGACTGCACCGCGCCGCGCGCCCCGGCGGGCACCAGCGCCTGGTCGTAGGTGACGGCGGGCCCCGCACCCTCCTGGAACGTCTCGCTCACCTGCACGCTGCGCGTCGACGTGGTGGCGGCCGCGGGCTGGATGACGGTGTCCGGCGTACCGCACCCGGCCGCGAGCAGGGCGCCGAGCAGACCGGGGAGCAGGTGACGGGGTCGCATGGTCCCCAGGATGGGTGGTCGCAGAGGGTCGCGAATGGCGACCCTGCGTTACGCCACACGAGGTATCCGCAGGTCGGCGCGTCGCTGCCCTGTGTGCTCGCGGCTGGGCCATTGGCGGCACGGGCGGTGCGGCGGACCGGCGCGGCCGGGCACGTGGTGATCGCGGGGGTGGCCGGGGCGTGCGGCTACCCTGGGGGCCGCGGGCCTCTAGCTCAACTGGCAGAGCAGCGGACTTTTAATCCGCGGGTTCAGGGTTCGATCCCCTGGGGGCCCACGAGAAGCGCAGGTCACCGCCCGTGCGGTGATGGTTCTGCCGTCTGGTCGTGACGTCGCACATCCCGAGTGCACTTCACATACCGCCCTCCGGTCCGCCGCCCGCCAGCTGCCGATGACGTGGGCGCCGAACTCCCCGGTGCCTCCTGCTCGACCGGGGCGACGCCGGCTGCGATCAGGCCTCCCGCCCGGCACCGGTTCTGCCCGGATCTGCTGGACCGGTCGAGGCCGGGCATCCGGGATCAGCGCGCCGGCCCGCCGGACCGCTTCCGGTTCGCGTCGACGATCGCCATGTGCCGCTCCGCCCAGTCGCGCAGGGCAGCCAGCGGCCCGTCCAGGGAACGCCCGAGTTCGGTCAGGGAGTAGTGGACGCGGGGCGGGACGGTGGCCTCCACCCGCCGCGCCACGAGGCCGTCGTGGCAGAGGTTCCTGAGGGTCTGCGACAGCATCTTGTGCGAGATGCCGGGGGCGCGGCGCGCGAGCTCGGCGAACCCGAGCTCCGGCGGGTCCGCCTCGGCGAGCACCTTGACCAGCATCGACGTCCACTTGTCGCCGATCCGGTCCAGCAGCTCGCGGGTCGGGCAGGCGGGGTCGAAGAGGTCCCCGGTCACCGCGGGGTGACCTGGTGAGGGCGAAGTGCCGTCTTGTAGCCGCACGTCCC
>NZ_DATGOP010000113.1:0-85765 GCF_035305885.1 Pseudonocardia sp.
GCCGCCGCTCGTAGAACGAGTTCAGATACGTCCCCGGCATCGCGTGCGGCTCCCCCTCATCGAGGTTGCCCCGCAGCCCGATGTGCCCGTTGGACAGCGCGAACACCGACTCGACCTGACCCATCCGGTCCAGGTCCAACCGCGGCTCCCGCACGACCCACGGCTCCACGGCGAAGACGCGACCGCTCGACATCAGGGGAACCTCCATACTTCGGGGAGCGAGCTCGGATCATGGTGCAGCAGGGCTCGTCGGGTCATTTCGTCGCCCCGGCCAACACGCCGCGGACGAACGCGCGCTGGAACGCGAAGAACACGACGAGCGGCACGATCATGGAGACGAACGCACCGCTGGCGAGGACGTCGACGTTGCTGCCGAACTGCCGCAGCTGGCTGCGCAGGGCCACGGTGATGGGCGCGGAGCTCTCGTCGGCGAAGACGAGCGCGACCAGCAGGTCGTTCCACACCCACAGGAACTGGAAGGTCGCGAGCGCGGCGATGGCCGGCCGGGAGATGGGCAGGACCAATCGCCAGAAGATCCGAAATTCGCGCCCACCGTCGAGTCGGGCGGCCTCGAGCAGGTCACGGGGGATCCCCACGAAGGAGTTGCGCAGCAGGAACACGGCGAACGGCATGCCGAACGCGACGTGGAACGCGACGACCCCCGGGATTGTTCCGTACAGCCCGATGCTGCCCAGCAGCTTGGCCACGGGCACCAGCGCCACCTGCACCGGGACCACCAGCAGCGCGACGACGCCGAGCATCACGAGGTCGCGTCCGGGGAACTCGATCCAGGCGAGCGCGTACGCCGCGCAGGCGCCGAGCACCACGACGAGCACGGTGGACGGCACGGCGATCAGCACGGTGTTCCACAGCGAGCCGAGCACGGCCCGGTCGGTCATCAGGTCGGCGTAGTTGGCGAGCGTGAGCTGGGCGGGCGCGGTGAAGACGGTCCACCAGCCGCTGCGCGCGTTGCTCGTCTCGGGCCGCAGCGACGCCACGAGCAGCCCGACCACGGGGAACATCCACACCAGCGCGACCGCGACCAGCACGATCCGCACGACCGGGCCGCCCAGCCGCGCCACCAGCCGCCGCGTCACGGCCGGTCCCCCCGGAACCGCCTGATGTTGAACACCATCGCGGGGAGCACGAGCAGGAACAGCAGCACCGCGAGCGCGCTGCCCAGCCCCTGGTCCCCGCCGCCCGCGCCGAACGCGACCTGCCACACCTGCAGCGCGAGCACGTTGGCCTCCTCCTGCACCGAGCCGGGGGCGATCACGAAGACCAGGTCGAACACCTTCAGCACGTTGATCACCAGCGTGACGAACACGACGAGCAGCACCGGCGACAGCAGTGGCACGGTGACCCGCCGGAACACCTGCCACTCGGTCGCGCCGTCCACCCGCGCCGCCTCGAGGGCGTCCCGCGGGATGCTCGCGAGCCCGGCCGCGATGAGCGTCATCGCGAACCCGGACATGATCCACAACCAGGCGGAGATCACGACCGGGGTGACGAGGACGGGGCCGAGCCAGGTCAGGCCCCGGAACGGCTGGGCGAAGGTCGCCGAAGGCAGCCGAACGGTGTACCGCCCGTCGGTGAGGTCGGGCACCGTGAACCGGCCGTCGTCGCCGGTGGTGGTCGTCGCGACGACGCGGTCGCCGTCCAGCACCTCGACCGGGACGCCCGGCATCCCGCGCTCCCCCGCGTCCACCTCGCCGGTGCGGTCGGGGGTGCCGCCGACGTCCAGCCAGACGAGGCCGCGCAGCCCCTCCCCCGGCTCCGGCAGCACCGCCGGGGCGGCCCGGGGTGGGAGGTCGGCGGGGTCGAAGCCGGTGATCGCCAGGCCGACCGCGTCCCGCGGGCCGACCGGCGCCGCGGACACGAGGTCGCCGTCCGGGCCGGCGACGAGCCCCCCGCCCTCCCGGGGGCGGGCGCCCGCGTACGGCGCGGCCGGGGCGAACGCGTCGTGCACCGACACCAGCACCGCGTTGACCACGCCGCGGTCCGGGTCCTCCTCGTAGACCAGCCGGAAGATGATCCCGGACGCGACCAGCGAGATCGCGAGCGGCATGAACATGACCAACCGGAACGCGGTGGCCCAGCGGATCCGCTCGGTGAGGACCGCGAGCACCAGCCCGATCGTCGTCACCAGCGACGGCGCGACCAGCACCCAGATCACGGTGTTGCGCAGCGCGACGAGCGTGCGGTCGTCGGTGAACGCGGTGACGTAGTTGTCGACGCCGACGAACTCGGTGCCGCGGGCGTCGAAGAAGCTGCGCACCAGCGAGTACGCCGTCGGGTAGACGAGGAAGACGACCACGAGCAGCAGCGCCGGGGTCAGGAAGAGCGCCGCGACGCGGGGGCTGCCGCCCGACAGCACGCCCGTCGGCTTCGGCTCCGCCCGCTGCAGGTCCGTCCGGGTCACGAGTCCCCCCGCGCGTAGGCGGCGGTGGCCTCGGCCTCGAGCTCGGCGAGGATCTCGTCGATGCGGGACGGGTCGGCGAGGTAGTCCTGCATCGCGCGCCAGAAGCCGTCCCCGCGGGTGGCGCCGAACGCGCTCGGCATGAGGTCGGACATGTCGAAGCGCAGGGTTTCGGCACCGACCAGCTCCGCCGCGATCTGGCGGGTGCTGTCGTCGGGGTACTGGCCCAGCTCGACCTCCCGGTTCGGCGAGATGAAACCGCCCGCCGCGGCCCAGATCGACGCCGCCTCCGAGGTCGCGAGGAACCGCATGAGCGCCCGCGTGCCGGGCTCGTCGGTGAGGGCGATGAGGGTGTCTCCGCCGCTGACCACCGACGAGACGGGCCCGATCCGCGGGAACGGGAACACCCGCGCGTCGACGCCCACCCGCGCCGAGGTGCTCTCCGCGATCACGCCGGCCACGAAGTCGGCCTCGAACACGATCGACGCCTGCGGGTCCTCGCCGAACACGTCGACGACCGACTCGGTGAACTCGGTCTGCAACGCGCTCGAGATGCCGCCGGGCAGGTACTCGGGCCGGAACACCTGCCCGAGTACCTGCAGCGCCGCGCGCACCGACGGGTCGGTCCACGGGATCTCGTGGCGGGCGAGCCGGTCGTACATCTCGCCGCCCGCGGTCTGCAGGTAGACGTTCTCGAACCAGTCGGTGAGCGTCCAGCCGTCGGCGCCGCCGATCGAGAGCGGGGTGTCACCGGTGTCGGAGAGCTTGCGCAGCGTCTCGACGAACTCGTCCCACGTGCGCGGCGGCACGAAGCCGGGGCCGAGCTGCTCGGCGTCGTACCAGATCGTCGACTTGTTGGCGGCCTTGAACACGAACCCGTACAGCGTGCCGTCGACGGTGCCCAGCTCCTTCCAGACCGGCGCGAACTGGGCGTCGATCACCGCCTCGGTCTCGGGATCGAGCGGCACCAGCGACCCGGCCCTGGCGAGCGTGCGCACCAGGGCGGGCTGGGCCACGCCCGCGACGTCCGGTGGGGAGCCGCCCGCCAGGCGCGTGGCGAGCACCGTGGGCACCTCGTCGCCGCCGGACACGTAGGTGACCGTCGCGCCGGTGCGCTGCTCGAACACGTCGAGGACCCGCTCGAACGCCGCCTGCTCCTCGTCCGACCACACGGCGAGGACCTCGATCGTCTGCCCGGACAGCGGTCCCGGCCGGGCGGGTGCCGGCGCCGGGCCCGCGCACCCGGCCGCGGCGAGGAACGCCGCGACCAGCCCGCCGATGCACCGCCAGCTGCGCACGCGTCACCGCCGGATCGAACGGCCGGTGTCGGCGTCGAAGAAGTGCAGGGCCTCGGTGTCGACCCGCACCGTGATCGGCTGGCCCTCGAAGATGCGCGTGCGCGGGCTGAACCGGCCGACCAGCAGGGTCCCGCCGTCCGCCGCGCGCACCCGGCCGGACTCCCGGTCGAGCGACTCGTGCTCCTCGGAGCGGGCCCGCTCGGCCTCGACCGGGAAGTGGACCATCACGTCCGCGCCCATCGCCTCCACCAGGTCGGCGACGGAGTCGAGCGTGGTGCCCTCGGGCCCGTCGACGAGGGCGGCGTCGTCCATGTTCTCGGGCCGGATGCCGAGCACGAGCCGCCGCCCGGCGTAGCCGGCGAGGGCGGGCCGCCGGTGCAGCACGATCTCCGGCACGGAGAGCCGGTGGCGGCCGAAGGACACCGTGGCGCGGCCGTCGTCGTCCACCTCGAACTCGGCGACGACCATGTTCATCGCGGGCGAGCCGATGAACCCGGCCACGGACATGTCCACCGGCTCGTCGTAGAGCTCCTGCGGGGCCGCGATCTGCTGCAGCACGCCGTCCCGCAGGACCGCGACCCGGTCGCCGAGGGTCATCGCCTCGGTCTGGTCGTGGGTGACGTAGACGGTGGTGACGCCCAGGTCGCGCTGGATCCGCGCGATCTGGGCCCGCATCTGCCCGCGCAGCTTCGCGTCGAGGTTCGACAGCGGCTCGTCCATGAGGAACGCGCGCGGCTCGCGCACGATCGCGCGCCCCATCGCGACCCGCTGCCGCTGGCCGCCCGACAGGTGGCGGGGCTTGCGGTGCAGGTGCTCGGTCAGCTCGAGGACCTCGGCGACCTCGCGCACCCGCTTCTCGACGACGTCGCGGGGCACCTTGCGCAGCGTGAGGCCGAAGGCGATGTTGTCGAAGACCGTGAGGTGCGGGTAGAGCGCGTACGACTGGAACACCATCGCGACGTCCCGGTCGCGGGCGGGCACGCAGTTGACGACCTCGCCGTCGATGCGCACCTCGCCCGCGCTGACCCGCTCCAGCCCGGCGATCATCCGCAGCGCGGTGGTCTTGCCGCATCCCGACGGGCCGACGACCACGAGGAACTCCCCGTCCATGACGTCGATCGACAGGTCGGTGACCGCGCGCGTGCCGTCCGGATAGACCTTGCTCACGCGGTCCAGCTCGATGCCCGCCACGATGCTCCCGTCGACCTCGAGAGGCGAATAGTAGGTGGCGCCGTCCGAAGGCGACCTTAAGGAGCCACCAGAACCGGGTGAAGCCGGTAGCAGGTGGTCTACGGTGCGTGCATGGCGTTGGTGTTGCTGGTCGAGGACGACCACGCCGTCCGGAGGGCGATGACGGACGCGCTGCGGGACGCCGGGCACGTCGTGCAACCGGTCGGCACGGCCGTCGATGCGCTGGGGGTTCTCACCAAGGACAAGGACGAGGTCGACCTCGTCGTACTGGATCTCGGCCTGCCCGACTTCGACGGGACGGAGACGCTGCGCATGGTGCGCGGCCTCAGCCCGGTGCCGGTGATCATCGCGACGGCCCGCACCGACGAGGCCACGATCGTGCGCATGCTCCACGAAGGTGCCGACGACTACATCACCAAGCCGTTCTCCAGCCAGGTCCTCACCGCCCGGGTCACCGCCGTCCTGCGTCGGTCGGCCAAGGAGCCCGCGCACGGCCCGCTCACGATCTGCGACCTCGTCGTCGACACCGACCGGCGGGAGGCGACGCTCGCCGGGGCCCCGCTCCCGCTCACCCGCCGCGAGTTCGACCTGCTCGCCTACCTGGCCGCCCGCTGCGGGAAGGTCGTGAGCAAGGCCGAGCTGGCCCGCGAGGTGTGGCACCAGCCCCGGCTGAACCTGGACCAGACCATCGACGTGCACGTGTCCTGGTTGCGGCGCAAGCTCGGGGAGAGCGCGGCCGAGCCGAGGTACCTGCACACGGTCCGCGGGGTGGGCATCAAACTGATCGACCCGTGCGCCGCCTCGTTCTCCGCCTGATCCTCGCGACGGCCGCCGCCGCGGTGGCGGCGGTGACGGCCACGGCGGTGCTCGTGCACCTGGTCGACGAGCACGACCGGCTGCGCGCCGCGTCGGAGGCCGACCTGGCCGCGCTCGTGAGCCTCGCCGAGGTCACCGCGGACCGCGAGGACCTGCTACGCGGCATCGGGCGCACCCCGGCAGGCCGGGAGGGCAGGCTCGCCGTCCATCTCGCGGACGGGGCGGCGGTCGGTTCGTCCCGGCTCCCGCCCGGGGTGCCCACACCGGGCGAGGTGGCGGTCGACGGCGGGACGGTGCTGGTCCGGGCGGCAGGCCCGGCGGCGGTCGAGGTGTTCGTGCCCGGCCTCGCGCCGGGCACGGCCGAGCTGGGGCTCGCCGCCGCGCTGCTCGGTGCGGGCGCGGTGGGGGCGGGCGCGGGCGCGGTCGTGGCGGCCCGCCGGGTCCGCCCGGTGGTCGCCGAGCTGAACGAGCTCACCGAGGGCGTCGCCGCGCTCGCCGACGAGGACCCGCCGCCGCAGCCGCGCGCGGTGACCGTGCCGGAGACCGCAGCGCTCGCCACCGCGCTCGGCTCGGTGACGGCGCGGTTCGCGGAGGTGCGCAGCCGCGAGCGCAAGATGGCCGCCGACCTGTCGCACCGCCTGCGCACCCCGCTCACCGCGCTCGCGCTCGACGCGGGCGCGCTGGGCGACGGCGAGGTCGCCGAACGCGTCAAGCAGACCATCGGCTCGCTGGAGCGCGACGTCGACGCGCTCATCCGGGCGACCCCGACGACCCCCGAGGGTCCGCTGCGGTGCGACGTGGCGGAGGTCGTGCAGCGGCGGATGGGGTTCTGGTCGACGCTCGCCGCCCACAGCGGCAGGCCCTGCTCGGTCGACGCCCGGCCGCCCGCCGTGGTGCGGCTCGCCGAGGACGACCTGGCCGCCGTCGTCGACGCGCTGCTGGGCAACGTCTTCCGTCACACCCCCGCAGGCGCCGCCTTCGCCGTCACGGTGGTCCGCCACGCCGGCTGGGTCACGCTCGTGGTCGACGACGCGGGGATCGGGGTGGCCGACCCGGCCGCCGCGCTGAGCCGCGGCGTCAGCACGGGCGGCGGCACCGGGCTCGGCCTCGCCATCGCCCGGGACGCCGTGGAGTCGACCGGCGGCACGATCCACGTCGAACGGGCCGCGCTCGGCGGCGCGCGGATCCGGCTGCGCTTCGCCGCGGCCTGAAGCCTCCGCGGTCCTGTCGTCCCGTTCCTGCGCCGAACGTCAGAGGGGCTCGGCCGGCACCGACACGATCTCGGCCCCCACCCCGATCGGGGTGGGGTCGAACCGGTCGGCCAGGTGCGCGGCGATCTCCCGGAACGCCTCGTGGGTGGCCGGCCGGATGCGCCCCATGTCGATCAGCGCGCCCGTGGCCAGGTGCGGGTCGAACGGGACCTCGACGACGGCGCGGCAGCGTGCGGCGAAGTGTTGCCGCACCCGTGCGGTGTCGATGTGCTTGCTCGCCCGGTCGCAGACCAGGACGAGCACGGCGTCGGCCACCCGCTCGGCGGGGCCGCGCGCGATGAGCCAGTCGAGGGTCTTGTCCAGCCGGCTCGCACCGTCCGCCGTGGGCGAGCCGACGATCACCAGGCTGTCGGCGAGCGCCAGCGTGCCGCCGACCGCCGAGTGCACCAGCCCGCTGCCGGAGTCGGTGATCACCACGTTGTAGAAGCGACGCAGCACCTCGCACACGCGCTCGTACTCGGCGCGGTCGAGGCCCTCGTCCATCGCCGGGTCCTGCTCGGATGCGAGCACCTGCAGCCGGCCGGCGAGGCTCGTGAAGCGGGACACGTCGGCCAGCGAACCCAGGGAGTCGATCTCCGCGAGCATGTCGCGCACCGTGCGGGTCGTGTCGCCGGTGAGCCGATCGGCCAGCGTGCCCGCGTTCTGCCCCGCGTCGAGCACCACCACCCGGTCGCCGCGGTGCTCGGCCAGCACCATGCCCACGCAGGCCGCGACGGTCGTCTTGCCGACCCCGCCGTTGATCGAGGTCACCGTGATCTGGTGGGCGCTGCCGAGCGGGCGCCGGATGCGGCGCACCTGATCGCGGTAGGCGTGCTCCTCGGGGCCCACACCCGGGTTGAGCAACCCCCGGCTGGCGGTGAACACCGCACCGCGCCAACCGCCCCGCGGGCGGTCGACCTTGGGCCGGACGATCGTGTCGGCGGTCAGGTCGTCGGCACCGCCGGTGCCCGGAGCCGCGTGATCCGTACTCACCAGTCCACCCCCCGGACCCGGCCGACCACCGATGATCTCGGCACGGGTGGAGGCTACCGCGTGCGTGGTGGCGCGGCGATCAGACGGGCTCGACCTGGAACTCCGCGCCCGAGGAGTCCGACGAGCTCACCGAGATCCGGTACTGCCCGACC
The DNA here is from genome assembly GCF_035305885.1 of Pseudonocardia sp. Taxonomy (GTDB): domain Bacteria; phylum Actinomycetota; class Actinomycetes; order Mycobacteriales; family Pseudonocardiaceae; genus Pseudonocardia. Next base: position 8,120 of record NZ_DATGOP010000113.1, read on the forward strand.
GTCTCGGTCGCCCCCGGCGCCACGGTCACCTCCGCCCCGTCCGCGGAGAACGTCACGCCTGATGCCTCGATCGACTCGATCGCGATCAGCGGGCCCTGCCTGCCGCAGGAGAACGAGGTGCGGCCGTTCGTCGTGATCGTCCGGCCGCCCGCCCCACGGCTCACGATGGAGCCGTTGGAGGAGACCTCGATCTGGCAGGTCCCCGCCGCGGGGCGGCCCGACGAGCGCGACGGCGACGGCGCCGCGTTCACGCTCGGCCGGTCGTCGGATGCGGGGGACGCCTCGCCCGGGACGCTCGAGGAACACCCCACCGCCAGCAGCGCGGCGGCCGCCACGCCGACGAGCAGCCGGGCCACCGGGCTCCGGGACTGCGTGTACAAGATCTTCACAGCGGGCATGGTGCCGTCGCCCTTCCGGCGTCGCCACGCGGGTCCGGGTCCGCGCGGCGTGCGGCTAATTCTGGCGGACGGGCGGTGGGTTGCCGAGGTCGTCGGCGACGAGCGCCGCGAGCTCGAGGAAGGCGTCCGACGTGGCCTGCCGCAGCTTGTCGACCTCGATCCGGCCGCCCGTCGCGAGGTGCGGGTCGCGCGGCACCTCCACCACGGCCCGGCAGCGCGCCTTGAAGTAGCCGACGATGCGCTCGCCGTCGACCTCGGGGCTCGTCCGGTCGTGCGACAGCACCACGACCGCGCGGTCGGCCAGCTCCTTGTGCCCGTGCGCGACCAGCCAGTCGAGCGTCTTGCCGGCCCGGCTCGCCCCGTCCACGGTGTGCGAGCCCACCACCACGAGGCTGTTGGCCAGCGCGAGCGTGCCGTCCATCGCCGAGTGCACCATGCCGGTGCCGGAGTCGGTGACGACCACGTTGTAGAAGCGCGACAGCACCGCGCACACCCGCTCGTACTCGCTGCGGTCGAACGCCTCGCTGCGCGCCGGGTCCTGCTCGGACGCCAGCACCTGGAGGCGGCCGGACAGGCTCGTGAACCGGGCGATGTCGCTCAGCGCCTCCACGGTGTCGAGCGAGTCGAGCAGGTCGCGGACCGTCGCGTCGGTGCGGCCGGTGAGCCGCTCGGCGAGCGTCCCGGCGTCCGGGTTGGCGTCGAGCGCGACGATCCGGTCGCCCCGGTGCTCGGCGAGCATCAGGCCCAGCACGGCCGTCACGGTGGTCTTGCCGACGCCGCCCTTCATCGACACGATCGCCACCTGACGCGGGCCCGGCAGCGGGCGACGGATCCGCAGCGCCATGTCCTGCCGGCGCTGCTCGGCGGGCCCGATGCCCGGGTTGATCAGCCCGCCGCTCGCGGTGTGCACGGCGCGCCGCCACCCCGAGACCGGGCGGTCGGACCGGCGACGGACGATCGTGTACTCGGTGAGCTCGTCCGCGGTGTGGGCCCGGGGGTCCGCGGCCGGTCGATCGGCGAGCGGTGGCCCCGGTGGGGTGAGCGGGGCCGCCGACACCGCGGGCTGGGGGTCCGCGGGCGCGGGAGCCGGCGGGCTGGGCGCCACCGGCTCCTGGGCGGCCGGCTCAGCCACCGCTTCCTCGGTGTCCGCTTCCCGGGCCACCGCCTCCTGAGCCGTCGCCTCCTGGGCCGCCGGTTCGGGGACCACGGGCTCCGCGGGCACCGATCCGGGCTGTGTCGCAACCGGTGCCGCCTCCCGGACCGCCGGCTCCTCCGGTGCCTGCTGCTGTGGAGCCGATCCCTGGCGCGCCGCTCCCGCCGACGGTGTGAACGATCGCTTCGGCATGCGCTTACCCGTTCCCCCCGGTCCGACCGCGAACGCGCCTATCTTGCCCGGGAGCGCCCCGCGAGGGCGATCACGCCCCTGGCCCGGCCTCCCGCTCGGCGAAGGCCTGGACGAGCTGGTTCTCGGCGTCACGCAGGTAGACGTCGAGCTCGTCGGCGGCGCCCGAGCCGTCGCAGCGCTGCAGCTGCTCGAGGATCTGCCGGTTGCGCGCGAGGTAGGGCTCGTGGAACCGCTGCGGGTCGGCCATCACGTGGAACACCAGCCGCAGCTCGGCGAGGATGCCGCTCATCAGCTCGTCCGTGCGCGGGCTGCCCGCCAGCGCCACGAGCTCCTTGTGGAACTTGATGTTGGCGGTGCCGAGCGCCTGCCAGTCCCGAGCCCCCAGGGCCTCCTCGCCGTCCCGGACGGCGGCGGCGACCGCCTCCAGGCCCGGGTGGGGGAAGGTCACGGTGCGCAGCACACCGCACTCGACCAGGCGGCGCACCCGGTACAGGTCGATGACGTCCTCCGCGGTGAGGGTGCGCACGAACATCCCGCGGTTGAGCTCGTGGGTGAGCAACCGTTCGTGGGACAGCAGGCGGAACGCCTCACGCAGGGTGTTGCGCGAGACACCGAGCGCGCTGCCGATGGCGTCCTCGGCGAGCCGGGTGCCCGGCGGGAAGTAGCCCTCGATGATGCGCGTGCGCAGGACGGCTGCGACCCGCTCGGCTGTGCTCGTCCGCGCGAGCAGTGCGCGGTCGGTGGCCAAGGCTTCGGTGGTCAACTCGCCTCCTGCGGTTCGGCGGCAACGGTTGTGCGTTTTGAAGGATCGTATAACAATCGAACGACCGCGGGCGCCGCCCGTGACCGGATGTGGTGAATGCGGTCACGGAGAGCAACCGCACGCTTCAAGGTCGACTTGACGGCGTGTTGCCACCCGATTGGCGGTACGCTGCGGCTCGATCGGGTGAAGGCTCGCCGTGTTGCACGGCAGCGCTGGCTGTCCATGGGGGGACCACATGAGCGACGGGCCACAGAAGTGTGCCCTGCCCGGATGCGAGGAGATCGTCGAACAGCCGGATGACGGCGGGCCACCGCGGCTGTACTGCTCACCGGCCCATCGGGTGGCGGCGCGCAAGATGCGCCACGCCGCCCGGATGAAGGCGGCCGCGGAGAAGAAGGAGGCGGCGGCCCGGGCGGCCCAGCAGGCTGCGGCGGACGAGGTCACGCGGCCGATCGCGCCGCCTCCGGACGCCCAGCCGGCCGAACCGCCCGCGATCGCGGCGTCGACCGACGACCAACCCACCACCGAGCTTCCCGCAGCGTTCGGTGGGGTCCCGCAGGAGGAACGCGCGCCGGACCCGGCGCCCGACCGCACGTCGCCCCCGGCCGCGGTGGGCCCGGCGCTTCCCCCCATCCCGGCGCTGCCCTCCCCGCGCACGATCACGATCACCTCGAAGCGGGTGAAGAAGCCGAAGCCGGCGCGGACCGCCGCCGAGCGCAGGAACGCCATCGCGGCCATGCGGCGCCGCGCCGTCGCGAGCGTGGCGATCGCGAGCCTGGTCGCGGGCGGCGCCAGCTACTTCGTCACCGAGAACGTCATCCCCACCACGCCCACCCCGCTGCCCCCGCAGGCGGCCGACCAGCCGTCGATGGACGCCGACGTGTGGGCCGACCAGGCGGAGGTCGTTCTCGCGTCGATCAGCAGCCAGCTCGACGCGGTCGCGCAGGCCGAGGCGAGCTGGCTCGCCCTCCCGCCGGACCGCCGTGCGCAGGAGCCGGCGGCGATCCAGGCGCTCAAGGAGCGCAAGGCGCTGTTGGAGCAGCAGCGCGCCACCCTGGTGTCGCAGCTCGAGGCGTTCCGGGCGCTGCCCGAGCGCACGGCGGAGCTGACCGAGGCGCAGGCCCAGCTCGACGCGGTCGAGCGCACGCTCGAGGAGAGCACCACCACCGCGGCGTCGCCCGACTACCAGGAGGCGCTGCGGCAGCTCGAGTCGCAGCGCGAGATGCGCCGCCAGCAGCGCGACCACGCGGCCAAGGCGCTCACCGACCTGCGCAACGGCGTGGAGCAGGCGCTGAGCTCGCCGCTCCCGGAGAACAAGGACGAGACGACCCCGATCGTCGAGCGCGTCAAGGCGGTGATCGAGGGCAAGCCGGACCCGGCCCAGAAGGACGACGACCAGCAGCACAAGCCGGCCGACAAGGGCGACCCGGTCACCGGCCCCCGCCGCGAGGACGGCGACGAGGGGCGCGGCGACGTCGGCACCACCGCCCCGCCCGACCCGGACCGCCCGAGCACCCCGGACATCCTCGCCGCCGCGGGCGGCGGCCCGAGCTCCGACGGTCGCGCCGACGCGGGCTCCGACGGCGGCCAGGAGGGGTCGGGCGACCGCGACGCGCCCCGCGGGCCCGTCCAGGCGCTCACCGGGGCGCTGGGCAGCGCGCTCGGCCAGGCCGACACCTCGAACCGGGACGAGCGCGCCCGGCGCAACCTCGCCGGCGCGGAGCGGGGCGAGGAGCGCTCCGAGAGCGGCGCCACCAGCGGCGGCGAACAGGCCGGCGCCGACCGGGACACCGGCGACCGGGCGAACGGCGGCGTGCTCGGCAACGTCGTGCGCAACGTGACCGGGGGCTTGCTCGGCGGCGTCACCGGCCGCAACGCGAACAAGGACCGCGACGAGGACGACAAGCGCGAGAAGCGGTCCGAGAAGGCCGACAAGAAAGACGACAAGAAAGACGACAAGAAGGAAGACGACAAGAAGGAAGACGACAAGAAAGACAGCAAGAAGGACGACAAGGACGACGACCGCCGCGACCGTCGCCACGCGAGCTGGGACCGCGACGACGACGACCGCGACAAGGAGCGCGGCCGCCGGGAGCGCGACGACGATGACGATGACGACGACCGCAAGGGCGTCATCCGCAACATCAGCGACCGGCTGCTCGGCGGCGACGACGAGGACGACGACGACCGGGACGAGCGGAAAGAGCGCGCCGACTCCGACGACGACCGCAAGAAGCCCAGCAGCAAGGCCGAGCGCAAGCGCAAGAAGGACCGCGAGGAGCGCGAGGAGCGCCGCGAGAAGGCCGACTCCGACGACGAGGACGACGACGAGGAGAAGGCCGAGAAGGCCGACGAGAAGAAGGGCAAGAAGAAGCCCCGCGGCAAGGCCGAGCGCAAGAAGGACCGCGAAGAGCGCAAGGACCGCGAGGAGCGCAAGGACCGCGGCGACAAGGACGACAAGAAGGACAAGGACAAGAAGGACAAGGACAAGAAGGACAAGGACAAGGACGAGAAGGACGACGAGGACGACGACAAGGGCAAGAAGAAGAAGGACAAGGACGAGGACGACGACAAGGACAAGGGCAAGAAGAAGAAGGACAAGGACGACGACGACGGCGGCGATGATGATGACGGCGACGACGATGACGGCGATGATGACGACGACTGACTGACCCTTGCCCGAGTCGCGCGAGCCCCGCTGCACCCGTGCGGCGGGGCTCGCGTCGTTCCGGACGGCTCAGGCGCGCAGCGGCGCGGGCGGGCGGCCGCCGAAACCGTCGGCAAGCAGGGCGGCCAGCTCGAGGAAGGCGTCGTGGGTGGCCGAGCGCAGCCGCTCCAGCTCGATGAGGCCGCCGGATGCGAGGTGCGGGTCGTGCGGGATCTCCACCACCCCGCGGCAGCGGGCCTCGAAGTGACCGCGCACCCGCTTCGGGTCCACCTCGGGGCTCTTGCGGTCGCACGAGAGCACGACCACCGCGCGCGCGACCTGGCCCTCGTAGCCGTGCGCCACCAGCCAGTCGAGCGTCTTGCTGGCCCGGCTGGCGCCGTCGACGGTGGGCGCGCCCACCACCACCAGGCTGTCGGCCAGCGCGAGCGTGCCCTCCATCGCCGAGTGCACCAGGCCGGTGCCCGAGTCCGTGATGATGATGTTGTAGAAGCGGGTGAGCACCGAGCACACCCGCTCGTAGCCCTCGCGGTCGAACGCGTCGCTCATCGCCGGGTCCTGCTCCGACGCCAACACCTGCAGCCGGCCGGCGAGGCTCGTGTAGCGCGCCACGTCGGCGAGCGAATAGGCGGAGCCGACGTTCTCCAGCAGGTTCCGCACCGTCACCGAGGTGTCCCCGGTGAGCCGATCGGCGAGCGTGCCCGCGTCGGGGTTCGCGTCGAGGGCGATCACGCGGTCGCCGCGGTGCTCGGCGAGCACGAGCCCGAGGCAGGCCGACACCGTGGTCTTGCCGACCCCGCCCTTGATCGAGCTGACGGCGATCTGGTGGGTGCCCGGCACCGGGCGGCGGATGCGCCGCAGCCGGTCGCGGCGGAGCCGTTCGGCCGCGCCGAGCCCCGGGTTCACCAGCCCACCGGTGAGGCGGTACACGAGGCCGCGCCAGCCCCGCTCGGGGCGCTCACCTCGGTAGCGGACGATGGCGTCCTCGGTCAGCTCGCCCGGTCTGCCCTCGAGGACCCCGCCGGCCTCGCTCACGTCGTGAAGCGATCGGCCATGAGCGCGGCGAGCTCGTAGGCCGCGTCCCGCGTGGCCGGCTTCAGGTGGGCCAGCTCGACCCGGCCGCCGGTCGCGAGGTGCGGGTCGTGCGGGATCTCCACGACCGCCCGGCTGCGGGCCTCGAAGTGCTTGCGGATCCGGTCGCGGTCGACCTCGGCGCTGGTGCGGTCGCACGACAGCACCACGACCGCCTCGCTGGCGAGCGTCGAGTGCCCGTGGGCCAGCAGCCAGTCGAGCGTCTTGCTCGCGCGGCCGGCGCCGTCCACGGTCGGCGCGCCGACCACGATCAGGCTGTCGGCGAGCTTGAGCGTGCCCTCCATCGCCGAGTGCACCAGGCCGGTGCCCGAGTCGGTGATGATGATGTTGAAGAACCGGTCCAGCAGCGCACAGATCTGCTGGTACTCATCGCGGTTGAACGCGTCGCTCGACGCCGGGTCCTGCTCCGACGCCAGCACCTGCAGCCGGCCCGCGAGGCTCGTGTAGCGGGACACCTCGGTCCAGGAGTGGATGCGATCGATGTCGCGCAACAGCTCCCGCACCGTGACCGACGACTCCCCCGTGAGCCGGTCGGCCAGCGTGCCCGCGTCGGGGTTCGCGTCGAGCACGATCACCCGGTCGCCGCGGTTCTCGGCCATGACGAGGCCGAGCAGCGTGGCCACCGTGGTCTTGCCGACGCCGCCCTTGATGGAGCTGACGGCGATGCGGTGGGACTGGATCAGGGGCCTGCGGATGCGGTGCAGGAGATCGCGCCAGCGCACCTCGGCCGCGCTGGGCCCGGGGTTGATCATCCCCCCGGTCGCCCGCAGCAAGGCCCTCCGCCAGCCCGACGACGGCTCGTCCGGCCGGGCGCGCAGGATCGACTCGGCGTCGAGCGCCGACGCGCTGAGACCGGGCTCCTCCTGCGGAGGACCGAGCGGAGACACACCCGTCGAACTCACTGCACCCCCTGGCTGTTCGGGCCCCCACTCGGTGTGCCGCAGCGGTTGCGGTTCCAGCCGATGACCGTACCGCTCCCACCAGATCGAGGGATCAGGTTCGACCCGACGGCGCACCACGGGCTGAGCCTAACGCGCTCCGTGACCGACGTCTGCGATGGTGATCGATCAGAAACGATCGACCGGCACGCGCTCGGCGAGTCAGTCGATGAGGTCCATCCCGGTACCCGAGCGGCCGTTCAACCCGACCCCGGCCGGGCCGTTCTGCGGGCCGCCCCGCCAGAGGTTGCTGCGGCCGCGGGAGATCGTGCGGAGCGCCTTGCCGAGGGCGTCTTCGAACTCGGCGAGCTTCGCGTCGACGTAGCTGTCGCACTCCTGGCGCAGCCGCTCGGCCTCGGCCTCGGCGGAGTCGACGAGGCGGGCCGCCTCGGCGTGGGCGGCCCGGACGACCTCGGTCTGCGACACCAGCCGCTCCTGCTCGGCCTGCCCGTCGGCGATGTACCGATCGTGCGCTGCCCGGGCGGCGGTGACGATCCGGTCGGCCTCGGCCTTGGCCCGGTCGGTGAGCTCGGTGTACTGGCGGCGCCCCTCCGCCACCGCGCGCTCGGCCTCGTGCCGGGCGCGGGCCACCGTCTGCTCGGCCTCGGCGCGGGCCTCGGCGAGCAGCCGCTCCGCCTCCGCGCGCGCGTCCGACACCGTCTGCTCGGCCTCGGCCTGCGCCGCGCTGCGGGTCTGCTCGGCCTCCTGCGTGGCGTCGTCGAGGATCTCGTCGCGGCGGTCCAGGACGTCCTGGGCGTCGTCGAGCTCGCCGGGGAGGGCCTCGCGCACGTCGTCGAGCAGGTCGAGCACGTCACCGCGTGGGACGACGCAGTTGGAGGTCATCGGGACGCCCCGAGCCTCTTCGACGACCGTCACCAGCGCGTCGAGGGATTCGAAGACCCGGTACACGACGCGCATCCTCTCACCGCCGATCGGCCGAACCCCGTATTCGGCGCGGTCCGCGCGTGTCAAGTTCCGAACGAGTGACGCCGCGCGGCCCCGGGACTCGGCGCTACGCGCGCTCGGCGATCCGCTCCAGCAGCTGCCGGTGCACCGGCTCCGGCAGCAGGTGGGCGACGTCGCCGCCGTAGGTGGCGACCTCCTTCACCAGCGAGCTCGACACGAACCCGTACTCGGGGCTGGTGGACATGAACAGCGTGTCGACCCCCGACAGCCGCTGGTTCATCTGGGCCATCTGCAGCTCGTAGTCGAAGTCGGTGACCACGCGCAGGCCCTTGACGATCGCCTTGATCTGGTTGGCGCGGCAGTAGTCGACCAGCAGCCCGTGGAACGAGTCGACCCGGACGTTCGGGTACGGGGCGGTGATCTCGACGAGCATCGCCATGCGTTCGTCCACGCTGAACAGGGTCTTCTTGGCCTTGTTCACGAGCACGGCGACCACGACCTCGTCGAACAGCTCCGCGGTGCGGCTGATGACGTCGAGGTGCCCGTTGGTGGGCGGGTCGAACGATCCAGGACAGACGGCGCGCCTCACGGGTCTGGACGCTACCCGTCCGGGTCGTGGACGGCGGTGTGCAGGGTCGTGTCGCCGTAGCGACGTTGCCTCCTCGCCCGCAGCGCGGGCGGCCACGGGAACGGGCCGTCGCGCCCCGCCCGCTCGACCACGACCACCGCGCCCGCCGCGAGCCAACCGTGCTCCGCGGCGACCCCGAGCCAGCCCGCGACCTGCGTTGCGGGCACGTCGTAGGGCGGGTCCACGAGCACGACGTCGTACGCGCGGGGGGCGGGCGCTGCGAGGACGGCGGCGGCGGGCGCCACCCGCACCTCCGCGCCGGCGAAGCCGAGGGCGGCGGCGTTGCGCCGCAGCACACCCGCGGCCCGCCGGTCGGACTCGACGAACAGCGCGTGCGCCGCGCCCCGCGACAGCGCCTCCAGCCCGAGCGCGCCCGAGCCCGCGCACAGGTCGAGGACGGCGGCCCCGGCGAGCCCGGGACCGGCCTCCAGCGAGGAGAACAGCGCCTCCCGCACCCGGTCCGATGTGGGCCGGGTGCCCGCGGGCGGGACGAGGAGCCGCCGGCCGCCCGCGCTCCCCGCGATGATGCGCGTCATTCCAGGACCAGCAGCAGGTCACCGCCCTCGACCTGCTGCACCTTGCCGATCGCGAGGCGGCCGACCCTGCCGGCCTCGTGGGCGGTGATGGAGGCCTCCATCTTCATCGCCTCGATCGTGGCGACGGTCTGGCCCGCCTCGACCTGGTCGCCCTCGCCGACCTGCAGCGTCACCACGCCCGCGAACGGCGCCGCGACGTGCTTCGGGTTGGACCGGTCGGCCTTCTCCGCCGCCTTGACGTCGGTGGCGACGGAGCGGTCGCGGATCGAGATCGGGCGCAGCTGACCGTTCAGCGTGGTGACCACGGTGCGGTAGCCGCGCTCGTCCGGCTCTGAGATCGCCTCCAGCTCGATGATCAGCGTGACGCCCTGCTCCAGCCGCGCGGTGTGCTCGACGTCCGGCTCCAGGCCGTAGAGGAAGTCCTTGGTCGACAGCACCGAGGTGTCGCCGTAGGCCTCGCGGTGGGCGAGGAACTCCTTGGTCGGCCCGGGGAACAGCAACCGGTTCAGGGTGGCCCGCCGGTCGGTCTCCAGCCCGGCGCGGTCCTCGTCGGTCAGCTCGACGCGCTCGCGCTCCACGGACCGGCCCTCGAGCGCCCGGGTGCGGAACGGCTCCGGCCAGCCGCCGGGCGGGTCGCCCAACTCGCCGCGCAGGAAGCCGATCACCGAGTCGGGCACGTCGTACTTGGACGGGTCGGCCTCGAAGTCCTTCGGCTCCACCCCCGCACCGACGAGGTGCAGCGCGAGGTCGCCGACCACCTTCGACGACGGGGTGACCTTCACCAACCGCCCGAGCATCCGGTCGGCGGCGGCGTAGCACTCCTCGACGAGCTCGAACCGGTCGCCGAGCCCGAGCGCGATCGCCTGCTGGCGGAGGTTGGACAGCTGTCCGCCCGGGATCTCGTGGTGGTAGACGCGCCCGGTGGGCGAGGGCAGCGCCGCCTCGAACGGCGCGTACACCTTGCGCACGGCCTCCCAGTACGGCTCGAGGTCGCTGACGGCCTGCAGCGAGAGCCCGGTGGGCCGCTCGGTGTGGTCGGTGGCGGCCACCAGCGCCGACAGCGACGGCTGGCTCGTCGTGCCCGCCATCGACGCGATCGCGGCGTCCACCGCGTCCACGCCCGCCTCGATCGCCGTGACCAGCGTGGCGAGCTGGCCGCCTGCCGTGTCGTGGGTGTGCAGGTGCACGGGCAGGTCGAACCGCTCGCGTAGCGCCGTGACCAGCGTGCGGGCCGCGGGCGGGCGCAGCAGCCCGGCCATGTCCTTGATCGCGAGGACGTGCGCGCCCGCCTCGACGATCTGCTCGGCGATGCGCAGGTAGTAGTCGAGCGTGTAGAGCTTCTCCGCCGGGTCGGACAGGTCGGCGGTGTAGCAGAGCGCGACCTCCGCGACGGCCGTGCCGGTGGCGCGCACGGCGTCGATGGCCGGGCGCATCTGCTCCACGTCGTTGAGCGCGTCGAAGATCCGGAAGATGTCCATCCCGGTGGCCACGGCCTCCTCGACGAAGGCGTCGGTCACCTCCGTCGGGTACGGCGTGTAACCCACCGTGTTGCGGCCGCGCAGCAGCATCTGGGTGCAGATGTTGGGCACCGCCTCCCGGATCGCGGCGAGCCGCTCCCACGGGTCCTCGGCGAGGAACCGCAGCGCCACGTCGTAGGTGGCCCCGCCCCAGCACTCGAGCGAGAGCAGCTGCGGCGTCATGCGGGCCACGTGCGGCGCGACCGCGACCAGGTCGCGGGTGCGCACGCGTGTGGCGAGCAACGACTGGTGGGCGTCGCGGAACGTCGTGTCGGTGACGGGTACGTGCGTCTGCTCGCGCAGCCACCGCGCGAAGCCCTCCGGGCCGAGCTCTCGCAGGAGCTGGCGCGACCCGTCCGGGGCCGGGGCGTCCACGTCGCAGCGGGGCAGCTTGTCCACCGGTTCGACGACCTGCGGCCGCGGCCCGTTCGGCTTGTTGACGGTGATGTCGGCGAGGTAGCTGAGCACGCGCGTGCCGCGGTCGGCGGGCTTGCGCGCCTCGAGCAGCTGCGGGCGCTCCTCGATGAAGCTCGTGGTGATCCGACCTTCGGCGAAGTCGGGGTCGTCGAGCACGGCGGCGAGGAACGGCAGGTTCGTCGACACGCCGCGGATCCGGAACTCCGCGATCGCGCGCCGGGCCCGGCGCACCGCGTTGCGGAAGTCGTGGCCGTAGCAGGTGAGCTTGACCAGCATCGAGTCGAAGTGGGCGCTCACCTCGGCGCCGGTGTGCGTGGTGCCGCCGTCGAGGCGGACGCCGGGGCCGCCGGGTGACCGGTAGGCGCTGATCGTGCCCGTGTCCGGCCGGAACCCGTTCTGCGGGTCCTCGGTGGTGACGCGACACTGCAGCGCGGCGCCGTTCAGGGTGACGTCGGACTGGTTCAGCCGCAGCTCCGGCAGGCTCATGCCGGCGGCGATCCGCAGCTGGGCGATCACCAGGTCCCGGTCGGTGACCTGCTCGGTGACCGTGTGCTCCACCTGGATGCGCGGGTTCATCTCGATGAACACGTGGTTGCCGCGCTCGTCGAGCAGGAACTCCACCGTGCCCGCGTTGACGTAACCGATGTGGCGGGCGAACCTCACCGCGTCGTCGCAGATCCGCTCGCGCAGCTCGGGGTCGAGGTTCGGCGCGGGCGCGATCTCGATGACCTTCTGGTGGCGGCGCTGCACCGAGCAGTCGCGCTCGTAGAGGTGCACGACGTTGCCGTAGGCATCGGCGAGGATCTGCACCTCGATGTGACGCGGGTTGATCACCGCCTGCTCGAGGAACACCGTGGCGTCACCGAAGGCCGACTCGGCCTCCCGCATCGCCGCCTCGACCGCCTCGCGCAACGCCTGCGGCTCGTCGACGCGGCGCATCCCGCGCCCGCCGCCGCCGGCCACCGCCTTGACGAAGAGCGGGAACCCGATGTCGTCGGCCGCCGCGAGCAGCGCGTCGACGTCGGCGGACGGCTCCGAGGAGCGCAGGACCGCTACGCCCGCCTCCCGGGCGGCCGCGACCGCGCGCGCCTTGTTGCCGGTGAGGTGCAGCACCTCGGCGGGCGGGCCGACGAACGTGATGCCCTCCCGCACGCACGCCTCGGCGAGCTCCGGGTTCTCCGAGAGGAAGCCGTAGCCGGGGTAGATGGCGTCGGCGCCCGCGCGCTTGGCCGCCTTGATGATCTCTTCGACGGACAGGTACGCGCGGACCGGGTGGCCGGGCTCGCCGATCTGGTACGACTCGTCGGCCTTCGCCCGGTGCAGCGAGTTGCGGTCCTCGTACGGGAAGACCGCCACCGTCGACACGCCCAACTCGTAGGCGGCGCGGAACGCGCGGATGGCGATTTCACCGCGGTTTGCGACCAGCACCTTGCGGAACATCCCGTTCGTCACCAGGGAACCGTACCCTCGGCACTCGATCGGACCCGTGCGAAGAACGCCACTCCTGCGGTACCAAGGAGAGGAATTCGACCGAGCCGAGGGGTGCCCGCCATGCGTCCTGACCCGGCCGCCGTCCACACGGCCGCCTTCGCCGAAGGCCGACGCCTGCGGGAGCGGGCGGAACGCCGCCGCGCGCGGCACATGGCCCGGGTGGAGGCCCACATGGCCCGCATCCAGCGGCACCGGGCGCGCCACCTGCGCCGCATGGCGGTGCGCCGGGCCCGCCGGCTGCACCCCGCCGCGATCGCGCTGGTCGTCCTGCTGGTCGGCATGACCATCGCCGGTGGCGTGGCGGTCACCGCCCTCACGCTGGTCGTCTTCATGTTCATGCTCAGCGCGCTCGCCGGGCCCGCGCTGCTCGTCGGCGGCACCGCGGTGCTGCTCACCCGCCGCCACCGGCGCCGCCGCGCGATGGCGGCGGGAACGGCCCCGCTCCCGCGCAGGCCGGCCGCCCCGCCGCGGCCCGAGGCCGTGTGGGAGAAGGCGCGCGACCGGTTCGCCGCGCTGAAGGCCGAGTACGCCGCCTTCGAGTGCGACCCGATGGAGGTGCTGCGCCGCCCCGCGCTCGCCGACGTGTCCGTGCCCAGCACCGCGCGGTTCGTCGACGCGTTCGCCGAGGCACAGGCGCTCGAGACCGACGCGTACCCGCCGGCGGAGCACGCCACGTCGTTCGTGTCGGCCGTCGACCGGGCCGAGCGCGCGTGGCGCGCCGCCGTCGACGCGGCGGAGCGGATCCGGCTCTCCGGCCTCGACCCCGCCGAGCGCGCCACGGTCGAGCGCGTGATCAAGCTGCTCACCACGGCCCGCGACTCCGACAGCGAACCCGAGCGCGCCGCCGCGTACGCCCGCGCCCGCGCCGAGCTGGGCAAGCTCGACCGGGCCGGGGTCATCCACCTCCCCCGCGGCGCCGCGGCCGCCCTCGACAAGGCCGCGCGGGGTGCGCTCCCGGCCTGAAACCCGCTAGATCCGCAGGTGAGCGCGGATCGTCGTCCCCCGCTCCGTCCGGTGGACGCGCACGAGGTCGGCGAGGTGGTGCACCAGCACCAGCCCTCGGCCGCGCGCCTGCTCGGGCAGGGGCGGCGTGCGGCCGGCGAGGAGGTCGTCGAACCGGCCGGCGTCCGCCACCTCGGCGACGACGTGGCGGTCGTGCGCCCACACCCGCAACCGGGCCGTGGTGCGCGCGTGCTCGAGGCTGTTGGTGACCAGCTCGTTGACGACGAACACCAGGTCGTCCACCCGGTCGGGACGCAGGCCCGCCCGCTCCCCCTCCGCGACCGCGAGGGCGCGGGCGGACGGCAGCGTCGCGGCGTCCACGACCAGTGTCGGCACCGGTCCCCGCGGCTCCGGCAGGGGCCGGTTGCAGTCGGCGAGCACCTCGTCGGGGCCGTACGGGGCGCTGCGGGGGCGTCCGATCAGCACCGGGTGGGTGCGTTCGGCGTCGGCGAGGACCACCGCGGGGAGCGCCTCGACGTCGTAGGGGCAGAGGATCTCGGCGCTCCGCCCCGCGAACGCGCGGTTGATCAGCGCCTCGTGCTCGGCGCAGGCCGGCAGCTCGGCGTCGCTGCGGCCCGCCCACACCGGCTCACCGACGATCCACACCCGGGCGGCGCCGTGTTCCTGGGCGAACGCGAGCAGCACCCCCGGCAGGATCCGGCCCGGGTTGCGGCCCTCCTCGGCCATGTCGAGCAGCCGCACGTGGGCGGCGGTGCCGCTCAGGGCCTCGCGGACCCACGCCAGCCGCTCCCCCGGCACGGCCACCGCCACCGGGTCCCCGACCGCGAGGGCCTCCTGGACGAACGGCATCGTCCCGGCCAGGTACTCGTCGATCCCGCGGTAGAACAAGGCCGGATGCCGGAACGGGTCGGCCCCGGTGGGCGACGCGGGCGCTGTCGGCGCGATCACGGCTTTCGTCCTCTCGACGTGAAGTCGAAGGGATACCCGGCCGGTGCCGCCGTCAGACCTTGTCGCCGTCAGACCTTGTCGCCGTCAGACCTTGTCGAGGTACGCGGCCCGTTCCTCGTCGCCGACCGTCTCCCCCACGAGGGCCGCCAGCCCGGGGTGGCGGCGCAGTCCCGGGTCGTCGGCGACGATGTGGGTGGCGTACGCCTGCGCCTTCGAGATGATCTCCTCGTGGTGCAGCAGTGACAGCAGGCGCAGGCCCGACCTGCGCCCGGACTGCAGCGCGCCCAGCACGTCGCCCTCGCGGCGCAGCTCCAGGTCGAGGCGGGCGAGCTCGAAGCCGTCGGTGGTGCCCGCGACGGCGTCGAGGCGCTCGCGGGCCGTGGTGCCCGCGGGCATGTCGGTGACGAGCAGGCACACCCCCGCCGCCGAGCCGCGCCCGACCCGCCCCCGCAGCTGGTGCAGCTGGGAGAGCCCGAACCGGTCGGCGTCCAGGATGATCATCGCCGTGGCGTTCGGCACGTCGACCCCGACCTCGACGACCGTGGTGGCCACCAGCACGTCGAGCTCACCCCGGTCGAACGCCCGCATCACGGCGTCCTTCTCGTCGGGCGGGAGCTTGCCGTGCAGCACGCCGATGCGCAGCCCCTTCAGCGGGCCCTCGGCGAGCTTGGGCGCCACGTCGAGGACCGCCAGCGGCGGGCGCTTGGAGCCGCCCTCGTCGGCATCGGCGCCGATGTCCGGATCCTCGGTGTCGACGAGCTCCTGCTCGCCGTCGGTGCCGCCGACGCGGGGGCACACGACGTAGGCCTGGTGCCCGGCCTCGACCTCCTCGCGCACGCGCCGCCAGACCCGGTCGAACCAGCTCGGCTTCTCCGCGAGCGGCACCACCGTGGTGGAGATCGGGGAGCGGCCCCGGGGCAGCTCGCGCAGCGCCGAGACCGCGAGGTCGCCGTACACGGTCATGGCGACGGTGCGCGGGATCGGCGTGGCCGTCATGACCAGCATGTGCGGGGCGAGCTCGCCGCGGCTGCGCAGGGCGTCGCGCTGCTCCACCCCGAACCGGTGCTGCTCGTCGACCACCACGAGCCCCAGGTCGGCGAACCCCACGTGCTCCTGGATCAGCGCGTGCGTGCCGACGACGATGCCCGCCGCGCCGGACTGCGCGTCGAGCAGCGCCTGCCTGCGGGCCTTCGCCCCGAGCGAGCCGGTGAGCAGCGCGACGCTCGTCGCCTGCTCCGCCGCACCCAGCTCGCCCGCCCTGCCCAGCGGGCCGAGCAGCGTGCGCAGGGAGCGGGCGTGCTGCGCGGCCAGCACCTCGGTGGGGGCGAGCAGCGCGGCCTGGCGGCCGTTGTCGACGACCTGCAGCATCGCCCGGAGCGCGACGACCGTCTTGCCCGCGCCCACGTCGCCCTGGACCAGCCGGTTCATCGGGTGCTCGCGCGCCAGGTCGGCGGAGATCTCGGTGCCGACGGCGTGCTGGCCCGCGGTGAGCGCGAACGGCAGCTGGGCGTCGAACGCGTCGAGCAGTCCGCCCGGCTTCGGCGGACAGGGCGGGGCCGGGCGCTGCGCGGTGTTCTGGCGGCGCAGCGCGAGCGCGAGCTGCACCCCCATGGCCTCGTCCCACACGAGCCTGCGGCGGGCGGCGTGGATGTCGGCCTCGGACTCGGGCACGTGGATGCGCCGCAGCGCCGTACCGAGCTCGGTGAGCTTCTCCCGCTTCGTCACGAGCTCGGGGAGCGGGTCGGTGGGGTCGTCGAGCAGGTCGAGGACCTGCCGGACGCAGCGCGCCACCTGCTGCGAGGTGATCTTTCCGGTGGCCGGGTAGACGGACAGGAACGGCCGGACCTCGTCGGCCTCGTCGAGCGGCTCGAACTGCGGGTGGGTGAGCTGGAGCTTGCGGTTGAACACGCCCACCTTGCCGGAGAAGACCGCGCGCACCCCGGGCTTGATGACGTGCTGCACCTTGTGGCCGTTGAAGAAGGTGGCGTCGATCGTGGCGCCCTTCTCGTCGCGGAGGACGACGTTGAGCAGCTTGCCGCGCCGCGAGCGCATGTCGCGCAGCACCGACCTCTCCACCTGGGCCACGAGCGTGGCCTGCTCGCCGATCTCCAGCCCGGCGATGTCGGTGAGCTTGCCGCGGTCGACGTAGCGCCGGGGGTAGTGGCGTACGAGCTCGCCGACGGTGGTGATGTCCAGCGACTTCAACGCCTCGGCGGTGCGCTTGCCGACGAGCGGCTCGAGCGCGCTCGACATGTCGATCCCGGTCATTCCACCCCCAGCACGAGCGGGTAGTCGGTCTGCCCGCCCCGGTGCACGACGACGTCGACCTCGGGGTGGGTGCGGCGCAGGTCGGCCGCGAGCCCCTCCCCCAGCGAGGGGTCCGTGCCCTCGCCCAGCAACACGGTGACGATCTCACCACCCGCGGTGAGCATGCGGTGAGCCAACCACAGGGCACCGACAGCCAGGTCGGGGGCGATCAACACGACCTCGCCGTCGGTGATCCCCAGCACCTCGCCGGGCTCGCAGCGGCCGACCCACGTCAGGGCCTCGGTCTCGGCCACGACCAGCCCTCCGGTGCGGGTGCCCGCCGCGGCCTCGGCCATCGCGACCACGTCGTCGGCGGCCCGCCGGTTCGGGTCGTGGACGGCGAGCGCGGAGAGCCCCTGCAGCACCGACGCCGTGGGCAGCACCAGCACCTCCTGCCCGTCCTCGCGGGCCGCGGCGGCGGCCCGCTCGGCCACCGGGGCGAGCTCGGCCTCGTCGGGCAGCAGCACGACGTGGCGCGCGCGGGTGCCGGCGAGGGCCGCGACGAGCTCGCCCTCCTCGATGCCCCGGCCGGGCGTGCGCTCCAGCACCACGGCGCCCGCGGAGCGGGCCAGGTCGGCCACCTCCGCCCCGCAGGCGACCATCAGCACCGCCCGCTCGCGGGTGAAGCGGCCCTCGGCCTCGACGGGGGCGTCCTGCTGCTGGTCGGCGAAGCGCACGACGGTGATGCGGTGCGGCCGGCCGGCCTCGATGCCCGCCTCGATCGCCGCGCCGATGTCGGTGCAGTGGACGTGGACGTTCCACAGCCCGTCGGCGTCGCCCGCCACCGCGACGCAGTCGCCGATCGCGGCCAGGCGGGAGCGCAGCTCGGCGACGCGCGCCTCGTCCGTGCCGTCCAGCAGGTACATGACCTCGTAGTCGTGCTCCTCCGAGCCGCCCTCCCGCTGCGCCACCAGCACCTCTCGACCGCGAGCCACCGGCACCGGGGTACGGGGCAGCTCGCCGCCGCTGCGCCCGGTGACGAGGCCGGCGAGCGCGTCCAGCACGAGGTAGAGGCCCAGACCGCCCGCGTCCACGACCCCGGCCCTCGCCAGCTCCGGCAACTGCCCCGTGGTCTTCTGCACCGCAGCGCCGGCCGCCTCGGCCGCCGCGACCGCGACGTCCTCGAGCCGGTCGGACTCCACCTCGGCGGCCGCCTGCGCGGCGGCGGCGAGCACGGACAGCACGGTGCCTTCCTTCGGCCTGCTCACCGCGGCGGTGGCGAGCCGGTGCGCCCGCTGCAGCGCGTCGGCCAGCACGGCACCCGCGGGCCGCCTGGCCCGCGCCACCGCCTCCGCGAGCCCGCGCAGCACCTGGGACAGGATCACGCCCGAGTTGCCGCGGGCGCCGACGAGCGCGCCCCGCGCCAGCGCGGCGGCCACCGCGGCCGCCGTCCGCCCCGCCCCGTTCTCCCGCGCCGACCGCCGCACCGCGTCGGCCGCCGCGCGCATCGTCAGCAGCAGGTTCGTCCCCGTGTCGCCGTCGGCCACCGGGAAGACGTTGATCCGGTCGATCTCGGCGCAGTGCCGCTCGAGCGCGGCCGTGGCAGCCCGCGTCCATCTCGTGAGCAGCGCGATGTCGAGGGTCGAGGGCACGTCCGCGAGCCTATGCCGTGGGGCCCGTGCACGACGGCGCGACGGCGCAGGTACCCTGGTTCCTCGCGACCGGGGCAACCCCGGCCTACCCACCCACTACCCGAGGAGTGTCCGACGTGGCTGCCGTCTGCGACGTCTGTGGCAAGGGTCCGGGCTTCGGCATGTCCGTCTCGCACTCGCACCGCCGCACCCACCGTCGCTGGAACCCGAACATCCAGACCGTGCGCGCCGCCGCCGGTGGTGGTAACCGCAAGCGGCTGAACGTGTGCACGTCGTGCCTGAAGGCGGGCAAGGTCGCGCGCGCCTGAGCGCAGACACTCGTACGAACGGCACCCTCGTCCGCTAGCCGGATGGGGGTGCCGTTCGCACGTCGTGGGGTGCGGGCCCCGACCCCGCGCTACCCGCCGCCGAGCAGCGCCAGCGAGATCGCCGGGACGTAGGTCACCAGGAACAGCGCGGCGAGCAGCACCAGGGCCGTCGGGATCGCGGCCCGCGCCACCTGCAGCACGCTCATGCCCGACATGCCGCTGGCCACGAACAGGTTCAGGCCCAGCGGCGGGGTCACCATGCCGATCTCGAGGTTCATCACCATGATGATCCCGAGGTGGATCGGGTTGACGCCGAGCTCCACCGCGAGCGGCAGCAGGATCGGCGCGATGATGAGGATCGCGCTCGACGTCTCCATGAAGCACCCGGCCACGAGCAGGAGCAGGTTCACGAGCAGCAGGAACGACCACTTGTCGAGCTCGTAGCCCAGCAGGGTCTCGGTGATGTCGCGGGGGATCTGCTCCGAGGTGAGCACGAACGAGAACAGGATCCCGTTGGCGATGATGAACATGATCATCGCCGAGGTGCGGGCCGAGGAGAGGAGGATCCCGCCGAGGTCGCGCAGGTCCAGCTCCCGGTAGACGAACACCGACACGATCACCGCGTAGAAGACGGCCATGGCGGCCGCCTCGGTCGGGGTGAACACGCCGCCGTAGATCCCCCCGAGCACGAGCGCGGGGAGGGCGAGGCTCAGCACGGCGTCGCGGAGCGCGCGCAGCTTCTCCGCCGTCGTCATGGCGATCGCCTCGTCGCCGGAGCCGTACCCGCGCCGGTACGAGATCCCGACGACGACGGCGAGCAGCATGGCGCCCGCGACGAGACCGGGGAGGACGCCGGCGACGAACAGGTCGCCGATCGACTCCTCGGTCGAGATCCCGTAGACGATCAGCGGGATCGACGGCGGGATGAGGATGCCGAGCGAACCGGACGTCGCGATCAGGCCGGTCGAGAAGCGCCGCGGGTAGCCGTTCGCGATCAGCGCCGGGATGATCAAGGTGCCGACGGCGACGACGGTGGCCGGGCTGGACCCGGAGATGGCGGCGAAGAACACGCAGGCGAGCACACCGGTCATCGCCAGGCCGCCGCGGAACTGACCGACCACCGCGTTGCAGGCCGCGATGATCCTCCTGCTGATCCCGCCGCGGCTCATGATGCTCGCGGCGAGCACGAAGAACGGGATCGCCATCAGCGGGAACGTGTTCAACGAGTTGAACAGCCGCTCCGGCACCTGGGTGAGCGGGATCGTCGTGAAGTAGAAGAAGTACGCGAACGAGGTGAGCCCGAGGGCCACCGCGATCGGGGCCGAGGAGAACAGCAGCGCGAAGAGGGTGACGAGCAGGACGGTCGAGGCTTCGGTCACCGGCCGTTCTCCTCCTCGTCGTCCCGCTTGACGCTGCGCTCGACGTCACGCGGGTCGAGGCCGGTGGCCTCCGCCTCGACCTCGAGGAGCGAGCGCTCCCCCTCGGCGAACGCCTCGACGCCCCGCGCGTTGCGCACGAGGATCTCCAGCGCGCGCACCAGCATCAGCGTCAGGCCGATGGGCACCGCCAGCTCCACCACCCACAGGGGCAGCTTGAGCGCGGGCGTGATCGTCGAGGTGGAGAACGGCTCGAACAGCAGCAGCCACGCCAAGGCGCCGATGCACACCAGGTACACCACGGTGACGGCGGCGGCGATCACCGCGAGCGCGCGCTTCCCCCGCGCCCGCAGGAACGGGCCGAAGACGTCGACGTTGACGTGTTCGTTGTGCCGCAGCGTGACGACGGCTCCGATGAAGGTCGAGTAGATGATCAGGTAGATGATCGCCTCCTCGGACCACCACAGGAAGATCCCGAAGAGGTACCTGACCAGGATGGCGACGATCGCGATGACCGTCGCCGCCCCGAGCGTCGCCGCGGCGAGCACGTTCTCGACCCGCGTCAGCACCCGGTCCAACCGGTGCACCGAACCCGCCAAGGCGCTACTGGGCGGTCTGCTGGGAGAGCAGGTCGTTGACCAGGTCCTGGCCGATGACGTCGGCGTACTGCTCCCAGACCGACGGCACCACGCGGTCCTTGAACGCCTGGCGCTCCTCCGGGGTCAGCTCGGTGATCGTCGTGGTGCCCGCCTGCTCGATCGTGGCACGGGCGTCGGCGTTCAGCTTCGCCGCGATCTCGCGGTTGTAGGCGCTCGACTCGTCGGCCGCCTCCTGGACCACGGTCTGCAGGTCGGGCGGCAGGTCCTGGAAGAACTGGTTGTTGATCACCAGCACGTAGCCGATGTAGCCGTGGTTGGACTCGGTGATGTAGCGCTGCACCGTGTGCATGTTCTGCGACTCGATGTTCGAGTACGGGTTCTCCTGGCCGTCGACCACGCCCTGCTGCAGCGCGTTGTAGACCTCGGAGAACGCCATCGGGGTGGCGCTCGCGCCCCACTTCTCGAACTGGGTGCGCAGCACGTCGGAGGGCTGGATGCGGAAGCTCAGCCCGGCCAGGTCGTCGGGCGTGCGCATCTCGGTGTTCGACGACAGCTGCTTGAGCCCGTTGTCCCACAGGCCCATCACCTTGATGTTGTTGGCGGCGAGCTGCTCGTTCTCGTAGATCGCCTTGCCCACGGCCGAGTCGGGCGAAGCGACCCGCGGGATGTCCTCGACGCTGTCGAACAGGAACGGCAGGTCGAGCACCTGCAGCGCCGGCGCGATCGTCGTGAACTTCGCGCTCGCCGGGGCCAGCACCTGCACGCTGTTGGACTGCAGGGCCTGCAGCTCGTCCTTGTCGCCGTAGAGCTCGGAGTTCGGGTAGACCTCGACCTTGATCCGGCCGTCCGACCGCTGCTCGACGATCTCCTTGAACTTCTCCGCCGCCTGCCCCTTCGGCGTGGCCGGGGCGACGACGTGCGAGAACTTGATCGTGATTGTCTCGCCGCCGGCCGCATCACCGCCGCCCGCCCCGGCACCGCGCATGCCGCACGCGGCCAGGGCGAGCGTCGCCGCGAGCAGCAGCGCTGCGAGCTGAGCACGACGTCCTTGTCGTCCCATCATCCGTCCTTCCCCGCGGGGTGGCTCGTCTCTGATCGGGATACTCGTGGAGGACATCCCCTTTTGGGAAGGTCCGTTCGCTAACGGTCCGGTCCCAGCTTCGTCCGGCCGGTTGGCACCGGCTCCCCCGATCGCTCCGCGTGACGGCCTCCACCTGGCGCCGGCGCCCCAGCGAGGGGCGTTGACGGGTGCCTGGCGGCACAGGCTCCTGACAGGTCACGACCCCGCCCGACGATCATGCGCAGCGATCCTCCGGGGTGGGTTGCGCAGAACTCGATTCGCGTCACCCGGCCGCCGGTGGGCGCGCCTGGTCGCTCCGCCGGTCTCGGCACCCCGCCCGGTCGGTGTGTTCGCTGCGAGTGGCCCGGGGCCCGCTCGGGTTCTCGCCTCGGGTGGGTGGTTTGCCCTCCGCAGCTCCGCTGAGCGACCCGGCGGACCGCACCACGCGCCGGCCGCCGCGCGGCGCCCGCACCCGCACCGGACCGTTGCCGGGCAGCGCGGCGCCGGTGGAGGCATCCACGTGAACGATCACCTCGGCGTTGCCGCGCTCGAGCCCCTGCCCACCGCCAGATCAGCGACCCCCGCGCGAGACAGGTCCTCGGGTGGGGCGACGAGCCGGCGGGCCGCCCGGATCAGGGTCACCAGGCGGCTGGCGGACCCGTGGAGCGCGATGTTCAGGCAAGGGACCCATCCGGGCCCGACCCCTTTCGGGCGCGAATCAGGTTCCGCGGAACCCGACATCCGAGGCAACCGCCTCCCGGCGGCGCCGCGCCGAATACGGGCAGGCCCGCGGGCCTGCCCGACGAATGCCTGCCCGGTAGGGGCCGCAGAGGCTGGCGGGTCGAGGGTCGCCAAGCGATCCGCGGAGCGGACGCCGTCAGGCGCCCTCGACCTGCGAGAAGCGGCCCCGCACGACCCGTGGCGCCACCGGTGAGGCCCACCCGGCGCCGCTGACCCGGACAGCGCCGAACAGGTTCAGCGGAACCCGGGGTGAGGAAGCCTCATGGCGCTGCGAGGAGTCCACCGGGGCCTCCCCGGGCGCAGCGCGTCGGCCACCGGCCCAGGGGTACCTGCCTGCGCAGCCGTCAGGGCAGCTTCCAGTCCACCGGCTCCCCACCCAGCTCCTCGAGCAGGGCGTTGGCGCGGCTGAAGGGGCGGGAGCCGAAGAACCCGCGGTCGGCCGACATCGGGCTGGGGTGGGCCGACTCGATGCAGGGGACGTCGCCGAGCAACGGGACGAGGTTGCGCGCGTCGCGCCCCCACAGGATCGCCACGAGCGGCTGCCCCTCGCGGGCGACGAGGGCGCGGATGGCCTGCTCGGTGACCTTCTCCCAGCCCTTGTCCCGGTGGGAGCCGGGGTTGCCGGGCTCGACGGTGAGCACCCTGTTGAGCAGCAGCACCCCCTGCTCGGCCCACGGCGTGAGGTCGCCGGTGGACGGGGTGGGGTGGCCGAGGTCGTCGGAGTACTCGCGGAAGATGTTCACCAGGGAACGGGGCAGCGGGCGTGTCTCCGGCGACACGGAGAACGACAGCCCGATCGCGTGCCCGGGCGTCGGGTACGGGTCCTGGCCGACGATCAGCACGCGCACGTCGTCGAACGGCTGCTGGAACGCGCGCAGGACGTTGCGGCCCGCGGGGAGGTAGCGGCGGCCCGCCGCGAGCTCGGCGCGCAGGAAATCCCCCATGTCCGCGATCACCGGGGCGACCGGGGCCAACGCCTTGGCCCACCCGGCCTCGACGACCTCCTCGAGCGGTCGTGCCGGCATCAGGCGATCCTCCTCAGCTCGGCGCGGAACCGCTTGCCGCGCCGGATGTAGCTCTGCACCGCGTGGTCGAAGTAGCCCTCTGGCACCTCGTGGCCCTCCCGGATCCGGGCCGGCACGCCGATCGCCATCCGGCGCTGCGGGATCTCCGTTCCCGGCGCCACGACGGCACCGGCCGCGACGACGGCCCCGGCTCCGACCCGGGCGCCGTTGAGCACGACCGAACCGGACGAGATGAGGGCGTTGTCGCCGATCACCGCGCCCTCGATGTGCACGTTGTGCCCGACGGTGACCTCGCTGCCGATGATGGTCGGCTCGCGCAGGGTGCAGTGGATGATCGACCCGTCCTGCACGCTGGTGCGCGGCCCGACCTCGATCCGCCCGTCGTCGCCGCGCAGCACGGCGGTGGGCCAGACCGAGGCCTCCGCGCCGATGGTGACGTTCCCGATCACGACGGCGTCCGGGTGGACGTAGGCGTCGGGGTGGATGTCCGGTTCGACGTCTCCGAGCGCGTAGAGGGGCACCCGGGGAGCTTAGGACGGGCGGTCCTCGGGCAGTTTGGCGGCCAGCTCGTCGGCGACCAGCGTGTCGCGGCGGACGACGCCCCCTCGGTAGCCGGAGCGCCCGAGCAGCTGCGCGATCACCGGCGCCGTGATCACCTGGAACAACGCGACCAGCAGGAGCGTGACCGCGCTGTCCATCTCCAGCCGCAGCGCGGTGCCGGCGAGGATGAGCAGCAGGCCCAGCGTCTGCGGCTTGGTGGCGGCCTGCATGCGGCTCAGCAGGTCGGGCAGGCGCACCAGCCCGAGCGCCCCGAGGAAACAGGACACGGCGCCACCGAGCATCAGCACCGCCGCGAGGACGTCGAGGATCATCGGCCTCCCCTCCTGCGCTCGGCCAGCCGCGAGGCCGTCGCCGACCCGACGAACCCGATGAGGGCGACGGCCGCGAGCATCGGGATGTTGGACGAGTCGCGGTGGATCGCGACGTACACCGCGGCCGCGGCCACGATGAGGATCACGAGCACGTCGAGCGCGGCGATGCGGTCCAGGGTGTCGGGGCCGAGCAGCAGCCGGACGAGGGTGAGCGCCCCGGCGGCGCAGAGCAGCACCAGCACGACGGTGAAGACGACGGTCACGACATCCTCCCCATGAGGCGCTCCGCTTCCGCCTCCTCCTCGGGGCTGCCCAGCGCGGCGAGCACCCGCCGCTGGATGTCCATCGCGCGCAGCCGGGCCCGCTCGACGCCGGCGCGGTCGCGCGGGCCGAGCGTGTAGACGTACCAGACGGCGTGGTCCTGGTCGATCTGCAGCGCCATGGTGCCCGGGGAGAGCGAGATCGCGTTGGCCATCACCGTGACCACGCGGTCCGACGACGTCAGCAGCGGGACGGCGAGGATCGCGCCGCGGGCGCGGGGCCCGTGGCGCAGCACCTCCCAGCTCACCTCCAGGCCGGAGACGAGCAGGTCCCAGATCAGGAACAGGACGAGCCCGGCGACCCGCAGCGGGCGGATCGGGAGCCGGTCGATGGCGGGCGGCATCCGGAACACCGTGGTGATCAGCAGCGCGACCAGCACGCCGCCCACGATCGAGGCCGGGCTGAACGTGCCCCAGAGCAGCACCCAGACCAGGGTCAGCCACAGCACGGGGGACAGCCTGCGGATCCGGGTCACGGCACCTCCCCCAGCACGGCGATCCGGTACGGCTCGCGGTCGAGCAGGTCGACGCCGGCCCGCTCGGTCATGCTCGCGAGCGGCCCGGCGAAGACGGCGATGCCGAGGCTCGCCGCGATGAGCCCCGCCGTGGCCGCGTACATCGGCACGGACGTGCGCGCCGTTCCGACGAGCACCTCGTCGGTCGGGTCGGCGTCGGGCACCGCGGGCTGCGGTTCACCCCAGAACACCTGGACCCACACGCGCACCAGCGCGTAGAGGGTGAGCAGGCTCGCGAGGATCACGACGCCGGCCACGGCCTGCTCTGCGGGGCCGCTCCCCGCGCCGGCCTGCAGCAGCGCGAGCTTGGCGACGAAGCCCGCGGTCGGCGGGACCCCGGCGAGGGTCAAGGCGGGGATGGCGAACAGGACCGCGAGGCCCGGCGAGGTGCGCAGCAGCCCGCCCATCCGGTCGAGGGCGACGGTGCCGGTGCGCCGGGTGATGAGACCGCTGACGAGGAACAGGGTGGCGAGCACCGTGATGTGGTGCGCCGCGTACAGGGCGGCCCCGGACAGCCCCGCCGGGTCGAACACCGCGAGCCCGTAGAGCAGGAATCCGATGTGGCTGACCAGCAGGAACGACAGCAACCGGTTGAGGTCGTTCTGGGCGAGCGCCCCGAGCACCCCGACGAGCATCGTGGCGACCGACAGCACGAGCATGAGCGTCCACGGCTCGTCGCGGGGGAAGAGCAGCGTCTGGGTGCGCAGCAGCGCGTAGAAGCTGACCTTCGTGAGCAGCCCGGCGAACAGGGCCGCGACGGGGCCCGGGGCGTTCGGGTAGCTGTCGGGCAGCCAGAAGTGCATCGGGACGATCGCCGCCTTGATCCCGAAGACGACGAGCAGCATCATCCCGAGCACCGTCTGCAGCCCGGTCGGCAACTCGTCCACGCGGCCGGCCAGGTCGGCGAGGTTGACGGTGCCGGTGGCGGCGTAGACGAGCGCGACGGCCGTGAGGAACAGCAGCGACGACAGCAGGCTGACCGTCACGTACGTCATGCTCGCCCGGATCCGGTTCGCCCCGGTCCGCCGGGTGATCAGCACGTAGGACGCGGTGAGCATCACCTCGAACGCCACGAAGAGCGTGAACAGGTCGCCGGTGAGGTAGGCGAGCGACACCCCGGCGCAGAGCATGAGGTACATGGGGTGGAACGTGGTGCTCGCCGTGGCCCGGCCGTAGTCGGCGATGCGCTGGTCGATCGCGTAGACGAGCACGGCGAGCGTGACCAGCGTGGACACCAGCAGCAGCAGCGCCGACAGCCGGTCGGCCACCAGCGCGATCCCGACGGGCGCGTCCCAGCCGCCGAGTTCGGCGACGATCGTGCCCTGCCGGTCGGTGGCCACGAGCAGCACGCAGGCGAGCACCGCCACCGCGGCGAGGACCACGATCCCGACGACCCGCTGCAGCGTGGCCCACCGGCTGCCGACGATGCTGGCCGCGGCGCCGAGCATCGGCAGCAGGACGGGGAGCGGCAGGAGCGCGTTCACCGGGCGGACCCCCTCGCCTCGGCCTCGACCTCGTCCGCGGTGCGTTCGGCGGCGTCGGGCTCGCCGTCGTCGTCACCGTTCTCCAGCGGGGCCGTCGGCGCCTTCTGGCGCGCGATCCGCCGGTCCTCGACGTCGTCCTGCACCTCGTCGTGGCCGACCAGGACGTAGGAGCGGTAGCCGAGCGCGAGCAGGAACGTCGTCAGCGCGAACGTGATCACGATGGCGGTGAGGGCGAGCGCCTGGGGCAGCGGGTCGGTGAACTCCTCGGGCGGCACGCCGCCGAGGATCGGCGGCCTGCCCGGCGGTCCGCCCGCGAGCTGCAGCAGCAGGTTGGTGCCGTGGCCCAGCACGACGACGCCGATCAGCACGCGCATGAGCGAGCGGGACAGCAGGAGCGTGATGCCGGTGGCGTAGAGCACCCCGACCGTCGCGGCCATGACGAGGTTGACGGTCATGAGCGGGGCTCCCCCACCTCGCGGATGTCGCGCTCGATGCCCGCGCCGAGCGAACGCAGCAGGTCGAGCACGACCCCGACGATCAACAGGTACACGCCTGCGTCGAGGAACAGGCTCGTCTGGGTCTCGAGGTGGCCCAGCAGCGGCACGTCGACCGCGAGCTTCGCGGTGGTGAGCACCGGCGCGCCGACGAGCATCGGCGCGAGCGCCGTGAGCAGGGCGACGGTGAGCCCGAGCCCGATGACCACCGGCGGGCGGACCTGCAGGACGGACTCGCTGCCGCCCGCGATGTAGCGCAGGACGAACGCCAGGCCGGCCACCAGCCCGGCCGCGAAGCCGCCGCCCGGCCCGTAGTGCCCGACGAGCAGCAGGTAGAGCGAGAAGACCAGCACCGTCCCGAACAGGGCCCGGGTGGTCATCTCCAGCAGGAGGGTGCGGTGGCGGTCGCCGCGGCAGGCGCCGGAGAGCATCCAGGCCTGGCGGGGTTGGTCCCATTCCTCGAAGGGCTTTTCCTCGAGCGCAGTCATCCGAGCACGTCCTCCTCGTGCTGTGGGCTGGCCTGCCCGCTCTCGATCGCCCCGGAGCGGCGGCGCCGGTCGTAACGGGTGGCGAGGACGAGGCTCGCCACGCCGGCGGCCGCGATGAACAGCACGCCGATCTCGCCGACGGTGTCCAGGGCCCGGAAGTCCACGATGATCGCGCTGACCACGTTGGTGGCGCCCGCCTCGGGCGCCAGCCGGGTGAGCTCGGCGCTGGTGGTGGCCGGTGCGGTCCGCGTCGCGGAGAGCACCAGCGCGAAGGCCGCGACCGTGATCCCCGTGGCCGCCCCGAGCATCGCCTTCGGCACGCGCACCCGCCGCGACGGGCGGGTCTCGGTGAAGTGCAGGGGCAACCGGCGCAGCACGAACACGAACGCGACCAGGGAGAGCGTCTCGACGAGGAACTGGGCGAGCGCGAGGTCCGGCGCCCCGTCGACGATGAACAGGCCACCGACCCCGTAGCCGATCACGCCGACCAGCAGGACCGCGGTGAACCGGCGCCGCGTCCGCGTCACGGCGAGCGCCGCGGTGACCACCACGACCGCGAGCGGGACCTGGATCAGCTCGTGGTAGGCCGGTACGTCCCGCGGCCACGCGTTCGCGAGCACCGTCGGCACGCCCGGCAGCAGGATGAACATCACCAGGATCGTCGACAGGTAGGCCGGTAGCGAACCGACCTGCAGCCGGCCGGTGACCCCGACCGCCACCCGGCCGATGCCCGCGATCGTCTTCTCGTAGGCGTGCTGGGCGTCGAACGGGCTGCGGCCCGCGAGCGGCTGGAGCCGGCCGCGGGCGGCGTGCACCGCGAGGCCGCCCGCCACCGCGATCGCGGAGAACACGAGCGGGAGCCCGAGGCCGTGCCAGAGCGCGAGGTGGTAAGCGGGGTCGCCGGGCAGCGCCGCGGCGTAGCTCGCCGCGTCGGCGTCGACCAGCGGTGTGGCGACGCCGAGGATCGGCCCCGCGGCGGCGCACAGCCACACCGGGACGTTCAGCGCGGGCCCGACGCCGCGGGCGTCGGTGGGGTCGCGGCCGGGCTTGCGGGCGAACGCACCCCACAGGAACCGCGCGCTGTAGGCGACGGTGAGCACCGAGCCGAGCAGCAGCCCGACCGCGACCACCCGGTTCTCGACGGTGCCGTGCAGGAAGGCCTCGAAGGCCGCCTCCTTGCCGACGAACCCGAGCAGCGGCGGCAGCCCCGCCATCGACCCGGCCGCGAGCGTCGCGGCGACGGCGAGGCCGGGCAGCGCGCGCCCGACCCCGGACAGCTTCCGCACGTCGCGGGTGCCCGTCGCCTTGTCCACGGCGCCGACGGTGAGGAACAGCGCGGCCTTGAACATCCCGTGCGCGAGCAGCATCGCGACGCCCGCCATCGCGGCGATCCGCCCGCCCGCGCCGAAGAGCACCATCAGGAAGCCGAGCTGGCTCACCGTGCCGAACGCGAGCAGCCGCTTGAGGTCGGTTGCCGACAGCGCCCGCCAGCCGCCGACGAGCATGGTGCCGAGGCCGACGACCAGCACCGGCACCGTCCAGACCGCGAGGTCGGCGAACGCGGGCGCGAGCCGCGCCACCAGGTAGACGCCCGCCTTCACCATCGACGCCGCGTGCAGGTAGGCGCTGACCGGCGTGGGCGCCACCATCGCGGCGGGCAGCCACGGGTGGAACGGCAGCTGCGCCGACTTGGTGAACGCGCCGAGCAGGATCAGCACCAGGGCCGCGGTGACGAGCCCCCCGCGGGGCGGGTCGGCGAGGATCTCCGAGATCCGGTAGGTGCCCGCGGCCTGCCCGAGCAGCACGAAGCCGAGCAGCATCGCAAGCCCGCCGAACACCGTGACCAGCAGCGCCTGCACGGCCGCCCGCCGCTCCTCGCGCCGCTCGCCGCCCTGCCCGACCAGCAGGAACGACGCGATCGACGTGAGCTCCCAGAACACGTACAGCGACAGCAGGTCGTCGGCGAGGACGAGGCCGAGCATCGCGCCCGCGAACGCGAGCAGCAGCGCCGCCGACCGGCCGGCGTCCGGGGAGCGGGCACCGAAGTACCCGGTGCAGTAGGCGAGGATCACCGCGCCGACGCCCGACACCAGCACGATCATGGCAACGGCGAGCGCGTCGAGGCGGAAGGCGAGCTCCAGCCCCAGCGCGGGCGACCACGCGGTGGTCTCGAAGATCCCCCCGGCGAGGGCGGGCCCCGCGTTCGCGAGCGCCCACACCAGCGCGGCGGCGGGCAGGACGGCCGCGACGCCGAACGCCGCCCTCGTACTGCGCGTCGCCACCAGGGGCAGCAGGCCCGCCACCACCAAGTGCGCTGCCACGAGCGCGAGCACGCAGTCTCCTCCCGGTCGTGCCACCGAGGCCCGCTCGGCCCCGTCGATCCGCTGTGCGAGGTCCGCTCAGCGTCGGGCGAGGCGCGCCCTCGCGCACGACGTACCCGGAACGGCCCGATCGTCGTCCTGGTCCCGCGAAAAGTTGGCGTGGTGCGCGCTCGGAAGCGGACAATCCGGGACAAGGCTCTCTCCTACAGCCTACCGATCAACTCCGCGGTTCGGCACGGGAAGCGGTCGCCGACACGCGCGGCGCCCGGTCGGCTACCGCCCGCGGCCGGGGTGGGCCACGGCGAGCGTGAGCGCGTCGGCGTCCAGTTCCACCTCGGCCCCGAGCGGCACGGTGAGCTGGCCGGGGCAGTGCCCGAACCCGAAGTCGGCCACCACCGGCACGCCGAGCGGGACCAGCCGGTCGGCGAGCACGTCGAGCACCTCCTCCGGCGGGCCGCAGTCCTGCCAGGAACCGAGCACGACCCCCGCGGCGCGGTCGAACCAGCCCGCGCGCAGCAGCTGGGTGAGGCAGCGGTCGATCCGGTACGGCGCCTCGGTGACGTCCTCCAGCAGCACGATCGCGCCGTCCGGCGGGGGTGGCACCGCGGGCCCGCCGAGCGTGGCGGCCAGCAGGCTGACCGTGCCCCCTGCGGTCGGGCCGGTCGCCCGGCCGCCGACCAGCGTCCACGCCCGCGGCCCGCCGTCCAGCACCGGCGGCGGGTCGAACAGGGCCCGGCGCAGGTGCTCGACGGCCTGCGGGTCGCGCACCGCGTCGGTGGCGACCATCGCCCCGAACAGCGTCACCACGCCGCAGCGTGGGCCGAGCGCGGCGTGCAGGGCCGTGATGTCGCTCGCGCCCACGAACAGGCGGGGCGGCGCGGCGGCCATCGCGTCCCAGTCCAGCAGGTCGATCACCCGCAGGGCGCCGTACCCGCCGCGGCCGCAGAGCACGGCCGCCACGTCCGGGTCGCACCACACGGCCTGCAGCTGCGCGGCGCGGGCGGCGTCGTCGCCCGCGAGGTAGGGCAGCCGCGGGTGGCGGCCCGCCGGCACCGGGTCGACGCGCAGCCCCCACGACCGCAGCAGGTCGAGGCCGGCGGCGAGCAGGGGCGGCGCGGGCGGGCCGGCCGGGAGGACCACCGCCACGCGGTCGCCGGGCCGCAGCGGCCGCGGCCAGGTGCGGGTCACCGGCGCCCTCCGTGCGCAGCTTCACAACCGGGAGCTGGAACGATCCAGAAGCCCGTCGCGCTGTACCGGGTGCACACCGCAACCGAGACCTCGGAGGAGGACAACATGATCACGTCGCGCCTCACGAACGCCGTCCGTCGCGCCCTGCGCGTCCTCGACGCCTGGACGCTCGAGGTGTTCAACCCGCGCTACCCGACGCCGCGCGCCTGAGTCCGCCGGGCCGGGGTGCTACTCGCGCTCCCCCGGCGGAACCAGCGGCCGCAGCCACACCCACAGCAGGAACAGGCCGGCGACCACGAGCATCCCGAGCCCCGACCACAGGTTGATGTCGATGCCGCCCGCCTTCGCGAGCTCGGCCTCGTCCTCGAAGAACAGGCCCATCACGGTCAGGATGACCCCGTAGACGCCGAACAGCACGGCGATCACCGTGCGCAGGTCGAACAACTGCGACGCCGCGCTCGGCGAGATGTGGTGGCCCTCGTGCTCGGACACGGTGCTCCCCTCCCGTTCAGGCGAAGATCAGGTACAGGACGGCGGTGAGGACGAGCACCAACGTGCCCATCACCGCGGGCGACTGCCACCAGGCGCCTTCGTCGTCGTGCAGCGACGTCGGCACCTCCTCGATCGTCGCGGGCCTGCCGTGCGGCGCCGCGG
Source organism: Pseudonocardia sp. (assembly GCF_035305885.1). GTDB lineage: Bacteria > Actinomycetota > Actinomycetes > Mycobacteriales > Pseudonocardiaceae > Pseudonocardia. Next base: position 40,071 of record NZ_DATGOP010000113.1, read on the forward strand.
CGCCCGCCTCACCCGCTGCCGACGGCGCGACGCGGGTCTCGACCGCTTCGGCCCTGCTCCCGCGCGGCGTCAGCGCCCACACCAACCCGACCAGCTCGGAGTCCGGCTTCGACGTGGTGAACTGCGTGACGACCGCGGCGACCGCGATGCCCACGACGAACGCGGCGCTCGCCCCGATGAACGAGCCTGCCTGCGACGACACCGCGATCACCTCGGTGCGCACCAGCGTGTCCACGATGACGGCGGCGAGCGTGCCGCCGATCAGCCCCGTCCAGCCCGCGGTCCCGGTCATCCGCTTCCAGAACAGGCCCAGGATGAAGATCGCGAACAAGGGCGCGTTGAAGAAGCTGAACAGCGCCTGGATGTAATCCATCAGGTTCTCGAAGCTGCCCGCGATGAACGCCGTCCCGATCGCGAGCAGGCAGCCGGCGACGGTGACCGTGCGCCCGACCCGCAGGTAGTACTCGTCGGGACGGCCGGGCCGGATCCAGTCCTGCCACAGGTCGTAGGTGAACACCGTGTTGAGCGAGCTGACGTTGGCCGCCATGCCCGCCATGAACGAGGCCAAGAGGCCGGCCAGCGCCACCCCGAGGATGCCGTTCGGCAGCACCTCGTTCATCAGCAGCGACAGCGCGTTGTTGTAGGTCACGTCGGTCTCGCCGCCCTGTTTGAGGGTGGTGAGCTGCGGCACCAGGACCCCGGCGATCATCCCGGGGATCACGATGACCAGCGGGATGAGCGCCTTCGGGAACGCGCCGATGATCGGCGTGCGCCGGGCGGCCGACATGCTGCGCGCCGAGAGCGCGCGCTGCACCTCGGCGAAGTTGGTGGTCCAGTACCCGAACGACAGCACGAACCCGAGCCCGAACACGATGCCGAGCACCGACAGGAACGGGTTCGCGATCTCGGTGAGCGACGTGCCGGGCCACGACGACAACTGCTCCGGCCCGGGCGGCAGCGGGCTGACCTGCGCGACCAGGCCGTCCCAGCCGCCGACGCGCGCCAGCCCGGCCACCGTGAGCGGGATCAGCAGCGCCAGGATCACGAAGAACTGCAGCACCTCGTTGTAGATCGCGGCGTTCAGACCGCCGAGGAACGTGTAGCTCAGCACCACCAGCGCGGCCACCGGGACCGCGATCGCGAGCGACCACCCCAGCAGGGCCTCGAGGATCAGGCCGAGCGCGTAGAGGTTCACCCCGGCGATCAGGACCGACGCCAGCGCGAACGTGATGCCGTTGACCCGCTGCGTGGTCGCGTTGAACCGCATCAGCAGGAACTCCGGCACGCTGCGGGCCTTGCTGCCGTAGTAGAACGGCATCATCACGATGCCCAGGAACACCATCGCCGGGATGGCGCCGATCCAGTAGTAGTGCACCGTCGGCATCCCGTACTGGGCGCCGTTGGCCATCATCCCGATCAGCTCGATCGCGCCGAGGTTCGCCGAGATGAACGCCAGCCCCGTCACCCAGGCGGGCAGCGCCCGCCCGGACAGCAGGAAGTCGAGGCTCGACGCGATCGACCGCCGTGCCAGCACCCCGATGCCCAGGACCAGCAGGAAGTAGAAGACGACGAAGACGTAGTCGATCCAGGTCGTGTCCAGCCGCAGATCGGTCTGCGCGAGAACAGCTTCGGGCCCCACCATTGCCCCCTCCTCGCTCCGGCCACCCCCGTGGTGCGGATGATTCGCCGCTCCACGCGTTCCCGCCACCCGAAGCGCCGCCACGTCCGGGGCACGGTGCGTGGCAGGGGGGTTCCGCTGCGTTACACCCGGTCGGCGACGCGCAGCGGCTTGGCGAAGTAGCGACTGGTCGGAGAACCCGCGTAGACGCCGAAGGCGGGCATCGGCTCGTACCCGGCGCTCGGGTAGAGCGCCATCGCCTCGGGCTGCTCGAGGCCGGTCTCCAGCACCATCCGCCGCAGCCCGGCCGCGGCAGCGGCGCGCTCGAGCTCGGCGAGGATCGCGCGGGCGTAGCCCTTCCCGCGGTGCGCCTCGGCCACGTACATGCGCTTGACCTCGGCGTCGCCGTCGCGCAGCGCGGCGTCCTCCCCCGCGTGCCGCTCCCGCCATCCCCCGCAGGCCACCGGCTCGCCGCCCTCGTACCCGACGACGAAGTACCCGTGCGGCGGGGCGAACTCGCGCGGGTCGACCTCGGTGGCGTCCTCGTCGCCGTAGCGCTCGCGGTAGACCTGCTGGAGCGCGCCGATGAGGCGGGCCGCGTCGGGGTGGTCGATGGGCGTGGGGCGCAGCTCGAGCACGGCCCCGAGCCTACGGACGATCACCCGCACGCGGGTAGGCCCGCGGGTTCCCGCCGCCCGGTGACGGTCACGACGGCGAGGCTCGCCGCGACGAGCAGCGCCACCCCGACCAGCAGCAGCGGGTAGCCCACCGCGCCGGCGAGCGCCGCGAGCAGCACCGGGAGCACGAAGCCGACGTAGGTCACCGCGTAGTAGACGGCGGTGAGGCCGCCGAGCTGTCCGGGCGTGGCCATGCGCTGCACCTCGACCAGGCCCGCGACCAGCAGCAGCCCGTAGGCCACCCCGATCACCGCGGAGGCCGGGACGGCGAGCACCGGCGACCCGAGCGCGGCGGCGCAGGCCGCGACCAGCAGCCCCGCGATCAGCGCGCCGAGCCCGAGCCGCGAGCCGGTCGCCGGGGAGAGCCGCCGCGCCCACGACTGCACAGCGACGCCGATCCCGAGCGTCACGGTGGTGAGCAGCGTGGCGTAGACCAGCCCGAACCCGGCGATGTGCGGCCCGAGCGCCGCGGGCTGCACGGCGAACGACAGCGCGGGCGCCCCGAACGCCCAGGGCGCCATCGGCGCGACGACCCGGCGGAACCGCCGGGGCAGGTGCACGCGCAGGCCGGGGCGGGCCCCGCCCGGGCGCGTCTCGGGCACGCCGACGACCGCGGCGAGGACGACGAGCGTGAGCACGACGTGCACCAGGTAGGGCAGTTCCATCGGCGCCGGTCCCCACTGCCCGAGCAGCCCGGCCACCAGCGGACCGACCCCGAACCCCGCCGAGAGCGCGATGGCAGCCCGGCGCGCGCCCGCGGCCGGGTCCGCGGCGGGGTCCCACGGCGGCTGCGACAGCTCCTTCACCCACGAGCTGCCCACCGCCATCGCGATCCCGGTGACCACCCCGAACGCGAACCGGCCGGTGTAGAGGGCGGGCTCGGACACGGTGGGCACCCCGCCGAGGGCGAGCACGCCGCTCGCGGGCGCCGAGACCGCGAGCGCGGGCAGCACCAGCCGGCGTCGCCCCCACCGGTCCGACGCCGGCCCGCCCAGCAGCAGCCCCGGCACCAGTCCGGCGGCGTAGACGCCGAAGAACGCCGCGACCGTGACCGCCGAGTAGTGGGCCTGCTCCCGGTACACCACCATCAGGGAGCTGAACTGGTTCGCGCCGTAGCCGATCGCGAACAGCGCTGCGGCCGCCCGGGTGTGCGGCCGCAGCCGGTTCCGACGAGCGGCGCGTTCGTCGGATGGGTTCCGACCATCGCGCCGTTCGTCGGTCACGCCGCCGCGGCCTGCGCCTTGGCCTTGCGCCGCCACGTCGTGAGCACGCGCTCGGTGTAGCCGTTCGGTTCCGTGGCGCCGGTGAACACCAGCTCGAGCGCCGCCTGGAACGAGGGGCTGCCGTCGAGGTCCTTCGCCATCGGCACGTAGCCGGGCTCGTTCGCGTTCTGCTCGTCGACCAGCGCGGCCATCCGCGCGAACGTCTCGCGGACCGTCGCCTCGTCGACCAGGCCGTGGTGCAGCCAGTTGGCGATGAGCTGGCTGGAGATCCGCAGCGTGGCGCGGTCCTCCATCAGGCCGACGCCCTCGAGGTCGGGCACCGTGGAGCAGCCGATGCCCAGGCCCACCCAACGCACCACGTAGCCGAGGATCGACTGGGCGTTGGTCTCCAGCTCGTGCTTCTTCTCCTCGGGCGTGAGCTCGCGGGTGAGCAGCGGCACCTCCAGCAGCAGCCGCCGGTCGGTCTCGCGCCCGGCGAGCTCGCGCTGGCGCGCGGCGACGTCGATGCGCAGGTAGTGCAGCGCGTGCAGGGTGGCCGCCGTCGGCGAGGGCACCCACGCGGTGTTGGCGCCCGCCTCCGGGTGGGCGCCCTTGGTGGCGAGCAGCTCGGCCATCGCGGCGGGCTTGGCGAACATGCCCTTGCCGATCTGCGCCTGCCCGACGAAGCCCGCGCGCAGCGCCACGTCCACGTTGCGGTCCTCGTAGGCCTGCAGCCACGTCGTGGACTTCATGTCGTTCTTGCGGATGACCGGGCCGGCGTGGAAGTCGGAGTGGATCTCGTCGCCGGTGCGGTCGAGGAAGCCCGTGTTCACGAAGATCACGCGGTCGTGCGCGGCCGCGATGCAGGCGTCGAGGGTGAGCGACGTGCGCTTCTCCTCGTCCATGATCCCGATCTTGAGCGTGCGCGGCTCGAGCCCGACCGCCTCCTCGACGGCCGCGAAGAGGTCGACGGTGAGCGCCACCTCGTCCGGCCCGTGCTGCTTGGGCTTGACGATGTAGACGCTGCCGGCGCGGGAGTTGGTGAAGCGACCGAGCCCGCGCAGGTCGTACAGGGCCGCGACGGCGGACACGAGCGCGTCCAGCACGCCCTCCGCGACCGGCTCGCCGTCGACGCGCACGGCGTCGGTGAACATGTGGTGGCCGCAGTTGCGCACCAGGAGCAACGCCCGGCCGGGGAGTGTGAGCGGGGAGCCGTCCGGCGCGGTGTACTCCCGGTCGCCGTGCACGCGCCGCTCGACCGTGCGGCCGTTCTTCTCGAACACCGAGACCAGCTCGCCGGTCATGAGCCCGAGCCAGGTCCGGTAGGCGAGCGCCTTGTCCTCCCCGTCGACGGTGGCGACGGAGTCCTCCAGGTCGACGATCGTGGTGACCGCCGCCTCGACCACGACGTCGGCGACGTCGGCGTGGTGCTGGCGGCCCACCCGGTGCTCGGGGTCGATGGTCAGCTCGACGTGCAGGTTGTTGCGGCGCAGCAGGACCGCCTCCACGCCGTCAGCGGAGCGGCTGCGATACCCGGCGAACTGCGCCGGGTCGGCGAGCCCGGTCTCCCCGGCGCCGGTGGCGACGACCAGCCGCCCGTTCTCCACGCGGTAGGCCGTGGCGTCGGCGTGGCTGCCCTGGGCGAGCGGGAAGAACTCGTCGAGCAGCCGGTCGGCCTCCGCGATCACCTGCGCGCCGCGCTCCTCGTCGTAGCCGGGCGCGAGCTCGCGGTCGAGCGGGAGGGCGTCGGTGCCGTACAGGGCGTCGTAGAGGGAGCCCCACCGGGCATTGGCGGCGTTGAGGGCGTAGCGGGGCACGGTGGCCGGCACCACGAGCTGCGGCCCCGCGATGTGGGCGATCTCCGGGTCGACCCGGTCGACCTGCACCTTCGGCGACGCGGGCGGCGTCAGGTAGCCGATCTCGGTGAGGAACGCCTCCAAGGAGGCGGGGTCGCCCGCGCCGTGTTCGCGGTGCCAGGCGTCGAGCTGGGCCTGCAGCTCGTCGCGGCGGGCCAGGAGCTGCCGGATCCGTCCGTCGAACCGCTCGTGCAGCGCGGCGAGGGTGTTCCAGAACCACTCCGCCGTCAGGTCGAGGCGGGGCAACAGCTCGTCTTCCACGAACGCCTTCAGCGCGGGGTCGATCTGCAGTGGTGCGCTCATGTCTCACCCTCCGGTCGGCAGCCTGCGCACGGCGGGTACCCGCCCGGCTGCTTTTTTACCAGACGGACTTGAACTTCCGCATCGCGGAAGCGAGACTCAGCGCGTGACGACGGCTGTGGGCACGGGGTCCACCGACGCGGGGCCGACGGCGCCGGTCAGCGCCAGCCCCACGACGACGGCGGCCACGAGCACGAGGGCCAGCTGCAGCTTCCGGCGGGGACCCACCGCTTCGACCTCCCGAACGTTCTCCGTTGGTGCGGGACCGGTCCGGGCACCCTCGAGGGCCGGGCGCTCCGGGGATCGCGGTCGTAGTCTCCATGGAAGGTGTGGACCCGCGACGAAGGGGGCCCTTCCATGACCATCGACAGCAGGGTCGTGCGGGCATTCGAGGCGGCGCTCGCGCCGGAGGACGTGATCAGCGACCCGGTGCGGTGCCGGGCGTACGAGTGCGACGGGCTCACCGGGTACCGGGTGGCGCCGGAGCTGGTGCTGCTGCCCCGCGACGCCGAGCAGGTGGCCGCCGCGGTGCGCGTCTGCCACGAGCACGGCGTGCCGTTCGTCGCGCGCGGCGCGGGCACGGGCCTCTCCGGCGGGGCCGTCCCGGTGGCCGACGGCGTGGTGATCAGCCTCGCGCGCCTCAAGCGGGTGCTGGAGGTCGACCCCGTCGACCGGCGCGCGGTCGTCGAGCCGGGCGTCACCAACCTCGAGATCACCGCGGCCGCGGCGCCGCACGGGCTGTACTACGCCCCCGACCCGTCCAGCCAGCAGGTCTGCACGATCGGCGGCAACGTCGCGGAGAACTCCGGCGGCGCGCACTGCCTCAAGTACGGCTTCACCACCAACCACGTGCTGTCCTGCGAGGTCGTGCTCCCGGACGGCTCGCTGGTCACGCTCGGCTCCGACACCGGCGAACAGGCGGGGCCCGACCTGCGCGGGCTCTTCCTCGGCTCGGAGGGCACGCTCGGCATCACCACGAAGGTCACGGTGCGGCTGCTGCGCACCCCGGAGACGGTGCGCACGCTGCTGGCGGACTTCCCGTCGGTCGCCGCGGCGGGCGACGTGGTGTCCGACATCGTCGCGGCGGGCATCGTCCCGGCGGCCGTCGAGATGATGGACACGCTCGCCATCGAGGCCGCCGAGGAGGCGGTGCACGCCGGCTACACGGTGGGGGTGCCCGCCGCGCTCGTCGTCGAGCTGGACGGCCCGGCCGAGGAGTGCGACGAGCAGTTCGAGCAGGTCAAGCAGATCTGCGACCGGCACGGCTGCACCCGGTTGCACATCGCGGGCTCGCCGGAGGAGCGCGCGGCGATCTGGCGGGGGCGCAAGGCGGCGTTCGCCGCGGTGGGCCGCATCTCGCCCGACTACTTCGTGCAGGACGGCGTCGTGCCGCGCACCCGGCTCGCCGAGGTGCTCGACCGCATCGCCGCCATGGGCGAGGCGGCCGGGCTGCGGGTGGCCAACGTCTTCCACGCGGGCGACGGCAACCTCCACCCGCTCGTGCTCTACAACGCGGCCGCGGGCGAGACCGAGCGCGCCGAGAAGCTCTCCGGCGAGATCGCGGAGCTGTGCGTGGAGCTGGGCGGGTCGCTCTCGGGCGAGCACGGCATCGGGGCGGACAAGGCGTGCTCGATGCCGAAGATGTTCGGCGTCGACGACCTGGAGGTCATGCGCCGCGTCCGCAGCGCGTGGGACCCGCGCGGGCTGTGCAACCCCGGCAAGGTCCTGCCCACGCCGCGGCTGTGCGGCGAGCGGCCCGGCAAGTACCGGCCCCACCCTCTGGAGGAGGCGGGCGTCATCGAGCGCCTGTGACCCCGCAGGGGTCGCGGGCAGGGTGCGAGGAAGGAGTCCGATGAGCCAGGGCAACGCGACGGCGGCGCCGCTGCGGCCCACGGACCTGCGGTCCCTCCGCGACGCGGTGCTCGACACCGCGGGCACGGTGGGCATCGCCGGTGCGGGCACCGCCGCCGGGTGGGCGGGCCGGCTCGCGCCCGTGGACGCGGTCCTCGACACCACCGGCCTCGCCGGGGTGATCACCCACAACCCCGCCGACATGACCGTCGCGGTCCGGGCGGGCACCCGGCTGCGGGACCTGCAGGACGAGCTCGCCCCGCACGGCCAGCACGTCGCGTTCGACGCCGCCCGCGTCACCGACGGCGCCACGGTCGGCGGCCTGATCGCCACCGCGGACGCCGGGCCCGCCGCGCTCGTGCACGGCTCCCTGCGCGACCTCGTCATCGGTGTCACGTTCGTGCTCGCCGACGGCACGGTGGCGCGCAGCGGCGGCCACGTCATCAAGAACGTCGCGGGCTACGACCTCGCCAAGCTGCTGCACGGCTCCTACGGCACGCTCGGCGTGCTCGCCGAGGTGGTGCTTCGGCTGCACCCGCGGCCCGAGCGCACCGCGACGCTCGTCATCCCCTGCTCGCTGGAGGAGGCGGCCGCGCACACCGCCACCGCGCTGGGTGGGCCCCACGAGCCCACGGCCATCGAGTGGACCTCCGACGGCGTGCTGCTGGTCCGCATCGAGGGCACGGCGGGCGCCCTGGACGCGCGGCTGGAGCGCCTCCGCGCCGCGCTCGGCGCCGGGGAGGTCGCCGACGCAGACCCCTGGGAGCGGCACGCCGAGCTCGTGCGCGGGGAGCCCGACCTCGCCACGCTGCGGATCGGGGTGCGACCGTCGCGGCTGCCCGGCGTGCTCGCCGACCTGCCCACCCGCACCGTCACGGCGGGCCTGGGCACCGGGGTCGCCACCGTCACGCTGCCCCCGGACGCCGTGGCGGCGGCCCACGCCCGCGTGCACGCCGCGGGCGGGGTGTCCGTGCTGCGCTCCCGCCCCGAGGGCGCGACCGCCCCGGCGTGGGGCCCGCCGCCGTCCGCGCTGCCCGTGCTGCGCGCCGTCAAGGCAGAGCTCGACCCGCAGGGCCGGTTCGGCCCGGGCCGCTTCGACCCCTGGATGTGAGATGAGCACCCCCGCCGGTTCCGCCGAGACCAACATCCCGCAGACCCGTCCGAGCAGCTTCGACGACCGACGCCCGCCGGAGCGCGACCTGCTCGACGACTGCGTGCACTGCGGCTTCTGCCTGCCGACCTGCCCCACCTACCAGCTGTGGGGCGAGGAGATGGACTCGCCGCGCGGCCGCATCTACCTCATGGACCTCGCGGCCAAGGGCGAGATCGGCCTGGAGGGGCCGTTCACCGAGCACATCGACCGGTGCCTGGGCTGCATGGCGTGCGTGACCGCGTGCCCGTCGGGCGTGCAGTACGACCGGCTGCTGGAGTCGGTGCGCCCGCAGATCGAGCGCAACGTGCCGCGCGAGTGGAAGGACGCCTGGTTCCGCAAGGCGATCTTCGCGCTGTTCCCCTACAAGCGGCGGCTGCGGGCCGCCGCCGTACCGGGCGCGCTCTACCAGCGGCTGCGCCGGATCCCCGCGGTGGCGAGGCTGGCGTCGAAGCTGCCGGGGCGGCTGGGGGCGGCGGAGTCGCTGCTGCCGCCGGTGTCGGTGCGCGAGGCGTTCGCCCGGCTGCCGGTCCACACCCCCGCCGTCGGCGAGCGCCGCGCCCGGGTCGCGCTGCTCACCGGCTGCGTGCAGGACGTGTTCTTCCACCGCGTCAACGCCGCGACCGTCCGCGTGCTCGCCGCGGAGGGTTGCGACGTGCTCGTGCCGCGCGAGCAGCAGTGCTGCGGCGCGCTCGAGCTGCACGCCGGGCGCGAGGACAGCGCGCTGGCCAGGGCGAAGCGCGAGATCGCCGTGTTCGAGAAGCTCGACGTCGACCACGTCGTCACCAACGTCGCCGGCTGTGGCTCCTCGATGAAGGAGTACGGCCACCTGCTCGCCGACGACCCGGAGTGGGCCGAGCGCGCGAAGGCGTTCAGCGCGCGGGTGCGCGACGTGCACGAGGTGCTCGCCGACCTGGGCCCGCGGGCGCCGCGGCACCCGTTCCGGGGCCGGGTGGCCTACCACGACGCCTGCCACCTCGGGCACGCCCAGCAGGTGCGCACCCAGCCGCGGGAGGTGCTGCGCTCCATCCCCGAGCTGGAGCTCGTGGACCTGCCCGAGGCGGCGCTGTGCTGCGGCTCGGCCGGCATCTACAACCTGGTCATGCCGGACGCCGCGGCCGAGCTGGGGGCCCGCAAGGCGGCCAACGTCCGGTCGGTGGAGCCCGACCTGGTCGTGACCGCCAACCCGGGCTGCCTGCTGCAGATCGGCAAGCACCTCGGTGAGGACCTGCCGCTGCTGCACCCGGTGCAGCTGCTCGACGCCTCCATCCGCGGGGTGCCGGTGCCGCGTCGTTGATCCCGCGTCGTTGATCCCGGCTCGCTGACCGGGCTCAGCGGCCGATCGCGTCCAGCTCCGCGAGGTCTTCCTCGGCCAGCGCGAGCCCCGCCCCCGCGACGTTCTCGCGCAGGTGCGCCACCGACGACGTGCCGGGGATCAACAGGATGTTCGGCGAACGCTGCAGCAGCCAGGCGAGCGCGACCGCCATCGGCGTCGCGCCGAGCCGGGCGGCGACCGCCGAGAGCGCCTCGGACTGCAGCGGGGTGAATCCGCCGAGCGGGAAGTACGGCACGTAGGCGATGCCCTCCTCGGCGAGCCGGTCGATCAGCTCGTCGTCCTCGCGGTGGGCGAGGTTGTAGAGGTTCTGCACGCACACGATCGGTGCGATCGACCGTGCCTCGGCGACCTGCGCCGGGGTCGCGTTGCTCATCCCGAGGTGGCGGATGAGGCCCTGCTGCTGGAGCTCGACGAGCGTCTCGAACGCCTGGGCGATCGAGCCCTCCTCGCGGCCGACGGCGTTGCCGACCCTCAGGTTGACGACGTCGAGCACGTCGAGGCCGAGGTGGGTGAGGTTGTCGTGCACGGCCCGGCGCAGCTCGTCCGGCTCCCGGGCGACCGGCCAGCCGCCCTGCGCGTCGCGGACCGCGCCGACCTTGGTCACGATGTGCAGCCCCTCCGGATAGGGGTGCAGCGCCTCCCGGATCAGCTCGTTGGTGATCACCGGGCCGTAGGCGTCGGCCGTGTCGATGTGGGTGATGCCCAGCTCGACGACCTCGCGCAGGACGGCGAGGGCGCCGTCGCGGTCGGCGGGCGGCCCCATCACGCCCGGGCCGGCGAGCTGCATGGCGCCGTACCCGAACCGGGTCACGGTCAGCCCGCCCATCGTCCAGGTGCCGCCGGGGAGGGTGGTGGTGGTCGTGTCGATGCCCATGCCGCGGATCGTGCGCGGGGACGCCCGGCCCACCCAGGTCCCCGGCGTCACTGGTACCGGCAGGGACACCCGACGTGGCGATCCGCGCGGTTACCGTGGGGGACGTGCGCGAGGAGAACCGGCTCGGGACCTATCTGCGCGCCCGCCGGGAGCTGGTCACGCCGGAGAGCGTCGGCCTGCCCGCCCACGGGATCCGGCGGGTGCCGGGGCTGCGCCGCGAGGAGGTGGCCATGCTCGCCGGCATCAGCGCCGAGTACTACCTGCGGCTCGAGCAGGGCCGCGACCGCAACCCGTCGCCGCAGGTGCTGGACGCGATCGCGCGGGTGCTGCGGCTCGACGACACCGCCACCGCGTACCTGCACGAGCTGGCCGCGCCGCGGCCGCGCACCCGGGCCCGGCGACCGCGGCGCCGGTCCGTGCCGCCGCACACCGCGCAGCTGCTCGACGTCATCGGCGTGCCCGCGATCGCGGTCGACACCTACTTCGACGTGCTCGCCGCCAACGCGCTCGCGACCGCGCTCGCCCCGAGCCTGCGGGTGGGCGAGAACCGGCTGCGGTCGCTGTTCCTCGACCCCGCCGAGCAGCTGCTGTACCCGGACTGGGCGCGGTGCGCGCCGCAGCTCGTCGCCACGTTCCGCAACCAGCTCGGGCCCGACGTCGACGACCCGCGCGCCGTGCAGCTCGTCGGCGAGCTCTCGCTGGCGAGCGAGGAGTTCCGCAAGGCGTGGGCCCGCCACGACGTGAAGCCGCCGCGCAGCAAGGCGGTCCGGTTGAACCACCCCCAGGTCGGCGAGATGCGCCTGTGGATGTCGAAGCTGCAGGCCGACGGCTCCGACGGCGTGGAGGTCATCGCCTACCACGCCGAGCCGGGCACCGCCGACGCCGAGCGGCTCGGCCTGCTCGCGTCGCTCGCCGCAGAACCGCCGCGCACGCCGGTGGAGGCCGCGCCGCGCTGACCGGGGCGGCTGTCCGATCCGTTCACGACCCGGCGGGCGCACCGCGGGCATCCTCGACGCCTCACAGCTCGGAGGTGTCCGATGCGAATCGGAATGGGCCTGCCCGCCGCCGTCCCCGAGGCCGACGCGACCGCCCTCGGCGAGTGGGCCGCCACCGCGGAGCGACTCGGCTTCTGCTCGCTCGGCGTGATCGACCGGCTCGTCTACGACAACCTGGACCCGCCGGGATTTCAGGAAAGCCACTTTCATGAACCTGGGCTTCATGAAAGTGGCTTTCCTGAAGTTCGGGCGGCCCGGCCTAGGGTGGTCGGATGCTGCTGGAGCACCGCGGTCGGCGCCCCGTCGTGCCGGGGTCGGCGTACGTCGCCCCGTCGGCCGTCGTGTGCGGCGCGGTCGTGCTGGGCGAGCGGGCCCGCGTGCTGCACGGCGCCGTGCTGACCGCGGAGGACGGCGAGGTCCGGGTGGGCGCGGACGTCGTGGTGATGGAGAACGCCCTGGTCCGCGGGCGCGCGGCGCACCGGGCCCAGCTGGGCGACGCGGTGCTCGTCGGGCCGCACGCGCACGTCAACGGCGCCACCGTCGAGGACGAGGTGTTCATCGCCACCGGGGCGGCGCTGTTCCCCGGCGCGGTGGCGGGCGCGGGCTGCGAGCTGCGGATCCACGCGGTGCTGCACGTCCGGTCCCGCCTCGTCCCCGGCACGGTCGTCCCGATCGGCTGGATCGCGGCGGGCGACCCGGCGCAGCTGTTCTCCCCGGACCGGCACGACGAGCTGTGGGAGGTGCAGCGCGAGCTCGACTTCCCCGGCACCGTCTACGGCGTCCCCCGTGGCACCCCCATGCGGGAGGTGCTCGCCCGGCAGGTCGAGTACTACGGCGCCCACCGCGACGACCGCGAGGTCACCTGACCCCTCCCCCCAACTTCAGGAAAGCCACATCCACGAAGCCCACGTTCATGGATGTGGCTTTCCTGAAGTTCTGAAGTTCACCGCTCAGCCCTTCACCGCCCCCTGCGTGAAGCCGGCGATGAAGCGGTCGAGGAACAGGTTGAACACGAACGCGATCGGCACCGCGACGAGCACGGCGGCGGCCTGCAGCGACTGCCAGAAGAACACGTCGCCGCGGACCAGCTCGGTGGGCACGCCGGTGCTGATGACCTTCTCCGCGCTGGGCGAGATGAACGCGAGGGCGTAGATGAACTCGCTGGCCGTGAGCGTGAACGCGAACACGATCACGGCGACGATCCCGGGGAACAGCAGCGGCACGACCACCCGCACCATGGCCCCCACGCGGCTGTAGCCGTCGACCATGGCCTGTTCCTCGATGTCCTTCGGGATCGTCTTGAGGAACCCGATGAGCAGCCACACCGACACCGGGACGGTGATGGTCGGGTAGATCACCACGAGCGACCACGTCGAGTCCTGCAGGCCGAGCGCGACCACCAGCCGCGACAGCGACAGGAACAGCAGGGTGGGCGGCACCAGGTAGACGAAGAAGATCGCGATCCCCATCGGGCCCGCCCACGGCCGGTCCAGCCGCGCGAGGCTGTAGGCCGCCGGGAGCGACAGCGCCAGGGTGATCAGCACGACCAGCACGCCGACCCACAGCGTGTTCCAGGCGAACGTCACGAACCCGGTGTCGTTGATCAGCAGCCCGATGTGGTCGGTGGTGGGCGTCTCGTTGAAGATGAACGGGTTGTTGCGCCGCCGGTAGAGGTCGCTGTCCTGCTTGAACGTGGTGATCGCTGCCCACACGAACGGCCCGGCGGCGGCGAGCGCCGAGATCACGGCGATGGCGTAGAGCGCGATGCGGCCCGCGCGGTGGCGCCGCGCGTAACGGTGCCGGTCGGCATCGGTGACGACGAGCCGGTCCATCACCCGACCTCCATCCGCCGCACCGCCCGCAGGATCGCGATGGCCGCGGCGAGCAGCAGCGGGAACAGGAACAGCGCGATCGCCGCGCCCTGCCCGATGTCGCTGCCCTCGATGCCCCGGAAGAACGCCCAGCTGGCGAGCACCTGGGTCTCGTTGGTCGGGCCGCCGCGGGTGAGGACGTAGACCACGGTCATGTCGGTGAAGGTGAAGATCGCCCCGAACAGCGCCGAGATCGCGATGACGGGGGCGGTGAGCGGGATCGTGACCTCGAACATCCGCCGCCAGTAGCCCGCGCCGTCCACGAGGGCCTGCTCCTGCACGTCCTTGGGGATCGACAGCAGCCCGGCCATCATGATCACCGCGGCGAGCGGGACCAGCCGCCACACGTGCACGGCGATCACCGACGCCATGGCGAGCGTGGGCTGCCCGAGCCAGAACATGTTCGTCTGGAGCAGCCCGATCTGCCGCAGCACCCAGTCGATCGGCGAGAACACCGAGTCCAGCAGCCACAGCCAAGTGATCGTCGACAGCGCCACCGGCGTGGTCCACGGCAGCAGCACGAGGAACCGCACCAGCCAGCGGCCCTTGAAGTCCGCGATCAGCACGTTCGCCAGCACCTTGCCGAACAGCACGATGAAGAACATCGACACGGCGGTGAAGACGAACGTGTTGCGCAGCGACCGCCAGAACACCGGGTCGCTGAAGATCCGCTCGAAGTTCTGCAGCCCGACCCAGTCGAAGCTCGGGTCGCCGCCGGTGACGTCGGACAGGCTGAACGCGACGGCCAGGACGAAGGGCAGCCCGACGAGCGCGAGGATGTAGACGACCGCGGGCGAGAGGAAGATCCACGCGAGCGCGCCGTCCCGGTCGGCGAGACGGCGGCGGGCGGCGACGTCCGGCGGTGCCGCCATCTACGGCCCCAGCCGGATCGGCGCGGTGCGCTTGCCCTCCGCCGCGTCGAAGAACCGCAGCCGCTCGACGGGCACCGCGAACTCGTGCCGCTCCCCCACCGCGATCGGCGTCTCGACGGTGGCGGGCAGGCGGGCGATCACGCGGGTGGGTCCCTCACCGAGGTCGACCGTGCCGTAGACGTGCCGGTCGCCGGACAGGTACTCCATGCGCTGCACCTCGAGCGTGGTCGTCACGCGCTCGCCGCGCACGTTCTCGACCGGCAGCAGGTGCTCGGGCCGGAACCCGACGAGCGTGTCGCCGCGCGGCACCAGGTTCATCGGCGGGGACCCGATGAAGGTCGCGACGAACGTGTCGGCCGGGTCGTCGTAGATCTCCACCGGGTGGCCGATCTGGCGCACCCGGCCCTGCGACATCACCGCGATCCGGTCGCCGAGCCCCATCGCCTCGCTCTGGTCGTGCGTGACGTAGATGGTGGTCGTCCCGATCTCCTGCTGGAACCGCTTCAGCTCGTCGCGGGCGCTCGCCCGCAGCTTGGCGTCGAGGTTCGACAGCGGCTCGTCCAGCAGGAACACCGCGGGGTCGCGCACGAGCGCCCTGGCGAGCGCCACCCGCTGGCGCTCGCCGCCAGACAGCTGGCGCGGCTTGCGGTCGAGCAGGTGCTCGATGCCCAGCATCCCGGCCGCGGTGCGGGCCTTGCGCTCGCGCTCCTCCGGGGGCACCCCGGCCGCCTTCAGCGGGAACACGATGTTGGCCAGCACCGTCTTGTGCGGGTAGAGGGCGTAGCTCTGGAACACCATGGCGATCCGCCGCGCCCGCGGGGGCAGCCCGGTGACCACCTGCCCGCCGATCAGCACGTCGCCGCTGGTCGGCTCCTCGAGGCCGGCGATCGTGCGCAGCAGCGTCGTCTTCCCGCACCCCGACGGACCGAGCAGGACCAGGTACTCACCCTCGTCGGTGGCGAGGTCGATCCCGTCGATCGCGTGGACGCCGTCGAAGTGCTTGTACAGGTTCTTGACCTCGACCGTGTACACGGATCAGGTCCCACCCGTCCCGATCAGCCCGCGGGCCCGCCAGTTGTCGAAGATCGGTTTGATCTGCGCCTCGGCCTCGGCGACGGCCTCCTGCGGCGAGACCTCGCCGCGGGCGGCCCGGGCGAACATGTTCGGGATGATGAACGTCGCGAACACCTCGCCCTCGGCGGTGTTCGCCGGCCCGGGGTGCCCGACGTTGGTGCTCCAGTTGACCGCGTCGGCCAGCAGGGCGAGCTTGTCGGGCGGCTGGGCGCCGTACGGGTCGTCCTTGAGCCAGGCCTCGAGGTCGGGCACGACGTCGGGGTAGGCCGGGAAGTCGTAGAGCCGCGACTCCCAGGCGACCACGTCGAGGTTGTCGGTGTAGTGCAGCAGGAACTCCTTCGCCGCGTCCGGGTTCGCGGCGTAGGTCGGGATGATCCAGTTGTACATGACGTGGCTCGCGACGCGGGCGTCCGCGGGCCCGCGCAGTGCCCGGGTGAACCCGATGTCGTTGGCCACCTCGGGGTCGGTCTCCTGGGAGGTCCGCCACGCCGAGATCGAGTTGAGGATGTACGACAGCTGGCCCGCCGCGAGGCCCTGGTTGTTGCTCGCCGCGTTCCACGAGAACACCTCGGGCGTCATCGCCTCGTTGTAGAGCCGGGTCATGAACTCGACGGCCTCGACGGCCTGCGGCGAGTTGATCACCACCTGCTCGGCCTCGTCCTGGATCGACGCCCCGAACGACCACAGCAGGGCGCGGCCCGCCATGTTCGAGTCGATCTCCTGCGACATGCCGATGCCGAGCTGGACGCCCTGGCTGTTCTTGATCTCGGCGCCGCCGCGGAGCAGCTCGTCCCACGTGGTCGGGCCGTTCGGCAGCCCGACCGGCGTCCACAGGCTGGTGCGGTAGTCGCCGGGGTCGGGGACCCACGCCGGCGTGTACGCGAAGAACTTGCGGGTGGTCGGGTTGAAGCTGGACTTGCGGCACAGGTCGAGCTGCGCGCCGTGCCTGCGGTCGGCCTCGGTCACCACGTCGGTGAGGTCGAGCACGCTCGGCTCGTACTGCGGCACCGGGGCGATGTGCAGGATCAGGTCGTGGCCCTGCCCGGCCTGGATCTCGGCCTGGGTGCGGGCGGGAAGCTCGGCGTAGTTGATGTGGTCGACCGTGACCTGCACGCCCACCCGGTTGCCCCACTCCTGGGCCCATGGGTCGAACCACGTGTCGTGGGCCGGGACGAAGTGGCTCCACATCAGGATCGACAGCGAGCCGGACAGCTTGGTGGAAGGCTCGTTGAAGGTCCCTTCCGGCGCGGCTGCCGTCGGTTCCACGATGCCGCCCGGTGGTTCCTCTCCCCCGCCGCCGCAGGCCGCGAGCGTGCCGCCGAGCGCGGCCAGGCCCGTGGCTTGTAGGAACCGTCGCCGGTCGAACTCCGTCATCCGCATGAGGGCTCCCCGAGGCGTCATCGACTCGATTTCACGAGCGTAGGACGGTCGCACGGGGAAAGGCGCGAAAAGGCGCGAGATCGTTACCCGCCGGTCGCCGGGCCGCGGCTGTAGGCGTCGACGGCCGACGGGTCCCACGCCCCCGCCCCACCGGAGGCGCGGACGCTGCTCACCACCGCGGCGCCGCCGTCGACGGAGAGCACCTCGCCGTTGACGTAGCCCGCGGCGTCGCTGAGCAGGAACGCCACCGCGCTCGCCACCTCCTCGGGGGTCCCGGTGCGCCGCTGGGGCACGGTGCTGCCCCGCCGCACCAGGTCGTCGGACGCGAGCCCCGTCGGCACCAGGCCGGGCGCCACGCCGTTCACCCGGACCCCGACCGGCCCGCCGTACACGGCGCCACCGTGCACGAGGCCGAGCAGGCCGTGCTTGGAGATCTGGTACGGCAACAGGTCGTTGCTCCCGCGCAGGCCGGCGATGGAGGTGGTGACGACGACGGCCCCGCCCGTGCCCTGGCGGCGGTACTGGCGGAACGCCGCGCGCAGCCCGAGGAACGGCCCGCGCAGGTTCACCGCCATCACCCGGTCGAAGCCGGCCACGTCCACGTCCGGGATCGGGTCGGCCGGGCCCGCGATCCCGGCATTGAGGTGGTGCAGGTGGACCGCGCCGAACG
Source organism: Pseudonocardia sp. (assembly GCF_035305885.1). Taxonomy (GTDB): domain Bacteria; phylum Actinomycetota; class Actinomycetes; order Mycobacteriales; family Pseudonocardiaceae; genus Pseudonocardia. Next base: position 57,797 of record NZ_DATGOP010000113.1, read on the forward strand.
CCTCGACGGCCGCCTCGAGGTAGCGGTCGACGTCGGGCTCGCGCGCGACGTCGGCGGTGACGGCGATCGCGCGGCCCGGCAGGTCCGCCGCGGTCCGTTCGGCCGCGGGGCCGTCGATGTCGACGACCACGACGTCCGCCCCGGAGGCGGAGAGCAGGCGGGCCGTCGCCGCCCCGATCCCGCTCCCCGCCCCGGTCACCACGGCGACGCGGCCCCGAAGATCGATCACGCCGTCCTCCCCGCGCCGACCCGGGGGCCTTCCGCGGGCCCGGCGGCCGCGGGCCGGCGGCCCTGCCAGCAGGAGAAGAGCACCGCGAGGATCGCGGCGACGAAGATGCTCGCGCTGAGCACGAACACCGCGGCCGTGAAGTCGCCGGTGGCCTCCCGCACGATGCCCGTGACCTGCGGGCCGATGTAGCCGCCGATGTTGCCGAGCCCGTTGATCGCCCCGATGCCGCCCGCGAGCGCGGCGCCGGTGAGGAACGTCGACGGGATGGCCAGCTGGATCGGGATGCAGGTGTAGAGGCCGATGCCCGCGATGCAGAACCCGATGATCGCGACCGCGGGCGTGCTCATCGAGAACCCGGCGACGAGGAACCCGACGCCCGCGGTCGCCGCGGCGGCCGCGTAGTGGAGCACCCGCTCGCCGGTGCGGTCGGAGTGGCGCGACCACCACAGCATCGGGCCGAGCGCGAGCAGCGGGGGCAGCGCGGCCACCCAGCCGATCGCGACCGTCTCCAGGCCGAACTGCTGCAGCATCTGCGGCACGAAGAACTGGAAGCCGAAGAGGCTGAACGCGAACAGGATGTACATGACGACCAGGTAGGCGACCCGCGGGTTCAGCACGCCGCGCAGGAACGGGTGCGCGGCGCGGCCGCCGAGGGCGGCGTCGTCCTCGGCGAGCCGGGCGGCGAGCCACCGCTTCTCCTCGGGGTCGAGGAAGGTCGCCTCCTCGGGGCCGTTGCGGATGACGGCGTAGAACACGAAGCCGAGCACCACCGCGGGCAGCCCGGTGACCAGGAACATCCACCGCCAGCCCGGCAGGCCGAGCAGGCCGTCCATGCCCGTCATGATCATCGCCGACAGCGGGGTGCCGAAGCCGGAGAGCAGCACGGCGATGATCATCAGTGAGATCGCGCCCGCCCGCTTCGACGCGGGGAACCACAGCCCGACGAGCACGATCATCGCGGGCGCGAACCCCGCCTCGGCCACGCCGAGCAGGAGCCGCAGGACGATCAGGCTGACCTCGCCCTGCGCGGCGGCGGTCAGCATCGTCACCAGGCCCCAGCTGATGATGATCCGGGTGACCCACGCCCGCACCCCGACGCGGGAGACGACGTAGTTGCTCGGCACCTCGAGCAGCGAGTACGTCCAGAAGAACACGCCCGCGACCAGCCCGAACACGGCCGGGGTGATGCCGAGGTCGTCGTTCATCGTCAGCGCGGCGACCGAGATGTTGAGCCGGTCGAGGTAGAGCGCGAAGTAGCAGCAGCACAGCAGCGGGATGAACCGCCACTTGATCTTGCGGAGGGTCCGGGTCTCGATGCCGGTGGGCGACGTCATCGTCGGTTCACCTTCCTCGGCGTGCGGAGAGCACGCGGGTGATGTGGTCGGTGGAGGTCGGGACGGAGATGCCGGTCACGAAGACGGCCGCGATCCCGGCGGGCAGGCGGGACAGCGGTGGGAGCTGGTCGATCCGCCGGGCGTGCAGCGCGAGCGTCCCGGCCGCGGCGCCCGCCAGCGGCGCGAACGTGGCGAGCTGCTCGGCGTGGGACTCCGTGCGCAGCACGGATGTGAGCAGGGGGAGGGTGAGGTCGGCGCCGGCCGCGCGGTAGCGGGCGACGCGGGCGAGGGTGCCGGGCCGGTCGGCCGCGATCCCGTCGGCACGGGCGACGACCAGCTGGAGGCCGGTCCGGCGGGCCTCGGCGATCTCGGCGGCGAAGGCCTCCGCGGGGCGCAGGCCCCCGTCCGGGCGGGAGTCGCCGACGATCACGCCGGCGGCCCCGGCCGCGGCGAGGCGGGCGCAGGTACGGACCGTGTCGCCGAAGCCGTCCTCGCCGTCGACGATCACCGGCACCGGCGAGGCGCGGCAGACGAGCTCGACGTAGCGCAGGTACGTCGGCGCCCCGTAGCGAGGCACGGAGGGCTGGTCGAACAGCGCCCGCCCCACCGCGCTCCCGGCGAGGAACACCACGGCGGCTCCGGCCTCGGCAGCCAGGCGTGCGCTCAGCGGGTCGTGGCAGCCCGGCACGACCACCGGACCGGACGTGAACGCGCTGCGCAGGCCGGAAGGCGGGTCAGCGGGCCGCGCGGTAGGCCGCATAGCGCCGCCACGCGTCGAAGATCGCCTGCTTCAGCGAGCCAGCTGCGTTGCTCAGGTAGTTCTCGTCGACCTCCGCGAGCACGGGCGCGATGTCGGCCGAGAGGTCGATGCCCAGCAGCAGGTCGGCGACCCACGCGCGGACCACCGAGCTCACGGCCGTCGAGTCGACGTCGACCACCGTTCCGGTCTCCTTGTCGACGCGCAGGCTCACCGCGAGCACCTCGGCGGCCCCGTGCGCCCCCGAGGTGCGCGGCACCTTCGCGTATCCGACGACGACCAGGCTGGCTCGCGGGCCCATCCGCGCAGCATCGCACCGCGGGCGGGCGAGTTCGAGATCCGCAGTGCTCACCACGGGGCTCACCACGGGGCTCACCCCACCTGCTTCTCGGCGATGCTCGGGTCGAAGTCCGAGTCCTCGGGCAGGAACCGGTTCACCGGGGACCCGGTCGGGGCGGGAACCTCCTGCTCGTCGTACAGGCCGACCGCGAAGCGCGCGATCGACGGGTCCGCCTGCATCCCGGGGGCGTGGACCTCGACCATGGTGCAGGGCGCCGGCGAGGTGTTCCACGCCCAGTGCACCGCGCCCGCGGGCACCCGCAGGAAGTCGCCCGCCCGCAGGTGGAAGGCGCGGTCTTCGATGAAGACCCACATCTCGCCCGCTTGCAGCCAGTTCAGCTGCTCGCAGTCGTGGGTGTGGGGCCTCGAGTGGTACCCGGCCGGCCGCGTGGCGATCATCAGCGATGCCTGGTTGCCGTGGACGGCGCGGGTGGTGAGCGTCATGTCGGCGACCCGGGACTGCTCCTCGGGCACGTCGGCTGCGGACACGTGCAACGACATGGGGTGCTCCCTCGGCGAGACACGTGGCGGCGCGACGGCGCGACGCCGGCCAAGGGAGCGGATCGACCACTGATGCCGGTGACGACGGCGGCGGCGCCGCCCACCCGACATCGTCGAGGTCCGCTGTTGGTCAGATCACCGTAAGGCCCGTGGCGCCGCTCGCACAAGGGGCCGCCCGCCGAGCCGCCGACCATGCTCGACGGCGAGCCGTCACCACGCGACGGGGAGGCGGTGCACGCCGTAGATGGTGGAGCTGGTGCGCAGCGGGACGTCCGCCGGCGCGCAGTCGAGCCGCAGCGCGGGGAACCGGGCGAACAGCGCGGGGAACGCCACCCGCATCTCGACCCGCGCCGGCTGCTGGCCGAGGCACTGGTGGATCCCGTGGCCCAAGGCCAGGTGGCCGGCGGCGCGCCGGCGCAGGTCGAGCACCTCGGGGTCCGGGTACCGCGCGGGGTCGCGGTTGGCGGCCTGCATCGCGATCGTGACGCTCTCGCCCGCCCGGATCAGCTGCCCCTCCACCACGACGTCCTCGAGCGCGGCGCGGACGTTGGTGTGCGCGATCGTGAGGTAGCGCAGCAGCTCCTCCACCGAGCTCTCGACGATCCCCGGCTCCGAGCGCAGTGCGGCGAGCTGGTCGGGGTGGCGCTGCAGCGCGAGCGTGCCGAGGGCGAGCATGTTGGCCGTGGTGTCCAGCCCGGCGCCGAGCAGGAAGGCGCCGGCACCGGCGAGCTCGTCGGCGGTGAGGTCGCCGGTGGTGAGGCTGCCGAGGACGTCGTCGCCGGGCCGGCCGCGCGCGGCCCGCACCAGGTCGAGCAGGTACGCCTGCAGGGCCTCGACGGCGGCGCCCTTCTCCTCGGCCGCCGTGCCCATGTCGGTCAGGGTGGCGACGTGGCGCCGGAACGCGTCGCGGTCGCCGTACGGGACGCCGAACAGCTCGCAGATGACGAGGGCGCGGATCGGCGAGGCGAACTCGGCCACCAGGTCGACCGGTGCGCCCGCGCGCTCCATCGCGTCCAGCCGATCCGCGGTGATCTCCTCCACGCGCCGGGTGAGGGCCCGCATCCGGCGCACGGTGAAGCAGCCGACCAGCAGGGGCCGCAGCCGCGTGTGCTCGGGCGCGTCGATCCCGGTGAGGTCGCCGACCGGTGCGGGCGGCAGCTCGGGCGGCGCGCCCGCGATCGGCACCGGCAGGCGCATCAGTTCGTAGCGGGAGCTGAACCGGCGGTCCGCGAGCACGGCGCGGCACGCGGCGTAGCCGGTGGCGAGCCAGCCGTCGTGCCCGTCGGGATAGGTCATGCGCACGAGCGGGTGCCGCTCGAACCGCAAAGAGGTGCCATCATTGGTGCCACGCTGCGGAGCGTGATCGGCCCGACCGTGGCCGGGCCGGCGTCACCGCGCTGAGCGCGCCGCGCCGCTCACCGCGTGAAGTGGTCCCACCCGCCCGGGCCGCCGTCGTAGACCCGGCCGTCCACCAGCACCTCCGGATCGCCCTCGGCGACCGTGCCGATCGCGGTCCAGCCCTCGGGCACCTCGCCGGGGAAGGTCGCGGCGAGCGCGTGGTCCTCGCCGCCGGTGAGCAGCCAGTGCATCGGGTCGATGCCGAGCGCGGCGCCGACGTCGACCAGTCGGTCCGGCACCGTCAGCGCGGCCGTCCGCACGTCGATCCGCACCGCGGACGCCCGCGCGACGTGGCCGAGGTCGGCGAGCAGCCCGTCCGAGATGTCGATCATCGAGGTGGCGCCCGCGGCCGCGGCCTGCGGGCCCGCCGCGTAGGGCGGCTCGGGCACCCGGTGCGCCGACACCACGGCCACCGGCGACCGGAAGCCGCGCGCCAGCACCGCCCACCCGGCCGCCGCCCACCCGATCCGCCCGGCGAGCGCGACCGTGTCCCCCGGCCGCGCCCCGGCCCGGGTCACCGCCTCCCGGCCCTGCAGCGAGCCGAGCGCCGTGATCGACAACACGAGCGTCGGGGAGGACACCACATCGCCGCCCACCACGCCCGCGCCGACCGACCGCGCCTCCTCCCACACGCCGTCGGTGAGCCCGGAGAGCACCTCGAGCGGGCTGTCGGACGGGCAGGCGAGGCCCACGAGCAGACCGGTCGGCACCGCGCCCATCGCCGCGATGTCGGCGAGGTTGGCCGCGGCCGCCTTGCGCCCGATCTGCTGCGGGCTGGACCAGTCGAGCCGGAAGTGCACGCCCGCGACCAGCACGTCCGTGGTCGCGACCACCCGCCCGTCCGCGGCCGCGAGCACGGCGGCGTCGTCGCCGGGGCCGAGCAGCGTGGCGGGCGAGTGCCTGCGCCCTTCGGTGAGCCGCGCGATCAACCCGAACTCGCCGAGCCCCGCGAGTGTGTTCTCCGCCTCCGCGTCGCCCGTCGGGGACGGTTGTGATGTGGTCACGGGCGTCACCTCCGGTACGTTCGGCTTCCGACTCTCCTACGTCCGATGATCGAACTGGAAGGGGCTCGCCGTGGTGCAGGCTTACATCCTGGTACAGACGGAGGTCGGCAAGGCCGCCGCCGTGGCCGCGGAGATCTCCAAGATCACCGGCGTGGTGTCCGCCGAGGACGTCACCGGGCCCTACGACGTGATCGTGCGCGCCGAGGCCGAGGACGTCGACCAGCTCGGCCAGCTCGTCGTCGCGCAGGTGCAGGGCGTCAGCGGGATCACGCGCACGCTGACCTGCCCGGTGGTGCACCTGTCCTGACGTCGTGCCCACCCGGCTCTCCCCTCCGGTGGCGATCGCGATCGCGCTGCCGCTGCTGCTCGCCGTGACGGTCGCGGCCATCGCGATCACCGCGCGCGTGCGGGGGATCGGGGAGCCGCCCCCGCCCGACACCGGCCCGCTGGCCGTCGCCCCGGTCGAGTCCCCCGACGCCTCGAGCCCGGAGTGCACGGCCCTGCTCGCCGCGCTCCCCGAGCAGCTGGACGGCCCCGACAGCCCGCTGTCGCCCCGCCCGATCGCGCAGGCCGAGTCGCTGCCCGGCGTGCGTGCCTGGGCCGCCTCACCCCGCCCGGTCGTGCTCCGCTGCGGGCTCCCCCGTCCGGCCGAGCTGTCGCCCACGTCGCCGCTGCTCGAGGTGAACGGGGTGCGCTGGCTGCAGCTCGACGACGGGCTCCCCGAACCCGTCCAGGTGAGCTACATCGCGGTGGACCGACCGGTCTACGTCGCGCTCACCCTGCCGGTCGACGCGGGTAGCGCGCCGCTGCAGCACGTGTCCGACGTCGTGCGCGAGACCCTGCCCGCCACCGCGGTCGCTGTGCGCTGACGCGACGCAACATACGATTCCCACCATGGTGACGATGTCCCGGGCGACCGAGGACTACCTCAAGGCGATCTACCACCTCGCCCACCGGGGTCAGCCGGTCACCACGGGTCAGCTCGCCAACGAGCTCGGGGTGTCGGCGCCGTCGGTCTCGGCCATGGTGAAGCGGCTGGAGGACGGCAGCCTGCTCACGCGTCCCGACAGCCGCACCCTGCGGCTCACGGCGTTGGGCGAGCGCGCCGCGCTGCGCGTCGTGCGCCGCCACCGGCTCCTGGAGACGTTCCTCGCCCGCGTGCTCGACGTGCCGTGGGACGAGGTGCACGCCGAGGCCGAGCTGCTCGAGCACGCGCTGTCCGAGCGGCTCGAGGAACGGATCGACGCCGCGCTGGGCCACCCCACGCACGACCCGCACGGCGACCCCATCCCGCCGCGGGAGGGCCCGCACGAGGAGGGCTGGGGTGAGCCGCTCGACGCCGCGCCCGCGGGCAGCCGGTTCCGGGTGGACCGGGTGTCCGACCGCGACAGCGCCGCCCTGCGCTACCTCGGCGAGCTGGGCATCTACCCGGGCGTCGTGATCATGGTGGAGGAGCAGGCCCCGTTCGGCGGGCCCCGCTGGGTGCGGGTCGGGGAGAACCGCCACGCGCTCGGCCCCGCGCTGACCCGGCTCGTGCACGGCCACGAGGACCCCGAGTAGCGCGCCGGCCGTGGACGCCCGGCAGCTCGAGTACTTCCTCGCGATCGTCGACAACGAGGGGTTCGGGCGAGCCGCGCAGAAGCTGCACATCGCGCAACCGTCGCTGTCCCAGGCCATCGCCGCCCTGGAGCGCGAGCTGGGCGTGCCGCTGTTCCACCGCATCGGCCGCGGCGTGGTCCTGAGCGACGCAGGCGCCGAGCTGGTCGAGCCGGCCCGCCAGGTCCTGCGGGACCTGCGCACCGCCCGGTCCACGATGGACTCGCTCAAGGGCCTGCGCAGGGGGCGGGTCGAGCTGGTCACCATGCCGTCCCCCGGCATCGAGCCGCTCGGGACCCTGACCACGCAATTCCTGCGCCACCACCCGGGTGTCACCGTCTCCGCCGCCGCGGCCTTCACCCCCGACGAGGTCGTCGAGCAGGTCCGCCAGGGCGTCGGCGAGCTCGGGCTCGTCGGCGCGCCCGGCCCGCTGCGACCGCCGGGGCTCGACGTCCTGCCGCTCGAGGACCAGCCGTTCGTCCTCGTGGGCCGCCCGGGGCCGAGCTTCCCCGACGGCGATCCCGTCCCGCGCGCCGCCCTCTCCGGCACCCGTCTGATCGCCTCCCCGGCCGGCAGCCGGATGCGCCAGGTGGTCGACGACATCGTCGCCGCCGGCACCGACGTGGAGATCGCCGCCGAGGTCGCCCACCGCACGTCGATCCTGCCACTGGTGATGCACGGCGTCGGGCTGGCCGTGCTGCCCGCGGCGTGGGCCCCGCTCGCGCGGCGGGCCGGGGCGCGCGCCGTCCGGCTCGACCCGCCCGCCCACCTGCACATCGCCCTGCTCAGCCGGGCCGCGCCGCTCACGCCGGCCGCACGCGCCTTCCTCGCGACCGCGCGCGAGTACACCCCCGTCGACCTGGACGGATAGGCAGGACCTATCCGTCGGATCGGCAGCGCGTCTTGGACGCGGCCACGCGGCCGGGATTCACTGGCCCCATGCCCGCACCGACCGAGAAGCGCACGTTCCGCATCGCCGCCATCCCGGCCGACGGGGTCGGCGTCGAGGTCGTGGCCGCGGGCCGGACCGTCCTCGACGCCCTCGCCGCCGCGTCCGGCGGCCGCTTCGCGTTCGAGTGGACCGGGTTTCCCTGGGGCTGCGGCTACTACGAGAAGACCGGCCGCATGATGGACCCGGACGGCCTCGAGGTGCTGCGCGGCTTCGACGCCATCTACTTCGGTGCGGTCGGCTGGCCCACGGTCCCCGACCACATCAGCCTGTGGGGCCTGCGCCTGGCCATCTGCCAGGGCTTCGACCAGTGGGCCAACGTGCGCCCGGTGCGCTTCCACCCCGGCGTCGTCTCCCCGCTGCGCCGGGCCGACGAGGCCGAGCTGGACTGGGTGGTCGTCCGGGAGAACAGCGAGGGCGAGTACGCGGGCTTCGGCGGGCGCAACCTGGCCGGCCGCGGCCCGGGCAACGAGGTCGCCCTGCAGACGGCGCTGTTCACCGAGAAGGGCTGCGAGCGGATCATGCGGTTCGCGTTCGACCTCACACGCAGCCGCCCGCGCAAGAAGGTCTCCTCGGTCACCAAGAGCAACGCCCAGCAACACGGCATGGTGCTGTGGGACGAGGTCTTCGCCCGGGTCGCCGCCGACTACCCCGACGTCGAGACCGAGAGCGTGCTCGTCGACGCGATGTCGGCGAAGTTCGTGCTACGGCCCGAGGAACTGTCGGTGGTGGTCGCCTCCAACCTCCACGCCGACATCCTGTCCGACCTCGGCTCCGCGCTCGCGGGCAGCCTCGGCCTCGCCGCCAGCGCGAACCTCAACCCCGAGCGCCGGTTCCCGTCGATGTTCGAGCCCGTGCACGGCTCGGCGCCCGACATCGCGGGGCAGGGCCTCGCCAACCCGATCGGCGCCATCGGCAGCGCCGCGCTCATGCTCGACCACCTCGGTCTGCCCGACGAGGCCGAGCGGGTCCGCAAGGCGATCGACGCCACCACCGGGGCGGGTGTGCTCACCCGCGACGTGGGCGGCACCGCCACCACGGACGAGGTCGTCGCGGCCCTCGTCGAGCGGCTGGGCCGCTAGCGCAGCCCGGTGCCGCGGGCCAGCGCCGTCTCGATCAGCGTCGCGAGCAGGGTCGGGAAGTCGATCCCGGTCACCGCCCACGCGCGCGGGTACATCGAGATCGGGGTGAAGCCCGGCATCGTGTTGACCTCGTTCAAGGTCAGCTCGCCGTCGGGCCCGACGAAGAAGTCGACGCGGGCGAGGCCCTGCCCGTCGACGGCGTGGAAGGCGTCGATGGCCATCGCGCGCAGCCGCTCGGCCACCTCGTCGTCGAGCTTCGCCGGGACGTCGAACTCGCAGACGTCGTCGAGGTACTTGGCCTCGAAGTCGTAGAACTCCGGCTTGCGCCCGTCCGGGCCGGTGCCGACGATGCGGATCTCCGCCGGGACGCTCGCGCGCACGGTGCCGTCGGGGAACTCGAGCACGGCGCACTCGACCTCGCGCCCGACGATCGCGGCCTCCACCAGCACCTTCGGGTCGTGCTCGCGCGCAACGGCGATGGCGGCGTCGAGGTCGGCCCAGTCGGTGACCCGGGTGATCCCGATCGAGGAGCCCGCCCGCGCCGGCTTGACGAACACCGGCAACCCGAGCCGCTCGCGCTCCTCGGCGGTGAGGGTCTCGCGGCCGCGGCGCAGCACGACGTGGTCGCCGACCGGGATGCCCTCGGCGGCGAGGAGCTTCTTCGCGTACTCCTTGTCCATGGCCGCGGCGCTCGCCAGCACCCCCGCCCCGACGTAGGGCACGCCCGCCATCTCCAGCAGGCCCTGGATCGTGCCGTCCTCGCCGTAGGGGCCGTGCAGGACGGGGAACACGACGTCGACGCCGCTGAACACCTCGCCCGCCCGGTCCTGGTCGAGCACGACCAGGCCGCCACGGGTGGGGTCGCCGGGCAGCGCGAGCGCGGTGCCGCCCGCCTCGACCGACGGCAGGGCGCGGTCGGAGATCACCAGCTCGCGCGGGTCCGAGGTGGCCAGCACCCAGGCTCCCTCGCGGGTGATCCCGACCGGCACGACCTCGAAGCGCTCCGGGTCCAGGTGGGACATCACGGCCCCCGCGGAGACGCAGGAGATCGCGTGTTCGCTGCTGCGACCACCGAACACGACGGCGACCCGCACCTTGTCCCGGCTCATGACCCGAGGGTAGGCCGACCGGCGCGACCCGACCGGCCGGGGCTTCGGCGTGTCCCTAGCCAAGGACTTGGCCAAGCTCTCTCCCCCGTGGTCGAGGTCGGGGACCACGAGGCCGAGACAACGCCGTCCGACCTCCTGCGCCGGGTCGCCGAAGGCGAGGAGGTCGTCATCACGCGCAGCGGTGAACCGGTCGCCCGACTCGTCCCGGTGCGGCGCCGCGCCCGCCGCACGTTCGGCGCCGATCGCGGCGTGTTCGAGGTTCCCGAGGACTTCGACGATCCGCTGCCCGACGGGCTCCAGAAGGCGTTCGAGGGCGGATGAAGGCCCTCCTCGACACGCACGTCTGTCTGCTCGTGGCCCAGCCGCAGATCGAGGACATCCCCCTGCTCACAGCGGACCCGCGGCCGGCGCGCTACGACGTGGCGATCGTGCCCGCGATCCAGTCACGCGCCGAACCGCTGCTCCAGCGTCCGGATCTCGGGCAGCCCGATCAGGTCGGTGAACTCGTCGAACGACGGCACGTCGCCGAGCGCGGCCGCCGGCGTGCCGTCGGCGCGCAGGGTGGCGAGCAGGGAGCGGATGCCCGCGGTGGCGGCGAGCAGCGTGCCGATCGGGAACAGCACGAGCGAGAACCCGAGCGCGGCGATCTTGTCCAGCGGCAGCGGCGGGGTGCGCCCGCCCTCGGCCCAGTTGAACACCAGCGGCGCGACGCCCGCGAGCTCCCCCGCCACCCGGGCGATGTCGTCCTCACTGGTCGGGGCCTCGACGAAGAGCAGGTCGGCGCCCGCCTCGGCGTAGGCGCGGGCGCGCTCCAGCGCGGCGTCGAGGCCCTCGACGGCGGCCGCGTCGGTGCGGGCGATCACCACGAAGTCGGGGTCGCGGCGGGCGGAGACGGCGGCGCGGATCTTGCCGACCATCTCGTCGGCGCCGATCACGGCCTTGCCGCTCATGTGCCCGCACTTCTTGGGCATGACCTGGTCCTCGATGTGCACGCCCGCCACGCCCGCCTGCTCGTAGGACTGCACCGTGCGGACGACGTTGATCGCGTTGCCGTATCCGGTGTCGGCGTCGGCGATCACCGGCACGTCGACGGCGGCGGCGATCCGGCGCGCGTTGTCGACCATCTCGGTGCCGCTGAGCAGCCCGACGTCCGGCCGGCCGATCAGCGACGCCGTGGTGCCGAACCCGGTCATGTAGACGACGTCGAACCCGGCCTGCTCGACGAGCCGCGCCGACAGCGCGTCGTAGGCACCCGGCGCGACGACGGGGCCGGGCCCGGCGAGCAGCTCGCGCAGCCGGGCGCGCGGCGCCGGACCGGAGCTCAGTAGATCACCCACGCGATCCCCCTTTGTATGCATTCACGGCGAATTTACGGCAGGAGCATTGCCTGGCGGAACCTCCGGCCATAGATTGCACACAATCTGCCGAGCGGGGTGACGTGTGACACGGACGATGACCTCCACCGAGCGCGCGCTGTCCGCGCTGCGGGAGCTGATCCTGCACGGCCACTTCGCGGCCGGCGCCCGCCTCGGCGAGGTCGAGCTCGCCGAGCGGCTGGGGGTGAGCCGCACCCCCGTCCGGGAGGCGCTCACCCGGCTGGCCGCCGAGGGACTGGTCGAGCTCGTGCCCAACCGCGGGGCCCGGGTGGCGAGCTGGAGCGTCGCCGAGCTGGAGGGCGTGTTCGACCTGCGGTCGGCCCTGGAGCCGCGCCTGACCGGGTACGCCGTTCCGCGCGCGAGCGCCGACGACGTGGCCGCCCTCGACGAGCTCGCGAACCGGATGCTCGCCGTCGGGCTCCCCGGCCCCGACCAGGACCTGGACGCGCTCGTCCCGCTCAACCGGCAGTTCCACGGGCGCCTGGTCGAGATCGCCGACCAGCCGGCCCTCGCCACGGCGCTCGCCGGGGTGATCCACGCCCCGATCCAGCTGCGCAACTTCCACGCCTACGACGAGGCCTCGCTGCGCCGCAGCCTCGCCCACCACGCCGAGATCGTCGCCGCGATGCGGGCGGGCGACCCGACGTGGGCGCAGGCCGTCATGACCGCACACATCCACAACGCCCGCGCCGTGATGCTGCGGGCCGCCCACGAGCAGGAGGACCACCGATGACCTACCGGTTGGGTGTCGACGTGGGAGGCACGTTCACCGACGTGCTGCTGGTGGACGAGGCCACCGGCGCCACCTGGCGGGCGAAGACCGCCTCCACGCCGTCGGACCAGTCCGTCGGCGTGCTCAACGGGATCAACAAGGTGTGCGCCGAGGCGGGCATCGCCCTGTCGGACGTGTCCCAGGTGCTGCACGGCACCACGGTCGCCACCAACGCGATCCTCGAGGGCAAGGGCGCCACCGTCGGGCTCGTCACCACCAAGGGCTTCCGGCAGGTCCTGCAGATCGCCCGCTCCTACGTCCCGGGCGGGCTCGCCGGCTGGATCATCTGGCCGAAGCCGGAGCCCCTCGCCGCGCTGGAGAACACCGTCGAGGTCGAGGAGCGCATCGCCTCCGACGGCCGCGTGATCCGCCCGCTCGACGAGGCCGACGTCCGCGCGAAGCTCGCGACGCTCACCGGGATCGACGCCCTCGCCGTCTCGCTGATCAACTCGTTCGCCGATCCGACCCACGAGCGGCGGATCGCCGAGATCGCCGCCGAGGTGCTGCCCGGCGTGCCGGTGTCGCTGTCGTCGGACGTGCTGCCCGAGCTGCGGGAGTACGAGCGCACCGTCACGACGGTCGCGAACGGCTACGTCCAGCCGCAGGTGAAGCGCTACGTGCAGGGGCTCGCCGGGAAGCTCGCCGAGGGCGGCGTCGGCGGGGAGCTCGCGATCCTGCGCAGCGACGGCGGGCTGTCCTCGGCCGACGCCGCGGTCGAGGCGCCCGTGACGATGCTGCTGTCCGGCCCGGCGGGCGGCGTCACCGGCGCGGTGTGGATCGCCGAGCAGTGCGGCATCGGAGACCTGATCACGTTCGACATGGGCGGCACCTCCACCGACGTCGCCCTCGTGCAGGGCCTCACGCCGCGGATCGGGCGCGAGACGAAGGTCGGCGACCTGACCGTGCGCGCCTCGAGCGTGGACGTGCGCACGGTCGGCGCAGGCGGCGGCTCGATCGCGCACGTGCCGGAGCTGACGAAGGCGCTGCGGGTCGGCCCGCAGTCCGCGGGCGCCGACCCCGGCCCCGCGGCGTACGGCAAGGGCGGCACCGAGCCGACCGTCACCGACGCCAACGTGGTGCTCGGCTACCTCCCGCCCACGCTGGCCGGCGGCGAGATCACCCTCGACGTCGACGCCGCCCGCGCCGCGGTCGGGAAGGTCGCCGAGGCCATGGGGCTGCCCAGCCCGGAGGCGGCCGCGGCCGGGATCGTCGACATCGTCAACGAGAACATGCTCGGCGGCCTGCGGCTGGTGTCGGTCCAGCAGGGCTTCGACCCGCGCGACTTCGCGCTCGTCGCGTTCGGCGGCGCGGGCCCGCTGCACGCCAACGCGCTCGGGAAGCTGACCGGGGCCTGGCCGGTGATCGTGCCGCCCTCGCCGGGCGTGCTCTGCGCGCTCGGCGACGCCACCACCTCGGCGCGCAGCGAGGCGGCCCGCACGGTGCTGCGCCGCTTCGCCGACCTGACCTCGCAGGACCTCGCGGCGATCCTGCGCGACCTGGCCGCCGAGGCGGGCGCCCGGCTCGCCGAGCAGGGCGTCCCCGAGTCCGAGCAGACCACCGCCTACCAGGTCGACGTGCGCTACCACGGGCAGGGCTTCGAGATCCCCGTCGAGGTCACCGACCTCGACGGGGACGCCCTCGGCGCCCTCGCCGCCGCGTTCGACGCCGAGCACGAACGGCTGTTCTCGTTCCTGCTCGAGGCCGACCACGAGCTCGTCAACGCCCGGGCCACCGTGTCCGGCCCGCGCCCGCAGGTGGCCGCCACCCACCTGCCGGAGGGCGACGGCGACCCGGCCGCGGCGCTGGTCGACACGCACCCGATCCACGTGTCGGGGGCGTGGGTGGACGCGCGCGTGTACGACCGCGCGAGGCTGCGGGCGGGCGACGTCGTCGCCGGCCCCGCGATCGTCACCGAGATGGACTCGACCACCCTCGTGCTGCCCGGCCACGCGGCGACGGTCCACCCGTCGGGCAGCCTTTTGATCCGTCCCGAGGCGAGCGGGGCGACGCCGTCCTGCGGGGGAGGCGCGCAGGGAGCGGGGAACGAGTGACCGAGCACCGGAGGAGCAGGACGGCGTCTTCGCGGCCCCGCGAGCTCGCCGGAGCGAAGCGACGGCAATCGGAACAGGAGGCGTGATGGCCCGCATCATCGAGACCGCCACCGGAGAGGTGGAGAAGGTCGAGGTCGACCCCGTCACCCTCGACCTGATCGAGAACGGACTGCGCAACGCCCGCTACGAGATGGACGAGGTGCTGTTCCGGACCGCGCTCTCCCCGGGCATCCGCGAGCAGCACGACGAGTTCCCGCTGATCGGCGACCCGAGCGGGAAGATGGTCGTCGGCCAGTTCGGCCTCTCGGTGCCCGACTTCCTCGACGGGTTCGACGGCACGATCGAAGAGGGCGACATCCTCATGACGTCCGACCCGTACGCCTGCGGCGCCGCGATCAGCCACGCGAACGACTGGCTGCTCGTGATGCCGATCTACCACGAGGGCCGGGTGGTCGGCTGGGCGTCGATGTTCGGGCACATGTCCGACGTCGGCGGCAAGACGCCCTGCTCGATGCCCACCGACGCCCGCACGATCTACGAGGAGGGCGTGGTCATCCCGCCCTTCAAGCTGTACGCGAAGGGCGTGCTCAACGAGGACGCGCTGCGGATCATCCTCAACCAGGTCCGGATGCCGGACTGGAACCGCGCCGACCTCAACGGCCTGGTCGCGGCGTGCCGTACCGCGGGCAGGCGCGTGGTGGAGATGTGCGAGCGGTTCGGCACCGCGACGTACCTGTCGGCTCTCGACGCCCTGCTGCAGCGCAACTACGACGCGATGAAGGTGCTGCTGCACACGGTCTTCGAGGAGGGCCGCACGCTCAGCTTCACCGACTACATCTGCGACGACGGCGTGGGCTACGGGCCCTACGAGCTGAAGATGTCGCTCACCCGCACCGGCGACAAGGTGCACATCGACTTCACCGGGTCGAGCCCGCAGGCGGCGGGCCCGATCAACTACTACATCAACGAGAACCTCACCCGGATGTTCTTCGGGATCTACATGATCACGGTGGCCGACCCGCAGATCCTGTGGAACGACGGCTTCTACCCGCTGATCGACGTGACGATCCCGGAGGGCTCGTACTGGAAGCCGAAGCACCCGGCCTCGCTCAACGGCCGCAACCACGGCGTCGGGCGGGTGTTCGACCTGTTCGGCGGCCTGCTGGGGCAGACGAACCCGGCGCTGCTCAACGCCGCGGGCTTCTCCTCGTCGCCGCACTTCATGTACTCGGGGCACTACACGTCCGGCGAGCGCAAGGGCGAGTGGTTCCAGCTTTACTCGATCGGCTTCGGCGGCATCCCGGGCCGCCCGCTCGGCGACGGGCCGGACGGCCACTCGCTGTGGCCGAGCTTCGTCAACATCCCGTGCGAGTACCTGGAGTCCTACTACCCGCTGCGGATCGAGAAGTGGGAGACCGTCGCCGACACCGGCGGCCCCGGGCTGCACCGCGGCGGCAACGGCGTGGACGTCGCGTACGTCTTCGAGGAGCCGGGCACCATCGCCATCCACGACGACCGCTGGCTCACCTACCCGTGGGGCGTGAACGGCGGGCTCCCCGGAGCCCGCGGCCGGAAGTGGATCGAACGCGCGGACGGCACCCGCGAGGTGCTGCCCAGCAAGTGCCACGACGTGCCCGTCCACCCCGGCGACGTGCTGCACTTCGTCACCTGGGGCGGCGGCGGGTGGGGCGACCCGCTCGAGCGCGACCCGGCGCTCGTCGAGCTCGAGGTCCGGCGCGGGCTGGTCACGGTCGAGGGCGCGCGCCGCTACGGGGTGGTCATCGGCGAGGAGGGCCTCGACGAGGCGGCGACGGAGGCACTGCGCGCCGAGATGCGCGCCGCGCGCCCCGCGGAGCTGCCCGTGTTCAACATGGGCCCGCCGCTGGAGGAGATCCTGGCCCGCTGCGAGGAGGAGACCGGCCTGCCCGCTCCGAAGCGGCCGGTCTGGTCGGACGCGTGAGCGGCCCGCACGGCCCGGCGTTCTCCGGGCGGGTCGGGTGGGGGCGGCGGCCCGCCGTCGTCGTGGTCGACCTCGTGCGCGCCTACACCGAGCCGGACGGGCCGTTCGCGCTGCCCGAGCCGGGGCAGGCCGTCGCCGCGACGGCGCAGCTGGTGGACGCCGCGCGGGCGGCCGGCCACCCCGTCGCCTGGACGGTCGTGCGCTACGCCTCGGGCCTCGCCGACGGCGGCCTGTTCGTGCGGAAGGTGCCCGCCCTCGCCGCGTTCGCCGAGGACGCCGTGGGCGGCTGGGGCGAGCTCGCGTTGAATCCCTCCCCCGGCGAGCCGGTCGTGGTCAAGCAGTACGCGTCGGCGTTCTTCGGCACGTCGCTCGCGGCGACCCTGCATGCGCAGGGTGTCGACACGGTGGTGGTCACCGGCGTGTCGACCTCCGGCTGCGTGCGGGCGACGGCGACGGACGCGCTGGGCCACGGGTTCCACCCGCAGGTCGTCCGCCAGGCCTGCGCGGACCGGAGCGCGCAGCTGCACGAGCAGAACCTGCGCGACCTCGACGCGAAGTACGCCGACGTCGTCGACCTCGCCGAGGCGCTGGAGCACCTCGGCGGCTAGGCGCCGGTCCCGGGCGCGCAACCGGTGCGAACGCGCCCGGGACCGGTCTCACCGCGGCGAGGGTCAGCCGCGGCTGGTCGCCCACGCCTGCTCCCCGCCCTGGAACCAGCCGTCGTAGAGCAGCTGGTAGGTGCCCTTCAGACCGGGGTCGTCGAAGCAGATCCGGCCGCCGCCCTTGCCGCCCACGGCGAGGTCGGCGCCGGTGAAGGTGTCCTTGCCGTCGAACGCGATCGTGCTCATCACGGCCGCGCCGTTCGGGTCCTGCAGCTTCCACTCCCACGGGTGCACCGACACCCGCTCGTCGGTGCCGTTCACGAAGCTGACGGTCGTGCAGAGCAGGGGCCCGCCGATGCGCGGCCGGGAAGACTTCAGCGGCTCGGCCGTGACCTGGAACCCGTCGCCCACGTCCACGGCCTGGCCCGCCGGGACGACCCCGCTCCGGGCCGGCTCGGTCGGCGGCGTGGCCAGCGCCGGAGTGGCCGCGCCGCCGGCGCTCGCCGGGGTCGCCGCAGCCGGGTCGTCGTCGCCCCCGCCGCTCACGATGCCGAGGAGCACGAGGCCCGCCACGATCCCGCCGAAGATCTTGGCGTTGCGCCAACTGCGCTCGGGCTCCGGCGCGGGCGGCTGGACGTAGGCCTGCGGCGGGGCGGGCGGGTACTGCGGCGGCTGCGCGCCGTAGCCCTGGTAGTACGTGTTCGGGCCGTTCGGGTCCTGCTGGTGCTGCATCTTGCGAGGTCTCCTCGATCCGCCGCGGTGGCGGCGGACGGGCTGGTTCCGCGCGCGGGTGGGCGCTCGCGGAAGGGGTGGGTTCCCGCCGGGGTTCCGGCGGTGCTCGGCTCGGTGCGGAACGCTCTTCGGAGCAATCCGTCCGTCCGCTCGCCAGCCTTCGAGACCTCCTCCTGGTCGCCGCGTGCTGGGTCGACCGGAGGGCCTAGCTCTGCGCTGCTTGCGGCCCGCGTGGGTGCCGCCTGCTAGTTCGCCCGCGATGAGCCGGGCGTTTCAGTGGCGTGGGTCTCACGCCCCGCAGTCAGCTCGCGCGGGCGAGCGCGCAGACGACGTCCGGGTGGTCGGTGGTGATCCCGTCGACCGCGAGCTCGACCGCCGCGGCGAGGACGTCCCCGTCGGGCACCGGCCACCCGGTGACCTCGAAGCCGCGCTCGTGCAGGCCGGCGACGCCCTCCGCGGTGAGGCCCGCGATCCCGCACAGCGCGGTGCGCGCCCGCGCGGCCGCCGTCCGGGCGACGATCTCGGCGAACGGCGGCGTGCGCCCGAGGATGAGGCCGGTCTCGACGTCCGGCAGCTCCTCGCGCACGGCGAGCAGGACCTCGGCGCGGGAGGACGTGACGAGCGTGCGCGCGGCCAGGTCGGGGTCGGCGCGCAGCGACTCGGCGAGCAGCGGCACCGCCTCGGGCGCCTTCACCTCGGCCTGGAACCGGACGTCGACCGCGGCCACCGCCTCGGCCCAGGTCGGGACCTGCTCGCCGAGGCCCGCGTCGAGCGACCTCACCTCGTCGAGCGTCATCTCCGCGACCGCACCGGACCCGTTCGTGGTGCGGTCGACCGTGGCGTCGTGCAGGACGACGAGGTGCCCGTCCGCGGTCACGCGCAGGTCGAGCTCGATCTCGTCGCACCCCTCCCGCACGGCCCTGCGGAACGAGCGCAGCGTGTTCTCGGGCTCGCTGCCCATGGCGCCCCGGTGCCCGGTGACGATCACGGTCGTACCTTCTCCTCGTACTGGCGCCGCACCTCGTCGGCGATCGACTCGAGCCGGCGCGCCACGGACCGGAACACGTCCCTCGGGGCGGCGTTGTCGGCGTAGATCTGTTGCAGCCCGGTGTAGATGGCCACGTTGGCGTTGCGCCCGTACAGCCGGATCGCGTCCTGCTGGCGGGCCCGCGGCAGCTGCCGGATCGCCACGCCGTAGTTGGGTTCCTGCGCGATCAGGTCGACGAGCGCGGGCTCCTGCTGCGCCGCGGTGACCACGGGCAGGTAGCCCGTCTCGACCGTCCAGTGCGCCGCGATCTCCGGCCGGGCGAGGTAGGCGAGGAACACCGCGGCCGCCTGCTTGCGCTCGGGCGAGGCGTTGCGCATCATCCCGATCCCGCCGCCGCCGGTGGCCACCGCCGAGTCCACCTCGCCCGGCACGAACGCGGCACCCACCGTGAACGACGAGTTCTCCATGACGGTCCGCAGCGCGCCCGTGCTGTCCTGGGCCATGGCCACGAGCCCGTTGGCGAAGTCGGTGGTGACGCTGCTCGCCATGTATCCGAAGCCGTCCTGGATCAGCTGCCGCTGCCACTCCCCCGCCGCGACCGCACCGTCCTCGTCGATGGTGATGTCGAGCCCGTTGGAGTAAGCGCCGCCGAACTGCCAGACGTTGCCCTGGAACTGCCAGTCCCCGTCCACCTTGAGGAACGCGAGGCTGCGCAGCGACCGGCCCGCCGACTGGACGCGGGCGAGCGCGGGCGCCCACTCGCGCAGCTCGCTCCACGTCTCGGGCGCCCGGTCCGGCAGCCCGGCCTCGGCGAACGCGTCCCGGTTGAAGTAGAGCAGCGGCGTGCTGCGCGCGAACGGGATCCACCAGCTGCGCCCCTGCAGCACACCCTCGCCGAACAGCCGCGGCTCGTACACGCTCGGGTCGAAGCCGGGCCGGAAGTACGCGTCGAACGGCTCCAGGGCGTCGTTGAGGTAGAACCGCTCCCACGTGACGTCGGAGAAGATCGCGATGTCCGGCACCTGGCTCGCGATCAGCGAGGCGGCCACCTTCTGCGCGGTGTCGTCGTAGGAGCCCTGGTACTGGGCCTCGACGTAGACGTCGTCCTGCGAGTCGTTGAACCGCCCGACGATCTCGTCGAGCACCTTGCCGTTGCGGCCGCTGTAGGAGTGCCAGAACACCACGCGCTCGCGCCCGCCGTACTGCGGGGGCACGACGCCCGGGGGCTGGGCGTACACCGCGTCCGGCGAGCGGAACCCGCACGCGGCGATGCCGGCGGCGCCGGCGACACCCAGCAACGCGAGGAACGAACGGCGGCTCCTCATCCCTTCACCGCCCCGGCCGTGATGCCGCCGATGATCCAGCGCTGCGCCACGAAGAAGATCACCAGCATGGGGGCGAGCACGAGCGCGGCGCCCGCCATGATCGTGCCCCAGTTCGTCGGGCCCTCCTGGTCCTTGAGCAGCAGCAGGCCGACGGGCAGCGTCCGCATCTGCACGGTGTTCGTGACGATCAGCGGCCAGACGAACTGGTTCCACTCCTCGACGGCCGTGATGACCAGCACCGTGATCAGCATCGGCCGCGACATCGGCAGCACCACCTGCCACAGCGTCCGCAGGTGGCCCGCGCCGTCCACGGACGCCGCGTCGGTCACCTCGCGCGGCAGCGTGCGGAAGTGCTGACGCATCAGGAACGTCGCGAACGCCGAGCCGATGCCGGGGATGATCAGCCCGGCGTAGGTGTTGATCCAGCCGAGGCTCGCCACCGTGAGGTAGTTCGGCAGCAGCACGACGTGGCCCGGCACCATCATCGCGCCGAGCACGCCCAGGAACAGGACGTTCTTGAACGGGAACCGCAGGTACACGAACGCGTACGCGGTGAGCACGGCGTTCATCACCTTGAGCGCGGTGCCGACCACGGTGACCAACGTCGAGTTGAGGAAGAACAGGTCGAACGGGGCGGCCTGCCCCGCAAGCTCGAAGTTCTCCCAGGTCAGCGTGGCGGGCCAGAACTCGGGCGGGGCCTGGTAGATCTCGTCGGCCGGCTTCAGCGACGTGGTGACGAGTCAGTACAGGGGGCCGAGGAACAGCGCGGCCACCCCGACGAGCACCACGTACTGCACCGCGCGGACGGGCCGCGGCGTGCGCTGCGGGCGGGCCGGGCGGCCCCGCTCCGCCGTCGTCACGGGCGTCATGCCGGGTGCACCCGCCTCTCCATCACGCGGACCTGGACGGCCGTGACGACCAGCAGGATCACGAACATGATCACCGAGATCGTGGCCGCCCTCCCGGCGTCGAACGCCTCGAAGCCCTCTTCGTAGATCGCCCAGCTGAGCGTGGTGGTCGCGTCGCCGGGGCCGCCGTTGGTCATCACCGCGATGACGTCGAAGGCCTGGAACGTCCCGATCACGGTGGTGATCAGGAGGAAGAACGTGATCGGCCGCAGCTGCGGCAG
Source organism: Pseudonocardia sp. (assembly GCF_035305885.1). Taxonomy (GTDB): domain Bacteria; phylum Actinomycetota; class Actinomycetes; order Mycobacteriales; family Pseudonocardiaceae; genus Pseudonocardia. Next base: position 79,030 of record NZ_DATGOP010000113.1, read on the forward strand.
CGTCACCCGTCGGAACCGGGTCCACGCGCCCGCGCCGTCGATCAGCGCCGCCTCGTCGAGCTCACGCGGCAGGCTCTGCATGCCGGTGAGGTAGATCAGCCCGGCGAAGCCGATGTTCTTCCAGAGGTAGACGAGGACCAGCGCCACGAGCGCCCCGTCGGAGTCGTTCACCAGGTTCGGCGCGGTGATCCCGAGCGGGTCGAGCAGCACCCGCACCATCCCGTAGCCCGGGTCGAAGATGAACAACCACAGCGTGGCCACCGCGGCCCCGGACGGCACGTGCGGCGCGAACGACAGCGTGCGCACGAACCCGCGGCCGGCCAGCGGGAGGTTCAGCAGCACGGCGAGCGCGAGGCCGATCACCACGCTGCCGGCCACGATGAGGCCGGTGAACACCACGGTCGTCCACAGCGTCTGGTGGAAGGCGGGGTCGGTGAGCGTGCGCGCGTAGTCGGCCAATCCGACGAACGTCGGCCGGACCGCGATCATGTTCCATTCGGTCAGGCTGAGGTAGGCGTTGTAGGCGATCGGCCAGTACGCGAAGACCGCGATCACGATCAGGTCGGCGCCACCATCAGCGCGAACAACCCGTACTCCCGCAGCGGGCGCTTCCGCGCCCCCGGCCCCCGCTGCGCGGGCGCATCCGGGCGCGTTCGGACCGGCTGCCCGACAGCGGTCATGCCCGCCTCCTCGTCGTGGTGGGCGTCACGGGCGAGGAAGTTATCAGCCGAAGATGATGAAGAACAGCCCCAGAGTGTGATGTTCGGTGTTAGTTCACAGAGTTGACCGCCCGGCGCCGTTTCGGGCACCGGTTCGACCGGCCCTCAGACCTCCGGGCGCGAGCGCGGGCCGTGCAGGAGCGTCGACACGCGCTGCCTGCTCACGTGGAACAGCTCACCGATCCGCGTGATGCTGACGTTCTCGCGCTGCAGCGCCCGCGCCTCCTCGCGCCGGAACCGGCTGCCCAGCTCCCCGAGGTCGTCGAGCACCCGCGAGATCGTCTCGATGACGAGCGGCCGCTCCTCGGTGGTCACGATCGTGTACCAGGACGCGCCCGCCCTGCGGCGCTCGATCAGCTCATCGGCGCGGGCGGACGCCTCGCCCAGCGCGGTGATCGTGCGTTCCAGCCCCGCCTTCAGCTCCACCAGCGCTCGGATCGCCGGGTCCTCGTTCTCGCGCTCCATCCTGCGCGCCCCCTCTCGCCCGATCTCCCCCGATCATGCCCCCGATCGGGTTGCATCCGGTCGTGCACGGAGCGCTCACACCTCGACGACCTCCACCCGCGCTCCCTTGTCGCGCAGGGCGGCCACCTGGTCGGCGGGTGCCTGGTCGTCGACGAGGACGAGGTCGAAGTCGGTGAGCGGGGCCAGCCGGTGCAGCGCGGTGCGCCTCAGCTTGGCGTTGTCGATCATGAGCACCCGGGTGCGCGCCGCGCGCAGCATCGCCCGCTTGACCAGCACGATCTCCTGCTCCTGGTGGTAGGCGTGGGTCGCCGACACCGCGGAGACGCTGCAGAACAGCAGGTCGGTCTGCAGTGCCTCCACGGCCTCGGCGCACGGCACGCCGCCGAAGGAGTCGTGGGTGGGCGAGTAGATGCCGCCGAGCACGATCAGCCGCACGTCGGGCATCGCGGTGAGCAGCGAGATCGCGGGCAGGAAGTTGGTCGCGACCGTGAGCGGCGCGACGCCCTCCAGCAGGCGCACGACCGCGAGCGCGCTGGTGGAGTCGTCCAGCATCACCGACATGCCGGGCTCGACCATGTCCCTCGCCCGCCGCGCCAGCGCCTGCTTCTGGGCCTGCGCGGTGTTGAGGCGGTAGGCGACGTTGCTCTCGAAGACGCTGGTCGGCTGCGCGGTGACGCCGCCGCGGTACTTGCGCACGACGCCCTGGCGCTCGAGCGCGTCGAGGTCGCGGTGCACGGTCATGAGGCTGACCCCGAACGCCTCGACGAGCTCGTGGGCGGTGGCCGTGCCGTGCTCGACGACGTAGGCCGCGATCTCGGCCTGCCGGCGAGCCGGGCGGCGGGCAGGCGCGTCCGACCCGCCCTCGGAGCTAGTCGCACTCATGGGGAGATTGTCCGGCGCCCGCGGCGGCAGCGATCGACCGCTACCCGCGACGACCGCGGCGCGCGCCCCCGGGACGCCCGCTCACCAGGCCCGGAGCAGGGCCTCCGCCCCCTCGGCGAGCTCCCGCACGACCTCGGCGGCGGGCCGCACGGCCGTGACGTGCTCGACGCCGCTGCCCGCGTAGAGCGCCATCGCGTCGATCCGGCCGTTCACCTGCTTGTGCGGGGGCAACCCGGCCCGCGGCGGGATCGGCTGCTCGCCGTCGCCACTCGGCAGGGTGCCCACCACGTCGCCCTCGACGGCGGCCACGGCCGCGATCGCCGAGCGCAGCACCCGCGCCCGCGGGAGCGTGGCGCACATCGGGCAGTCCGCGAAGCCGTCGGTGATCTCCGTGCCCTCCGGGCCGGCGGCGAGCAGCGCCAGGACGTACTCCGGGTGGGCGCCCGACTCCGACGTCGCGATGAACCGGGTGCCGATCCGGGCGCCCGCTGCGCCCGCCGCGAGCACCGCGGCCAGCGCCCGCGGCTCGGCGATGCCGCCCGCTGCCAGCACCGGCACGTCCACCGCCCGCAGCACGGCGGTGAGCAGCGGCAGGAGCGGGGTGTCGCCGCGCACGTGCCCACCGGCCTCCCGGCCCTGGACGGTCACGACGTCCGCCCCGGCCTCGGCGGCGAGCACGGCGTCCGGCAGCGACCCGACCTGCCAGTTCACCAGCGCACCGCCCTCGTGCGCCGCGTCGACGAGCTTGGCGTGCGGGGCGCTCCAGAAGAAGTCGACCATCCGCGCCCGCGCACCGGCCACCGCGACCGCCTCCGGGTCGATCTGCTCGGTGATGAAGTTGACGGCGAGCGCGCCCGCGCCTGCGTCCATCCAGGAGTCCAACTGCGCAGCCAGCTCCTGCGGCTGCACCCCGAGCGGCGCGCTGACCGTCCCGACGCCGCCCGCCCGCGCCACCGCGAGCGCGAGCCCGGACGGGGAGATCAGCCCCATCGGTGCCTGCTGGATCGGGACGTCGCAGCCGACGAGCTCGGTGAACCGCGTGCTCAGCACCGTAAAAGGATGACGCGCGGCGGGCCCGAGGTCGAGCCTCGAGGGCGGCGCGCCGGGCTATCCCGGTGCCGCCATCCCCCTGATCCGCTCCGCCTGCGCGAGCTGCATCGCCCGGCCGCGCTCCAGGAAGTCGGCGATCAGCTCGAGCTCGGCCGCGCTCCAGCGCCGCAGCAGCGCGGTCCCGGCCTCCCCGAGCGGCCCGTAGATCCGGTCGACGAGCTCGCGCGCGGAGGCGGTCAACGCGACGACCGCGCGCCTGCGGTCCTCGGGGTCCGTCTCGCGGGTGAGGTGGCCGCGCGCGACGAGCCGCTGGATCGCGGTCGTGGCGGCCGCGGGGCTCAGCTGCACGGCCGCGGCGACCTGCCCCGCCGTCCGCGGACCGCCCGCGACGGCGGCGAGGATGCGCAGGTCGGTGCGGTTGACGCCGAACGCGAGCGCCGCCGCCTCGTCCACCGCGTCGGCCGCCGCGCCGAACTCCGCCGCGGCGCGCGCTGCCCGCTCCACCGCCGATTGCTTCGACACTCGAAAGAGTCTAGCCTCGGTCGCGAATTACTTCGACGATCGAAAGGATTCACATGGCCACGACCGCCCTGCCGAGCTGGCTCCCCGCGGCGAACCGCCTGGTCAGGCTGGTGCAGCGGGCCGGGCTGAGGCTCGGCACGATCCACGTGCTGACCGTGCCGGGCCGCGTCTCCGGCGCCCCGCGCCCCACCCCCGTCTCCCCGCTGACCGTCGACGGCCGCCGCTACGTGGTCGCCGCGCTGCCGCAGTCGGACTGGGCCCGCAACGCGCGGGCGGCGGGCCGGGGCGAGCTCGCCCGGGGACGCAGGCGCGAGGAGGTCACGCTGACCGAGGTCACCGACCCCGAGCTGCGCCGCACCGTGGTGCGCGCCTTCCCGACCGAGGTGCCGCACGGCGTCCCGTTCTTCGTGCGGCTCGGCCTGGTGAAAAGCGGCGATCCCGACGAGTTCGCCGGGATCGCCGATCGGGTTGCGGTCTTCGAACTGCGTTCCGCCGGGTGACGGCTACGCGGCGGCCACCTTCTTGCGGCCCGCGACCTCGACCGCCGTGTCGAACTCGCGCTCCATCTCCGCATTCGGCACGTAGGTCATCCGGCTGACGACGGCCGCGACCACGAGGTTCGCGATGAACCCGGGCACGATCTCGTACAGGTCGACCCCGGAAATGGCCTCCCCGTAGGCGTCCCAGGCGAAGACCACGACGGCGCCGGCGACCATTCCGGCGAGCGCACCCCAGTTCGTGAGCTTGCGCCAGAACAGCGACAGGATGATGGCGGGGCCGAACGAGGCGCCGAAGCCGGCCCAGGCGAACGCGACCAGGTCGAGGATCGTGTTGTTCGGGTTGAGGGCCAGCAGGCCGGCGATCACGGCGACGGCCAGCACGCACACCCGGCCGAGCGTCAGCAGCGCGCGCTCCGAGGTGTCGCGCCCGAAGACCTTGTACAGGTCCTCCACGAAGGCCGAGGAGCTGACGATCAGCTGGCTCGACACCGTGCTCATGATCGCCGCGAGCACCGCGGCGAACACGAAGCCGACGAGCACCGGGTGCAGCAGGTCCTGCGCCATCGCCAGCACCACGAGCTCGGGGTCGTCGAGCGTGGCGGCCGTGCGCGTGAAGAACGCGACGCCGATGATCCCGCACGCGACCGCCCCGATCAGCGACAGGACCATCCAGCCGATCCCGATCCGGCGCGCCGGGCCGGCCGCCGCCGCGTCCCGCATGGCCATGAAGCGCACGATGATGTGCGGCTGACCGAAGTAGCCCAGCCCCCACGCCGCCGCGGAGATGATGCCGACCACCGTGGTCGCCGACAGCGTCGCGTCACCCAGCAGGGACAGGTGGTTGGGGTCGACCTCGCGGATCGCCGCGGTCGTCTCGTCGAGCCCGCCGACCGCGGAGATCGCGATGACCGGCACGACCAGCAGGGCGAACATCATCATGAGCCCCTGCACCACGTCGGTCAGGGAGGCGCCGAGGAAGCCGCCGAACAGGGTGTAGGCCAGGGTCACGATCGCGACGAGCAGCACGCCCCCCAGGTAGGGGCCGTCGAACGCGATCACGAAGAACTGGCCGCCCGCAACCAGCATCGACGAGACGTAGAAGGTGAAGAACACGAGGATGATCGCGCCCGACGCGACCCGCAGCGCCCGCGACGTGTCGTGCAGGCGGTTCTCGAGGAAGCTCGGGATCGTGATCGAGTTCTTCGCGACCTCGGTGTAGGAGCGCAGCCTCGGCGCCACGAACAACCAGTTGAGGTAGGCGCCGATGGTGAGGCCGATGGCGATCCAGGCCTCGACGAGCCCCGCGGCGTAGATGGCGCCGGGGAGGCCCATCATCAGCCAGCCCGACATGTCCGATGCGCCCGCGCTCAACGCGGCCGTCCACGGTGGGAGCTTGCGCCCCCCGAGCATGTAGTCCTCGTGGTTGCCGGTCTGCCGGTAGGCGTAATAGCCGATACCGATCATCGCGGCGAAGTACACGACCAGCGCGGCGATCTCGTAGGCCTGATCGGACATCCCTTTTCCTCCCCGTCGGGCTTGACATTCTCGGCACGCCGGCCGGGTGCCCGTAAAGATCTACGGCGTTACGATTCAGCCGCGAGTCGCGAGCGAGCGCAGGAAGAAGGCCATGTTCGCCGGGCGCTCGGCGAGGCGCCGCATGAAATAGCCGAACCACTCGGTGCCGTAGGGCAGGTAGACGCGAACCCGCAGCCCGCGCGCCGCGAGATCCGTCTGGGCCTGGGGGCGCACGCCGTAGAGCATCTGCAGCTCCCAGTCGTCGACCGAGCGCCCGTTGCGGTCGGCGAGGTGGCGGGCGATCGCGATCAGCCGCGGATCGTGCGTCGCCACCATCGGCACGCCCTCCCCGGCCATGAGGACCTTGAGGCAGCGGACGTAGGACCTGTCGACCTCGGCGGCGCTGCGGTAGGCCACAGACTCCGGCTCGTCGTAGGCGCCCTTGCAGAGCCGCACCCGGGAGCCGGGCCCCGCGAGGTCCCGGCAGTCCGCCTCGGTGCGCCGCAGCTGGGACTGCAGCACCGCCCCCACCCAGGGGAAGTCCACCCGCAGGTCGCGCACGGTGGCGAGCGTCACGTCGGTGGTGGTGTGGTCCTCCATGTCGACGGTGACGGTGGTGCCCACCGCGGCCGCCGCCTCGCACACCTGCCGCGCCGCCTCCAGCGCGATCTTGTCGCCGTCGCGGGGCAGCCGCTGCCCGAACGCCGAGAGCTTCACCGACACCTCCACCCGGTCGGCGAGCCCCTCCCTCCCCAGGCGCTCCAGGAGGGTGCGGTAGGCGTGGACGTGCGCGTCGACCTGCGCGCGCTCGGTGGTGTCCTCACCGAGGTGATCGACCGTGACGTACCGGTCGGCCGCGATCCGGCGCGCCGCCTCGATCGCCGCGTCGACCGTCGTGCCGGCGACGAAGCGGTCCACCAGGGGGTCGAACGGGCCCGCCTCCACGAGGGCGCGCACGGTGCCCGACCGGGCCGCGGCCAGCAGGGTGCTGCGAAGCATGCGCAGGACCGTAAAGCGTGGCGGTCCCCACAGGCTTGTCCGAGTGGACAAGGTTTCCGCAACACCCTGGTCCGGCCGGACTAG
>NZ_DATGOP010000114.1:0-34767 GCF_035305885.1 Pseudonocardia sp.
CTGTCCAACCACGAACGACTCACCGCCCTCGACACCTGGGTCGATCGCTACAACACTCGACGCGCCCACTCCGCTCTCGGTGGCCGACCCCCAGCCACCCGACTCGCCGCCTAACTGTCAACAACCTCCCGGGTCAGTACAGCTAACCCGCGGCGGCGCGCCCCCTGGCCACGACGCGCAGGACGTCGCGGCGCGACACGATGCCCACCGGGCGCCCGTTCTCGACGATCGGCACGGACCTGATCCCCGCGTCGAGCATCGCCGAGACCACCTCGGCGAGGTCGGCGTCGGGCCCGAGGCAGATCGGGTCGCGGGTCATCACCTCGCCCACCGGCGGTTCCGGCCCGGTGTCGATCTCCCAGCGGTCGGGGTGGAACCGGCCGCGCAGCAGGTCGGCCTCGGTGGTGATGCCCACGACCCGCCCGTCGTCGTCGACGACCGGGGCGGCGCTGTAGCCGTGCGAGAGGAGCAGCGCGGCGGCGACGTCGGTCGGCACCTGCGGCCGCAGGAAGACCACCGGGCTGCTCATCACGTCACGCGCCTTCATGCCGTCTCCTCGCTCCCGTGGGTTCCCCCACCTCCAGCGTGGCCCGCGGGCCGGCCCCGGCACAGGGCCGATGGCCCCGGGTCGGCGCGCGGCCCAGATCAACGCGAGGCGTGCGCGCGCACGCGCCTGCGCACGGTGGTCGCGGTGAGCGCGCCCGCGGCGGCCGCGGTGAGCGCGAGCAGCACGTACCCGAGCGAGTAGTCGTCGAAGATCCCGTGGGTCAGGCCCATCACGAGCGGCGGGAAGAAGCCGCCGAGCCCGCCCGCCGCGCCGACGAGCCCGGTCACCGCTCCGACCCGCTCCGGCTCGACGAGCCGCGCGAGCAGCGCGAACACCGCTCCGGTGCCGACGCCGAGCGCGGCGGCGAGGCCGAGGAAGGCGACGGTCCCGATCGGGACGAGCGGCAGCTCCAGCGCGGCCAGCACGGCGAGGGCGGTCACCACGGCGTAGGCGCCGGTGAGCACCCGCACCGGGTCGTGCCGGTCGCACATCCACCCGCCCACCGGTCGCATCGCGACCGCGAGCACGACGAACCCCGCGGTCCGCAGCGCCGCGTCGCCGCCCTCCAGCCCGAACGCCGTCGTGAGGTACGACGGCAGGTAGACCGAGAACGCCACGAACCCGCCGAACGCCACCGCGTAGAGGAACGACAGCTGCAGCGCCACCGGCATCCGCAGCGTGGCGACGAGCCGGGCGAGCACCGAGCCCGAGGCGACCGTCCGGCCCGGGCGGTCGCGCAGCAGCAGGAAGCCGACCGCCGCGAAGAACACGAGCACGACCGCGACCAGGTCGAACGGGAAGCTCGGTCCGAACGCGGCGGCCAGCTGCACGGTGGAGAACGCCGAGATGGCGGTGCCGCCCATCCCCGCGCCGAAGATCCCGAGGGCGAGGCCGCGCCGCTCGGGCGGGTACCAGGAGTTCACGAACGGCACGCCGATGGCGAACGTGGTGCCGCCGAGCCCGAGGAAGAACCCGCCGACGAGGTAGTCGGCCAGCGAGTCGGCGAAGTGGCCGAGGTAGAGGACCGGCGCCACGGTCAGCAGGGCGACGGTCGGGAACATCCGGCGCGCCCCGAGCCGGTCGGTGAGGGTGCCCACCGGGATCCGGCCCACCGACCCGACGATCACCGGGACCGCCACCACCAGGGACTGCTCGAACGAGGTGAGCCCCAGCTCGTCGCGCAGCGACGCCCCCAGCGGCGACAGCAGCGCCCACGCCCAGAACGTCACCGCGAACCCGACGGTGGCGAGCACGAGCGCTCGGCGGGCGGACGGATCCTCGACCATGATCGCCTCCGGATGGGGTGGCCAGGCCCGATTCCGCCAGCTCGCCCGCCGGCCGGACAGGGCCGTTGCGACCGAGTACCCGGGACTTTCGCCGGTGATCCGCCGCGCCCCGCGGCAGCATCATGGGACGCCCAGCGATCGACAGGCATGGCCGCGGCCGGCTGCGGGAACGCCGGTACGGGGCGGACCACGGGGGGAGCTTCACGCATGGGCGGGCGACACGTGGCGGGGACGACCGGGGGCCCGGCGGACGGGCCGGGCACCGACGGCCCCGTGGCGGACGCGCTGCTGCGGACCGGCCGCTTCTTCACCCGCCGCGAGACGTCGCCCGACCTGCGCGCGGAGTACCGGGAGGGCGGCCGCTCCGGCGACGTCTTCTACCGGGATCGCTGGAGCCACGACAAGGTCGTGCGCTCCACGCACGGGGTGAACTGCACGGGCTCGTGCTCGTGGAAGGTCTACGTCAAGGACGGGATCATCACCTGGGAGAGCCAGCAGACCGACTACCCGTCGGTGGGCCCCGACTCCCCCGAGTACGAGCCGCGCGGCTGCCCGCGCGGCGCCGCGTTCTCCTGGTACACCTACTCCCCCACGCGGGTCCGCTACCCGTATGCCCGCGGCGTGCTGGTCGAGATGTACCGCGAGGCGAAGGCGCGCCTCGGCGACCCCGTGCTGGCGTGGGCGGAGGTCACCACCGACCCGGACAAACGCCGCCGCTACCAGCGCGCCCGCGGCAAGGGCGGCCACGTGCGGGTCTCGTGGGACGAGGCCGTGGAGATGGTCGCGGCCGCGCACGTGCACACGATCAAGGCCTACGGCCCGGACCGGATCGCGGGTTTCTCGCCGATCCCGGCGATGTCGATGGTCAGCCACGCGGTCGGGTCGCGGTTCATCGAGCTCGTCGGCGGTTGCATGACGTCCTTCTACGACTGGTACGCCGATCTCCCGGTGGCCTCGCCGCAGGTGTTCGGCGACCAGACCGACGTGCCCGAGTCCGGTGACTGGTGGAACGCCTCCTACCTCGTCATGTGGGGGTCGAACGTCCCCATCACCCGCACGCCCGACGCGCACTGGATGGCCGAGGCCCGCTACAAAGGCCAGAAGGTCGTCGTGGTCTCGCCCGACTACGCCGACAACACGAAGTTCGCCGACACGTGGCTGCCCGCCCAGCCCGGCACCGACGGCGCGATGGCGATGGCCATGGGCCACGTGATCCTCACCGAGTTCTTCGTCGACCGGCGCGTGCCGTTCTTCGTCGACTACGTGCAGCGCCACACCGACCTGCCGTTCCTCGTGACGCTCGACGAGCGCGACGGGGCGCACGTGCCCGGGCGGTTCCTCACCGCGGCCGACCTCGGCGACACCGGGGAGGGCGCGGCGTGGAAGACGGTGCTGGTCGACGGCCGCACCGGGGAGCCCGTGGTGCCGAACGGTTCGCTGGGCTTCCGCTACACCGAGTCGGGGCGCGGCCGGTGGAACCTCGACCTCGGCGAGGTCGCCCCGCAGCTCACGCTGCTCGGCGGGGAGGCCGCCGAGGTCCTGCTGCCCCGGTTCGACGCCCTCGACGGCGCCGGCGGGGTGCTGCGCCGCGGCGTGCCCGTGCGCCGCGTGGGCGGGCGGCTGTGCACCACCGTGTTCGACCTGCTGCTCGCCCAGTACGGCGTCGCCCGCCCGGGCCTGCCCGGGGACTGGCCGACCGGCTACGACGACGCGGACGCCCCCTACACGCCCGCCTGGCAGGAGCCGATCACCTCCGTGCCGGCCGAGCAGGTCACGCGGGTCGCCCGCGAGATGGCGCGCAACGCCGAGGAGTCCGGCGGCCGCACCATGATCATCATGGGGGCGGGGATCTGCCAGTGGTTCCACGGCGACGCCACCTACCGCGCGGTGCTCGCACTGCTGTTGCTCACCGGGTCGATGGGCCGCAACGGCGGCGGCTGGGCGCACTACGTCGGGCAGGAGAAGTGCCGGCCGATCACCGGCTGGGCGACCATGGCGATGGCCACCGACTGGTCCCGCCCACCGCGCCAGATGATCGGCACGGCCTACTGGTACACCCACACCGACCAGTGGCGCTACGACGGCTACCGCGCCGATGCCCTCACCTCACCGCTGGCGCGCGGCCTGCTCGCCGGCATGCACACCATCGACACGATCGCGCTGTCGGCCCGCCTCGGGTGGATGCCGTCCTACCCGCAGTTCGACCGCAACCCCCTCGATCTGGCCGACGAGGCGGGCGACGGCGACGTCGCGGCCCACGTCGTCGACCAGCTCCGCGCGGGGCGCTTGAAGTTCGCGATCGAGGACCCCGACGCGCCGCAGAACTGGCCGCGCTGCCTCACGCTGTGGCGGGCGAACCTGCTCGGGTCGTCGGCGAAGGGCGACGAGTACTTCCTCAAGCACCTGCTCGGCACCCACAACAACCTGCTCGCCGACCAGACGCCCGCCGACCGCAGGCCCCGCGACGTGACCTGGCGCGACGGCGATCCGCCCGAGGGCAAGCTCGACCTGCTGCTGGCGCTGGACTTCCGGATGACCAGCTCCACGCTGCTCGCCGACGTCGTGCTCCCGGCCGCCACCTGGTACGAGAAGCACGACCTCAACACCACCGACATGCACCCGTTCGTACACGCGTTCACCCCGGCCATCGACCCGCCGTTCGAGACGCGCACCGACTTCGACGCCTTCCACGCGATCGCCCGCCGCTTCTCCGAGCTCGCCCGCACGCACCTGGGCGTGCGCCGCGACGTCGTCGCCGTCCCGCTGCAGCACGACACGCCCGGCGAGACCGCGCAGCCCGGCGGCCGGGTGCGCGACTGGCGGACCGGTGAGGTGGAGCCGGTGCCGGGGCGGACCATGCCGAACCTGGTGGTGGTCGAGCGGGACTACACCGCGATCGCCGACAAGATGGCGAGCATCGGGCCGCTCGTCGACCGGCTCGGCATGACGACCAAGGCGGTCACCTACCACCCCGACGAGGAGGTCGCCCACCTCGCGGCGACCAACGGGGTGCTGCTCGGCGGCGCGGGCGACGGCCGCCCCGCGATCGACACCGACGCGAAGATGGCCGAGGCGATCCTCGCGCTGTCGGCGACGACCAACGGCCGGCTGGCCGTGCAGGGGTTCCGGGAGCTGGAGCGGCGCACCGGCACCCGCCTCGCCGACCTCGCCGAGGGCAGCGAGGAACGGCGCATCACGTTCGCCGACACCCAGGCCCGCCCGGTGCCGGTGATCACCAGCCCGGAGTGGTCGGGCAGCGAGACCGGCGGGCGGCGCTACGCGCCGTTCACCGTGAACGTCGAGCGCGGCAAACCGTGGCACACCCTCACCGGGCGCATGCACTTCCTGCTCGACCACGACTGGATGCACGAGTTCGGCGAGGCCCTGCCCGTCTACCGGGCCCCGCTGGACATGCAGCGCCTCTTCGGCGGGCCCCGCCCCGGGGAGCTCGGCGAGGACGGCCGGTCGGTGACCGTCCGCTACCTCACGCCGCACTCGAAGTGGTCGATCCACTCCGAGTACCAGGACAACCTGTTCATGCTGTCGCTGTCGCGCGGCGGCCCCGTCGTGTGGATGAGCGAGGCCGACGCCGCCGCGATCGGCGTACGCGACAACGACTGGGTCGAAGGCGTCAACCGCAACGGCGTTCTCGTCGCCCGCGCGATCGTCACCCACCGCCTGCCGCCGGGCGCCGTGTTCGTCTACCACGCCCAGGAGCGGGTGGTGAACGTGCCGCGGTCGGAGGTCACCGGGCGCCGCGGCGGCATCCACAACTCGCTGACCCGGATCCTCGTCAAGCCCACGCACCTCGTCGGCGGCTACGCGCAGCTGTCGTTCGCCTTCAACTACCTCGGCCCCACCGGCAACCAGCGCGACGAGGTCACCGTGATCCGGCGCCGCGCGCAGGAGGTGCGGTTCTGATGAAGGTGATGGCCCAGCTGGGCATGGTCATGAACCTCGACAAGTGCATCGGCTGCCACACCTGCTCGGTGACCTGCAAGCAGGCGTGGACCAACCGCAGCGGCGTCGAGTACGTCTGGTTCAACAACGTCGAGACCCGGCCCGGCCAGGGCTACCCGCGCCGCTTCGCCGACCAGGAGCGCTGGAAGGGCGGGTGGGTCCGCAACAGGCGCGGGCGGCTCGAGCTCCGGGCGGGCGGCCGGGTCCGCAAGCTGCTGTCGATCTTCGCCAACCCCGTCCTGCCGAACATCCGCGACTACTACGAGCCGTGGACCTACGACTACGACAACCTCACCGACGCCCCGCTGGGCGACGACTTCCCGGTCGCCCAACCCAAGTCGCTGATCTCCGGCGAACCGATGTCGGTCGAGTGGAGCGCCAACTGGGACGACGACCTCGGCGGCGCCCCCGAGCACGGCCCGCGCGACCCGATCGTGGAGCGCATCCGGCGCGAGTCGGAGGACAAGGTCCGGTTCGACTACGAGCGGGCGTTCATGTTCTTCCTCCCGCGCATCTGCGAGCACTGCCTGAACCCGTCGTGCGTGGCGTCGTGCCCGTCGGGGGCGATGTACAAGCGCGCCGAGGACGGCATCGTGCTGGTCGACCAGGACCGCTGCCGCGGCTGGCGCATGTGCGTGACGGGCTGCCCGTACAAGAAGGTCTACTTCAACCACCGCACCGGCAAGGCCGAGAAGTGCACCTTCTGCTACCCGCGGGTGGAAGTCGGGCTGCCGACGGTGTGCAGTGAGACCTGCGTGGGGCGCCTGCGCTACATCGGCCTCGTCCTCTACGACGCCGACGCCGTCACCGCCGCCGCGTCCGTCGAGGACGAGCACGACCTGTACGAAGCGCAGCTCGACCTGCTGCTCGACCCGAACGACCCGACGGTGGTCGCCGCCGCCCGCCGCGACGGGATCGCCGAGGACTGGATCGACGCCGCGCAGCGCTCGCCGGTGTACCGGCTGGCCAAGGACTACCGGGTGGCGCTGCCGCTGCACCCGGAGTTCCGGACCATGCCGATGGTCTGGTACATCCCGCCGCTGTCCCCCGTGGTCGACCGGCTCGTCGAGACCGGGCACGACGGGGAGGACGTGGGCAACCTCTTCGGCGCGATCGACGCGCTGCGCATCCCCGTCGAGTACCTCGCGGAGCTGTTCACCGCGGGCGACGTCGCCCCGGTCCGCGCCGTGCTGCAGAAGCTCGCCGCCATGCGGTCGTACATGCGGGACGTGACGCTCGGCCGCCCGCGGCAGGAGTCGATCGCGGCGTCGGTCGGCATGACCGGGGGCGAGATCCTCGAGATGTACCGGCTGCTCGCGATCGCGAAGTACGCCGAGCGCTACGTCATCCCCACCGCCTACGAGGCCGACGCCCACCACCTGGAGGAGGTCGGCTGCAGCCTCGACGTCGACGGCGGGCCGGGGATGCTCGCCGGCAGCGGCCCGTTCGGAGAGGCGTCCGGACGCCCGGTGCCGGTGTCGGTGGAGACCTTCCACGCCCTGCGGGACCGGCAGACCAGCGACGCCGTCGCCGACCCCGGGGCCCCGGGGGCCCGGATCAACCTGCTCAACTGGGACGGCAAGGGCCGCCCGCCCGGGCTCTTCCCGCCGCCGCGGGAGGCGCCACCGGAGCCCGGCGACATCACCGGCCGCAGCCGGCCCGACGCCACCCCGGAGGAGCCGCGGTGACGGCGCGGGCGGCCGGGCCCGCGGTCGTGCTGCAGGCGGCGTCGCTGTGCCTGCAGTACCCCGACGACGCGGTCCGGGCGACGTTCCCGCTGGCTCGCAGCGCGGTGGCGACGCTGCCCGCCGGGCGGCCGCGCGAGCGGCTGACCGCGTTCCTCGACCACGCGCTCGCCACCCCGCCGGGCCGGCTCGCCGAGCACTACGTCGAGGTGTTCGACCGGCGCCGCCGCTGCTGCCTCTACCTCACGTGGTGGACCGACGGCGAGACCCGCCGCCGGGGCGGCGCGCTCGCCGGGCTCAAGCAGCGCTACCGCGCCGCGGGGCTGGAGTGGGACAGCGCCGAGCTGCCCGACTTCCTGCCCGCCGTGCTGGAGTACGGCGCGACCGCCGACCTGGCCGACGGGCTCGCCGTCCTGCAGGAGCACCGGGCGGGGTTGGAGCTGCTGCGGCTCGCGCTCCTCGACGCCCGCACCGCGTACGCCGCGCCCGTCGAGGCGGTGTGCGCGCTGCTGCCCGGCCCCTCCCCCGCCGACGTCGCGGGCGCCCGGGCGCTCGCCCGCACCGGCCCGCCGCAGGAGCAGGTCGGGCTCGAGCTCGCCCCCTTCCCGCCGGGAGGACCCCGATGAGCACCCTCGACGTCCTGCTGTGGGGCGTGCTGCCGTACGTGATGATCGCGATCCTGGTCCTCGGCACGGTCTGGCGGTACCGCTACGACAAGTTCGGCTGGACCACCCGCTCCTCGGAGCTGTACGAATCGCGGCTGCTGCGCATCGGCAGCCCGCTGTTCCACTTCGGCCTCCTCGTGGTGATCATCGGCCACGTCATCGGCCTGGTGATCCCCAAGAGCTGGACCGACGCGGTGGGGTTGCCGGAGGAGGCCTACCACGCACAGGCGCTGGTCCTCGGCGCGATCGCCGGCTTCTGCACCCTGGTCGGCGTCGGCATCCTCGTCTACCGCCGCCGCACCACCGGACCGGTCTTCATGGCCACCACGAAGAACGACAAGGCCATGTACGTCGTGCTGGTCGCCGCGATCGTCGCAGGGCTCGCGACCACCCTGCTGGGCGCCGCGGGCGGCGAGGAGCACAACTACCGGCTGACGGTCGCGCCCTGGTTCCGGTCGCTGTTCGTGCTGCAACCCGACATCGCGGCGATGGCCGACTCCGGTCTCGCGTTCCAGATCCACACGCTCATCGGCATGCTGCTGTTCGCGATCTGGCCGTTCACCCGGCTGGTCCACGCGTTCACCGCGCCGATCCCCTACCTGTTCCGCCCCTACATCGTCTACCGCTCCCGCGCCGGCGGACCGGCGCTGCGGCCACCGCGTCGCGGGTGGGAACGGGAGTGAGCGAGGAGTTGAGCCGAGGAGTTGAGCACCGTGCGGAAGCTGTCGCTGGACGCGCTCGCCCGTGAGCAGCTCGAGGCCGCCCGCCGCAGCAGCGCCGGGCGGGCGGCGCACACCGCCGTGGGTGGGCACGAGCACGTGATGCGCCAGACCGTGATCGCGCTGCTGGCCGGCAGGGAGCTGGCCGAGCACAACAACCCCGGTGAGGCCACCGTGCACGTCCTCGCCGGCCGGGTCCGCCTCGTGAGCGGCGACGACGCCTGGGAGGGCAGGCAGGGCGACCTGCTGGTCGTCCCGCCCGCGCCGCACAGCCTCGAGGCGCTCGCCGACTCCGCGGTGCTGCTCACCGTGGCCAAGCACCGCGGGTGACGGCGCCACCCCCGGTCGCGCCACCCCTGCTCGCGCCACCCGGGCGGTGCGCGGCCTGGGCGCGGCGGACCACCACCGGGGCCAGCGCGGTCCAGACCGGGACGAGCACCCAGATCCGGCCCGCGGTGACGTCGTAGTCGGCGAGCATCGCCGGCCACGACAGGCCCTCGACGGCCCGGCCCCACCCGAACTCGAAGGCCAGCGTCATCGCCACCCAGGCGAGGCCGATCGCCCACGCCTGCCGCGCGGTCGGGATCGGCCGCCGCCGGTGCAGCCACCACACGTAGCCGGTCAGGGCCGCGAGCAGGAACACCGTGGCCAGTGCCCGGGCCGCGGTCTCGCCCAGCAGGGGCTGGGTGACCACGGCCCGCAGCGTGCCGTTCACCAGGGCCAGCGCGAGCATCCCGAACCACGCCACCACCCAGCTCCGCCGGACCGGGCCCCGCTTCCGCTCGTCCACGCCCCCAGCGTCGCCGGCCGGCGCCGCGGCGGGCAGGGCCGGTCGGCCGCGCGGGGCGGGACCTCCGGCGGCGGCCGCCCCCGCTGCCGCAGAGCACGCTCGGTGGCGTCGAGGGGAGCGGGCCGTGTCGGGCGACGCCGCGGTGCCCCGGTTGCGGCCCGCCGAGCTCGCGAACCCGTGGGGGAAGGACCGCACCACCCCGTCGCAGATCCGCACTGATCGGCGAGCTCGCCACGCCTCGACGTGCCGCGGGTCCGCGCCGAGCAGGACCGGGGGTCCGGCGGGCGCCGGAGCATCGAGCGGCCCCACCCCGGGGGACCGCCGGCCCGGGTGCGCGACCCCACGTTCGATCCCCTCGACCACACCGGGCGGCGGTGCTGCCGCCGGGCGGGGACCTCGTCGCGTGGAGCGCCGACCGGGCGGCCCGCGACGTCGCCCCGCTCGCGGCGGGATCGATCGCGCGCTCGGAGAACGGCCGGCCCGACCAGCGGGGACCTTCGACCCTGTCAACGGCCCGCGGCAGAGGGGATCGTCGATTGTCGAACGCCACGAAGGAGAGCCACAGTGACAGCCGCGAACCGAGCGGCGATCGTCGAACTGGTGGAGCTCGACGAGGCCGAGTGCCTCCGCCTGCTCGCCACGAGCGAGATCGGCCGCGTCGTTTTCACCGATGCCGCCATGCCGGCGGCCCAACCGGTGACCTACCTCCTCGACGGCGAGGAGATCATCTTCCGCACCGCGGGCGGGAGCAAGCTCGCCGCGGCCACCCGCGGCGCCGTCGTCGCCTTCCAGGTCGACCAGATCGACCCGGCGACACGCACCGGCTGGACCGTGCTCGGGGTCGGCGAGGCCTACGAGGTGGTCGTCCCCGAGCGGCTGGCCGAGCTGGCCGCCCGGCTGCCGGAGCCGTGGGCGCCGGGCCGCACCGGCCACACCGTCGCCGTGCCCCTGCAGCGGCTCACCGGGCGCAAGCTGGTCGCGACGCCCTCCACCGTCACGGAGGGTGCGGCGTGAGGGCACGCGATCTGATGACGAGCCCCGTGGTGACGGTGCGACCGGACGCCGCGGCGAAGGAGGCCGCACGCCTGCTCGTCACCCACGGGTTCGCCGTGCTCCCGGTCGTCGACGCCGAGGACCGGCTCCTCGGCGTGGTCTCCGAGGCCGACCTGCTGCGCGACCGGATCCTGCCCGACCCGCGCGAGCTCATCCACGACCGTCCACCGTCGCCGCCGCCCGAGCCCGCGCCGGAGGTCGCCGGTGTGATGACCACGACGGTCGTCACCGCCACCCCGGACACCCACGCCGCGCATCTCGGAAAGTTGATGGTGGAGCGGCACCTGCGCGCCATCCCCGTCGTGGACGGCGACCGCCTGGTCGGCATCGTCAGCCGGGTCGACGTGCTGCGCACCATCGCCCGCGACGACGAGGCCATCGCCCGCGGCGTGGCCGCGCACCTCGCTGCGGCCGGCAGGCGGCGCTGGGACGTGGAGGTTGCCGACGGCGTGGTCTCGCTGGCCTGCGAGGGAGCCGACGAGACCGACCGGCACGTCGCCACCGTCGTGGCGGGCTGTACGCCGGGCGTCGTCGGCGTCCGCATCCGCGACGAGGTGGCAAGCGGCGCCGCGCAGCGGTGACCATGGAGAAGCACGACCGACCATGACGACCGACATGACGACGGAGACGACGACGAGGACGACGGAGGAGCGTGAGATGGACGCACCGCGGAGCCAGGCCGATCGGAACCGACCCGGTGTGGTCGTCGGCGTCGACGGCAGCCGGCTCGCGCTCGACGCGGTCCGGTGGGCGGTGACCGAGGCGCGCCTGCGCCGGGCACCGCTGCACATCCTGCACGGCGCCCCCTACGCCGCCGGTTCCACCGTGGGCACCCGCCGGGCCCGCGACATCCTCGGCCGGGCCTACACCGTCGCCTACCGCATCGACCCCACGCTGCGCATCTCGACCGAGCACACCGAACGCCCCGCGACCCCGTCGCTCCTGGACGCCGCGCAGCACGCGCAGCTGCTGGTGGTCGGCATGGGCGGCGGCGAGCGGCCGCAGGAGGTGCTCGTCCACTCCGTCGCGCTGGAGGTCAGCGGGCGCTCCCCGTGCCCGGTCGCCGTCGTCCGCGGCCGCTACCACTCGCCGGCCCGCGCCCCCGTGCTGGTCGGGGTCGACGACCCGGCGACCGACACCGCGGCGCTGAACGTCGCGTTCCAGGACGCGCAGACCCACCGCGGCCGCGTCGTCGTGCTCCACGCCGGGGACGACAACCCGCTCGTCGGTGGGGTCGCCGCGCTGGAGCCGTGGACCTCGCGCTTCCCGGACGTCCCCGTCGAGGTGAAGGTCGTTCAGGAGTCCCCGGTGCCGGCGCTGCTCGCCGCCGCGGTCCAGGCGCGGCTGGTCGTCGTCGGCAGCCGCGGCCGGCGGGCACCGGCGCGCGCGCTGTTCGGGTCGACCAGCCGCGCGGTGGTGCGCCGCTCCCCCGTGCCGGTCATCGTGGTGAACCCGCAGGCCGCCCGGACGCTGGCGCAGCCGGCCACCGCGCCCACCGCGTCCGTGGCGGCGAGCCCGTCCGCCCAGTGACCACGCGGGGTGGCTCGCGGCGCTGATCAGCTCGGTGCCGCGGGCCAGTTGCGCAGGAGGGCGTCCAGGGCGTCGAGGATGCGTGGCCAGGTCTCCGCGCTGTCGGGGGCGCTGTGGGCGAAGCCGCCGCCCGCCTCGAGGCTCACGTACCCGTGGACGACGCTGCCGAGCAGCCGTACGGCCGGGACGTGCTCGGATTCGGGGATGTCGTAGCCGCGCAGGATCGCCGCCGCCAGTTGCGTGTGCCGCGGGCCCGCGCTGGCGGCGGCGGTCTCGGGGTCGAGGTCCAGCCGGGCGGCGGCGTAGCGGCCGGGGTGCGCGTGGGCGTAGTCGCGGTAGACGTTCGCGAAGGCGACCAGGGCGTCCTTGCCGGCCCGGCCGGCCAGCGCGTCGGCGACGAGGTCGGCGAGCTCCTCCAGCGCGAGCAGGGCGATGCGGGTCTTGAGGTCGCGCGAGCTCTTCACGTGCGAGTACAGGCTCGCGACCTTCACGTCGAACCGCCGGGCGAGCGCCGAGACGGTGACCTCGTCGAAGCCGACCTCGTCGGCGAGATCGGCCCCCGCCCGAACCAGGCGTTCGACCGTGAGGCCCACGCGCGCCATCGCTCCCCCCTTGTATGCTGCCTAAAGTGTTTAGGCAAACTACCACTAATCTTAGGCAGCGATGATACGGCTCAGCGAACGGGACATCCGCCGGTCCTTCGTCAACTGCTCGAAGGGCGAGGCCCAGCGGCTCAAGCTGCCCGCCGGCCTCGACACGCTCCCGTGGCCCGATCTCGACTTCCTCGGGTGGCGCGACCCGGGCGCCCCGGGCCGCGCCTACCTGGTCGCCGAGCGGGCGGACAGCCTGATCGGCGTCGCGCTGCGCGCCGCGCCGCCGAACGCACGCGGGTTCACCGCACGCAGCATCTGCTCGCTGTGCCTGACCACGCACACCAGCAGCGGCGTCGTCCTCATGAGCGGGCGGCGGACCGGCGCGGCGGGGCGGAGCGGGAACTCGGTCGGGCTGTACGTGTGCGCGGACCTGGCCTGCTCGCTCTACGTCCGGGGCCGGAAGCAGACCGTGGGCGGGGCGGTCGACCGGGGCATGTCGGTGGAGGAGAAGATCGCGCGGACGGTGGGGAACCTCGAGGCGTTCCTCGACAAGATCGTCGAGTGAGGTTCCGCGGGGCGCTGATTCGACAGCCCCGCTTTCCGGTTCCGCGGAACCCGCTTCACGCCGACCGCACGAGCCCTCGACCACCCCGAGCCGCGAACCCCTCCGCCCACCGGAGCAGATCGGCGCCGAGGCGCACCTCGATCCGGGTCAGCTCGACCCGGGCGACCTCGACCCCCCACCCGGCCGTCCTGGTGTTGACCGCCGCGGTCAGCTCACCGCCGTCGTCGAGCACCGGCTCGGCGAGCTGGGCCAGGTCGCGCACCCCGACGTAGCGGCCGATCTCCGCTTCCAGGGCGTCGACCGTCGCCGGGCCCGGTGGGTCGGCGGCCAGCGCGTAGCGAACCGGGTGGGTCACGGAGACGAGGGCGGCGCCGTTGACCGTCACCGGCACCCCGTCCCGGGTGGTGGCGTCGAGGAACAGCACGTCGACCCAGGTCGCGCGCAGCGGCACGCGGATCTCGCGGTCGAGGCCGGGCAGCACGACCGCGAGGCCGGGACCCAGCACCCGGTGCCGGCCGCGCCGGACCCGGACGAGCCGCTCGCCCGCGGGCACGACGCGCACGGCGTTCACCGCGAGCGCCGCCAGCACGAGCGCACCGGACAGCAGCCAGGCGAGCAGGGTGTGGCTCATCGCCGTCGCCTCCCTCCCCGCGCCGTGGGACTGCCTACTCCACCTCCCACGCTGCCCGGGGGCGAGCCCGCCCGCACGGGCCACCGTCGGCCGACATGCGGTGGCGGCACTGCCGGACCTCGGCAATCACGAGCGCCCCGCCGCCGGTCAGCCCAGGCCGGTGAGGATCGACGGCGGCATCCTGATCTCCAGCAGGACGATGAGGACGTTGAGCACGATCCCGAACACCGCGACGGACGGGATCACGAACCGCCACCGCTTCCCCGCCTCGGAACCGCAGCAGCGCCACCAGCGCGACGCCCTGGGCGCGCACGGCCTCCTCGAGGAAGGCCCCGGATCATGGGCTCGTCGATGGTGCACGTGACGCACTCGTCGGCGGGTCCTACCCGCTCGACGAGCAGCAACCGACGTCCGACCCAGGTGCCGGACGTCGTTCGTCGCGGATGCCCGATCGCATCCGATCGGTCACCGGCCGTGGCCGTGGTGCACCAGCTCGCCCGCCAGCTCGCGCACGAGCCGGCGCACGATGCGCGCCGGGCGCGACGGCTGGCCGTCCCGCCGCTGGGTGAGGCACAGCTCGACCGGCTGCACGTCGCGCAGGGGCACGAACGCGAGCCCCGTGACGTCCTCGGAGGTCTCGAAGCGGGCGAGCACCCCGAGCCCCGCCCCCTGGCCGACCATGACCTTGACGGTCCGCGCCGACATCGCCTCGACGACGACGTCCGGTTCGGGCACGTGCCGGTGCAGCACGTCCCACAGCACCGTGCCGCGGCGCATCGTGACGATCGGCCAGTGCTCCAGGTCGCGCCAGTGGACGTGGCCGCGGCCGGCGAGGGGGTGGTCGGCGCGCACGTACACCCCGAGCGGCGCCGTCACGAGGGGGATCCGCTGCAGCCCGTCACCGGCCGGCTCGGCCGGCGTGGTGATCACCCCGAAGTCCAGCTCGCCCGCCTGCACGGCGGCCTCGATGTCCGCCGAGGCCCCCTCCCGCACGGTGAACCGCAAGCCGGGGTGCTCGCCGCGGAGGCGGCCGACGACGGGGGCGACGATCAGCTCGGCCGTGACGCTGACCCCGCCGACCCGCACGCTGCCCCGGTAGGCGCCGCTGGACTCCATGGCCGCCTCGCGCACCAGGTCCTCGGCGTGGACCAGCCGTCGGAACGGGTCGAGCATCGCCTGGCCGGCGGGCGTCGGCCGCACGCCGGTGCGGCTGCGGGTGAGCAGCGCGACGTCGAGCTCCTCCTCCAAGAGCCGGAGCTGCTCGCCGATCGTGGGCTGGCTGACGCCGCACCGCGCCGCCGCAGCGCGCAGCGACCCGGTCTCGACGGCCGCCAGGAAGTACCGCGCCCGCTCGACCCGCACGGCGCCACCTTAGGGCCATGTTGAAGGCTCTGCCTTGCACCGGTGCACGGTTCCCGCGTCTTCCTCCAGCGGATGCGCCACGGGCATCCTGCGCGAACCCCCCTCGTGAAAGGCGATCCATGGCAGGCGATGCCCCGTTGACCGGCGTGCGCGTGCTCGACCTGTCCACCGTGCTGGCCGGGCCGCTCGCCACCGGGCTGCTCGCCGAGTTCGGCGCCGACGTCGTCAAGGTCGAGCAGCCCGGCCACGGCGATCCCGCCCGCCACTACCCGCCGCTGCAGGACGGGGTGTCGGCGGGCTGGACGGTGGTCGGGCGGAACAAGCGCAGCATCACGATCGACCTGCACCACCCGGAGGCCGCCGAGCTGGTCGGCCGGCTGGCCGCTGCGACCGACCTCGTCGTCACCAACTTCCGGCCGGCCACGCTGCGCAGGTTCCGCATCGACTTCGACGACCTGCGCGCCTACCGCCCGGACCTGGTGATGGTGCACGTCAGCGCCTACGGGCGGACCGGCCCGTACGCCGATCGCCCCGGCTTCGCGCGCGTGGCGGAGGCCTTCGCCGGCCTCACCCACCGCACCGGCCACCCGGACGGGCCGCCGGTCTTCGCCGGCTACCCGGTCGCCGACGGGGTCACCGGCGTCTACGCGGCGTTCGCCGCGCTGCTCGCGCTGCGCCAGCGCGACCGCACCGGCGAGGCGCAGCTGGCCGACATCGGCCTGTACGAGCCGCTGCTGCGGATGATGGAGGACTTCATCGCCGACTACGGCGCCACCGGGGTCCCGCGCGAGCGGCAGGGCAACGAGAACCCGCACATCAGCCCGAACAACCTCTACCGCACCCGCGACGGGCGCTGGCTCGCGCTGCCCGCGTCGACCGAGCAGATGTGGCGGCGGCTGATCGCGGTCATGGACGCGCCGGACCTCGCCGTCCACGACACGCTGACCGCGCGCCTGGAGCACCGCGAGGAGATCGAGGCCCGGGTCGCGGCGTTCGTCGCCGCCCACGACCTGGAGCCGTTGCTGGAGCGGCTGGTCGCGCACGGGGTCGCGGCCGGGCCGGTGAACTCGGCGGCCGACGTCTGCGCCGACCCGCACATCCGCGCCCGCGGGTCGGTCGTCGAGCTCACCGACGACCGCACGGGCCGCTCCCACCTCGTGCAGGCCCCGGCGGGTCGGTTCTCCGGGTTCGAGGGCGCGATCACGCGCCCCGCGCCCGCCCTCGGCGAGCACACCGCGGAGGTGCTGCGGGAGCTGGTCGGGCTGTCCGAGGCGAAGATCGACGACCTGCGCCGCCGCGGCGTGGTGTGACGAGGGAGGAACCGTCGATGACGATGGCCTACGTCTCCATCATCGTCCTCGTAATCCTGTTCGCCGCGACCCTGCTGCCCGCGTTCGACCTCGGGCTGGCCGCGTTCGCGGCGGCGTTCCTGGTCGGGCTCGCCGCGGGTGTCCCGGCCGCGGAGGTGACCGGGTTCTTCCCGGCCGACTTCTTCGTGCTGATCGTCGGGGTCACCGCGCTGTTCGCGGTGGCCCACGTCAACGGCACCCTGGACTGGCTGCTCGACCTGCTGCTGCGGCTGGTGCGCGGCCGCCTGGTGCTGGTCGCGCTGGTGCCGTTCGTGGTCGGCGCGGTGCTCACCGCGGTCGGCACGCTGCCCGCCGCCGCGACCGCCATCGTCGCCCCGATCGCGCTGGGCCTCGCGGCGCGCCACCGGATCTCGCCGTTCGTGGCGGCCGTGCTCGGGGTCACCGGCATCGTCAGCGGCCTGCTCTCGCCGCTCGCCGTCTACGGGATCACCGCGCGGGGGATGGGCGACGAGCTCGGCATCGGGCTGCCCGCCTCGGCGCCGGTGACGTTCCTGTTCGGCGGCGTCCTCACCGGCCTCGTCGTGTGCGCCGCCTTCCTGCTCGTGGGGACGCGGACCGGCGCCCTGCCCCGCGGGCGCGTCACACCCGACGGACCGGGTGACACGGCTGGCGCCGCCGGCGTGGGCGGCCTCGCCGCGGGCCCGCCGCGCCCCGGACCGGGCGCGGCGGCCCGGGCCACGGCCGTCGCCCCCGCGTCCGCGCCACCCGCGCCGGACCCGCGGGCCCGCGCGGTCACGGTCGCGTGCCTGCTCGCCGTCGTCGTCGCCTCGGTCGGGTTCGACATGAACATCGGCTACCTCGGCATCACCGCGGCCCTGCTGCAGCAGGTGCTGTTCCGCATGGAGCCGGCGGCGATCGTGGCGCGCATCCCGTGGGGCGTGGTCCTGCTGATCGGCGGCCTGCTGACCTACGTGGGCCTGATGCAGCACCTGGGCGCGTTCGACCGGCTGAGCGAGCTGCTGCGGGTCGAGGGATCGCCGATGCTCAGCCTGCTGGTGCTGTGCTACATCGCGGGCGTCACGTCGTTCGCGGCGAGCTCGATCGCGGTGTTCGTGACGACGATGCCCCTGCTGCCCCCGCTGGTCGAAGCGGGCGTCTCCCCCGTCGGCGGCGTGCTCGCGATCGCGTTGGCCTCGGTGCTGGTCGACATCAACCCGCTGGGGATCACCGGCGGGCTGATCCTCGGCGCCGCGGAGCCGTCGGCCCGGGCCCGCCTGTTCCGCCACCTGCTCGGCTACGGCCTGGCGTCGGTGGTCGTGGCGCCGTTGGTGGCCTGGGCCGCCTTCGGCGCGTGGTGACGCGCCGTACGGCGACCGGGCCCGTCCGGGTCCGGTCGCCGTGGCGGTCGCGTCAGGCGGCCCGGTCCGAGCTCCCGCTCGTCGCCTTGCGGAACGCCTCGGCGAGGTCGTCGATCATGACGGCCCCGCTGGGCGTCGCGCCGAGGGTCCAGGCGAACCCGTGCAGCATCCCGTCGTAGCGCTTCGCGGTGACCTCGACGCCCGCGGCCTTCAGCGCGGCGGCGTAGGCCTCCCCCTCGTCGCGCAGCGGGTCGTACTCGGCCGTGGCGACGAACGCGGGCGGGAGCCCGGAGAGGTCGTCGGCGCGGGCGGGGCAGGCGTACGGGTCCTTGCCCAGGTCGTAGGCGCCGAGGTAGTGCGCCCAGAACCAGACCATGGCGCCCTTGGTGAGCAGGTAACCCTCGCCGTTCTGCCGGTAGGACTCGGTGGTGAAGTCGAAGTCGGTCACCGGGTAGATGAGCAGCTGCGCGGCCAGCCGCGGGCCCCCGCGGTCCCGGGCGGCGAGCGCCACCGCCGCGGCCAGGTTGCCGCCGGCGCTGTCCCCGCAGGTCGCGACGCGGGCGGGGTCACCGCCCAGCTCGGCCGCGTGCTCGGCGACCCACGCCGTGGCCGCGTAGCAGTCCTCGAACGGCGCCGGGTAGGGGTGCTCGGGGGCGAGCCGGTAGTCCACCGAGACGACGACCGCGCCGGTGCGGTTGGCGATCCGGCGGACCGGGTTGTCGCAGACCTCGATGTCGCCGATCACCCAGCCGCCGCCGTGGAAGTACACGATCACGGGCTTCGGGCCGTCGCCCTCGGGGGTGTAGACGCGCACCGGGATGTCGCCCGCCGGGCCGGGGACGACCCGGTCCTCGGTGGCGACCTCCTCCGGCTCGCCCTGCAGGTCGCGGAAGCCCTGGGCGGCCGCGCGGGCCTGGGGGACGGTCATGTGGTCGAAGGGCGGCATCCCCTGCGCCTCGAGGGCGGCGAGCAGTTGTTGGGCTTCGGGGTGGACGGGCATGTCGTCTCCAGATCGGTCGAAGTGGGGGATGGTGCGGCCGGTCCGCCGCGGCAGGGGGGCAGCGCCCCCGCGGCCGCGGCGGACCGCGCTCGTGGGAGTGGCTGGGTGGAGGGCTACGAGACCGCGGACACGGCCGGAGGTGCCTCGACCGCGTCCTGGTAGGCCGCGCGCGCGACCCCGGTGAAGTCGCCGGCCGCGAGCGCGCCGCCCGTGCCGGTGGCGAAGCCGTCGTACCGCTTGCTCGCGACCGCGTCGCAGATCCGGCGGTAGGTGCCGACCCCGCCCACGTACGGGTAGAGGTTGCGCGGCTTGCCCGGGATGTTCGCGCCGACCCACCAGGAGTTGGCCTTCGGCAGCAGCGTCATCTGCGTGATCTCGTGGTGGTGGGCGACCCAGTCGTCCTCCGCGGCGGGCAGCGGCTCGATGGTGTCGAAGCCGTTCTCCCGCAGGTAGCGCAGGCAGTCGGTGATCCAGTCGACGTGCTGCTCGATGGACACCGGCATGTTCGACAGCACCGACGGGCTCTGCGGTCCGGTGATCATGAACAGGTTCGGGAACCCGTGGGCCGCGATGCCGAGGTAGGTGCGCGGCCCGTCGGCCCACTTCTCCTTCAGCCCGACGCCGTCGCGTCCGCGGATGCCCAGCTTGAACAGGGTGCCGGTCATCGCGTCGAAGCCCGTGGCGTAGACGATGACGTCCACCTCGTACTCGGCGTCCGCGGTGCGCACCCCGTTCGGCGTGATCTCCTGGATGGGCGCGCTGCGCACGTCGACCAGCGTGACGTTGTCGCGGTTGAACGTCTCGTAGTAGCCGTTCTCCAGCGGCGGGCGCTTGGTGAAGAACGGGTGGTCGCGGGGCGAGAGCATCTCGGCGATCTTCGGGTCGCGCACCCGCTCCCGGATCCGCTCCCGCAGGAACTCCGCCGCGGTCTCGTTGGCCCGCTCGTCGAACAGCAGGTCGTTGAAGGTGGTGCCGAGCCGGAACCCGCCGCGCTCCCAGGCGTCGGCGAAGATCCGCCGCCGCTCGTCCTCCGAGACCGACAGGGCGGACCGGTTCGCGATCTCGTACGGGAAGCCGAATCCGGTCTCCCGCGTCGCCCGCCAGATCTCCCGGTACTTGGCCTTGATCTCCCGGGCGTCCTCCTCGCTCATCGGCCGGTTGCGCCCGGCGATGTCGTAGTTGGGGGTGCGCTGCAGGACGTAGAGGTGCGCGGCCTGTTCGGCGATCTCCGGGACGGCCTGCACGGCCGTCGCCCCGGTGCCGATCACCGCGACCCGTTTGCCGGTGAAGTCGACGCCCTCGTGCGGCCAGGTGCCGGTGTGGTACCACTCGCCTCGGAAGCTGTCCCGCCCCGGGAAGTCGGGGAGGTTGGTCGTCGACAGGCAGCCGACGGCGGTGATCAGGTAGGTCGCCGTGACCTCCCCGCCGTCGTCGGTGCGCACGGTCCACCGGCCGGTCGCGTCGTCGTACTCGGCCGCAACCACCCGCGTCGAGAACTGGATGTCCTTGCGCAGGTCGAACCGGTCGGCCACGTGCTGCAGGTAGCTCAGGATCTCCGGCTGGGCGGCGAAGCGCTCGCTCCAGGTCCACTCCTCGAGCAGCTCCTCCGACAACCGGTCGGAGAAGCTGTAGAAGTAGCTCTCCGAGTCGCACCGGGCGCCCGGGTAGCGGTTCCAGTACCAGGTGCCGCCGACGTCGTCGGCCGCCTCGAACACCCGCGCCGACAGCCCGAGCGTGTCGCGCAGCCGGTGCAGCATGTAGAGGCCCGAGAAGCCGGCGCCGACGACGACTGCGTCGAAGTCGGGGGTGGGTTTCGTCGTCGCTTCCTGTGGGACCTGTCCACCGATCGGCATGGTCCTCCTCACTCTTCGCGGTCGCCGTTGACGGAAGAAGACGTCGGAGTGACGCCGTGCCCGCGGATGGCGGAACGGGGATCACACAGCGTTGTGATCTACGCCACGGCAGGCAGCCCGATTCTGCATGAATCTAGGGTCATGGTTCCACCCCTGGCGCCGAACGGCCGCTAGCCCGCTGGTCAGGGTGCGGCGATCTTGCGGATGCCGATGCGGTGCAGCAGGCGGGTGGCGACGAGGTAATCGAGGTGGGCGCCGGGCCACTGGGTGATGTTGGCGCCGTTCGGGGCGTGGTAGTAGTTGCGGCAGCCGGATTCCATGGCGTTGGCCTTCTTGGCGATCTGGTGGTCGATCCAGCGCACCCACCGGTGTTGGGCCCGGGGGTCGGTGTCGACGTAGCCGGGGCCGGTCTCGAGGCGGCGGACGGCTTTGGCGGCGACCTCGGCCTGGCGTTCGAGTTGGGACTGCTTGTCGATCCCGCGGACTTCGAGGTTGGCCAGGAAGCGGGTGGGTGGGAAGCCGGTGCTCATGATGAGCACGTCGGCCTCGTGGTGGGCGCCGGTGGCGTCGACGAGGCCGGTTTCGGTGACCGCGGTGACCGGGTGCGGCACCAGGCGCACGTGGGGCAGGTTGAGGGTGGGGTGGAAGGTGGAGGCCGGCACCGGGCGTTTGCAGCCCACGGGTAGTCCGGGGTGACCGCGGCCCTCCTCGTCGGGTCGTGCACGGTGCGCCGGATGTAGTCGAGGCAGGCGCGGCGTTTGCGCTGTTGGGCGCGGCTGGTGGCGTCGTAGGCGGTGAACCGGGCGATCGACTGGGCGAACGGCCACGCCCGGTGGGCGCGTTGGGCGCCGGGGACGTGGCGGTAGATCCAGCGTTCCCGCGGGGTGAAGGGGCGTTCGCGCTTGGGTTCGACCCAGCCGGGTTCGCGTTGGAACACCCGCAGCGGGGCGACCTCGTCGGCGATGCCGGGCACCACCTGGGCGGCGGTGGAGCGAACGTCGCCCGGGTCAACTGCCGCAGCTTCACCGCCGCCGCGATCCCTGCGAACCCGGCCCCGATGATCCCCACCCGCACCGCCCGCCGCGGGATCCCGCGCCGTGGGCGGCCGCTCAGCCCCACAGCCGCATGCTCGCGAGCGCGGCGCCTTCGCCGAGCGCGCGCAGCTTCGCCCACGCGACCTCCTCGTGGCCGACCCGGGACCCGATGCCGCAGTCCGTCCCGGCCTGCACGTTCTCCTTGCCGAGCACGCTCGCCAGGTTCACCAGTCGTTCCGCGATCAGCTCGGGGTGCTCGACGAGGTCGGTGGCGTGGCTGACCACCCCGGACATCAGCATCCGGCCCTCCGGCAGGTCGACCTCCTCCCACACCCGCCACTCGTGCGCGTGGCGGACGTTGCCGCCCTCGATGGCGTAGCACTGCGCGTTCACCCGCAGCAGCAGGTCCACCACGTGGCGCAGCTCGATGTCGGTGGTGTGCGGGCGGTGGCCGCTGCCCCAGCAGGAGTGGAACCGCACCTGCTCGAGCGGGATCCCCTCCAGCGAGTGGTTGATCACCTCGACCGCCATCTCCAGGTACTTGCGCAGGTCGCGCACGCTCCACTCGGGGTAGAAGGTCCAGGTGGTGAGGAACTCCGGCTCGTCGATCTGCACGATCAACCCGGCGTCGGTGATGGCCCGGTACTCCTCGCGCATCACCTCCGCGACGGCCATCAGGTACTCCTCCTCCGACGGGTAGTACGCGTTGACCGCCCCCGCCCCCAGGCTGAGCGGACCCAGCGCGGCGATGAAGCCCTCGGTGTCGTCGTCGCGGTCCTTCAACGCGTGCTGCAACGCCGTGATGTCGGCGGCGATCGCGTCGTAGCCGGTGTAGCGGACAGGCTCCACGCACACCCGCACCGCCTGCTTCGGCGGCGGACCGGGCTTCGCAAAACCGGGCCGCACCGGGCCCCCCGACCCCGACAACCACAGCCCGGACTCGTAGAACCCGGGGTAGCGCCTGCGGTCCCGCTCCGCGACGCCACCCCGCTTGGGCGGCGGGGCGTCGTCCCCCGTGCGCCGCTCCCACCCGGTCACCCGCGCCTGGATGTAACCCGAGTACGCGCCCGCGGCGCCGGCCTTGACGTACTCGCCATCGTTGACGACGTCGATGCCGCAGTCGATCTGCTGGTCGACCACCTCCTGCACCGCCTCCGGGAGCCGGGTCTGCACGGCGGCCTCGTCGCGCTCCGGCTTGGCGAGCATCTCGTTGAGGTCGGGCGGGAGCGGCAGGTTTCCCCCGTGCGAGGTCCGGATCCGTCCTTCGTTGCGCTTCATCTGCGGTTCTCCTCCTGTCGCGGCCGGCGCCGCCGGCGCGCAGCACGTCCTCCCGGCGCAGCGATCGCTGCCCGGTGGTCGGTCGGCGCGGGCTCAGCCCGCGCGGGTGAACTTCTGGAGCTGGTGGCCCGCCATCGAGTCCGGGACCCGGCCCGGCTTGACGCCGAACGTCCCGGTCACCTCGCCCACGTAGACCGCGCCGGTGGAATCGACGGCGATCGCGTGCGGGGCGATGAAGTTGCCCAGGCCGTCGCGCATGACGGTGGAGGCGCCCCACCGGGCGACCACCGTGCCGTGCTGGTCGTACACCGACACCCGGCCCGGCAGGTCGACCGCGGTGGTGCCGTGGGTGAACGACGCGGTGCCGCGCGGCCGCCACAGCTCGGAGACGTAGACCAGCCCGTCGCGGTCCACGGCGAGGTCGGTGGGGCGCTGCACGTCGGTCCACGAGGTGAGGTAGCGGCCCTCGAGGTCGAAGACCTGGATGCGGTCGTTCTCGCGGTCCCCGACGAGGATGCGCCCGTCCGCGGTCGCGCAGATCCCGTGCGGCAGGTGGAACTCCCCCGGCCCGGTGCCGACCGCGCCCCAGGAGCCGATCAGCTCGCCGTCAGCGGTGAACCGGTGGACGCGGCAGTTGCCGTAGCCGTCGGCGACGTACAGCTCCCCGGTGGGCGCGATCGCGAGGTTGGTGCACCCGTTGAACGGCCCGGCCGGCCGCCGCACGGTCTCCACGTGGTGCACGACCGCGCCGGGGCCGGGTGCGTACCCGGTGTCGGTGGGCGCCCCCGGGGTGCCGAGCGTCTGCAGCAGCTCCCCGTCCGGGCTGAACCGGCGCACGGTGTGGTCGCCGCAGTCGACGCAGTAGACGGTGCCGTCGGGGGCGACGGTGAGCCCGTGCGGCTTGGTGAACACCCCGTCGCCCCACGCGGCGCGGAAGGTGCCGTCGCGGTCGAACACGAGCACGCCGTTGCGGTCGCGGGTGAGCAGGTAGACCTCGTCGTCCCGGCCGACGTCGACGCCCGCGACGTCGCGGTGGGCGAACTCGGACGGCACCCGCTCCCAGGTGTCGGTCGCCTCGAACCGGAGGTCGGTCGCGGCGCTCATCGGGCCGCCCCCGGCTCGGTCGCGGGCAGCCAGCCCCACGGGTGGGGTCCCCAGCCGGGCGGGACGAGCTCCCCGGCGCGGATGGTGTGGACGGGCACGATGCCGTGCTCGCCGGTGAAGCTCGCCTTGGTCGTGTCGACGAACGTGAACTCGCCGCGGACCACGTCGAGCACGGTGAGGTCGGCCTCGCGCCCGACGGCGATCGCGCCGATCTCGTCCTGCTTGCCGATCGCGGCGGCGGCGTGCCCGGTGGTCATCGCGACGACGTCGGCGAAGGAGTACCCGACGGCCATGAACTTGGCCATGCACTCGACGAGGCTGTGGAAGCCCTGGCCACCCGCGGTGAGGTCGCTGCTGATGGTGTCCGGGTGCAGCCCGCGCTCGGCCTGCTCGCGCGCGGCGGCGTAGCCGAAGTTGCCCAGCCCGAGCGCGGGGTCGAGGGTGACGCCGCGGGCGCGGGCCTCGGTGAGCAGCGGCAGGGTGGCGTCGACGTCGTCCATCACGCCGCCGACGTTCGGCGTGCAGAGGTGGGTGAGGACGTCGCCGGGTTCGAGGACCCGCAGCAGGTGGCGGGTGACCTCCCCCATCCGGTCCGGGCGGGGCCGCTGGGCGGCGCGCAGGTCGCCGATGTGCACCATCAGCGGCACGCCGTGCTCCCGCGCGACCTTCTTCGACCGGTCGACGACCTCCTCCCCCACCTCGTTCACGATGTCGCCGACCAGCCGCAACTTGACCCCCGCCACCAGGCCGGGGTTGTGCTCGACGCAGGCGGCGATGGCGCGTTCGTCGATGTCGTCGAGCCGCGCGATGTCGGCCCACCCGGGCATGGTGTGCGCGTGGCTGCCCGCGTTGACGTAGACCTCCACGCGGGTGCGGGCCCGCGGCAGCACGTGCACCGGGAACACCCCGAGGTTGGCCACGCCCACCGAGCCGCAGTCCACCACCGTGGTGACGCCGGAGCGGACCCCGATCTCGTCGGGGTCGCAGCAGCCCATCCCCACCCCCGCGGTGGTGGCGCCGTGCGCCACGTGCGTGTGGATGTCGATCAGGCCGGGCACCACGTAGCGGTCGTCGCCGCGGATCTCGAGCACCCGGGCCGCACGGGTCGGGTCCAGGTTCGGCGCCACCGCGGCGATCCGCCCCCCGGTGATGCCGATGTCGGTGCGCCCGTCGATGCCCGAAACCGGGTCGAGGACGTGTCCGCCGGTGATCAGCAGATCGAACGACGGCGGGGACGGGGTCATCGCGGAACTCCTTCGTCGGCGTCGACCGGGAATTGCGCGGAACCCACCGGAGCTGAAATCGGTGGGGATCGTTCTGCCGCGCTTTCGCCTCACCCTACGACGAACACCAGGGCCGCAGCGGCGACGATATTTGTCCGCACCGTTGAGCTGGAGGAAACGATTGACATCCGTTGACGGCACGCGCGTCCGTCGCAGAGACTCCACACCGTGGATGGCAACGGCGCCCCGATGCAGCTCCCCCCGCTCAACGCGCTGCGCAGCTTCGAGGCGGCAGGTCGACTGGGGAGCATCCGGGCGGCCGCCGCCGAGCTCGTCGTCACCCCCGGCGCGGTGAGCAGGCAGGTCAGGGTGCTGGAGTCCTGGCTCGGGGTGCAGCTGTTCCGGCACGAGGGGCGCAGCATCCAGCTCACCGAGGTCGGGGCCCGCTACCTCGAGGCCACCTCGCACCACCTGTCGTCGATCGCGAAGGCCACCGGCCAGGTCACCGGCCGCTGGCGCGGCGAGGAGACGCTGCAGCTGCGGTCGTTCACGCTCTTCGCGAGCAACTGGCTGGTCCCGCGGCTGGCGCGCTTCCACCGCAGCCAGCCGTGGGTGGAGCTGGAGCTGGTGACCTCGAGCCGGCCGGAGGACTTCGGCAACCTCGACGTCGACGCGGAGCTGCGCCCCAACAGCCACCTGCCCGACGAGGGGTTCGACCTCGACCTCGTCGTCAGCGACGTCGTCGTGCTGGTGTGCAGCCCGCAGTACCAGGACGAGTACCGCCTCGACGAGCCCGACGACCTGCGCCGGGTGCCCAGCGACGGGTTCCTGCGGTCGGTCGCCTCGCCGCAGCTGTGGCAGAACTGGCTGCGCTGCACCGGCATCACGGGCGTCGACGCCACGAGGGGGCCGCGCTACAGCGACACCACGCTCACCTACCGGGCGGCCGTGTCCGGGCAGGGCGTCGCGCTCGCCCCGCGCTCGTTCGTGGAGCCGGAGATCGCCTCGGGCTCGCTGGTGGTCCCGTTCGACGCCCCCGGCCAGCAGCTCGACTTCTACCTCCTCCACCCGTCGCACCGGCCGAGGCGGCGGGCGTTCACCGCGTTCCGCGACTGGCTGCTCGCCGAGGCGGGCACCAGGAAGCCGCGGTCCGCGCCCGAGTCGGCCGACCCGGCAGGCGCGGCCTGAGCCGCGCGCCGCATCGGCGGCTCGCGCACCTCGAGATCGGTGTGACGATTCCGCGGGCGGCTCCGCCGCCCCGGATAGTTCGTCATTACCGGGATTGGACGATCCGCCCGGCGATTGAAACGTCGTGATGAACTCGCTCTGGTCCTGCCTGGCCGACCGGTGGGGTCGACGGAGTGGATGGGGACCCACCGTTCCGGCGGGCCGTCACGAACGGCACGTTCTCCATCGGCCGCGCCGTCACGTCGAGCCCGATCTCGCCCCATTTCGCTTGCAGAACCGCCGCGAGCCGGCGAGCAGCAGCGCCGAGAGCGCGCCCCACAGGCGGGCGCGGGTGTTCACGACGCCCACCCGGCCGGGAGGGCGCTGGCCTGGACCACCCACTTGCGCTCGAGGTCGGGGAGCGCGTCGGCGAGCCCGATCCGTTCCAGCACGCGCGCCGCGTCGGCCCCGGGGCGCCGGGCCGGTGGCCCCAGCCGCGGTGGGGTCGCCGACATCGTGATCGCCGGCCCCGGCATCGTCACCTCCCCGACCTCCTCCGACACCTGGGTGATGGAGAGCCCGCGGCGGCGCACCCGCTCGTCGGTCATCAGGTCGGCGAGCGCCACCACCTCGTGCGCGCCGATCCCGGCCGCGACCAGCGACTCCACCACGTCCCGGGTCGACCGGGCGGCGATGGCGGTGGTGACGTCGGGGCCGTCGCCCACGGCGGCGGCGAGCTGCTCGACCGAGTCGGCGTGCACGTAGAGCCACCCGTCGGCGGCCTGGAAGAAGCGCTGGTGCGGGGCCTCGCCGAGGGCCCCCGGGCCCGCGGGCTCGGTGCCGTGCCGGGCGCCGGGGTGGTCGACCAGGAACCGGGCCTGGTGGTGGGAGGCGGTCTGCACCAGCGAGGTGCGCAGCTCCAGCCCGCTGCCGGTGCGCCCCCGGTGGT
Source organism: Pseudonocardia sp. (assembly GCF_035305885.1). Lineage (GTDB taxonomy): Bacteria > Actinomycetota > Actinomycetes > Mycobacteriales > Pseudonocardiaceae > Pseudonocardia. Next base: position 27,663 of record NZ_DATGOP010000114.1, read on the forward strand.
GCAGGCCGAGGACCGCGGCGTAGGCGGCGAGCACGCCGGTGCCGTAGTCGAGCAGGTTGTACGGGCCGAGCACGGCGGGCTTGCCCGGCCCGCCCGCCCGGGCCATGACCCCGGTGACGGCCTGCGCCTGCGTCTCGTAGCCGCGGCCCGGCGCCCACGGGCCCTCGCCGCCGTAGCAGCTGACCGACACGTAGACGATCTCCGGCTTGCGCGCGGCGACGGCGGCGGGGCCGATGCCGTAGCGCTCGGCCGTGCCGGGCGGGAAGTTCTGGACGACGACGTCGGCCTGGTCGACGAGCCGCCAGAAGACCTCCTTGCCCTCCTCGGTCGTCACGTCCAGCAGGATCGAGTCCTTGCCGCGGTTCACCACGCCGTGCGCGACGATCCGCCGCTGCGGGGCGTTGATCTTGGTGACGGACGCGCCGAGCTCGCCGAGGATCCGGCCGCTGCTCGGCCCGGCCAGGATCTGGGTGAGGTCCAGGACGCGGACGCCGTCGAGCGGGAGCGTCCGGGGCGCCGCCGGGGGCGGGGCCGCCCGCGCGGGTGGATCGGCGGCCGGCGGGTCGGTGCCGAGCTCGGCGAGCAGCGCGTCCCGGTCGGCGTCGGGTCGGCGGCGCGGACCGACTTCGGGCGGCGCGCCGACCTCCCCGCTGCGCACCGCCGGGCCGGGGACGAGGGTCTCGCCGAGGAACGGGTCGTCGAGCCGGACCACCGCGCCCGACCGCTGCGCGTGCGGTGTGTGCAGCCACTCCTGCGAGGTCCGCACGCGGGCGAGCGGCACCCCGGCCGCGTGCCCGAGCTCCTCCCACTCCGCGGCGGTCCGGGTGGCGAAGAGCGCGGTGAGCCGCTTGCGCAGGTCCTCATCGGTGCCGTCGGTGCTGCCGGTGCCGTCGACCGCCCACTCCGGGTGGCCCGCGGCGTGCAGGAACCAGGTGACGAACCGGCGGGTGGCGCCGATCGGGTTGAACTGCACGTACGCCCCGTCGGCGCAGGCGTAGGTGCCGCTGCCGTTGGCCCGCAACGGGTTCTGCGGTGGGAGCCCGGCCGCCGTGATGTAGGCGCCCGCGTCGCCGATGGCCTCGAACATCGCGTCGAACAGCGGCACGCTGACGTGCTGGCCGCGCCCGGAGCGGCGCCGCTCGACCAGCGCCGCCACCGTGCCGACGACGCCGAGGAACGCCGCGAAGTTCGACGCGATCGGCACCGCGGAGTACGTCGGCACCGTGGGGTCGGCGCCCTCCGGGGCCTCCCCCGCCCGGATCCGGCAGTTGCCGGTGGCGGCGTCGACCACACCCTCCCACGCCCGCACGCCGCGGCGCGGGTCGTCGGCGCCGAACCCGGGCAGCGACAGGTACACGAGCCCTGGTGCCTGGTCGCGCAGCTGCTCGTAGCCCAGCCCGCGCTCGGCGAGGACCCCGGGCCGGAAGTTCTCGACGAGCACGTCGGAGCGCAGCGCGAGCCCGCGCGCGGTCTCCCGGTCGGCGGGGTCGGCCAGATCGAGGGTGATCCGCCGCTTCCCCCGCTGGTAGAACGCGTCGGTGGGCGGCGATCCCGCGCCCGGCCGGTCGACGCGGACCACCTCCGCGCCCTGGTCGGCGAGCATCACCGCCGCCAGCGGCCCGGCGATGTGGTGGCCGAGGTCGAGGACCCGGATCCCTTCGAGCGGTCGTGAGGACATGCGCGGCTCCTGTCGACGGTGACGTGGGCGGGCGGGCCGAAGCGGATCGTGCGGGGTCAGCGCGGATCGACGCGCACACCCGCGAGGTTGGAGTCGAACAGCGGCGAGACCTGGAGGTTGTGCACGGTGTTCCGGTAGCCGTAGTAGCGCGTCGGTGTGCAGATCGGGATCACCGGCGGGCCGTCGTTGGTGATCTCGGCCATGAGCTCGTGCATCGGACCCTTGCGAACCTCGGGGTCGGGGCTCGCCGACGACTCGGCAAGCAGCTCCCTGACCCCGGGCAGCTCGTAGTCACCGGGGTTGAACAGCCCACCGGGCAGGTAGAAGGTCTTGATGAAGTCGCTCTGGTCGGGGCGCGCCGAGTGGTAGGTCGAGACGGTCGACTGGAACTCGCCGTTGCGCCGCGCGGTCGTGAACTGCACGTTCTCCATGGGCCGGACGTGCACGTCGAGCCCGATCTCACCCCACTGGGCCTGCAGCACCTCCGCGATCTGGGTCCAGGTCTGCATCGTCCCGGTCTGCAGCTCGAACGAGAACCCGTCCGGGTACCCGGCCTCGGCGAGCAGCTGCCGGGCCCGCTGCGGGTCGTACGCCCCGGCCGGGGACCGGTCGATCGCCGGGTTGTAGGCCCAGTCGTCGGGTCGGAACGGCTGCGCGCTCGGCACGCAGCCCTCACCGAAGACGTTCTGCGCGATCGCCGGCCGGTCCAGGGCGAGCATCATCGCCTGGCGGACCTTCGGCTCGGCGAACTGCGGCAGGCTGGTGTTGACGATGACGCCCCAGAAGTCGGCGGTGTCGGTGCCGGTGACCTCCAGCCCGGCGGCGCGGACCTCCTCCACCTGGTTCGGCTGGATGATGGCCACGTCCGTCTGCCCGGACCACAGCGCCCGCACACGGGCGGGCTCGTCGATGAACACCGTGACGTCGATCCCGCTCGGCACCACCGAGTCCGCGTCCCAGTAGCCGTCCCACTTGGTGAACTCCAGGTCGGAGCCGACGAAGCTGTCGAGCGTGTACGGCCCGGTGCCCGCCGGGTTGGTCGACAGGTCGTCGCGCGACAGCGCCTGCGGGCTGATGATCATCCCCGCCTCACCGGCCAGCACGCCGAGGATCGGGGCGGCGGCCTCGGCGAGGGTCAGGCGCACGTGGCGGTCGTCGACGACCTCGACGCTCTCGACGTCCGACAGGTAGTTGGTGAAGTTCGTCTTGCCCGCCTTGGCCGCGTCCAGGTTCGCCTTCACCGCTTGCGCGGTGAACGGCGCACCGTCCTGGAACGTCACGCCCTCGCGCAACGTCAGCTCCAACGTCCGGTTGTCCTCGGAGAACGTCCAGCTCTCCGCGAGGCCGGGGTGGAACGTCCCATCGGGTGCCCGTCGCACCAGCGGGTCGTAGAGCAGCCCGACCCACAGGGCCTCGTAGGGGGCGGACTTGCGCGGGTCCAGCGACGCCGGGAGGGCGGCGGCGCCGATCTTCAACCGTTGCGGCCCGTCGTCATCCCTCCCCCCGCTGCACGCGGCGAGCGATGCGGCGAGCAAGAAGGCGATCAGTACCCCGAGCGCGCGGGGGAGGCGGGTGGTTCTCATGGGTGGTCCCTGTGGGTCGGCGGGGGCGGGGCCGGGCGCGCCGCGACCGACGTTCGAAGCGGCGGGCGGTGGGGAGGGCGAGGCGCGGTCAGTCGGGAGCGGCGGCGGACACGGGTGTGCCGGCATCGGAGTGCAGCAGGCAGGCGACCCGGTGGCCGGGGCGGACCTCAGCCGGCATCGGGTCGATCTGCGCGCACGACGGCGTGGCCGCGCCGCAGCGGGTGCGGAAGCGGCAGCCCGTCGGCGGGTTGGCCGGGTTGGGGGTCTCCCCGTGCAGCACGATGCGCCGGCGCGTGCGCTGCACCACCGGGTCGGGCACGGGTACCGCGGACAGAAGCGCCCTCGTGTACGGGTGGAGGGGGTCGCCCACCACCTCTTCGGTGGGGCCTTCCTCGACGATGCGGCCGAGGTACATCACCGCGACGCGGTGCGCGAGGTGCTGCACGGTCGCGAAGTCGTGCGAGATCAGGAGGATCGACTGTCCCGTGTCCTGTTGCAGCTCCAGCAGCAGGTTGAGGATCTCCGAGCGCGTCGACAGGTCGAGCGCGGACGTGGGTTCGTCCGCGACCAGCAGCCAGGGCTCCAGGGCGAGCGCGCGGGCGATGCAGACGCGCTGCCGCTGGCCGCCCGACAGTTGCTCGGGGTACCGGCGGGCGAGGGCGGGGTCGAGCCCCACCCGTGCCACCAGCTCCTCGGCGGCGGCCGGCATCTGCGAGCGGCGGATCCGGCCGTGCACGAGCAGCGGCTCGGCGACGGCGTGGGCGATCGACTTCGTGGGGTCGAGGGAGCCGAACGGGTCCTGGAAGACGACCTGCAGCCGGGGCCGCAGCGCGGTCAGCCCCTTGCCGCGCAGCCGGGTGACGTCGCGGCCGTCGAGCACGATCGAACCGGAGTCCGGCCGTTCCAGCAGCGACACCAGCCGGCCGAGGGTGGTCTTGCCCGAACCGGACTCGCCGACGACGCCGACCGTGGTGCCGGCCGTGACGTCGAGGTCCACGCCGTCGACGGCGCGCAACCGGGAGGTCGGGCGGCCGAAGGCGTTGCGCGACAGCGGGAACGTCTTGGTGAGCCCCCGCGCGACCAGCGACCCCGCGGCGGCCCCGGTGATCTGCTGCGCGGTTCCCGCAGCGTGCGCGCTGGTGTCGGTCATCGGGCGCCTCCTTCGGCGAGAACGAGATCCCCGTCGGCGACCCGGGCGCACCGGGTGGCCCGGCCGTCGGGCAGCACGGCTTCGTGCTGGGGCTGCAGGCACCGCTCGTGCCCGCCGTGGGCGCACCGCGGTTCGAACCGGCAGCCCGTGGGGAACTGGCCCGCGGCCGGGACGCGCCCGCGGATGACCGGCAGGACCGTGCGCGGCCGCCCGTTCTGCGGGATGGCGTCCAGCAGCGCGCGGGTGTAGGGGTGGGCGGGCCGGCCGAAGAGCCGGTCGACGTCGGACCGTTCGACGACGGCCCCCGCGTACATCGCGACGACGCGGTCGCAGAAGTCGGCGACGACGCCGAGGTCGTGCGTCACGAGCAGGACCGCGATCCCCTGCTCGCGGCGCAGGTCGCGCAGCAGCTCGAGGATCTCGGCCTGGATGGTGACGTCGAGCGCGGTGGTCGGCTCGTCGGCGAGCACGAGCTGCGGGTCGCACGCGATCGCGGAGGCGATCATCACCCGCTGCTGCATCCCGCCGGAGAGCTCGTGCGGGTAGGCGGCGAGCCGCTTCTCGGCGTTCGGGATGCCGACGCGGTCGAGCAGCTCGCGCGCCCGGCGCAGCGCGACCTTGCGGGCTTCGCCGAGGTGCAGCCTGCGGGCCTCGGCGATCTGGTCGCCCACCCGCATCGTCGGGTCGAGGCTGCTCATCGGCTCCTGGAAGACCGCACCGATCGCGCCGCCCCGCACGGAGCGCAGCTCGCGCTCGGGGCAGGCGAGCAGGTCGCGGCCCTGGAAGCGGATGCTCCCGCCCGCGACCCGGAACCCGGCGGGGAGCAGCCCGAGCACCGCCATCGCGGTCATCGTCTTGCCGCACCCGGACTCGCCGATGAGCGCGACGGACTCCCCGGCGTGCACCTCGAACGACACGTCCTGCACCAGCCCGGGCTGCCCGCCGGGGCCGGTGAGGTCGATGGTCAGCCCGTCCACCGCCAGCAGCGGCTCGTGCGTCGCGTTCATCGCCGCCACCTCGCCGACATCACGTCACGGATCGCATCGCCGAGGGTGTTGAACGCCAGCACCGTGAGGACGACGGCGATACCCGGCGGCAGCACCGCGAACGGGGCCCGGAACTGGTAGTCGTAGGCCGTGCGCAGCATCGAGCCCCAGCTGGAGTCGGGAGGCTGGACGCCGAGGCCGAGGAAGCTCAGCCCCGCCTCGGACAGCAGGGCGAGCCCCATGAGGATCGTCGCCTGCACCAGGAGCGGCGCGGCCACGTTGGGCAGGACGTGGACCCACAGGATCCGGCTGGTGGAGCAGCCGATCGCCCGGGACGAGTCGATGTAGGGCTCTTCGGCCACCGCCATCGCCGCGCCGCGGACGACGCGGAACAGGGTCGGGCTGAACACGACGCCGAGCGCGACCATCACGTTCACCAGCCCGGGGCCGACCACCGCGACGATCGCGAGGGCGAACGCCAGCCCGGGCAGGCTGAGCAGGGTGTCGGCGATCCGGCTGAGCACGGTGTCGGCCAGACCGCGGCGCAGCCCGGCCCACAGGCCGCTGGGCACGCCGAGCACGATGGCGACACCGACCGAGATCAGCGGGGCGAGCAGCGCGAGCCGGATCGCGTGCAGCAGTCGGCTCGCCACGTCGCGGCCGAGCTCGTCCCCGCCGAGCAGGTGCTCGGCCGAGTACGGCGCGAACGCCGCCGACAGGTCCTGCTCGTTCGGGTCGTACGGGGCGATCCACGGGGCCAGCACCGCGAGTACGACGAGCAGCAGGAGGAAACCGCCGGCCACCGCGGCCGAGGGGCGGCGCAACAGCAGGCGGATCGTGCTGGTCCGCCGTCCCGGGTCTCCTGCTGTGACGGGCCGGGTCCCGGCGGGTGCGGTCTGGGTGGTCATGAGGTGCGCACCTTCGGGTTCAGCCACCCGTACAGTCCGTCGACGACCAGGTTGACCACGACGACGATGGCGGCGGCGAACAGGACGTAGCCCTGCAGGACGGGGAAGTCGCGCTGCAGGATCGAGTTGACCGTGAGCGTGCCGAGCCCGTGGATGCCGGAGACGAGCTCGATGATGATCGCCCCGCCGAGCAGCCGACCTGCCTGCAGGCCGAGCACCGTCACGACGGGGATCGCGGCGTTGCGCAGGACGTGGTGGCGGACCAGCCAGAACGACGAGGACCCGCGGGCCCGCGCCGTGCGGATGTAGGGCCGCGACAGCACGTCGGCGACGCAGCCGCGGGTGTGGCGGGCGAGCTCGGCGCCGGTCGCGAGCCCGAGCGCGGTGGCCGGGATGATCGCGTGCTCCAGCCAGACGTCGACGCCTTCGGAGAGCGGCTCGTACCCGGTGGCGGGCAGCCACGGCAGGATCAGGGCGAACAGCAGGATCAGCAGCATCCCGACCCAGAAGCCGGGCATCGCGATCCCGATGGTCGCGAGCGTCGCGACGGCCCGGTCCAGCCAGCTGCCCTGCCGCAGGCCGGCCAGGATGCCGGCGGGCACCCCGAGGCCGACGGCGACGATCAGCGCGAGCAGCGTGATCGACAGCGTCGCCGGGGCGGAGCGGAGGATCGCGTCGGTGACCGGTTCCCCGGTGAAGAGCGAGGCGCCGAGGTCGCCGCGCAGGACGCCGCCGAGCCAGGTGGCGTACTGCTCGACGAGCGGGCGGTCCAGCCCGAGCTGCTGGCGGATCGCCTCGAC
>NZ_DATGOP010000115.1:0-328200 GCF_035305885.1 Pseudonocardia sp.
AAGCACCGCAACGGCCCCACCAGCACGATCACCGTGGCCCACCAGCTGCACTACAGCCGCTTCGCCGACCTGGCCCACGGCTGACGGCGCGTGGGCGGCTCAGGTCAGCACGACCTCGCCGCCCACGCCGCTGCGTCCCGCCGGCGTGCCCACCAGCTCCACGGTGGTGCCGGCGCGGACGCGCTCGCCGAACACCCCGACCAGCGCCTCGGTCACGCCCTTGACCAGGCCCGCGACGATGTCGTCCGCGTCGGGGCGGGAGAAGGCCGCGTCCTTGATGCCGAACGTGACCCGGGGTGCGGGGTCCTTCGCGGGCTTGCCGCCGATGCCCCACCGGCCCACCGGGATGCCGACGAGCTGCACGACGGCGATCTCGCGCGCCCACTCCCCGTAGACGGCGACCACGGCGTCGGTGAGCGCGGAGATCACGTCGGCTTCCCGGCCCTGCAGGTCGGGTTCGCTGGCGTACACGACGAGATGGGGCATAGCGTCCTCCTGCCACGAGGCAAATACCTTTGGTTTCAAAGCTATTGGCAAGCTACCACGAGAGCAGGGCGTGTCCACCCCAGAAGACGTCGACTTCGCGGTCCGGGAGCTCATGCTCGTGTTCCCGCGCCTGGTCGGGCGGATCAAGAAGCTGCCCCCGCCGCCGGCCGTGCGGTCCCTCGAGCTGACGCCGCGGCACCTGGCGCTGCTGTCGATGCTGCTCCTCGATGGCCCGCTCACGGTGTCCGAGCTCGCCGAACGGCTCAGCGTGGCGCCGACGACGGTGAGCCTGCTGGTCAGTGAGCTCGCCGGGAAGGGTGTCCTGCGCCGCCGCGTCGACCCCGCCGACCGGCGGCGCCGGATCGTCGACCTGGGCGACGACCTCCGCCCGGCCGTCACGCGGTGGCTCGCCCCGGGGGTACGGGCGTGGCGGGAGGTGCTCGGCCCGCTCTCGCCCGCAGAGCGCCGGCTGATCGTCGACGCCCTGCTCGCCTACGAGGCCGCCGTCGCGCGGATCTCCGGCGTCGACCCGTCCGAGCCGGAGTAGCCCCGGCGAATACCGGTTGCCGCGCCGGCGCGGACCCCGGCAGCATGCCCCGCGACCGAACGACCGGCTGCGGGAGAACCTCGATGCGCGACCTCCTCGGAACACCCCAGCGTCCCCGTCGCTTCGCGGTACCCGAGGTCCTCGTCGCACATGCCCGACCCGCACACCCTGAACATCGGCATCCTCGCCCACGTCGACGCCGGTAAGACCAGCCTCACCGAGCGCCTCCTGTACGACACCGGCGCGATCCCCCGTCTCGGGAGCGTCGACGGAGGCGACACCCAGACCGACACCAGCGCCATCGAGCGGCGACGCGGCATCACCGTCCGCACGGCGGTGGCCGGCTTCTCGGTCGGTGTCACCCGGGTCAACCTGATCGACACGCCCGGCCACCCCGACTTCATCGCGGAGGTCGAGCGCGCGCTGGGCGTGCTCGACGGGGTGGTGCTCGTGCTCTCGGCCGTCGAGGGCGTGCAGGCGCAGACGCGCGTGCTCATGCGCACCATCTCCGACATGCGGCTGCCCGCGCTGCTGTTCGCCAACAAGATCGACCGCCGCGGCGCCCGCCACGACGAGCTGCTCGCCGAGGTGCGGCGCACCGTCGCGCCGAATGTCATCAGCATGACGAGAATCCGTGACCTGGGCACGAAGGCCGCCACCGTGGTCGCGGAGCCCTTCGACGCGCTGGTCGAGACCGTCGCCGAGGTCGACGACCGCGTGCTCGCGCGCGTCGTGGACGGCCCGCCGCCCACCGCGGACGAGGTCGCGGACGCGCTCGCCGCAGGCACCGCCGCCGGGCGCATCCACCCGCTGTACGCGGGCTCGGCGCTCTCCGGCGCCGGCATCCCCCAGCTCCTCGACGGGATCGTGCGGCTGCTGCCGCCCGCGCCGGTCGAGCCCGCCGACGAGCCGCGGGGCACCGTCTTCGCGGTCGAGCGGACCGCGGCCGGTGAGAAGGTCGCCTACCTGCGGCTCGCTGCGGGCGAGCTCCGGCCGCGGCAGCGGGTGGTGGTCCACCGCGGCGGCGCGGAGATCCCGCGGCAGGTGACCTCGCTGCGGGTGGTGGGCCGCTGCCGGGCCGACCGGCTGGTCGCCGGCGACATCGGCCGGGTCGGCGGCCTGGACCCCAAGGTGGGCGACCGGCTCGGCGCCCCGGCGGGCGACGGCGACGCACCCCGCTTCGCCCGCCCCACCCTCCGCACGACCGTGAGCGCGTGCGACCCGGCTGACGCGCCCCGCCTCCACGCGGCGCTCACGGACCTGGCCGACGAGGACCCGCTGATCCACGCGCAGGTGGTGCCGGGCGGCGCCACCGAGGTGCTGCTGTACGGCGAGGTGCAGAAGGAGGTGATCGCGGAGCGGCTCGCGGCCGAGCACGGGGTCGCCGCGCGGTTCGCGCCGAGCCGGATCGTCTGCGTGGAGCGGCCGGCCGGGGTCGGGCTGGCGGTCGAGGAGTTCGACCGGCGCGGGCCCGCGCTCGGCCGGTTCTGGGCCACGGTCGGGCTGCGTGTCGAACCCGGTCCGCGCGGCAGCGGCGTGGTGTTCCGGTACGAGACCGAGCTCGGCGCGCTGCCCCGGGCGTTCCACACCGCGATCGAGGAGACCGTGCACCTCGCGAGCCGGTGCGGGCGCGAGGGGTGGGCGGTCACCGACTGCCGGGTCACGCTCGTCCGCTCCGGCTTCTGCGCCCCGACGAGCGTGGCGGCCGACTTCCGGGGCCTCACGGAGGTGGTGCTGGCCAGGGCCCTCGAGCGGGCGGGCACACGGGTGTACGAGCCGTACCGGGAGTTCGAGCTGGAGATCCCCGCCGGCGCGCTGAGCGAGGTCGCATCGCGCATCACCTCGCTCGAGGCGCGCATCGGGCGGACCGACGGCGGCGCCGACCGGTGGCGGCTCGCCGGCACCCTGCCCGTCCGCCGGCTGGACGAGTTCCAGCGCAGCCTGCCCGGGCTGACCCGCGGCGAGGCGGTGTGGTGGACCCGCCCCGCCGTGGACCAGCCGGTCGCGCGCTGATCGGCTACCTGCGCCAGAACAGGTGGTGGACCACGCCGCTCGGGCTGGGCACGACCTCGAGGTGGAACCGGTCGCGCAGCTCGTCGGCGGACTCCCAGAGCCGCACCCCGGAGCCGAGCTCCACCGGTGCGACCGCCACGTGCATGGTGTCGACGAGGTCGGCGTCGAGGAACTCGCGGATGGTGGTGGGCCCACCGCCGAGCCGGACGTCCTTGCCGTCCGCCGCCTTCCGCGCCTCCTCCAGCACGTCGGCCGGGTCGCCGCCGACGAAGTGGAACGTGGTGTCGGACAGGGTGAACGACGGGCGCGGGTGGTGGGTCAGCACGAACACCGGGGTGTGGAACGGCGGCTCGTCGCCCCACCAGCCGAGCCAGTCGTGGTCGGGCCACCGGCCGCGCTGCGGGCCGAACTTGTTGCGGCCCATGATCTCGGCGCCGATGTTGTGGGTGAAGTCGCGGGTGAAGTAGTCGTCGAGGCCGCGCGTCCCGCCCGGGTCGCTCCGGTTGGGCCAGCTCGCGGTGGCGCCGGCCCAGCCGAGCAGCGCCTGCGGGTCGGCGTGCCCGAAAGGCTGCTCGAGGCTCTGGTGCTCGCCCGCGCCGAAGCCGTCGCGGGAGACGGCGAAGTTCTGGACCTTCAGCAATTGACTCATGCCCCGTGGTCGAAGGGCGCGGGCCGTTCTCGTCACGGCGACGATGTGTCGTGCGTCACAATCGGCTGAGGTGGTCCCGGGTCGCGCTCGCGATGTCGGACGGCACGCCGAGCTCGGCGAGCATCTCGGCCGCCGCGGCCATCTCCGCCGTGCGGCGGACCGCGTGCCGGTAGGAGCCGGTGACCAGCCGCTCGACGGTCGCCGCGTCGGCGCGGGTGAGCTCGTCCTCGATCATCCCCCGCAGCCAGTCCTCGCAGCCCGCGGCCCTGGCCGCGGTGAGGGCCTCGACCACGGCGGCGGACATGCCCTTGAAGAACACGCTCCGCAGCAGCTTGCGTTCCGCCGCCAGACCGGCGGGTCCATCCACGACCTCGACCGAGGCGCCGAACGGCCGCAGGAGCTCCGCCACCCGGGACGCCGCGTCGCCCGTGGCGAGCATCGGCACCCGCAGCCCCTTCCCGGGGACCGGCGCCATGATCGCAACGTCGGCGAACGGCACGGAGTGCTCCGCCGCGATCGCGGCGAGCGTGCGCTTCGTGCCCGGGGACGCGGTGTTCAGGTCGGCCCACGCCCTCGCGGCGGCGACCCCCGCCTTCAGCGCGTCGACCGCGGCGGACGCGCTGTTCACGCTCAGCACCAGGTCGGCGCCCTCGGCGGCCTCGGCCTCGGAGCCGGTGTCGAGCACCCCGTCCGGTGCTGTGACGGCGGGGTCGTAGCCCCGTACCACGGCGCCCGCGGCGACGAGGTCGCGGGCGAAGGCACCCCCGGCCTCGCCGAGGCCGAGCACGGCGATCGTCGTCATCGGCTTCCCTTCGTCATCGGGCATAACGGACCTGCCCTTGAAATTGCTGCCACGATTGTCGACAGTTTGGGCGGAGATTGCAGCGAAGGAGCTCGATGACCGACCACCCCCAGCCGTCCGCCCGTGCCCGCGAGCTGGTCCGGGGCGCCTACGACGTGCACATCCACGTCGCGCCGGACGTGATGCGGCGACGGATCGACGACGTCACCCTCGCGGAGCGGTTCGCCGAAGTGGGCATGGCGGGATTCGTCCTCAAGTCGCACTACTCCTCGACCGCGGAACGTGCGGAGGTGGTGCGCAGGGCCCGCCCCGGCGTCGACGCGCTCGGGGCCATCACGCTCAACGCGTCCGTCGGCGGCCTCAACCCGATCGCCGTGGAGATCGCCGGCCGCGGTGGGGCGAAGTTCGTCTGGTTGCCCACCGTCGACAGCGCGAACCAGCGCTCCTGCCTCGCCGCCGACCCCGAGGGCGCCAAACCGCCGATGTGGGCGCAGCTGCAGGCCGACCTCGCCGCGGCGGGCATGGCAGCCGACCCGGTGGACGTCCTCGACGCCGACGGCAAGGTGCTCGAGCGCACCCGCCAGGTGCTGCGGCTCGTCGCCGCGCACGACATGACGCTCGCGACCGGGCACCTGCACCAGGACGAGTCCACGGCGGTGATCGACGCCGCGCTCGAGGAGGGCGTGCGCCGCATCGTCGTCACGCATCCGGAGTTCACCTCGCAGCGCATCGGCGTGGAACGCCAGCGCGCGCTCGCCGAGAAGGGCGTGCTGCTGGAACGCTGTTACACAACCCCGTACACGGGCAAGGTGCCCTGGGACGTGTGGCTGGGCAACATCCGCGCGGTCGGGCCCCGGCACTCGGTCATCTCCAGCGACCTCGGCCAGCCGTTCAACCCGCCCGTCGAGGACGGGCTCGCGCTCGCCGCCGACCGGTTGCTCGCCGCCGGGTTCACCGACGACGAGGTGCGGCTCATGACCGTCCACAACAGCCGCTGGCTCGCCGGCGCCGACCCGCTGCCCGACGCGCCCGAGGACCTGCGGTGAGCCCGGTGCTCGTCGCCGACTCGGTGAGCAAGCAGTTCACCAAGGGCGACGAGGGGATCGTGGCGCTGCGCGAGCTCAGCGTGAGCATCGCCGAGAGCAGCTTCGTCACCATCCTCGGTCGCAGCGGGTGCGGGAAGTCGACCCTGCTCAACATGCTCGCCGGTCTCATCCCGCCCACCGCGGGCGAGATCCGCTACCGCGACCGCAGGCTGACCGGGCCGAACACGCGGATCGGCTACCTCACCCAGCACGACACGCTCATGCCGTGGCGCGACGTGCTGCGCAACGTCGAGATGCCGCTGGAGATCCGCGGCGTGGACGCCGCGAAGCGGCGCGCGGTCGCGACCGACCTCGTGCAGCGGGTCGGGCTCGCCGGGTTCGAGAAGCACTACCCGCGCGAGCTGTCCGGCGGGATGCGGCGGCGCGCCGGGCTCGCCCGCATGCTCGCGGGCGACCCCGAGACGCTGCTGATGGACGAGCCGTTCGGCGCCCTCGACGCGCAGCTGCGCGCCGAGCTGCAGCACGAGCTGCTGCGGCTGTGGCAGGGCAGTGGCCAGACCGTCGTGTTCGTCACCCACGACATCGAGGAGGCACTGCTCCTGGGCGACCGGGTCGTGGTGCTCGGGCGGGTCGGCCGGATCCTGCTCGACCGCGAGATCGACCTGCCCCGGCCGCGCGCGGCCGACGAGCTGCGGGTGGATCCCCGGTTCGTCGCGCTGCACAAGGAGCTGTCCACCGCGCTCAAGGAGGAGCATTCGTGACCACCGCCGTCGACGCGGGCCCGGTGCGGGTCGGGCTCGACCGCACCTGGTGGCAACGGCACGGGACGACGACCGTGGTCTGGGCGACCCGGGGCCTGCTGCTCGCCGCCCTCGTCGTGCTGTGGGAGGTCGCGTCCGACCGGTGGGTCGACAGCACGTTCATCAGCAGGCCGAGCGACATCGTCGAGCGGCTCGTCGAGTGGGGCGGCGACGGCACGCTGTGGACGAACACGTGGATCACGGTCCAGGAGATCGTCTACGGGTTCCTCCTCGGCGCCGCCACCGGGGCGCTCGCCGGGTTCGCGCTCGCGTCGATGAGCGTCGTGTACCGGGTGCTCGACCCCTTCGTGATGGCGCTGTACTCGATCCCGAAGGTCGCGCTCGCGCCGCTGTTCATCGTGTGGTTCGGCATCGGCATGCACATGAAGGTGCTGCTCGCCGCCGTCACGGTGTTCTTCCTCGTGTTCCTCAACACCGCGGCGGGGGTGCGCGAGGTGGACCGCGGGCTCGTCGATGCGGTGCGCCTCATGGGCGGCACCCGCCGCGACATCGCCCGCAAGGTGGTGCTCCCGGCGTCGATGACGGGCGTGCTGACCGGGCTGAAGGTGGCCATCCCGTACGCCCTGATCGGCGCGGTGATCGGCGAGCTCGTGGCGTCCAACCGCGGGCTGGGGTACCTGATCAACGACGCCGCGGCGCAGTTCGACACCGCGGGCGTGTTCGCGACGCTCGTGGTGCTCAGCGTGATCGCGGCGGTGCTGAACGTCCTCGTCGGCCTGATCGATCGCCGGGTCAACCGCTGGAAGCCCGCCGATGAGTAGTCGGCGGACCGTGCTGAAGGCGTTCGCCGCGGCGCCGCTGCTCGCGGCCGGGTGCGCCACGCGCCACTCCACCACGCCGCCGGGCGTGCTCAACGTCGGTCAGATCAGCAACTCGGTGGCGTTCTTCCCGCTGTTCGTGGCCGAGCGCAGGGGCTACTTCGCCGCCGAGGGGGTGCAGCTCGGCGAGCGGCCGCGGCTCGGCACCGGGGCGAAGGTTGCCGCCGCGCTCAAGGGCGGCAGCATCGACCTCGGGGCGGGCGTCATCACCGACGCGTTCAACCTCGCGAAGATCGACGACGGCACGCGGATCGTGACCAGCCTGGTCACCGAGTACTACGTCGACATCGTCGTGCCGCCGTCGTTCCCGGAGCCGGCCACGCTCGAGGACAAGATCGCCGCACTCGTCGGGAAGCGGATCGGGATCACCGGGCCGGGCAGCGGCACGGAGGCGCTGGTCACGCACCTGTTCACCAGCATCGGCCGCGACGCCGCCGTCGACTCGACGCTGGTCAACCTGGGCGGCGCCGCGACCGCCGCGATCGGGGCGCTCAGCGCGGACCGGGTCGACGCGCTGGCGTTCTTCCAGCCGATAGCCCAGCAGGTCGAGGCCGCGAACCTCGGGCGGACCTACATCTCCCCGGTGCGCGGCGACGTGCCGACCCTGCGGGGCGCGCTGCACGGCGTGGTGTTCAGCACCGAGAAGCTGCTCGACCGCAAGCCGACCGAGCTCGCGGCGTTCAACCGGGCGATCGGCCGGGCGCTGGCCGACATCCACGGCGACCCCGAGCGGGTGCGTGCCCTGCTCGCGCAGTACCTCGACAACACCGATCCGGCCGCGATCGACGCACTCGTGCCCATCCTGGAGCGGGAGGTCCCGCGGACGCCCCAGGTGGGGCGCACCTCCTACGACGTCGCGCGGGCGTTCCACCTCGACAGCGGCCTGGTGAAGAAGGCGCCGACCTACGAGGAGGTGCTGGTCGGCCCGCCGCAGGCCTGACGTGTGACGGGTGGGCCCTGGCCGGGCCAGGCCACGTCGTCGACGGCGAGGAACAGCTCGCCCGCCAGCGCGCGCGGCGTGAGCCCGCTGAACGCCCTGACGTCGCGGTGCAGGTGGGACTGGTCGAAGTAGCCCGATGCGGCCGCGGCGTGCGCCGGAGGGATGCCCGCGGCCAGCCGGTGCGCCGCGTCGTGGAAGCGGACGAGCTTCGCCGCCCGGTTCGGCGCGATCCCGATCTGGGAGCGGAACCGCGCCCACAGGCGCTTGCGGCTCCAGCCGACCTCGGCCGCCAGGCCGTCGACGCGGACCCGGCCGCGGCTGCCGACGATCCGCCGCCACGCCCGCGCCACCTCGGGGTGCACCCGCCGCCGGTCGTCGAACCGGCGGGCGAGCAGCTCGTGCGCCAGCGCGAACCGGTCCTGCCACGAGCCGGCGCAGCCGAGGCGCTCCCGCAGCCGGTCGGCGTCGCGGCCCCACAGGTCGTCCAGGGCGACGACGGCGCCCTCCAGGTCGGCGGGGCAGGTGCCCAGGAGCGAGTACGCGGTGATCGGCGACAGGCGCACCTGCACGGCCTCGACGCCGTGGCCGCGCGCCCGCAGCCGTCCGAAGGCCAGCCCGGCGGCGAAGCTGCCCCGGCGCCGGCCGGCTTCGTCCTCGACGCACACGTCGCCCGCGCCGACGTCGACGGCGAGCGTCACCGCGGGGTGCGGGATCACCCGCATGTCGAGGGGGCCGGGCCCGTGGTGGCGGAACCCCGCCAGGCTGACGCCCGGCAGCTGGCTCGGCCGCGCCGGGGCCACCACCTCCAGCGCGCCCCCGAACACGGCCTGCCCCATGCCCCCGATGCTACGAACGCCCGCACCGCGGAACATCCGTCCAATACGCCGCCGCGGCGGCGCACGACGGTGGGCGCATGGATGTCTCGACCTCCCGCATCCCCCGGCCGCGGCGCCGCGCGGTCGCGGTCGCCGTCCCGCTCGCGCTCGCCGCGCTGCTCGCGATCAACACCGTCGCGGTGGACCGGCAGGAGGCCCCGGCCTCCGGCAACCCGGTGCCGACGGCGGACGGCGAGCTGCACGTCGTGCAGGACGGCCCGCCGGACGCCCCCGCGCTCGTGCTGGTCCACGGGTTCACCGCGTCCAGCCGCTCCTGGGACCTCGTGATCCCGGCCCTGGCGCAGCGGTACCGGGTGATCCGGGTCGACCTGCTCGGCCACGGCCGGTCCGCGAAGCCGGTGGGCGCCGGGTACGCGATCCCCGACCAGGCGCGCCGGCTCGGCGAGGTCCTCGACCGGCTCGGGGTCGGCCGGGCCGTCGTGGTCGGGCACTCGACGGGCGGGTCGGTCGCCACGGCGCTCGCCGAGGCCCGGCCGGAGCTGGTGGCCGCACTGGCGCTGGTGGGCAGCGGGCCGCGGCTCGACGCCTACATCCCGCAGGGGCCCACCGACCAGCTCCTGGAGATCCCGGTCGTCGGGCAGCTGCTGTGGCGGCTGCGCACCGAGTCGCTCGTCCGCCGGGCCGCGGCCACCGCCGTGACCCGCGACGTCGCCATCCCCCAGCCGGTCGTCGACGACGTGCTCGCCATGACCCACCACGCGTTCACCGCGGCGGGCCGCGGCGCCGAGGACTACCTCCGGCAGCGCCCGCTTCCCGACCGGCTCGCCGGGCTGGACGTGCCGCTACTGGTCGTCTTCGGCGCCGAGGACCGCAGGTGGCGCTCGGCGTCGGCCGCCGACTACCGGGTGGTCCCCGGGGTGCGGATCGAGGTGCTGCCCGGGGTGGGGCACTCACCCCCGATCGAGGACCCGGCCCGGACCGCCGATCTGCTCATCGGCTTCGCCGGGAGCCACGCCGGTTAGCTCGCGTGCTCGACGATCAGCCGGGTGGCCTCGTCCGCCTTCTCGATCGTGGCCAGGTGGGCGGCGTCCAGCACCTCCAGCCGGGCGCCGGGGATGCCCTCGGCGATCGTGCGGGCGTGCGGCTCGACCGGCGTGGACGGGTCCTGCGAACCGGCGATCACGAGCGTCGGCGCGGTGATCGCGCCGAGGCGGTCGCGGTGGTCCCACACCTCGATGGCCTGGCAGCAGGCGATGTAGCCCTCGTCGGGGGTCTCCGAGACCCAGCGCACCGCCTCGGCCACCACGTCCGGGTGCTCCGCCGCCCAGCCGGGGGTGAACCACCGCGACACGACCCCCTCGGCGACGGAGCCGGTGCCGCCGGCCGAGACCGCGGCGATGCGCTCCTTCCAGGGGGTGCTGTCCGGGAAGTTCGCCGAGGTGCAGCACAGCGTGAGGCTCGAGATCCGCTCCGGGGCCTCCGAACCGAGGTACATCCCCACCATCCCGCCGAGCGACAGCCCGCACCACGCGACCCGGTCGAGCCCGAGCCGGTCGAGCAGGGCGAGCACGTCGCCCGCGAGGTCGGCCATGGTGTACGGGCCGGGCGGCACCGGGGAGCCGCCGTGCCCCCGGTGGTCGATGCGGATCACCCGGAACCGCTCGGTGAGCGGGGCGACCTGGGGCCGCCACATGTCGAGCGTGGAGCCGAGCGAGCCCGACAGCACGATCGCGGGTGCGTCGCGCGGTCCCTCGTCCACGTGGTGCAGTGCGACGCTCACGAGGCCTCCTTCTCGCCGACGGTGCGCAGGGAGCGCAGGGTCTCCAGTTCGGTCGTGCTCGGCGGGGCGGTGAACACGAGGTCGGCCGCGACCTGCAGCGGCCACCCGGTCTCGGCGCGCACGCGCTCCACCGTCACGCCGGGGTGCAGCGCGGTGAGCACCAGCTCGGCCGTCTCCGGGTCCGGTTCGAGGACGCCGAGGTCGGTGATCACGCGAACCGGGCCCGCCCCGCGCAGCCCGAGCCGCTCCCGGTCCCCCGGCCCGGTTCCGTGCCCGACGGAGGTGACGAAGTCGACGTGCTCCACGAACGACCGCAGCCGGTGGCGCATCACGACGATCACCTGGCGGCACGACGAGGCGATCTCCGGCGCGCCGCCGGAGCCGGGGAGGCGGACGGTCGGGTCGTCGTACTCGCCGATCACGGTGGTGTTGATGTTGCCGAGCCGGTCGATCTGGGCGCCGGAGAGGAACCCGACGTCGATGCGGCCCGGCTGCAGCCAGTAGTTGAAGATCTCCGGCACGCTGACGACCGTCAGGGCGGAGTCGGCGAGGACGCCGTCCCCGATCGACAGCGGCAGCTCGGCGGGCCGCGTGTCGACGGTGCCCGACTCGTAGATCAGCACCAGCCGGGGCGCGTGCAGCCTGCGGGCCAGGTTGGCGGCCCTCGACGGCAGGCCGATCCCGACGAAGCAGACCTGCCCGTCGCGCAGGGCGCGCGCGGCGGCGATGGTCATCATCTCGTCGGAGGACCAGTCCTGCGCCTCCTGCGTCCCGGCCACGGGCTCGGCGGTACCGGTCATGCCGCTTCCTCCTCGATCGAGCGCAGCCAGCGCAGGAACGCCTCGCGGTCGCGGCTGATGGCGTCCCACGCCTTGTACGCGGCGTTGTCGCGCTCGTAGTAGCCGTGCGCGTACGACGGCGCCGCGCCGCAGGGGGCGGTCGCGACCGCGTCGATCGCCCAGCCGGGCAGCACGATCGCCCCCGGCACCGGCGTCAGCTCGTCGACGACCTCCTCGACGGTCACCAGGGACCGGCGCGCGGCGAGCACGGCCTCCTTCTGCACGCCGGTGATGCCCCACAGCTGGACGTTGCCGTCGCGGTCGGCCCGCTGGGCGTGGACGATCGTGACGTCCGGGTTGAGCGCGGCGACCGCCGCCAGCCGCTCGCCGGTGAACGGGCACTGCACGGTCGAGACCGTCTTCGTGTGCTGGGGCAGGTCGGTGCCGGAGTAGCCGCGCAGCACCGCGAACGGCAGCCCGGACGCGCCGGCCACGTACCGGTTCGCCATCCCGGCGTGGCTGTGCTCCTCGATCTCGAGCGGGACCGGCCACCCGTTGGCCAGCGCGTCGCGCATCCGGTGCAGCGACCCGACGCCGGGGTTGCCGCCCCAGGAGAACACGAGCTTGGACGCGCACCCCGCGCCGATCATCTGGTCGTAGACGAGGTCGGGCGTCATCCGCACGAGCGTGAGCTCGCGGCGGTGCTGGCGGATGATCTCGTGCCCCGCGGCGAACGGGATGAGGTGCGTGAACCCTTCGAGGGCGACGGTGTCGCCGTCGTGCACGAGCTCCGACACGGCCTGCGGCAACGGCACGATCTTGGCCACGTCGGAACGGTAGTGCGCCGCTGCAGACCCGGCAATCGACAGCGGTCCCGTTCCTGTACGTGGCACCGGCGGGTGATCGTTCTGACGCACGGCGAGGCGCCTGTCACGTTCTGCGGCGGTCCGTCCTAGCCAATGGGATGGTGTGCGGGGTGAGCACCCTGTCTGACACCCGCCCCGCCGCCGCGTCCGGCCGCTTCCGGCTGGGCGGCGAGCAGGGCCCCCAAGTCCACCGCCTCGGCTTCGGCACGATGCGCCTCACCGGCCCCGGGGTGTGGGGCCCACCCGCCGACCGCGACGCCGCCGTGGCCGTGCTGCGGCGGGCGGCCGACCTCGGGATCGACTTCTTCGACACCGCCGACTCCTACGGCCCCGACGTGGCCGAGGAGCTGCTGCGGGAGGCGCTGCACCCCTACGACGGCCTGACCGTCGCCACCAAGGCGGGCCTCGTGCGGACGGGTCCCGACGAGTGGCACGCGTACGGGCGGCCCGAGTACCTGCGCCAGCAGTGCGAGCAGAGCCTGCGCAAGCTCGGCGTCGAGCGGATCGACCTGTTCCAGCTGCACCGCATCGACCCGCAGGTCCCCGCCGACGAGCAGTTCGGCGCGCTGGCCGAGCTGCAGGCGGAGGGCAAGGTGGCCGCGGTCGGGCTGTCCGAGGTCGGGATCGAGCAGATCCAGGCCGCCCAGCGGGTGGTCGACGTCGCCACCGTGCAGAACCGCTACAACATCGCCGACCGCAGCAGCGACGACGTGCTGCGCTACTGCACGGAGCAGGGCATCGGGTTCATCCCGTGGGCGCCGATCGCGGCCGGGCGGCTCGCGCGGCCGGGTGGGGCGCTCGCCGCCGCCGCCGAGAAGGTCGGCGCCACCCCGGCCCAGGTCGCGCTGGCGTGGCTGCTGCAGCGCTCGTCGGTGATGCTGCCGATCCCGGGCACGAGCGACGTGGCGCACCTGGAGGAGAACGTCGGCGCGGCGGCGATCACCCTCGACCTCGACACCGTCGACGAGCTCGACCGCGCGGCGTAGTGCACGGGGCGTGACGACTACTCGGCAGAGCGTAACGACACGCCGAATCCACCCGAACGAGCGGAATCGGCTCCCGCCCCTGTAACGGGCGGGCCCGAGCCGTTTCCCCGCCAGAGTGTCCCCGTTGTGGGTGGTGGATGCGCCGACCGGCCCAGCCGGGAGTGGGCCGAAACGCGGAGTCGATGGCGCACCGGGAGCCACAACGGAGGTGACGCGTGTCCGAGCTGATGACGGACCTCGACTGGTGGGCGGCCACCCGCTACCCGAGCGCGGACGAGGAGTGGGCGCCGTCGTCCGGGCGGCACTCCTACGACGACGACGCCACGATGACGCCGATCTTCCACGCGCTGACTCGGGGCGGGTGGCGCAGCCGCCAGCACGAGCCCGCCCGCGCGGTCGACCCGGTGGACGAGTTCCGCCGCGACCCGCTCACCGCCCCGATCCCGGTGCAGCCGCCCGCGGCGCCGCGCCGTAGGCGGGAGCTGCCCGAGACCGGCCGCCACCACCGCCTGCGCTGATGAGGAAGCCGGCCGCGGCGACGGGATAGCTAGCCGCGGAGGCGGGCCGCCACCTCGCGCAGCGCGACCGTCGCGGCCCGCCGGTCCACCCGGGTCGGTTCACCGTCCGCGACCACCTGCTCGCCGGCGACCCACACGTCCCGCACCACCCGGGAGCCGCCCGCCCACACCAGGTTGGACAGCAGCTGGGCGTCGTCGTCGGGGGCGACGAACGCCGGGTCGTCCAGGTCGACGTGCACGACGTCGGCCCAACGGCCCGGCTCCAGCGCCCCGAGGTCGTCGCGGCCGATGGCCGCGGCGCCTTCGCGGGTGGCCATCAGCAGCAGCTCGGACGCCGTGACGGCGGCCGCGTCCCCGCTGCCGACGCGGGCGATCAGCCCGGCGAGCCGGGCCTCGGCCCAGAGGTCGAGGTCGTCGCCGGAGGCGGGCCCGTCGGTGCCGAGCCCGACGCGGATGCCCGCCCGGCGCAGCGCCGTCACCCGGGCCATGCCCGCGGCGAGCTTGGCGTTCGACCCGGGGCAGTGGGCGACCGCGGCGCCGCGCGCGGCGAGCAGGTCGATGTCGGACTCCGACAGGTGCACGCCGTGGGCGGCGAGCACCCGTCCGCCCAGTGCGCCGACCGCGTCGAGGAGGGCGGGCACGGAACCGTGCGACTCGCGCAGCGCCCGGTCCTCCTCCTTGGTCTCGGCCACGTGGATGTGCATCAGCGCGCCGCGGGCGCGGGCGTGCTCGGCCACCGAGGCCAGCGCGTCGGGCGGCAGCGTGTACGCCCCGTGCGGGCCGTAGCCGAGCTCGATCCGCTCCCCCGGCCCGGACCGGAGGCCGACCTCGTCGATCCGCGCCGACACGTCGTCGCGCATCTGCTCCCAGGTGCCGAGCCGCTCCCACCCCGGCGCGGCGATGATCCCGGGCGTCAGCACCACGCGGGAGCCGACGGCCGTCACGGCGTCGATCACCGCGTCGGTGAAGAAGTACATCTCGACGCTCGTCGTGCAGCCGGTGCGCAGCAGCTCGATGCAGCCGGACGTCATCGCGACGCGCACGTCGTCGGCCTGCAGCCTGCCCTCGGCGGGCCACATCACGTCCTGGAGCCAGCGCATCAGCGGCAGGTCCCCGCCCATGCCGCGCAGCGCGATCATCGGCGTGTGGGCGTGGGTGTTCACCAGGCCGGGGAGCAGCAGGCCCGGCAGCTCCCGCACCGGGCCCGCGTGCTGCGGGGCGGTCGCCCGCGGGCCGACGTGGGCGATGCGCCCGTCGGCGGCGACGTCGACCACCGCGTCGCGCAGCACCGAGCACCCCGGGTCGCACGGCAGCACCACCGGCGCGACCAGCCGCGTACCCTCGCTCATCTGCGCGGCTCCAGCAGCGAGCGCAGCGACCGGAACGGCGGCAGCCACGCCCCGGTCTCGGGCAGCGTGTCGAGGGTGATCCGCGGCAGCGGCTCGCGGAACACCCCGTCGATGTCCTCGAGGTCCACGAATTCGATCACCTCCGAGTTGAGCGCGAAGCTCGCGTGCTCGCGGAACCCGATGACCGTGACGGCCGTGCCGGCGGCGTCGAGCTCCTCGAGCGGCTCGCGGAACGCCCTGCCGTCGCCGGAGGCCACCACGAGGTGGCGCAGCCCGCCCTCCGAGGCGCGGAGGCGGATGTGGGCGAGCATGTCCTCGTCGATGTCGGAGTCCTCGGTGAGCTTCGGCTTGGCGAACACCGCGAAGCCCACGTTGCGCAGCGCCTCCACCCAGGGCCGCACCACGTCGGTGCTGCCCGGCGCGACGTTGGTGAACACGGTGGCCTCCGCCTCCGCGTCCGGCCCCGCGAGGTCGAGCAGCCACCGGCCGACGGCGTCGAACCGGGGCCGGAACGCCGCCGTCGGGCGGGCCCCGAGCAGCGAACCGAGACTCATGTCCATGTTCGGCGCGTCCCACACGAGCAGCACGCGCGGGACCGGGGACACCGTCGCGGTCGGGATCATCGGTCGACCCTATCCGGATAGCATCCGACGGTGATGGTCGAGCTGCAGGATCGCCGCGCGCACCACCGGCACCGGACCCGGGCCCGCCGTGGGTGACGAGCTCGAGGTCGCCCGGCGCACCGCCGCCGCCATGGAGCGGGCCGACGCCGCCGGCCGGGGTGCGGGCGTGCGCCTGCTGGACGTCGGGCCGGGCCGGGCGCGTGTCGCGCTCACGGTCGAGGAGCGGCACGTCAACGGGCACGGCATCTGCCACGGCGGCTACCTGTTCCTGCTCGCCGACGCCGCGCTCGCCTACGCGTCGAACAGCTACGGGACCTCCGCCGTCGCCGCGGGAGCGGACATCACGTTCCTGCGCCCCGTCACGCTCGGCACCGAGCTGGTCGCCGAGGCCGTGGAGCGGGCGAAGGTCGGGCGGTCCGGGCTGTACGACGTCACGGTCCGGGCAGGCGACGAGCCCGTCGCCGAGTTCCGGGGCCGGACCCGGCAGGTCCCGGGCCTGAAGGCGCCGGACTGAGCCCGCGCACCCGGCCCGCGACTCGCCCGCACCCGGCCAGCGACTCGCCGACAGCCAGACCGCGACTCGCTGACACCGATACCGCGACTCGCTGACACCGAGACCGCGACTCGCCCGCACTCAACGCGCGACTCGCCGAGAGCGAGCGCGCGACCCGCGGGAGGCGGGCTAGCGGTGCCGGGCGCGGTAGAGCAGGTCGTGCACCGTCCGCCCCTCGCGGAGGGCCCGCCGTTCGAACTTCGTCTCCGGCCGCCACTCCGGGCGCGGCAGCCAGCCGCCGGGCTGGTCGGCCGCGGCGTTCTCCAGGGCGGGCTCGGCGTCGCACACGGTGCGCATCTGCACCGCGTAGTCGTCCCAGTCGGTGGCGAGGTGCAGGAAGCCGCCGTGCTCCAGCCGCGACGCCGCGAGCGCGACGAACTCCCGCTGGATCAGGCGGCGCTTGCGGTGCCGGCGCTTCGGCCACGGGTCGGGGAAGAAGATCCGGATCCCGGCGAGCGACTCGGGCGGCACGCGCTCGCGCAGCAGCGCCACGGCGTCGCCGCGCAGCAGCGCCACGTTGGTGAGGCCGAGCTCGACGATGCGCATCAGCAGCTGGGCGAGGCCCGGCTCGTACACCTCGACGGCGATGTGGTCGACCTCGGGCGCGGCCGCGGCCATCGCGGCGGTCGACTCCCCCGACCCGGACCCGATCTCCAGCACCAGCGGCGCGGTGCGCCCGAACCACGCCGGAGGGTCGTACGGCTCAGCCCCGCTCAGGATGTCGGCGACGTCCCGGCCGCGCTCCGGCCACCAGCGCTCCCACGCGTGCTGCTGGCCCTCGGTGAGCCGGCTGCGGTGGTGGACGAAGGTGGGGATCGGCGGGTGCGGCGCCTCCTCGGCCACCCCGGGCCTCATCCCGCGCTGCGCGGGCGGACCGCCTCGGCCGCGGGCAACCGCACGCCGGACGTCGCTCCGGGCAGCCTGCCGCGCAGGTAGCCCGCGGTTGTGCAGGCGAGCGCGGTGACGATCGCGGCCGCCGACGAGACGCGGCCCTCCTTGAGCTCGCGCAGCACGGCGACGGGGAGCACCCGCGCCACGTAGCTGCGCTCGGTGGACAGCGCGTCGTCGCTGCCGACGAGCTTGGACACGGCCGCCTTCGACAGCCCCTCCGCCCAGCTGCGGCGGCGCAGGTAGTCCCACCGGATGCGGTCGGGGCTCACCCGGTGGTCGACGACGGCGGCGGGCTCGAAGATGATCCGGATCTTCTCGCCCGCCCGCTTGTAGTGCTGCCGGGCCCGGATGCAGAGCTCGGTCTCCTCGCAGCCCAGCGGGTTCTTGCCGATGCGGCCGATGTCCTCGGCGAAGCCGCCGACGCGCTCGAACACCTCGCGCCGGAACGACATGTTGCAGCCCATGAGGTTGCGCACCTCGGCCTGACGCACCGGCTGGCCGGTGTAGGTACACCCGACGATCCAGTCGAGCTCGCCCGTGGCGTTGGGGTCGTAGGGCGCCGCGCCGGGCAGCACCCGCGGCCGGTTCACCGGCCAGCGCGGGTGCGCCACGCCGCCCACCGCCTTGACCGTGGGGTCGCTGTAGGGCGCGAGCAGCGCGGCGAGCCAGCCCGGCCGGGCCGCCGCGTCGTCGTCGAGGAACACGATGACGTCGCCCGCCGCCTCCGCGATGGCGGTGTTGCGCGCCCCGGACAGCCCCTGCTTGTGCGCGTTCGGCAGCACCCGCACGCCTCGTGGGCCGAACGCCTCCTGCGCCCGCGAGAGCAGCGCGGGGTTGTGGTCGACGATCACGAGCGTTTCCGCCGGCGCCACGTCCTGCGCGAAAACCGAGTCCACCGCGGCGACGATGTCGTCCCACCGCTTCTCGGTGTACACGCAGACGACGACACTCGCCGTGACGGCCGGACTCTCCACGGGTGGTCTCCTCCTACCGGACGACCGCGCGTCAGAAGCGGCGGCGTGACTTCCGGCGGACGGCCCGCCGGTGCTCGGCGAGAAGCGTACGCAGCACCCGTGCACCGTCTGCGAAGGTACGGAGGTTGGTGTCCCCGAACACGCGCTGGCGCTCGATGGACGGCACCTCGGTGATCTTCAGACCGGCCGCGGCGACGCGGCAGTTCAGCACGGTCTCGATCTCGAAGCCGTCGCCCCAGAGCATCCCGTCCGGGGGCGCGGGCGCGTCGACCGGCGGCAGGTCGAGCAGCGGGAGCAGGTCGGCCCAGAAGGCGTTGTAGCCGTAGCAGAGGTCGGTGTAGCTCGTGCCGAACAGCGCGTTGGCCACGCCGTTGAGCCCGGCGTTGCCGGTCTTGCGCAGCAGCGTGATGTCGTCGCTGCCGCCACCGGGGGTGAACCGGCTGCCCTTGGCGAAGTCGGCGCCCGCCACGAGCGCGGCGACGAACGCCGGGATCTCGTTCGGGTCGGCGGAGCCGTCGGCGTCGAACATGACGAGGACGTCACCGGTGGCCGCGGCGAACCCGCAGGCCATGGCATTGCCCTTGCCCTTGCGGGTCTGCTTGATCACCTTGACCCACGGCAGCACCCGCTTCGCGGTCTCCACGGTCCCGTCGGTCGAGTCGCCGTCGACCACGATGATCTCGTGGACGGAGGGGCGCACCGCGGCGATCGCGGGGAGCACGATCTCGAGGTTGCGCGCCTCGTTCCGCGTCGGAACGATCACCGACACCGTGGGGTACGGCGTGCGGGTGCGCTGTGCGTGCGGTCGCGGACCGCGGGTCGGGCCTTGTGCGTGCAGCTCGACGGGGGCCGGGCCGCCGTAGGCGGCCGCACGGGCGGGTGAAACGGCGCTCACACATCCTCCAGACGGGTCCGCTCCAACAGGACAACGAAGCCGGCCCGCGCCGGTTGCGGCGGACGGGGGGCGGGTCGCCCGTACGGGCGTCCGCTCCGGGTCGTCGTTGCCCGCTGGACCGTGGTCACGTTCTTGATGACGCACGGGAGCCGCGATCGGTTGCCCCCCGGTTTCGGATCACCCTGTCGGGCGGGTCGCGTCGCCCTCTCGTGACGCGACCCGCCACGCGGTGCCACCCGGTCACCCGGGCGGGTGCCCGCGCGGGGAGCGGCAGGTCGGCGCCACTCTGCTGCGTCGATCCGCCGGTCGGTCGAGGCGCGCCGCCCACCCCGGCCGCCGTTATCGGTTCGTGATCGAACGCCGGTAGCGCTACGGAGCACGCGGGCGTGCCCCCGGACGGATGCTTCCGGCATGGGCACCGATCCGTACCTGGCAGTCGTGGCCGAGCTGGACCTGCTCGCCAGGCGGGTCGATGCGCTGAGCGGCGAGCTGCGGCGGCTGCGCGGGGCGGACGCGGTGGGAGCTGCGGGGACTGAGGGGATCCCCGCAGCACCGCCTCGCCCCGCGCCGGTGCCGTGGGCGCCCGCCGCGCAGCCCGCCCGGGGCCGGCCCGGGCCGTGGGGGGTGGGCGGGCGTGCCCAGGCGCCCGCGGACCACGGGGGCGGTCCGCGGGCGCCGCGACGGCCCCGGATGTCGGGCGCGCGCGTGCTCGCCTGGACCGGCGGCGGCGTCACGCTCCTCGGCGTCGTGCTGTTCCTCGCGCTCGCCGCGTCGAGGGGGTGGTTCGGCCCGGTCGGCCGGGTGGCGTGCGGTGCGGTGCTCGGCGCCGCGCTGATCGGCGTCGCGCTGCGCCTGCAGCCGAGGGCGAACGCCCGCCTGGGCGCGCTCGCGCTGGCCGGCACCGGCGTCGCGACGCTCTACCTCACGGTCGCGGCCGCCGCGGCGGTGTACGGCTTCCTCGCCCCGGCGCCCGCGCTCGCACCGGCCCTCGCGGTCGCGGGGGGTGGCGTCGCGCTCGCCGACCGCTGGCGGGCGCAGTCGCTCGCGTGCGGTGCGGTGGTCGGCGCCGTGACGCTGGCGCCCGTCCTCGTGTGGGGCTGGCTGCTGGTCGCGCTCGCGCTGGCGCTGCAGCTCGCGGCGCTGCCCGTGGTGCTGCGGCGCTCCTGGTCGGCCCTCGCGCTCGTGGCGGCGGCCGGCCCCGTGCTCTACGGCGCGGCCGTCGGCGGGCTCGCCGACGAGGTCGCCCGCGGGCCTGCGGTCGCCGTGGCGCTCGGTGCGTTGGTCGCCGGGCTCGCCACCGCGCTGCCCGCGGCGCGGCTGCTGCCGGCCCGCCCGGTCGCGGCGCTGGTGGCCGCGGCGCCGGTGCCCGCCCTCGTGACCGCGGCCGCGGGGGGGAGGGTGGCGCGGCGCGGCCGTGGCGGCGGCCGCTGCGGGCGCCCTCGCCGCCTTCGCGGCGGTGCCGGGAACCGCGCGTGCGGTCCGGGTGGTGGCCGTCGCCGCGGCGGCGGTGGCGCTGTTCGAGGCCACGGTCGTCGCGTTCGAGGGGGCGACGGCCACGCTCGTGCTGCTCGGCCAGGCGGTCGTCGCCGCCGTGCTGGCGGCGCAGCTGCGGGGCCGGCTGCCGCTCGCGGTCGGGGCCGGCTACGGCGGGATCGCCGTGCTGCTCGCGCTGGCCACCGACGCGCCGCTGGAGCGCCTCGTCCACCACCCCGCGGCCGTGGACGCGCCGCTCGGCACCGCGACCGCGGTGTCGGCGCTCGTGGTGGCGTTCGCGGTGGCCGCCCTGGTGGCGGCCGTGCGGGTCGGGCTCGTGCGCCCCGACCCCGGGTCCGCGCCGCTGTGGGCGCCGCTGGGCGTGGTGGGCCTCTACGGCGCGGCCTCGCTCGTGGTGACCCTGGCCCTGGTCGTCTCGGACGACCACGCCGGGTTCACCGCGGGGCACGCGCTGGTCACCGTGTCGTGGACGGTGGTCGCGCTCGTGCTCCTGGCGGCGGGCATCCGCAGGCCCGCCCTGCGGGTCGCGGGGATGGTGCTGGTCGGGGCCGCGGTGGCGAAGCTCGTGCTGTTCGACCTCGTGGCCCTCGACGGGCTGGCGCGTGTGGCGGCGTTCCTCGGCGCGGGCCTCGTCCTGCTGGCGGCCGGCACGCGGTACGCGCGCCTCGTGGCGGAGGCCGGGGCGGACGCGGCGTAGCGGCTCGCCGTTCACGCGCGCACACGTTCGGCCCGGATCCGGTCCCGGCGGGTGGGGGTGGCTGGCAGCCTGCTGCCATGCCGGACCGCTACGCCGACGCCGTGGTGGCGCGCCGCCGCGAGCTGCGGGAGCTGCGGGAGCGCCTGGGCGGGTCGCACCGCGGCGAGCTGCGCGGCTGCCTCGCCCTCTCCCGGCTCACCGCGGCCCGGGACGCCGAACGGGCGCTCGCCGACCTGCGCCGGGAGGCCGCCGAGCACGTCCGGTGCGGCGACCGGGCCGCGCGCCGCCGCCTCCCCGACCTGGTCGCGGCCGCGGTGGACGCCCTCGCCGCCGACGCGGCCGCGCGCTGGGCGGCCGACCTGGCGCCCGCCCTGCGCCGGATCGCGACCGAGCGCGAGCTGGCCGTGGGGCCCGGCTGGCCCCGCCTGCCCGCCGCGAGCCCGCCCGGCCCGCCGCCGACCGACGAGCCGGCGCCCGACCGCCCGCTCCTCACCCGCCTCGTCGAGGGTGTGGCGCTCGGCCGGCTGGCCCTGTTCCCCCTGGCCGTCCTGCCGCTCGCCGGCCTGCCCGCGCTGGGCGGACCGGCGCTCGCCCCGCTCGCCGTGGTGGTGGGCCTCGCCGCGCTGGCCGTTGCCACCTGCGCCCGCCGGGCCGCGGCCGAACGCGAGCGCCTGCGCCGCAGGGTCGAGCGGATCGTCCAGGCGGCCGCCGTCGCCATCGAGGCCGACCTGGACCGCAGGCTCGTCGAGGTCGAGCTCGCCGCCTCCACCGCGCTGGACGCCGCCGTGCTGCGCAGGCGCGCCGAGGTCGACCGCGAGCTGGCCGCGCTCGCCCCCGCCGGGGCCGGCCGTGGATGAGCCCGGCCGGGTGCCCGACGGGCCCCTCGACGTCGGGACGGGGTTCGACACCGACGGCGACGGCAGCCCCGACACGCTCGTCACCGCCGACGGGATCGACCTCGTCGTCGCGATCGACCACGACGGCGACCGGTTCGCCGACCGGGTGCTGCGGATCGGGCCGGACGCCGCGGTCCGGGAGGCGGGCGTGATCGGCTGGGCCGCCGTGGACGGCTCGGAGGACGGCTAGCGGTCCCCGGCTACGTTGGTCGGGTGCCCGACGATCGCATCGACCCCGAGTTCCGCGCGCTCCCGCTCGCCGCGCTCGCCGACGCGGCGCTGGGCCGGGCGCGCGAGCTCGGTGCCCAGCACGCCGACATCCGCGTCGAACGGATCCGGTCGCAGGGGATCGACCTGCGCGACGGCGCCGTCACCGGCGTCGACGACACCACGACCATCGGCCTCGCGGTGCGCGTGATCGTCGACGGGGTGTGGGGTTTCGCCTCCCACGTCGAGCTCACGCCGACCCGCGCCGCGGCCGCCGCGGAGCGGGCCGTCGAGGTGGCGCGCACGCTCGCGCCGGTGGCCGTCGAACGGGTCGAGCGGGCCGACGAGCCGGTGTACGCGGGAGCCGAGTGGGTGTCGGCCTACGACGTCGACCCGTTCACCGTGCCGGTGCGGGACAAGGTCGCGCTGCTCGCTGAGTGGTCGGGGCGGCTGCTCGCCGCCGACGGCGTCGACCACGTGCACGCGGCCGTCGCGCAGGTGCTGGAGAACAAGTTCTACGCCGACACGGCGGGCACGAGCACCACCCAGCAGCGGGTGCGGATCGGCCCGTCGATCGTCGCCACCGCCGTCGACCGGGCCGAGGGCGGTTTCGAGACGATGGCCTCGCTCGCCCCGCCGGTCGGCCGGGGCTGGGAGTACCTCACCGGCACGGGCTGGGACTTCGACGACGAGCTCGCCCGGATCCCCGAGCTGCTCGCCGAGAAGGTCAAGGCGCCGTCGGTGGAGGCGGGCAGGTACGACCTGGTGATCGACCCGAGCAACCTGTGGCTCACCATCCACGAGTCGGTGGGCCACGCCACCGAGTACGACCGCGCGATCGGCTACGAGGCGGCCTACGCGGGCACGAGCTTCGCCACCCCCGACCAGCTGGGCAGGCTGCGCTACGGCTCGGAGCTCATGCACGTGACCGGCGACCGCACGGAGCCGCACGGCCTGGCCACGATCGGCTACGACGACGACGGCGTGGCGACGACCCGCTGGGACCTGGTCCGGGACGGGATCCTGGTCGGCTACCAGCTCGACCGCACGTTCGCGCCCCGGCTGGGGCTCGAGCGCAGCAACGGGTGCGCGTTCGCCGACTCGCCTCACCACGTGCCGATCCAGCGGATGGCGAACGTGTCCCTGCAGCCGGACCCCGAGCGGGACACCACCGTCGACGAGCTGATCGCGGGCGTCGACCGCGGCATCTACGTCGTCGGCGACAAGTCCTGGTCGATCGACATGCAGCGCTACAACTTCCAGTTCACCGGCCAGCGCTTCTACCGCATCGAGGGCGGCCGGCTCGCCGGGCAGCTGCGCGACGTGGCCTACCAGGCCACCACCACCGACTTCTGGGGGTCGATGGACGCCGTGGGCGGGCCGTCGACCTGGCAGCTGCACGGGGCGATGAACTGCGGCAAGGCCCAGCCGGGGCAGGTGGCCGCGGTGAGCCACGGGTGCCCGGCCGCCCGGTTCCGCGGCGTGAACGTGCTCAACACGCGGGAGGAGGGGCGTTGAGGGCCCAGGAGGTCGTGGAACGCGCGCTGGCGGCGGCGCGGCACCTGCACGGGTGCGCCGTGCTCGTGCGCGAGTCGAGCGAGGCGGCGCTGCGGTGGGCCAACTCGACCATGACGACGAACGGGCACACCACGTCCCGGCGCACCACGGTGATCGCGTTCGTCGAGGTCGACGGGGGCGTCGCGGCGGGCGTCGTCGGCTCCAGCGCTGCGATCGAGGACACGGCCCAGCTCGAGGGGATCGTGCGGGCCGCCGAGGCCGCGGCGCGGGACGCGGGCCCGGCGAAGGACGCGGCGCCGCTGGTGGAGCCGGACGGGGCGGACCCCACCTGGGACGAACCGGCCGCCGAGACCTCGATCGGGGTGTTCGGCCCGTTCGCCGAGGGGCTCGCCGAGGTGCTGGCCGGGCCGCACCTGCAGTACGGCTTCGCCACGCACGAGCTGTCCACGGTGTGGCTCGGCACGTCGACCGGCATCCGCAGGCGCTGGGTGCAGCCCACCGGTTCGGTGGAGCTCAACGCCAAGACCCGAGACCTCCGCGGCTCGGCGTGGACCGGCGCGTCCACCACCGACTTCACCGACGTCGACGCGCGCGCGCTCGCCGCCGAGGCCGAGCGCCGGCTGGCCTGGAGCACCCGCCGCATCGCGCTGCCCCCGGGCCGGTACGAGACGCTGCTGCCGCCGTCGGCCGTCGCGGACCTGATGGTCTACCTCGCCTGGTCGATGGGCGGCAGGGCGGCGCAGGAGGGGCGCAGCGCGCTGGCCGGGCCGGACGGGCCGCGGGTCGGCGAGAAGCTCACGGCGCTCCCGCTCACCCTGGCCAGCGACCCGGCCGCGCCGGGCCTGGAGTACGAGCCGTTCCTCACCGCGACCCGCTCCGGCGAGGGCATCTCGGTGTTCGACAACGGCGCTGCGACGCGGCGGGCCGAGTGGGTGCGCGAGGGCGCGATCGGCGAGCTCGTCTACTCCCGCGCCGAGGCGGAGGAGTTCGGCACGCGGTTCACGCCCGCGGGCGAGAACCTGATCCTCACCGGCGGCTCGCAGGACACGCTCCCCGACCTCGTCGGCCGCACCGAACGCGGCCTGCTGCTGACCTGCCTCTGGTACATCCGGGAGGTCGATCCGACGTCGCTCCTGCTCACCGGGCTCACCCGCGACGGCGTCTACCTCGTGGAGAACGGCGAGGTGGTGGCCGAGGTCGAGCACAACTTCCGCTTCAACTACTCGCCGCTGGACGTGCTGCGGCGGACCACCGAGGTCGGGGCGACCGAGCGCACGATCCCGCGGGAGTGGAAGGACTGGTTCACGCGCACGGCCATGCCGCCGATGCGGGTGCCGGAGTTCAACATGTCGTCGGTGTCGCTGGGCCGATAGGGGGCTGTCGCCGAACGGACGAAGTTCCGATCATCCGAACGGTTGTGCTGCTGGTCACAGCGCGATCGGCCGTTCGCCGCCGGTCAGCGCACCGGTCGGCGCGTCGCGGGCCCAACCGGCACCCGGTGGGGCCGCTTTGCCGTTGACTACCTCGACAGAGCGCCGACGTCGTCGCCGGGTCGAAGGACCGGGAAGGGGCGAGGAGTGTCGTTCGAGGTCGTGAGCGCATACACCCTGCTCGTCGGGGACGCCGACGAGCCCGCCACCGTCAGCGTGCACACCACCGCCGAGGAGGCGTGGCGGGCCCTCGATCGGGAGGTGCGCAGGCGCTGCGGCATGCGCCCGCGCCCCCGTCGCCGCGCGGACGCCGAAGCCGCCACCCGCCTCGCGAACGCGTGGCGGGCCGGCGACCCGGAGGGCCGCTACTGGAACGTGACCGTCCACCGGCTCCCCATCCCGCTGCCGGTGATCGCCCGCGAGGCGGTGGTCGCGGGCCGCTGAGCCGCTTCCGCTATCCCCTGCGCGCGAGCTCGCGCATCCGCTCCAGCAGGTCGTCCACGCTCAGGCCGGGCGGGAGCGGGGTGCCGGTGAGCGTGCGCAGGTAGAGCCCGTCGCCGACGAGCTGGGCGAGCCAGGCGAGCACCGGGTCGCCCAGCTCGTCGAGCAGGGCCGCGTACCCGTCGGCGTCGACCCGGGCGAGCGCGTCGCGCACGGCCTGCTTGGCCGCCGTGGTGTCGGCCAGCCGCAGGACGGCGAGGTAGGTGCGGGTGAGGCCGCCCGGTGACGCGCCACCGGGCGCCGACGTGCGCACGTAGTAGGCCACGGCACCCTCGGGTGCGCTGCGGATCGCTTCGGCGTCGGCCGCGCTGCGCTCCCGCAGCCGGTCGAGCAGTCCCGCGGCGAGCGCCTCCTTCGAGGCGAAGTGGTACAGCAGCCCGCCCTTGGACACGCCGGCGGCCGCGGCCACGGCGTCGAGCGTGACGGCCGCGCCGCCGTGCTCGATCAGCAGCGTCTCGTAGGCGTCCAGCACGCGGTCGCGGGCGCTCGGCACCCGGCGAGTCTATGCACGGGGGTGGTTCCCACCACATGGGGGAATGACCAGGGCTTCTGTACCGTCTAGACGGTACAGTTCCCGCCCCGGAGGACTCCCCGTTGACCACCACCGCCCACCGGAGCGCCCCGCCCGCGCGCGCAGGCCGCCGCGAGTGGGCCGCGCTCGCCGTGCTGCTGCTGCCCACGCTGCTCGTCACGATCGACAACACCGTGCTCGGGTTCGCGCTCCCCGCGATCAGCACGGCGCTGTCGCCGTCGGCCGCGCAGCTGTTGTGGCTCGTGGACGTCTACCCGCTCGTCCTGGCCGGTCTGCTGGTGACGATGGGCACGCTCGGCGACCGGGTGGGCAGGCGCCGCACGCTGATGGTCGGCGTGGCGGGCTTCGGCGCCGTCTCCCTGCTCGCCGCGTTCGCGGCCGACGCCGCGCACCTGGTGGCTGCGCGGGCCCTGCTCGGGTTCTTCGGCGCCATGCTGATGCCCGCCACGCTCGCGCTGCTGCGCACGCTGTTCCGCGACCGCGCGCAGCGCCGGTTCGCCGTCGCGGTCTGGGCCACCGGCTTCGCCGCGGGCTCCGCGCTCGGCCCGATCGTGGGCGGGCTGCTGCTGGAGCACTTCTGGTGGGGCTCGGTGTTCCTGCTCAACGTGCCGGTGATGCTGGTGATGCTGGCGCTCGGCCCGGTGCTGCTGCCGGAGTCGCGCATGGCGAACCCGGGCCGGTTCGACCCGCTCGGGGTCGTGCTCTCGCTGCTCGCCATGGCGCCCGCCGTGCTGGCCGTGAAGACCGTCGCCCACGACGGGATCACCCCGTTCGCCCTGCTGTGCCTGCTGGTCGCCGTGGTCGCGGGCGCGCTGTTCGTGCGCCGGGCGGAGCGGCGCCGAGCCGCCGGCGAGGAGCCACTGCTGGACGTGACGCTGTTCGCCTCGCCGGTGCTGCGGCTGTCCGCGCTCGCCAACGCGACCACGATGTTCGCCCTCACCGGCCTGCTGTTCTTCTCCGCGCAGTACCTCGTGCTCGTGCGCGGGCTCTCGCCGATGGACTCGGGGCTGGTGCTGCTGCCCGGCTTCGTCGTGACGATGGTCGCCGGGCTCGTGGCCGCGCGGCTGGGCCGCCGCTACCCGGTCCGGGCTCTGGTGCCCGCGGGGCTGCTGCTGGCCGCGGCCGGGTACCTGCTGTGCACGCTGCTCGCCGGCGACGAGGCGGTGGTCGTGCTGCTGGCGGCGAGCGTGCTGGTCGGCGCCGGGATCGGCCTGTCGGAGACGATCACGAACGACGCGATCCTGTCCGCGGCCCCGACCGAGCGCGCGGCGTCCGCCTCGGCGGTGTCGGAGACCGCGTACGAGGTCGGCGCGGTGCTCGGCACGGCGGTGCTGGGCAGCGTGCTGTCGGCGGTGTACCGCGCGGGCGTCGAGGTGCCGAGCAGCGTCGGCCCGTCGTTCGCCGCGACCGCCCGCGAGACGCTCGGCGGGGCGGTGGGCGTCGCCCGGCGGCTCACCGGGCGGCCCGCGGGCGAGCTGCTGGAGTCGGCCCAGGCCGCGTTCACCGCAGGGGTGGCGGTCACCTCGCTCGCGGGCTTCGCCGTGCTCGTTCTCGTCGCCGTGACGGTGTTCAGGGGGCTGGCGCGCCGGTGACCCGGTCGTAGGCGGCGCGGGCCGCCGCCACCTCGTCCATGTGCTGCTCGGCCCACTCCTTGATGTGCGCGAGCAGGGGCATGAGCGGGGTGCCGAGCGGCGTGAGGGCGTAGTCGACGCGAACCGGCACCGACGGGGTGACCGACCGGCTGACCAGCCCGTCGCGCTCCAGCGAGCGCAGCGTCTGGGTGAGCATCTTCTGGCTGACGCCCGCGATGCGGCGGCTCAGGTCCGAGTACCGCTGCGGGCCGTCGGCCAGTGCCGAGAGCACGAGCGTGACCCATTTGTCGCCGATCCGGTCCAGCAGCCGGCGCGCCGGGCAGGAGGCGAGGTAGGCGTGGTAGCGGCGCGCCGCCTCCGCGCGGCGCTCCTGGGCCGTGAGCGTGGTCATCCCACCGCCGCGTGCGATGCGCACTGCCGGACGCGATCGAGCTGGTCGAGGTTCCCACGCCCGAGCCGGGGCCGGGGCAGGTCCGGATCGCGGTGGCCTGCGGCCGCGGTGAACCCCGGTGGACGTGGCCACGGCGAGCGGCGCGCCCCTGGAGATCGGGCTCACCGCCCCGCGGGAGCGGTTCGGCCTCGGCTGGGACGTGGCCGGCACGGTTGACGCGGTCGGCGAGGGCAGCGTCGGCGAAGGCGAGCGTCGCCGAGGACCTCGCCGTCGGCACGGCGGTGATCGGCCTGTCCGACCTCCTGGGCCTGCCGCTCAAGACCCACGGGGAGCACGTCGTGCTCGACGCGTCGGCGGTCGCCCCCGCGCCGCGCGGCCTCGACCCGGTCGCGGCGTCGACGATCGCCCTGAACGCACTCACCGCGGACCAGGCCCTGGACGCGCTGGCGCTGCCCGCCGGGTCCACGCTGCTCGTCACCGGGGCCGCGGGGGCGGTCGGCGGGTATGCCGTGCAGCTCGCCCGCCACCGCGGGCTCGAGGTCGTGGCCTGCGCGGCGGCGGCCGACGAGGAGCTGGTCCGCGAGCTGGGAGCGCAGGGCGTCGTGCCCCGCGGCGCCGACCTGCCGACCGCGGTGCGCGCGCTCGTGCCGGGCGGGGTGGACGGCGTCGTCGACGCGGCGCCCGTCGGGGCCGCCGCGCACGAGGCCCTGCGCAACCGGGGCGCGTTCGCCCACCTCGCGGCGACGCCCGCCCCCGCGCCGTTGCGCGGCGCGCGGGTGCACACCGTGCTCATCACCGCCGACGGCGCCCGGTGGCGGGAGCTCGTCGGGCTGGTCGAGGCCGGCGTGATCGGGACGCGGGTCGCGGGCGGCTGGTGCTCGTCCCCTGACGGCCCGGGGCTCAGTCCCGCAGCAGCCGCACCAGGTCGACGACCTGGCGGCCCAGCGGGCGCAGCACGGGCATGCGCGAGAGCCGGATGAGCCGCGCGACGATCGGGACGGTTCGGTCCACGAGCAGGCGAGTGCGCGCCGCCCCCTCGGACCGGTCGTGCACCCAGAACAGCACGACCCCGAGGTGCTGCAGCCACAGCAGCTCGGGCAGCTCGCGGGCGAGCTCCGGGTCGGGGTCGATCCGGGCGCCCGCGAGCACCTCCCGGTAGAGGTCGATCGACGCCGTGCGGGCGGGCCCCGCCTCGGGGCTGAACGGCGACAGCGGGTTGCCCGGCTGGGCGGCCACCGCGAAGAAGCGGCCTGCGAACTCCCGGTACGGCTCGGCCGCGGTGATCCAGGCATGCAGCGTGACCGACAGCCGGGAGGCGAGGTCGGTGCGTCCGGCCAGCTCGGGGAGCGCGAGCGCCCGGTGCTCGGCGACGAGCTGGTCGTAGAAGCCCTGGACCAGCTCGTCCTTGGAGGAGAAGTAGTAGTACGCGTTGCCGACCGACACCCCCGCCCGCTCGGCGACGGCACGCATCGTCGTGCCCTCGAAGCCGCGCTCGCGGAACAGCTCGAGCGCGGCCTCCACGATCGCGTCGCGGGTGCGTCCGCGAGCGGCGGTCACAGGCGGCCCGGGTCACCCACCGGGTTGGTGGGCGTGGTGCCCATGCCGCGTTCGGCCAGGCGCTCCTGGACCTGCTCGGAGATCTCCGAGGCCCGCCTGCGCTCGCGGACCCGGATGAGCACCAGCATCGAGATGCCGTAGGCGAGGCCGAGCGTGAGCAGCACCACCCCGAGCTTGACGACGAACGTCTGCACCGAGTTGTCGCCGGCGACGTCGCTGACCGAGATGATCGCCAGGACACCCAGCGTGACCAGGTGGAACAGCACCGACAGCAGGAGGTTCACCGAGCGGGTGACCTTCTCGTCCTTGAAGACCTCCTGCAGGAACGGCTCGCCCGCCCGCACGAGGAGCCGACCCACCAGGAAGGTCAACCCGACCGATACCGCGAGCAACGCGACGTACTGACCCATCTCCGGCTCCATGGGGCCCTCCCCGAGCATTTGAACGTGTTCAACAGTCTACGCGCACCGTGCGTCGCGGGCCACGTGCGCGGGCTGGTCGCGAGGTCGTGAGGTGTCTGCGCTCCTGGTGGGGGTACCCGCTCCGCCGGGGGCTACGCCTCCGCCCGGACCCGCGGCGCAATGGGTCGGGAGGAAAGCGCTTTCGATTCTTCTGAATCGATTACCTGATCGGTCCTGTGAGTGAGCCGACAGCCACTCGTCGTGCATGGAATCGGCGTTCGCGGGTACCGTCGAGTTCCATCTCCCATGAGCACACCCTCCCCAATCCGGGGTTGGGTGTGCGCAGCATTTCCAGGACCGGGGAAGCCGGCGAGGAGCGAGGACGATATGACTGCGATGACCGTGCCGGGGATCGACGAAGCGCCCACCGCGAACGCTGAGCTGCTGTCCTGGGTGCGTGAGGTCGCGGACCTCACCACGCCGGACCGCGTCGTCTGGTGCGACGGCTCCGACGAGGAGTGGGACCGCCTGACCACGCAGCTCGTCGAGGCGGGCACGTTCGTGAAGCTCAACGAGGAGAAGAAACCGAACTCGTTCTGGGCCGCCTCCGACCCCGACGACGTCGCCCGCGTCGAGGAGCGCACGTTCATCTGCACCGCGGAACGCGAGGGTGCGGGCCCCACCAACAACTGGGTGGACCCGGTCGAGATGAAACGGACGATGACGGACCTCTTCCGCGGGTGCATGCGCGGTCGCACGATGTACGTCATCCCGTTCTGCATGGGCCCGATCGACGCCGAGATCCCGATGCTCGGCGTGGAGATCACCGACTCCGAGTACGTCGTCGTGTCCATGCGGATCATGACCCGGATGGGCGCGAAGGTGCTGCCGCTGTTCGACGACCGCGGCGCCTCCTTCGTGAAGGGCCTGCACTCGGTGGGCGCGCCGCTCGAGCCCGGCCAGAAGGACGTGCCGTGGCCGTGCAACGAGACCAAGTACATCAGCCACTTCCCGGAGACCCGGGAGATCTGGAGCTTCGGCTCCGGCTACGGCGGCAACGCCCTGCTCGGCAAGAAGTGCTACGCGCTGCGCATCGCCTCGGCCATCGCCCACGACGAGGGCTGGCTCGCCGAGCACATGCTGATCCTGAAGTTGATCTCGCCCGAGGGGAAGGCCTACTACATCGCGGCCGCGTTCCCCTCGGCGTGCGGCAAGACGAACCTCGCGATGCTGCAGCCGACCGTTCCGGGCTGGCGCGCCGAGACGATCGGGGACGACATCGCGTGGATGCGATTCGGGGAGGACGGCCGGCTCTACGCGGTGAACCCCGAATACGGCTTTTTCGGGGTGGCGCCGGGTACGAACTGGAAGACCAACCCGAATGCGATGCGCACCATCGAAAAGGGCAACTCGCTGTTCACCAACGTCGCCCTCACCGACGACGGCGACGTGTGGTGGGAGGGCCTCGAGGGCGACCCCCAGCACCTGACGTCGTGGCTCGGCGAGGACTGGACCCCCGACTCCGGCAAGCCGGCCGCCCACCCCAACTCCCGCTACACCACGCCGATCTCGCAGTGCCCGGTCGTGGCGCCGGAGTGGGAGGACCCGAAGGGCGTGCCGATCTCGGCGATCTTCTTCGGCGGCCGCCGCAAGACCACGGTCCCGCTGATCACCGAGTCGCGCGACTGGGTGCACGGCACCTTCATGGGCGCGACGATGTCCAGCGAGATGACCGCCGCGGCCAAGGGCGGCGTGGGCCAGGTGCGCCGCG
Organism: Pseudonocardia sp.; assembly: GCF_035305885.1. Classification (GTDB taxonomy): domain Bacteria; phylum Actinomycetota; class Actinomycetes; order Mycobacteriales; family Pseudonocardiaceae; genus Pseudonocardia. The sequence goes on from NZ_DATGOP010000115.1 coordinate 32,160, forward strand.
ACCCGATGGCGATGCTGCCCTTCCTCGGCTACAACGTCGGCGACTACTTCCAGCACTGGGTGAACGTCGGCAAGTCGGCCGACGCCGCCAAGCTGCCGCGGATCTTCTACGTCAACTGGTTCCGCCGCGGTGAGGACGGCCGCTTCCTGTGGCCGGGCTTCGGCGAGAACTCCCGCGTGCTGAAGTGGGCGATCGAGCGGATCGAAGGCAAGGCGGCCGCCGTCGAGACCCCGATCGGCTACGTCCCCACCCCCGAGTCGCTCGACCTCGAGGGCCTCGACGTTCCGCGGGAGGACCTGGAGGCGGCCCTCGCCGTCGACCCGGAGGAGTGGAAGCAGGAGATCCCGCTCATCGAGGAGTGGTTCGAGAAGGTCGGCGACCGGCTCCCCACCTCGATGCGCGACGAGCTGGAGGCGCTGAAGCTCCGCCTGGGGGCGTGATCCTCGAGACCGGGGCGCCCCGGGGCCGGACCGGCCCCGGGGCGCCCCGGCGCTCGTAGGATGACGGCCGTGCGCCGATGGCACCTGCTCCTGCTCGTGCCCTTCCTCGCTCTCGTCACCCCGTGGTTCAACTCGGTGGAGCCGCGGCTCGCCGGGATCCCGTTCTTCTACTGGGCGCAGTTCGCCTGCATCCCGGTCACCATCGCGTGCCTCGCGGTGGTGCACCTGCGCACGAAGTGCCCACCGGACGTGCCTCCACCCGACGAGCGACCGTTCACCGCACCGTAGCTACCGTTCATCGCACGTTCGCGAACCTTTCACGGCCCTCGATCGTTGTCGCCGCCCCGCGAAAATTGATCCACTCGCCCGAACCCCCGATCGGGTGGCCGGACGCCGCCCAACGCGGCCGTTCTGGCGCTCCGTGACCGCCGAACGCTGTCCTCCCTCCTCAGCGGGGTGCAACAGTCGGACGGCGCCCGCGATGACGACGGTGACCACCGCGCGCGAGCGGTGGCAGCGGAGGTGACCACGTGCTCGAAGTGGGAACGGCGAACCAGCGCAGCGAGGACGACGACCTGGCCGTCTTCGTCGACCGTCTGGCGGCGGCGGGTGACGACCAGGCCACCACCGACGCGCAGGCCCGGATCCGCGACCTGATCGCGGCGGGCGACCCGCCGCCCGGCGTGCGCAGGCTCGCCGAGGCGCTCGCCGCCTCGGTCGCCGACCTCCCCCCGCCGCCCCGCCGTCCGTTGGAGGACGCGTCGTCGCTGGTCGCGGCGGTCCGGGACAACACGCTGGTCGTCCTCGAGGACTTCGACGCGGCCGCGACGGGCCGCGCCGTCGCCGCGCTGCTCGGCGACGGGCGGCGCGTGGTCGTCACCGGTGCGGACGCCGCCCGGCTGGACGCGGTGCGCGAGGCGCTACCCGCCGACGCGGCCGACCGCGCCCTTTCCGGCCTGCCCGACGTGCCCCCCGCGGAGTCGCGCGAGCTGCGGCGGCTGCTCGCGACCTCCACGCCGCAGCGCCGCGCGCGCGGCGACCAGGTCCTGCCCCCGGAGTCGGCGGTGCCGGACGCGGCCGAGGTCGCGCGGCTGTGCGCGCTCGCCATGGGCTCGGAGGCCGCGGGCGACGGCGAGTTCGTCCTGCCCACCCTGCTCGCGAACCTCGACGAGGAGCGCCGCGCGGCCGTCACCTCCGTGGCCGAGCGCGTCGACAGCGCCTTGGCCGCGATGCCGGCGCGCGAGGAGCACGGGTGGGCGTGGCAGCTGCTGTCGGAGCTGATCTTCGGGCAGCAGCGGGCGGCGTTCGACCGGATGGTCGAGGACGTGGCGGAGGTCATCGCCGTGCTCGACCGCACGCGCGACGCCCCGCCGGTGTCGTTCACGGCGCCTCCCCCGCCGGACGCGGCGGAGGCCCTCATCCGCTACCGCGAGTTCCTCGCCGCGGGCGGCCGGGCGCGCTCCTACTTCCGGCCGGCGGTCCAGCGCGACGTGGAGCCGGTGCTGGAGGTGGCCCGGGTCGGGGCGCGCGTGCCCGAGACGCAGGAGGACATCGACCGGGTGCTCGAGTACCTCGAGCTCGTCGAGCGCCAGGCCAGGGTCGACGCCGCCTGCACCGAGCTGGGCGTGCCGCTGCCCGCCGACGAGCACGAGCTGGGCGAGGTCGGCGACGCGCTGGGCCGCATCGCGACGGCGGCGCGGGCGGTCGGCGCCCTCCGCCACGACGTGCTGTTCATCGCGGAGGACTCCCCGTTGTCGGTCCCCGACGTGGAGACCGCCCAGGAGATCGCCGCGGCCATCCTGGAGTTCGCGGTGCACGGCTCGGGCGTCGACGCCGCCCGCAGGCTCGACGCGCTCGCCGAGGAGCTGGAAGCGCTGAGCCCCGTCAGCACCACGGCGCCCGAGCACGAGCAGGCGGTCGCGGCGTTGCGCAGGCGCGACGCCGCCGATTTCGCGGCCGCCGTCGACGCGCTGGGCGCGGCCCGCCGCGAGCAGGTCGACCACCAGCGGTGCGCGCTGCTGCAGCAGCGCCTCGCCGAGGGCGCGCCCCGGCTCGCGGAGGCGTGGGCTGCGCTCGCCGAGACCGAGCCCGCCGCGCTCGGGTTCGCGTCGTTCGTGCCGGTCGAGCCGCTGCTGTCCACGCTCCCGCCGTCGGACAGCGCGGACGTCGTGCTCGTGCTGGGCGCGAGCGGCCTCGGGGTGGAGCGGCTGCTGCTCAGCGCCGTGGCGCCGCGCATCGTCGGCGTGGTCGCCCCGGGCGAGGCGGCCGGCGAGGGCCCCACGCTGCTGAGCGTGCTCAGGCGCGCCAACGCCCTCGTCATCAGGGGGCGCACCGGCGGCGGCCGGGTGGTCCCGCTCAAGCAGAACCAGCCGCGGGCGGCGGCGCCGGTCGGCCAGGCCGGCTAGCGACCCGACTCCCCCCACCCGGAGCGCACCTCACACAGCGCCGGAGGTCTGCGAAGCGGATCAACGGTGTGGGGAAGTCGCCCCGGCGCGGGCTGAACACCAGCAGGCCGGAGGGCGCCTACGCCCGCACCTGGTCGAGCAGCTCGATCGGGTCGGCCCCGGTCGAGTCGGGTTGCCACTCGCCGCGCCCGGCGGGGCGCTCCAGCTGCCACCGGTCGCCCTGGCGGACCAGGCGCGCCACCGGCGTGGCCGACCAGGCGGCGCCCAGTTCCGGGTAGGCGGGTGGCCTGCGCTCGAGGATCGTGATCGCGTCGCCGTGGATCGTGTAGGCGACCTGACGGGTGTCGCGCTCCTCAGCGGGGACGCGCGCGGCACACCAGTGCGACAGCCGCGTGCGGATCTCCTCGGGCACGGCCATGTCCGCATCGTCCCTGTTCGGCGGGCCGTCGTCGGGCGCTATGAGGGGGAAGCTCGCGGGGGTTAGCGTCGGGGTATGACGGATTCCGCCCCCGTGAGCCGGTTCGGCCACGTCGAGCTGGAGGACATGCCCGAGGACCTGCGGGCCCGGGTGGGCGCCATCGCCGAGAAGTCGGGCTTCGTGCCGAACGTGTTCCGCGCGCTCGCCCGCAGGCCCGCCGAGCTGCGCGCGTTCCTCGACTACCACGACGCGCTCATGAACTCCGACGAAGGGCTGAGCCGGGCCGAGCGGGAGCTCGTGGTCGTGGCCACGTCGGGAGCGAACCACTGCACGTACTGCGTCGTTGCCCACGGGGCGATCCTGCGGGTGCGCACGAAGGACCCGGAGATCGCCGACCGGGTCGCGACCAACCCGTGGGGTGTCGAGCTGAGCAGGCGGGAGCGGGCTATCGTCGACCTGGCGCTGCTCATCGCCACCGACTCGGCGTCGCTCACCGAGGCCGACCTCGACGCGGCGCGCGCCGCGGGCCTCACCGACGAGGAGATCTGGGACGTCGGCGCCATCACGGCGCTGTTCGCGATGTCCAACCGGCTCGCGCACCTGACCGCGCTGCGGCCGAACCCGGAGTTCTACCTGATGGGGAGGCTGCCGCGGTCCTGAGCCCGCGCGCACCTGCGCGCAACCGCCCGTACACGTGCCCGTGACCGAGAACGGAGACGATCAGTTGATGGGGAACCTGTTCGGCAAACGGGCGGCGATCGTCTCCTACCGGCTGGGCATGGCCGACGGCGTGTCGGTCACGGCGGCCCAGTGGGCCAGCGCGCTGCAGCTCATCGGCATGCGGGTGCGCACGGTCGCGGGCGACGGCGAACCGGACGTGACCGTCCCGGGCCTCGCCCTCGACGCGGAGCGGCCGCCGTCGCGGCACGAGCTGGCCGCCGCCCTCGACGATGCCGACGTCGTGATCGCCGACAACATCTGCTCGCTCCCGATGAACATGGCCGCGGGCGACGCGGTGGCCGACTACCTGCGCGGGCGCCCCGCCGTGCTGCGCCACCACGACCTGCCCTGGGAACGCGAGTGGTACGCCGACATCACCGCGTGGCCGCCGGACGACCCGCAGTGGCGCCACGTCACCGTCAACGAGCTCGCCAGGGCCCAGCTCGCCGAGCGGCGCGGGATCGCGGCGACCACGATCTACCACGGGTTCTCCGAACGGCCCCGCCCGGAGGCCCGCGCCGACGTCCGCGCCGCCCTCGGCGTCGGCGACGGCGAGCGGCTGGTCCTGCAGCCGACGCGGGCGATCCCGCGCAAGAACGTCGACGTGGGCATCGCGATCGCCGAGAGGCTCGGCGCCACGTTCTGGCTCACCGGGCCCGCCGAGGACGGCTACGCGGGCGAGCTGGAGCGGCTGGTGCGGGCCGCGCGGGTGCCCGTCCGGCGCCGGCTGCCCGCCGGGGTGGACATGGCGGCCGCCTACGCCGCGTGCGACGCGGTGGTCCTGCCCTCCTCGTGGGAAGGGTTCGGACTGCCGCTCATCGAGGCCGCCCTGCACCGCAGGCCCATCGTCGTGGCCGACTTCCCGGTGGCGGCGGAGCTGCGGGCGTTCGGCTTCCGCTGGTTCCCGGTCGACGACCCCGGCCGGCTGGAGGCCTGGCTCGCCGATCCGGACACCACCCTGCTCGACCACAACGAGAAGATCGCCGTGGAGCACTTCGGCATCGACGCGCTGGCCCGCCGCCTGGAACGGCTGCTGACCGGCGCGCCGGTGTGCCACCACGCCCTCGGCGGCAGCGCCGGCTGCGACTGCCTGACCGCGTGACCGGGGCCGGGAGCTGCGGCTAGTTCTTCGGACGCAGCCGCAGCTCCTGCATCCCGCCGTCCACGGCGAGCACGATGCCGGTGGTCGAGGTCGAGCGCGGGCTCGCGAGGTAGGCCACGGCGCCCGCCACCTCGTCGGCCGACACGAGCCGCCCGTGCGGCTGGCGCGCCTCGAGGGCCGCGCGCTCCGCCGCCGGGTCCTCGGCGCGCTCCAGCAGCCTGCCGATCCACGGGGTGTCGGCGGTGCCCGGTGCGACGGCGCAGACCCGGATGCCCTCGGCGAGGTGGTCGGCCGCCATGGCCCGGGTGAGGGCGTGCACGGCGCCCTTGCTCGCGCTGTAGGCGGCCCGCTGCGGCAGGCCGGCGGTGGCCGCGATCGAGCCGGTGTTCACGATGGCCGCCGACGGCGACCGGCGCAGCGCGGGCAGGGCGGCCCGGGTGACGCGGACCATCCCCAGCAGGTTCACGTCCAGCACCCGCAGCCACTCGTCGTCCGGGTTGTCGGCGACGGTGCCCTGCGCGCCGATCCCGGCGTTGTTCACCAGGATGTCGAGGCGGTCCCACTCCTGCAGCACGCGGTCCACCGCGGCCCGCACCGACGCGTCGTCGGTGACGTCGGCCTGCACGGCGAGCGCGCCCTCGGGCGGGGTGCTCACGTCCCGGTCCAGCACGGCGACGCGGGCGCCGTCGGTCATGAGGCGCCGCGCGATGGCCGCCCCGATGCCGGACGCCCCGCCCGTGACGACCGCGACCAGCCCGTCGAACTCCCCCGCCATCAGCGGGCCTCCACGAACGTGTGGCGCTGGCGGCCGAGGCCCTCGACCTCGATCTCGACCACGTCGCCCGCCTTCAGGTACGGGAAGCGGCCCGACAGGCCCACGCCCTGCGGGGTGCCGGTGATCACCAGGTCGCCCGGCTCGAGCGTCATGTACTGCGACAGGTGCCAGACGAGGAACTCGACGTCGAAGATCATGTCCTTCGTCGTGGAGTCCTGGCGCGGCTCGCCGTTGACCCAGCTGCGCAGGCGCAGGTTGCGGTGGTCGACCTCGTCCGGCGTGACCAGCCACGGGCCGGTGGGGCAGAACCCGGGCGCGCACTTGCCCTTGCTCCACTGGCCGCCGGAGACCTCGAGCTGGGCGTAGCGCTCGGACAGGTCGTCGGCGGCCACGAAGCCGGCCACGTGGGCGAGGCTCTGCTCGGGGGAGTCGAGGTACGCGGCGGTGCTGCCGATCACGAGCCCGAGCTCGACCTCCCAGTCGACCTTGGCGTTCTCGCTGCGCGGCATGGCCACGTCGTCGTCCGGGCCGCCGACGGTGTTCGGCGTCTTGAAGAAGATCACCGGGTTCTCCGGGGGCGGCGAGCCGGACTCGGCGGCGTGCGCGGCGTAGTTCATCCCGATGCAGATCACGGCGCCGGGGCGGGCGATCGGCGCGCCGACCCGCAGGTCCGCCGCCCCGTCGAGCACGGGGAGCGAGCCCGCGTCCGCGGCCGCCCGCACCTCGTCCAGGCCGCCGCGGGCGAGGAAACCACCGTCGATGTCGCGGGTGATCCCGCGCAGGTCGTAGGTCGCGGCGTCGGTGACGAGGGCGGGGATCTCGGCTCCGGCGGGTCCGAGGCGGGCGAGCTTCATCGCGGCTCCAAGACGAATCGAGAGGGGCAAAGATCTGATGTCCCGGAGGGAACCTACCTCCCGAGTGCGCGGTGATCGACCCCGCGGGTCACGGCCGGGTCGCCAGCAGCGCGGCGGCGATCCGCTTCGCCCGGTGCGCGGGCCCCGGTCCGCGCTCGCGGACGGCGCTCACGATGGCGCCGTCGATGAGCAGCAGGAACTGCGCGGCGAGCTCGGCGTGGTCGGCGCGGCCGAGTCCGGCGAGCCAGCGGTCGAGGTCGGCGACGACCGCCTCCTTGTGGGCCACCGCCGCGCGGTGCAGCGGGTGGTCCGGGTCCACGAACTCGATCATCGTGCGGATGGCGGCGCAGCCCCGCAGCGCGGAGGTGCCGAAGCGCTCGGCGAGGGCGTCGAACAGCGCGGTCGGGTCGTCGCCCGCCTCCTCGACGGCGTGGGCGAGCCACTCGCGGAAGCGCTCGTCGTAGCCCCGGAGCATGGCCAGGACCAGGTCGTCCTTGCTCGGGAAGTGCCGGTAGAAGGACGCCCGGCCGACGCCGGAGACCGACAGCAGGCGCTCGACGCCGACGGCCCGGATCCCCTCCTCGTAGAACAGCTGCTCCGCGGCCGCGACCAGGCGATCGCGGGCGTGTGTCGGCATGGCCACACGGTAGCGGGCCTCGACCCGGATGGAACCGATCGGTTCCGTCCGGGTGGAACCGATCGGTACCGAATTGAGGAGAAGGCATGCGCGACGCGCCGCCCGACGCGCGCTGGCGCTCGCACGCGGTCGTTCTGGCCACCGGGACGTTCGCGGTAGGCACCGACGCGTTCGTCATCGCCGGGCTGCTCCCGTCGATCGCCGAGTCGCTGCAGGTCAGCGTCGGCCGGGCCGGCCAGCTGGTCACCGTCTTCGCGCTCGCGTACGCGATCTCGGCGCCGCTCGTGGGCGCGCTCGCCGCCGGGTGGCCGCTGCGCACCACGGTTCTCGCAGCGCTCGTGGTGCTCGGCGCGGGCAACGCGCTCACCGCGCTCGCGCCCACCTACTCGCTCGTGCTGGCCGGACGGGTCGTCGCGGCGGTCGGTGCGGCGCTCTACACCGCGAGCGCGACGGCCGCCGCTGCCGCGCTCGCCGGCCCGGCCCGCCGCGGCCGGGCGATCGCGATCGTGATCACCGGGAGCACGTCCGCGCTGGTGCTCGGCACGTCGACCGGTACGGCGGTCGGCTCGGCGCTCGGGTGGCGGGTCACGCTGTGGCTGGTGGCCGGGCTCAGCGCGGTGGCGGGCGCCGTGGTCGCGGTGCGCCTGCCGCTGCTGCGCCGGGCGGCCGCGCCCGCGGGCCCCCGGTTCGCCCCGCTGTTCGACCGGCGGGTGCGCGGCGTGCTGGCCTGCACGTTCGTCGCGTTCCTCGGGATCTTCGTCCCGTACACGTACTTCAGCGCGGCGTACGAGCCGACCACCGGCGGTGACGGGGCGCACCTCGCGGGCCTGCTGCTGGTGTTCGGGGTGGGCGGCACCGTCGGGAACCTCTCCGCGGGCGCGCTCGCCGACCGGTTCGGCGCGCGGCGGGTGATCGTGTCGGTCACCCTCGCCCTCGCCGCGGTGTTCGGCGCCCTCCCGCTGCTGCAGGGGTCGTTGCCGCTGGCCGTCGCGGCGGCCGTGGTGAGCGGGGTGCTGTCGTTCGGCGTCACGGCGCCCGCGCAGCAGCGGCTGGTCACGCTCGCGCCGGGGGCGGGGCCGGTGCTCACGGCGCTGCACCAGTCCGCGGCCTACTTCGCCGTCTCCGCCTCGGGGGTGGTCGGCGCCGTCGCGGTCGACGGCTGGGGCGGGGGTGCGGTCGGTCCGCTCGGCGCGGCCCTCCTGCTCGCCGCCGCGGCGCTCGCGGGGGCGCGCCTCCAACCGCCTTGACCGCTAGACATCCGATGTCTACCGTGAGCGCGCATCTGGCAGAAAGGACTGCGTGTGAGCCGCATCACCGCTCTCGAGACCGCGGACGTGCGGTTCCCGACCTCGCTCCAGCTCGACGGGTCGGACGCGATGAACCCGGACCCCGACTACTCGGCGGCGTACGTCCGCGTGGTCACCGACGCGGGCGACTCCGGCCACGGGTTCGTCTTCACGATCGGCCGCGGCAACGACGTGCAGGTCGCGGCGATCGAGGCCCTCGCGGGGCACCTCGTCGGCAAGGAGGTCGAACCGCTGCTCGCCGCGATGGGCGCGACGTGGCGCGACCTCGTGCACGACTCCCAGCTGCGCTGGCTGGGCCCGGAGAAGGGCGTCATGCACATGGCCATCGGCGCGATCGTGAACGCGCTGTGGGACCTGCGCGCCAAGCGGGAGGGCCGGCCGCTGTGGCAGGTGCTCGCCTCGATGACGCCCGAGGAGCTCGTCGAGCTCGTCGACTTCCGCTACCTCACCGACGCGCTCACCCCCGACGAGGCGCTGCAGATCCTGCGCGACGCCGAGCCGGGCCGGGCCGAGCGGCAGGAGCTCCTGCTGCGCGAGGGCTACCCCGCCTACACCACGACGCCCGGCTGGCTCGGCTACGACGACGAGAAGCTCGCGCGGCTGTGCCGGGAGGCCGTCGAGGAGGGGTTCGAGCAGATCAAGCTCAAGGTCGGCGCCGACCTGGCCGACGACGTGCGCAGGCTGCGGATCGCCCGCGAGGTGGTCGGCCCGGACGTGCGCATCGCCGTCGACGCCAACCAGCGCTGGGACGTCGCCGACGCGATCGCGTGGGTGAAGGAGCTGGCGAGCTTCGACCTCGCCTGGGTCGAGGAGCCGACCAGCCCCGACGACGTGCTCGGCCACGCCGCCATCGCCCGGGGCATCGCCCCGATACCGGTGGCCACCGGGGAGCACATGGCCAACCGGGTGATGGCCAAGCAGTTCCTCGCCCACGACGCGCTGCAGGTGCTGCAGATCGACGCCACGCGCGTGGCGGGCGTCAACGAGAACGTGGCGATGCTGCTGCTCGCGGCCAAGTTCGGGGTGCCGGTCTGCCCCCACGCAGGCGGCGTCGGCCTGTGCGAGGCGGTGCAGCACCTGGCCATGTTCGACCACGTCGCCGTGTCCGGTCGGCGCGACGGGCGGATGATCGAGTTCGTGGACCACCTTCACGAGCACTTCGTCACGCCGGTCCGGGTGACCGGCGGCCGGTACCGCACGCCGACCGAGCCGGGCGCGGGGACCGAGATGCACCGGGCCTCGCTCGCCGAGTACTCGGTGGCGCGCCATGCCTGACCGGGTCCCCGAGCTGGGGAGGCTCGGCTACGGCGGGGCCAACCTCGGCAACCTCTTCACGGCGATGTCCGACGAGCAGGCCCACGCGGTGCTGCAGGCGGCCTGGGACGCGGGCATCCGCTACTTCGACACCGCACCGCACTACGGGCTCGGTCTCGCCGAGCGCAGGCTCGGCGCGTTCCTCGCCACCAAGCCGCGCGACGAGTTCGTCGTCTCGACCAAGGTGGGGCGGCGGCTCGTACCCAGCCCGGAAACATCAGATGAGTTGGACGAGGAGGGCGGGTTCGTGGTGCCCGCCGATGTCCGCCGGGTCTGGGACGCATCGCCCGACGGCGTGCGCCGCAGCCTCGAGGAGTCGCTCGGACGGCTCGGCCTCGACCGGGTGGACATCCTCTTCCTGCACGACCCCGACGAGTACGACGACATGGAGGGCTCCGTCGCGAGCGCCGTGCCCGCGCTGGTCGGGCTGCGCGAGGAGGGCGTCGTGCGGGCCGTCGGGATCGGCTCGAAGTCGGTGGCGGCCCACCTGGCCGGCGTCCGCGCGGGCGATGTGGACCTGCTGATGGTCGCCGGCCGCTACACGCTGCTCGAACAGCCCGCGGCGCCCGAGCTGATCCCGCTGTGCCGGGAGCGCGGGATCGGCATCGTCGTCGCGGGCGCGTTCAACTCCGGCCTGCTGTCGACGTCGGAGCCCGGGCCGGGGGCACGCTACGAGTACGGCGACGCCCCGGCCGAGGTCGTGGAGAAGGCGAGGCGGCTCGCGGCCGAGTGCCGCGCGTTCGGGGTCGAGCTGCCGGCCGCCGCGCTGCAGTTCCCGCTGCGCGAGCCGGCCGTCCGCTCGATCGTGCTCGGCGCCACCGAGCCGGCGCACATCGAGCAGAACGTGGCCAGGGTCGCCGCGCCGATCCCCGAGGAGCTGTGGCAGCGGCTCGCGGCGGAGGGGTACGTGCCGTGATCGACGCGCACCTGCACCTGTGGGACCTGCAGCGCAGCGCCTACTCCTGGATCACCCCCGAGCTGGGGCCGCTGCACACCACGATCACCGCGGAGCGGGCGCACGCCGAACTCACCGCGGTGGGCGTCGAGCGGGCGGTGCTCGTCCAGGCCGAGGACTCGGTGACCGACACCGAGTTCATGCTGGAGGTCGCCGCCGAGCACGACTGGGTGGCGGGCGTCGTGGGGTGGGTGCAGCTGGACGCCCCGGCCGTCGCCGCCGAGCAGCTGGAGCGGTTCACCGCCGACCCGGCGTTCTGCGGGGTGCGCCACCTCGTGCACGACGACCCGCGCGACGAGTTCCTCGCGCTGCCCGCCGTGCGGACGTCGCTGCGCCTGCTCGCCGAGCGCGGGCTGCCCTACGACGTGCCGGACGCGTGGCCGCGCCACCTCGCCGCGACCGCCGAGCTCGCCGCCGCGCTGCCCGAGCTCACGGTCGTGCTCGACCACCTGGGCAAGCCGCCGCACGGCAAGCCGGACTTCCCGGACTGGCGGGAGGCCTTCGCCGCCGTCGCCGCCCGCCCCAACACCGTGGCGAAGGTGTCGGGGCTGCAGGTGCGGGGTGAGCCGTTCACGGTGGAGCGGATCCGGCCGGCGTGGGAGGAGGCGCTCGAGCGCTTCGGGCCCGACCGCCTGATGTGGGGCAGCGACTGGCCGATGACGTTGCTCACCGCCGGGTACCGCGGGACCTGGGAGGTGGTGGAACAGCTCCTCGGCGAGCTGACCGACGAGGAGCGCGGCAAGATCCTCACCGGCACCGCGCGGCGGGTCTACCGCCTCGGACGAACAGGAGACGCATGAGCGCGAGCGGGCCGGCGCCGTCCTGCGGAGGAGGCGTGCAGGGGGCGAGGGACGAGCGACCGAGCACCGGCGGAGCGGGACGGCGCCGGAAAGGCGCACGGGCCGCCGGAGCGAGGTCAAGGCGATCGGAATTGGAGGAGTGACGCGCGTGCTCTCCGGCATCCACCCGCTCCTGACCGGGCCGCTGCTGCTCCACCTCGACGCGATGGGGCACTCGGACGCGGTCGTGCTCGCCGACGCGCACTTCCCGGCCCACCGGCTGGGCAGCCGCGTGCTCGACCTGCCCGGCGTCGCGACGCCGGACCTCATGGCCGCGATCCGCACCGTCGTGCCGCTGGACGACGCGCCGGCCGTGGACCTCATGGCCACGCCCGACGGCGCGCGGCTGCCCGTCCAGGAGGAGCTGATCTCCGCGGCGGGCACCGACGAGGTGCGCTTCCTCGACCGGTTCGCCTTCTACGACGCGGCGGCCCCCGCCTACCTGATCGTGCGCACCGGGGAGACCCGCGTGTACGGCAACGCGATCCTGCGGAAGGGCGTCGTCACATGACGGAGACACCGCTGCTCGAGGCCAGGGGCGTCGGGAAGAGGTTCCCCGGCGTGCAGGCCCTGCAGGACATGCACATCGAGCTGCGCCGCGGCGAGGTGCTCGCCCTCGTCGGCGAGAACGGCGCCGGCAAGTCCACCCTGATGAAGCTGCTGTCGGGCATCTACACCCCCGACGAGGGCGAGTTCTTCCTCGACGGCAAGCCGCTCGTGGTCTCCGGCCCGCGCGACGCGCTGGAGAAGGGCATCAGCATCATCCACCAGGAGTTCAACCTGATGCCCGACCTCACGGTCGCGCAGAACATCTTCATCGGCCGCGAGCCGCGGGCCGGGCGGTTCTTCCTCGGCGACCGGGCCCTCGAGGCGCAGGCCGCCGAGCTGCTCGACCGGCTGCACATGCCGCTCACGCCGCGGGAGCGGGTGGGCGACCTGACCGTCGCGAAGCAGCAGATGGTCGAGATCGCCAAGGCGCTGTCCTACGAGCCCCGCATCCTGATCATGGACGAGCCCACGGCGGCGCTGAACGACGCCGAGGTGCGCACCCTGCACGACCTCATCCGGCGCTTCATCGGCCCGGAGACCGGCGTCATCTACATCTCGCACCGGATGGACGAGCTGAAGCGGATCAGCGACCGGATCACGGTCATCCGCGACGGCCGCTACATCGACACCCTCGACACGGCCACCACCACGATGCCCGAGGTGATCTCGCGGATGGTGGGCCGGGAGATCGTGGGCGACTTCCGTCCCGAGGGCGTGCGGCCGGACCGTCCCGTCGTGCTGAAGGTGCGCGGGCTGACCACGAAGGACCTGCTCAAGGACGTCTCGTTCGAGCTGCGCGAGGGCGAGATCCTCGGCTTCGCCGGCCTGATGGGCGCCGGGCGCACCGAAGTGGCCCGCGCGCTGGTCGGTGCCGACCCGATCGAGTCGGGCACCATCGAGCTGCGCGGGCAGCCGGTGCGGATCACCTCGCCCGCCGAGGCGGCCGAGCACCGCATCGGCTACCTGTCGGAGGACCGCAAGAACCTCGGGTTGCTGCTCGAGCAGGACGTCAACGCCAACATCGGGCTCAGCTCGATCCGTGAGCGGTTCCAGAGGTGGGGGTTCGTCAAGGACAAGGCGATGCGGGCCCGCTCGCGCGAGCTGGTCGAGTCGCTGCGCATCCGAACCCCCTCGATCGACCAGACCACCAAGTTCCTCTCCGGCGGCAACCAGCAGAAGGTCGTCATCGCCAAGTGGCTGGTCAAGGACTGCGACATCCTGATCTTCGACGAGCCGACGCGCGGGATCGACGTGGGCGCCAAGGAGGAGATCTACCGGCTGCTCAACGAGCTCGCCGCCCAGGGCAAGTCGATCATCATGATCTCCTCCGAGCTGCCGGAGGTGCTGCGCATGTCGCACCGGATCGTGGTGATGAGCGAGGGCCGGGTCACCGGGCAGCTCGAGGCAGCCGAAGCCACCCAGGAGAAGGTCATGCACTTCGCCACCATGCGTCCGGAGACGGAGGCCGTCAGTTGACCACCCCCACCGCCACCGAGGAGCAGCAGAAGAGCGTGTCCACGGGCGTGCGCGACACCCTGCGGGCCGGGCTCCAGCAGTTCCTCGCGTTCGCGAGCCTGATCGTCATCTTCGCGTTCTTCTCGGTGGTCAGCCCGAACTTCTTCAACTACGGCAACGTCACCAACATCCTGTTCTCGACCGTCGTCATCGGCACGCTCGCGCTCGGGACCACGTTCGTGATCATCACGGGCGGGATCGACCTGTCGATCGGCACCGGGATGGCGCTGTGCGCCGTGATGTCCGGCGTGCTGATCGTCAACGCCGGGATACCGCTGCCGATCGGCGTGCTCGGCGCGATCCTCTTCGGCGGGCTGATCGGGCTGGTCAACGGCCTCAACGTGGCCGTGCTCAAGCTCCCGCCGTTCATCGCGACGCTCGCGATGATGCTGGTGGCGCAGGGTCTCGCGCTCGTCATCTCCGACAGCGCGCCGATCTACTTCGACCAGACGCCCGCCTACATCGACATCTCGATCGGCAGCATCATCCCCGGCACGAACTTCCCGAACGCGGTGCTGATCCTGGCGCTCGCGGCGGTGATCGCGGGCGTGCTGCTCAACAAGACGGTGCTCGGCCGCTACACCTACTCCATCGGCAGCAACGAGGAGGCCACCGCGCTCTCCGGGATCGACGTCCGCCGCTGGAAGATCGTCATCTACACGCTCGCCGGCCTGTTCACCGGCCTGGCCGGGGTGATGATCTCCGCCCGCCTCGGCTCGGCGCAGCCGGCCACCGGGATGGGCTACGAGCTGCAGGCGATCGCCGCCGTCGTGATCGGGGGGACCTCCCTCTCGGGCGGCAAGGGGTCGATCGTCGGTACGGTCATCGGCGCCCTGATCATCTCGGTGCTGAACAACGGGTTGCAGATCATGTCGATCCCGCAGGAATGGCAGAACGTCATCCTCGGCTGCGTGATCCTGCTCGCCGTCTACGCGGACCGGGCGCGCAAGGGCGCCACCGCCTGACCAGTAGATTTCACCCCCACCAAGCTCGACCAAGGGAGCTCGATCGACAATGCGGATCCACCGGATCGGCGCGGCCATCGCGGCGGCCGCCTTCGCCCTGACGGCCGCGGCGTGCGGCGGTTCGTCCGACGAGGGACAGGGCGGCGACCAGCCGTACCTCGCCATCGTCTCCAAGGGCTTCCAGCACCAGTTCTGGCAGGCCGTCAAGCAGGGCGCCGAGCAGGAGGCGGCCGAGCAGGGCATCCGGATCAGCTTCGAGGGCCCGGCCAGCGAGTCCGAGGTCGAGGCCCAGGTGACCATGCTGCAGAACGCGCTCGGTCGCCAGCCGGACGTCCTCGGCTTCGCGGCGCTCGACTCGCGGGCGGCGGCCCCGCTGCTGCAGCAGGCGCGCGCCCAGAACATCCCCGTGATCGCCTTCGACTCCGGGGTCGACAGCGACATCCCGCTCACCACGGCGGCCACCAACAACAAGGCCGCCGCGGCCGAGGCCGCCAAGCACATGGCCGAGGCGATCGGCGGCACCGGGAAGGTCGCCCTGGTCGTGCACGACCAGACCAGCAAGTCCGGCGCCGACCGCCGCGACGGGTTCATCGAGTGGATGCAGGCCAACGCGCCCGGCATCGAGGTGCTCGAGCCCCAGTACGGCGGCGGCGACCAGGCGAAGTCGGCCGACATCACCAAGGCGATCATCGCCGCGAACCCGGACCTCAAGGGCATCTACGGTGCGAACGAGGGCTCGGCGATCGGCGTCATCCGCGGTGTGCAGGAGAGCGGGGCCCAGGGCCTTGCGATCGTCGGGTTCGACTCCGGCTCCGGCCAGATCGAGGCGATCCGCAACGGGCAGATGCTCGGCGCGGTCACCCAGGACCCGATCGGCATGGGCCGGGCGCTCGTCGACGCGGCGGTGAAGGCCATCAACGGCGAGCCGCTGCCGCCGGTCATCGACACCGGCTTCTACTGGTACGACCAGAGCAACATCGACAGCGACCAGATCAGGCCGCTGCTCTACGAGTGAGCCGGCACCGGCTCCCTGCTGATTTGCCGGAAGGCCACCTCCCCGCGACGCGGGGGGTGGCCTTCCGGTCGTTCTGGGCTCAGCCCATCGCCCGGCGCAGCCACTGCGCCACGCCGTCGATGTGCACCGTCGCGTGCGCGGCCGCCAGCGTCGCGTCGCCCCTGGCGAGCGCGTCGACGATCGCGCGGTGCTCGGTCAGCGTGCGTTCCACCGCGCCCTCCTCGGACAGGCCGCGCCAGATCCGCGCCCGCAGCGTCGAGCTGGACAGGGTGTCCAGCAGGCTCGTCAGGTAGGCGTTGCCGGCGAGCTCGTTGATGTAGCGGTGGAAGACCTGGTCGTGGGCCACGAGGTCGTCCACCGACGTCGTGCCGTGCACCTGCTCGAGCAGGTCGTGCAGGTGCGCGATGGCGTCGGCGTCGGCGCGGGGCGTGGCGAGCGTGACCGCGGCCGGCTCGAGGATCCGCCGCACCTCGAACAGCTCCAGCACCGACGAGTCCTGGTGGATGTCGACGATGAACGACATCGCGTCGAGCAGGATGTCCGGGGTCAGGCTCGTGACGTACGTGCCGTCGCCGCGGCGCACGTCCAGCACGCGGATCACTTCGAGCGCCTTCACGGCCTCCCGCAGCGAGCTGCGCGACAGCCCCAGCGCCTCGGACAGCTCCTTCTCCGGCGGGAGCCGGTCCCCGGGACGCAGCTCGCCGGAGCGGATCATCGCCTTGATCTTGAGGATCGCCTCGTCGGTGACGGCCACCTCACGAGTTTGTCAGCACGCGGGCCTAGCGTCTGCCCGGTGTTGACCACGCTGGCCGTCGAGAACTACCGGTCGCTGCGCGACCTCGTGCTGCTGTCGCGGCTCACGGTGGTCACCGGGGCTAACGGGAGCGGCAAGTCCAGCCTCTACCGGTCGGGCTGCGGCTCGGCTTCGCGGGCGACGAGTTCGGCTACGCCCTCGACCTCGGCATGCCCGTCCCCACCGACACGGTGTTCAACCGCGACCCCGAGTTCAAGCGGGAGTGCGTGTGGCGCGGCCCGGTGCTCCGGCAGGCCACCCTGCTCGCCGACCGGGCGGGGCCGGTGGTGCGCACGCGCGACGAGAGCGGCGCCTGGGGCGGGGAGCCGCACCGCATCTCCCCCACCGACAGCATGCTCACCGCGTTCGCCGACCCGCGGATCTCGCCCGAGGTGCTGCTGCTGCGGGAGCGCATCCGCTCGTGGCGGTTCTACGACCACTTCCGCACCGACGCCGACGCCCCGGCGCGCAAGGCCCGGGTGGGCACCCGCACCCCGGTGCTCGACCACGACGGCGCCGACCTCGCGGCGGCGCTGCAGACGATCCGCGAGGTCGGGGACGCCGACGCCCTGCACACGGCCGTCGACAACGCCTTCCCGAGGTCGCGGCTCGCGGTGGCGGTGGCCGAGGACGGTCGGTTCGCGCTGGAGTTCCACCAGCAGGGCCTGCTGCGCCCGCTGTCGGCGGCGGAGCTGTCCGACGGCACGCTGCGCTACCTGCTGTGGGTCGCGGCGTTGCTCACCCCGCGCCCGCCCGAGCTGCTGGTGCTGAACGAGCCGGAGACGAGCCTGCACCCGGACCTGCTCCCCGCCCTCGCGGCGCTGATCGCGAACGCCGCATCCCGGACCCAGGTCGTGGTCGTCACCCACGCCCGCCCGCTCGTGCGCGCGCTGGAGGCCGTCGACGACCCCGAGGCGACCACGCTGGAGCTGGCCAAGGAGCTCGGTGCCACCGTGCTCGCGGGGCAGGACCTGCTCGACCGCCCCGCGTGGCACCGGCCGAAGCGCTGAGGCCCTAGAGCACCTTCGACAGGAACGACTTGGTGCGCTCCTGCTGGGGGTTGGACAGCACCTCGCGCGGGTCGCCCGACTCCACCACCCGGCCCTCGTCCATGAACACGAGCTGGTCGCCCACCTCGCGGGCGAAGCCCATCTCGTGGGTCACGACGACCATCGTCATGCCGTCCTTCGCCAGCCCGCGCATGACGTCGAGCACCTCGCCGACGAGCTCGGGGTCGAGCGCGGAGGTGGGTTCGTCGAACAGCATGAGCCGCGGCTCCATCGCCAGCGCCCGCGCGATCGCCACCCGCTGCTGCTGGCCGCCGGACAGCTGCGCGGGGTAGGCGTCGCACTTGTCGGCGAGGCCCACCCGGTCGAGCAGCTCCACGGCGCGTTTGCGAGCCTCCCGCTTGGGTTCCCCCCGGACGGTGCGCGGCGCCTCCATGACGTTCTCGGCCGCCGTCATGTGCGGGAAGAGGTTGAACCGCTGGAACACCATGCCGATGTCGCGGCGCTGGCGCGCCACCTCGGACTCGCGCAGCTCGTAGAGCTTGCCGCCGTGCTCCCGATAGCCGATCAGCTCGTCGTTGACCCGCATCTGCCCGGCGTCGATCCGCTCCAGGTGGTTGATGCAGCGCAGGAACGTGGACTTGCCGGAGCCGGACGGGCCGATGATGCACGTGACCTCGCCGGGCTGGACGACGAGGTCGATGCCGCGCAGCACCTCGACGCGCCCGAAGCTCTTGTGCACGTCGATCGCCTCGACCATGGGAACGCTCATCCGTGCACCCCACCCTGCTCCGCGCTCCGCCGGAAGAGGCGGGCCCCTGCGCCGGTCTGGCCGACGTCGACGCCGCGCCCGTAGTAGCGCTCGACGTAGTACTGCCCGATGGACAGAAGCGACGTGAGCGCCAGGTACCAGATGGCGGCCACGATCAACAGCGGGATCGTCTGGAAGTTCGTGGAGTAGATCCGCTGCACCGAGGTCAGCAGCTCGAAGTAGCCGATCACGACCACGAGCGAGGTGGTCTTCAGCATCCCGATCGTCTCGTTCCCGGTCGGCGGGATGATCACCCGCATCGCCTGCGGCAGCACGATCCGCCGCAGCGTCTGCGCCCGGGACATGCCGAGCGCACCCGCCGCCTCGGTCTGGCCGCGGTCCACCGACTGCAGCCCGCCGCGCACGATCTCGGCCATGTAGGCCGCCTCGTTGAGGCCGAGGCCGAGCAGGCACGCGGCGAACTGGTTGATCAGCTGGTTGGTGTCGAACGAGACGAACTCCGGCCCGAACGGGATGCCGAGCGACAGCCGCGGGTACAGCGCGGCCAGGAAGTTCCAGAACAGCAGCTGCGCGATCAGCGGCGTGCCGCGGAGCAGCCAGATGTAGACCGCCGACACCCAGGACAGGACCGGGTTCGGCGACAACCGCATGATCGCGAGCGCGATCCCGCCGACGATGCCGATCAGCATCGACAGCGCCGTGAGGATCAGCGTGTTGCGCAGCCCGTTCAGGACCGGCGGCGAGAACAGGTACTCCCCGACGATGTGCCACCGGAAGTTGTCGTTGGTGAGCACCGTGTTGACGAACATCGCCGCCAGCACGGCGAGCACCGCGACGGCCAGCCACCGGCCGGGGTGGCGCACCGGCACCGCTTCGATCGGCTTCGGCCGTCGCTGCTCCTGCTCGACGGGAGGAGAAGCCACCGCGTCAGCTCCGGATCTCCGCGGTCGAGATGGCGCCGTCGCTCACGTTCCACTTCTCGAGGATCGCCGCGTAGGTGCCGTCGTCCATCAGCGACTGCAGGGCGGCCCGGATCGCCTCGGCGAACTCGCCCTGGTTCTTCTTCACCACGATGCCGTACGGCGCGGTGTCGTAGGTCTCGCCGATCTGCTCGACGGCGCCCTGCGTGGTGGTCTCCGCGTAGGAGATGACGGGGGAGTCGGCGAGCATGGCGACGATCCGGTTCGCGGTGAGCGCCAGCGTCACGTCGGTCTGCTGCTGCAACTCCGACATCTGGATCTCCGGCTTGCCCGCGGCCCGGCACGCCTCGTTGCGCGCGGTGAGGTCCTCGACCTGGATCGTGCCGCGCTGCACGCCGACCGCGAGCCCGCACAGGTCGTCGGGGTTGACGTTCTGCGGGTTGCCGGCGGCGACGGCGATGCTGGTGCCCGCCGTGAAGTAGCTGATCATGTCGACGGCCTGCACGCGCTCGTCGTTGATGGTGAACGACGACATCGAGATCTCGTAGTTGCCGGCCTCGACGCCCGGGATGATCCCGTCGAAGGAGGTGTTCTCGAACTGCGCCTCGAGCCCCAGCTTCTGGGCGATCGCGGTGCCGAGGTCGACGTCCATGCCGATGATCGTGGTGCCGTCGGTGTCGGTGAACTCGTTGGGCGGGTAGGACGCGTCCAGCCCGAACTGCAGCACGCCGTCGGAGGCGATCTCCTGGGGCACCATCGCGGCGAGCGCGTCGTCACGGGACACGGTCGGCACCGACTCGGTGGGGGCGGCGCCGCCGGAGGCGGGGTCGCCGGCGGGTGGCGCTCCGCCGCTGCCGTCGCCGCCTGCGCCGCACGCCGCGAGCAGGGCGGTGAGCGCGGCTGCGCCGAGCGCGACCGGGAACGAACGGCGGATGGCGGGCACGGTGAACCTCCTCGTGGGCGGTGAGTACGCCCGGATGCTGCCACCCGGACGTCATTCGGACACCTCGCTGGTGGTCACTGTTGTGTGACAACACCGAGAGTGATTCGGTCCGAAAGGCCCGTGAGGAGCCGGGCTAGGTTGGGTACCCCCGGAACCGGCAGACACCGTGTGCGCGTTGTCCGCGGTGAGACCACTCAACGGAGGACCCGATGGCCCTGATCAAACGCCTGGCACTGCTGGCCACCGCGGCCGAGGCGGCCCGGCGCTACGCGAAGAGCAACCCGGACAAGGCGGCCAAGTACCTCGACCAGGCCGCCGAGTTCGTCGACAAGCAGACCAAGGGCAAGTACTCGGGACAGATCCGCGGCGTGGCCGACAAGGCGAAGGGGCTCGCCGGGATCCGGCAGACGCCCGGGTTCGGCGCCAGCGGCGGCAACGGCCAGACGCAGGGCTACGACAACAACGCGGGGTTCGGCAGAACCTCCGACTACTCGGCGCCCCCGCCGCCGCAGCAGCAGACCGGCACGGCCGGATTCAGCGAGCCGGCGAAGGAGCAGCCCGGCACGGCCGGCTTCAGCGAGCCTCCGAAGAGCTAGCGAGAACCCCCTCGAACGGCACGTCCCGGACCCACCGGGACGTGCCGTTCGGCATGTTCGCAGCTACCTCCCCCCGGGCCCGGTGCCGTGTCAGGATGACGCTTGAGCCGGTCGGGGAACCGCACCGGGGTGTCCTCGACCGGACGCGCCCCGACTTGCGACCCGCCACGAACGGGAGCAGGTCGACGAGCACGAGGAGGCACCGTGTCCGTACCGCAGGACTGGAGTCCGCCCACCGCGGGCGACGTTCAGGGATCGCGGCCCAGCCGCGAGCACGTGGTCGCCGGCCTGAAGGCCACCGACGAGGGGGACCCGGAGCTCGTACAGCTCCTCACCCCCGAGGGCGAGCGGGTGTCCGATCCCCGCTTCGACGCCTACGCCGCCGACGTCGACGCCGACGCCCTCCGCAGCCTGTACCGGGACCTGGTGCTGGTCCGCCGGTTCGACCGCGAGGGCAACGCGCTGCAGCGCCAGGGCCAGCTCGGGATCTGGGTTCCCCTGCTCGGCCAGGAGGCGGCGCAGATCGGCGCGGGACGCGCGATGAAACCGCAGGACATGGCCTTCCCGTCCTACCGCGAGCACGGGGTGGCGTGGACGCGCGGGGTCGACCCCACCGAGCTGCTCGGCATCTTCCGCGGCACCGACCACGGCAGCTGGGACCCGAAGGCCACCCGCTTCCACCTCTACACCATCGTCATCGGCAACCAGGTCCTCAACGCCACCGGCTACGCGATGGGCCAGCGGTTCGAGGGCAAGGTCGGCGAGGGCCCCGACACCGAGGCCACGATCTGCTTCTTCGGCGACGGCGCCACCAGCCAGGGCGACGTCCACGAGGGGTTCGTGTGGGCGGCCGTGTACGACGCACCGGTCGTCTTCTACTGCCAGAACAACCAGTGGGCCATCTCCGAGCCGACCGAGCGGCAGAGCCGGGTGCCGCTCTACAAGCGCGCCGCCGGCTACGGCTTCCCGGGGATCCGGGTCGACGGCAACGACGTGGTGGCCTGCCTCGCGGTCACGCGCTGGGCGCTGGAGGAGTGCCGGTCCGGCAACGGCCCGGTGCTGATCGAGGCGTTCACCTACCGCATGGACGCCCACACCACGTCCGACGACCCGTCCCGCTACCGCCTCGCCGACGAGCTGGAGCTGTGGAAGCTCAAGGACCCGATCGAGCGGGTGCGCGTCAACCTCGTGCGCGAGCACCACGTCGGGCAGGAGTTCTTCGACGAGGTGCAGGCCGAGTCCGACGAGCTGGCCGCCCGGTTCCGCGAGTTCTGCGTGAACATGCCGCAGCCCGCGCCCGACCGCATGTTCTCGCAGGTCTACGCGGAGCCGTCGCCGGTGCTGGAGGCGCAGCGCGCCGCCTTCCTCTCCTACCACGCCTCGTTCGAGGGGGTGTGACATGGCCACGATGACGATCGCCAAGGCCCTCAACAACGGCCTGCGCGCCGCGATGGAGCGCGACCCGAAGGTCATCGTGATGGGCGAGGACGTCGGCAAGCTCGGGGGCGTCTACCGCGTCACCGACGGGCTGCAGAAGGACTTCGGCGAGCAGCGCGTGCTCGACACCCCGCTCGCCGAGTCCGGGATCATCGGCACGGCCGTCGGCCTCGCGATACGCGGCTTCCGCCCGGTGTGCGAGATCCAGTTCGACGGGTTCGTCTTCCCCGGCTTCGACCAGATCGTCTCCCAGCTGGCCAAGCTGCACTACCGCTCGCAGGGCAAGGTGAAGGTGCCGGTGGTCGTGCGCATCCCGTTCGGCGGGGGCATCGGCGCGGTCGAGCACCACAGCGAGTCGCCCGAGTCGTACTTCGCGCACGCGGCCGGGCTGAAGGTCGTCGCCTGCTCGAACCCGTCCGACGCGTACTGGATGATCCAGCAGGCCATCGCCGCCGACGACCCGGTGATCTTCTTCGAGCCGAAGCGGCGGTACTGGGAGAAGGGCGAGGTCGACCCGGACGCCGACCCGCCGCCGCTGTTCGCGTCGCGCGTGGTGCGCCCCGGGCGCACGCTCACGGTCGCGGCCTACGGCCCGATGGTGAAGACCTGCCTCGACGCCGCGACCGCGGCCGAGGCCGACGGCCACGACCTCGAGGTGATCGACCTGCGCACGCTGTCCCCGCTCGACCTCGACCCGGTGCTGGAGTCGGTGCGCCGCACCGGCCACCTGGTCGTGGTCTCCGAGGCGCCGTCGGAGTCCTCGATCGCCTCCGAGATCGCCGCCCGGGTCCAGCAGGAGGCGTTCTACTCCCTGGAGGCGCCGGTGCTGCGGGTCACCGGGTTCGACACCCCGTACCCGCCGTCGAAGTGCGAGGAGGACTACCTCCCCGACCTCGACCGGGTGCTCGACGCCGTCGACCGATCGCTGGGCTGGTGAGGCCGTGACGATCCGCGAGTTCACCCTGCCCGACGTCGGTGAGGGGCTCACCGAGGCCGAGATCGTCAGCTGGCGGGTCCAGCCGGGCGACACCGTCGCGGTCAACCAGGTCATCTGCGAGATCGAGACGGCGAAGGCGGCCGTCGAGCTGCCGTCCCCGTGGGAGGGCACGGTCGGCAAGCTGCTCGTCGAGCCCGGGGTCACGGTCGAGGTCGGCACGCCGATCATCACGATCGACACCGGTGGTGGGGCGGCGGCGCAGGCCGACGACGAGGCCGTCCCCAACCTGGTGGGCTACGGCCCCCGCCAGGGCACCGCCACCCGCCGTCGCCGCAAGGGGGCGGCCCCGCCGCCGCAGCACGACGGCAGGCCCCAGCCCGCCCCGACGCAGCTCGCCCCGCCCGCGGAACCGGCGCCGGAGCCGGTGGGCGCCGTGCCCCTCGCCAAGCCGCCGGTGCGCAAGCTCGCCAAGGACCTCGGCGTCGACCTGCGCACCGTCCGCGGCACCGGCGAGGGCGGTGTGATCACGCGCGCCGACGTGGAGGCCGCGGCCGCGGCGGCGCGGGGTGCCGCGGCACCGGCGGCGAGCGCCGGCGGGGTGCGCAGGGAGCCGATCCGCGGCGTGCGCAAGGCGACCGCGGCAGCGGTCACGAGCAGCGCGTTCACCGCGCCGCACGTCACCGAGTTCCTCGCGGTCGACGTCACGGCCACGATGGAGCTGCGGGACCGGCTGCGCGCCACCCGCGAGTACGCCGACGTGAAGCTCACGCCGCTCGCGTTCGTGGCGAAGGCGGTGTGCCTCGCCGCGAAGCGCACGCCCGAGGTCAACGCGTCGTGGGACGAGGCCGCAGGCGAGATCGTCTACTACGACCGGGTGCACCTCGGGATCGCCGCGGCCACGCCGCGCGGACTGATCGTGCCGAAGATCCGCGACGCCGACACGCTCTCGCTGCGGGAGCTGGCGGTGGCGCTGAACGAGCTCACCGAGACCGCGCGGGCGGGCCGGACGCCGCCCACCGACCTGGTCGGGGGCACGTTCACGATCACGAACGTCGGCGTGTTCGGCGTGGACACCGGTACCCCGATCCTCAACCCCGGGGAGTCGGCGATCCTCGCCGTCGGGGCCATCAAGCCGTCGCCGTGGGTGGTGGACGGCGAGCTGGCGGTGCGCACGGTGTGCCAGCTCGCGCTGTCGTTCGACCACCGGCTCGTCGACGGCGAGCAGGGGTCCCGGTTCCTCGCCGACGTCGGCGCGCTGCTGACCGACCCGGGCCTCGCTCTCACGTGGTGACCGACTCGTAACCGGTTGCGGGAGCACGAACGCCGTCTCGCGCGTTGAGCGGGGTATGGCGTTCGTGCTCCTGTACCTCGTGGTCGAGATCGTCGCGCTCGTCGCGCTCGGGTCGGCGATCGGTCTGGCCTGGACGCTGCTCGTGCTGCTGGCCGGCTCGGTCGTCGGCCTGTGGCTCGCGCGCAGGGAGGGGGTGCGGGCCGCTCAGGCCCTCGCGGACGCCGTGAGCAACCGCCGCGTGCCCACCAACGAGGTCACCGACGGGATGCTCGTCGCCCTGGCCGGTGTGCTGCTGTTCGTGCCCGGCCTGGTCACCGACCTCGCCGGCCTGCTGCTGGTGCTGCCGCCCACCCGCGCGCTGGTGCGCCGCAGGCTGGTGCGCGCCGCCGAGGAGCGCTCCCCCGACCTGCGGTCGGCGCGGATCCGCTCCCAGGCGCCGGTGGTCGACGGGGAGGTCGTCGAGGGCGACGTCCACTCCGGCGGGGACGACCCCGACGCCCCGCGCCCGGACCGGCTGGTGATCGAGGGCACGGTCGTGCCCGGCGACCAGCGCTGACCGGGCGTCAGAGCAGGGCCCAGGTGGTGGTGCACCGGGCCGTCACGCGCACCGGCTCCGGCTCCAGGCCGAGCGCGCGCACGTCGGGGCCGCCGCCGGCCTCGGCCGCCGCCATCCGGTAGGCCACCGGCGAGGCGTGCTCGGGCGCCTCCGACAGCTTCAACAGCGGGCCGAGCGTGCCTCCGAGCGCGTCGGCGTAGCCCTCGGCGCGGGCGCGCGCGTCGGCCACCGCCCGCTTCTGCGCCTCGCGGAGCGCCGCCGCCGGGTCCGCGAGCACCCAGGTCGGGCCGTGCAGGCCGGTGGGCTCGGCGCCGACCAGCGCCGAGAGGACCGCGTCCAGCTCGGCGACGTCGGTGACCAGCAGCGCGATGTCCTCGCCCGCGCGGCAGCCGACCACCCGGTTGCCCCGCCACTCGTTGTGCACCCGCATCCGACGGTGGCGCACCTGCAGCCCGGGCCGGGTCAGCGCGGGTTCGGCGGCCGCCACCCGGTTGCCGAGATCGCGGACGGCGTCGGAGCGCGTGCGGGCCACGGCCGTGAAGCTCACCTCGAGCTCGGCCCGGTCGCCCGGCTGCTCGTACCAGCCGCTCCCCTCGGTCACGATCTCGGTCACAATGCGAGTCAACCAGATCGCGGGGTATCGGCTCCTCTAGAGCGCACCCGATACGGCCGCATACGGAGGGATGGGATGGTACGACCCCTCGTGCGGCTGCGTCGGCTCGTGAAGGAGGGGCGCTCCGACGCTCCGGGGCGCGTGGTCGACGCGCTGGGCCGCATCGGGCTCGTCGGCTATGGGGTGGTGCACCTCGTGGTCGCCTGGCTCGCCCTGCAGGTGGCGTTCGGCCAGCCCGACGCCCCGCCGGACGCGGAGGGGGCCGTGGGGACGATCGCCCGCACACCCGGCGGCGTCCTCGCGCTGGTGGTCGCCGCGCTCGGCCTGCTCGCCTTCGCGGTCTGGCAGGTGAGCGCCGCCGCCGTCGGGTTTCGCTGGGTGTCGGGCAACGAGCGGGTGCGCAAGCGCGTGGGCGCGGTCGCGAAGGCGATCGCGATGACGAGCCTCGCGCTGGTCGTCGTCAACTACCTGGCCGGCATGCGCTCGTCCGGGAACACCACCGCGCAGCAGGCGGCCGCGGGGGTGCTGGCGCTGCCCGCGGGCCGGGCCCTGCTCGGGCTCGCCGCGATCGTGGTCCTGTCGATCGCCGTCGCGATGACCTACACCGGGGTGCGCCGCACGTTCATGGGCGACCTCGACGTCGGCAGGCTCTCCCCCGGTGTGAAGCACGCGATCGAGGTGGTGGGGGTGGTCGGCCACCTCGCCCGCGCGTTCGCGCTCGGGGTCGTCGGGGTGCTCGCGGGCGCCGCCGCGCTGTACGCCGACCCGGCGCAGGCCGGCGGGCTGGACGCGGCGCTGCGCGCGCTCGGCAGCACGGTGGCGGGGGCGTGGCTGCTCGGCACCGTGGCGGCGGGGTTCGCGGCGTTCGGGCTGTTCTGCCTGGCCGACGCCGCTACCCGGCGCGCCTGATCGCGATCCATCGGCCCGTCTAGCGCGAACCCTAGATCCGGGTAGACGGGCCGATGCGGGTCCGATCGCCGTCCATCGCCCGATCTAGTGCCGGTCCTAGATCGGGGTAGACGGGGCGATCCGGCCGCCCCATGGCGTTCCATCGGCTCGTCTAGCCCCGGGGCTAGATCCCGGTAGACGCGGCGATCGGCGACACGCCATCTCCTTCGATAACGGCTTCTACGGCTCCGGCAAGATTCGCCGATACCGTCCGAGGCGTGGACCCCGTGCGCAACCCGTTCGCGCCCGGCGCGGGCCAGCGGCCCCCCGAGCTCGCCGGGCGCGACAAGGAGCTCGACGCCTTCGAGATCGTGCTGGAGCGGGTCTCCCGCGGCAGGCCGGAGCGCAGCCTCGTCCTCACCGGGCTGCGCGGGGTGGGCAAGACCGTGCTGCTCGGGGAGCTGCGGTCGATGGCCATGCGGGCCGGGTGGGGTGCCGGCAAGATCGAGGCGCGCCCGGACGCCGACCTGCGCCGCCCGCTGTCCGCCGCCCTGCACCGCGCGATCCGCGACCTCGCCGTGCGCCACCGGGAGCCGGACCGGCCGGGCGGCCCGACGCTCGACCCGGACCGCGTCGACGAGGTCCTCGGGGTGCTCAAGGCGTTCGCGATGCGCGCGGCGCCCGACGGCGCGAAGCTGCGCGACCGCTGGCAGCCGGGCATCGACGTCGCCGTGACCCACGGCCGGGCCGACTCCGGCGACATCGAGATCGACCTCGTCGAACTGTTCACCGAGGTGGCGGGCCTCGCTCAGGAGGTCGAGGCCGGCGTCGCCGTCCTCATCGACGAGATGCAGGACCTACGCGCAGAGGACGTGTCGGCGCTGTGCGCCGCGTGCCACGAGCTGTCGCAGTCGCGCGCGCCGCTCGTGGTGGTCGGCGCGGGCCTGCCGCACCTGCCCGCCGTGCTCTCGGCCTCGAAGTCCTACTCCGAGCGGCTGTTCAAGTACGCGCGCATCGACAAGCTCGACCGCAAGGACGCCGACTTCGCGCTGCTCGCGCCGGCGGAGCGGGAGGACGCCACGTTCGACACCGAGGCGCTCGACGCGCTGTACGAGGCCTCCGGCGGCTACCCCTACTTCGTGCAGGCCTACGGGAAGGCCGCCTGGGACGCCGCCCCGCGCAGCCCCATCAGCGCGCCCGACGTGAAGCTGGCCGCCCCCGAGGCGGAGAGCGAGCTCGCCGTCGGCTTCTTCGGCTCCCGCTACGAGCGCGCCACCCCCGCGGAGCGGGAGTACCTGCGCGCGATGGCCGAGCTGTCGGAGGGGCGCGACGAGCCGGTCGGCACCGCCGCGATCGCCGAGCACCTCGGCCGCAAGGCCTCGTCGCTCTCCCCCGCCCGCGACAGCCTGCTGAAGAAGGGGCTGGTCTACTCGGCCCAGCGGGGGCAGATCGCGTTCACCGTGCCGCACTTCGGCCGGTACCTGCTCACCCAGCCTTGACCGCTACTCCGAACGGGTGAAAGCCGGCTCGAAGACGGCGAGGAGTAACGGTCGGGGCCCTATGTCCGATTCCAGGTACAGCCCCGCGGCGCTGTCGGACCCCCGACCTGACAGCACCGCGGGGCTTTCCGGATCTTCGGGCCGGTCAGAGGCCTGTCCGGCGCCCCTCGTAGCATCGTTGCGATGGAAGACGCCAAGCTCGAGATCCAGATGCTGCACGACCGGATCCTCGTGAAGCCGGACTCGGCCGGGGAGCGGCGTAGCGGTGCCGGCATCGTCATCCCGGCAACCGCTGAGGTCGCCAGGCGTCTTATCTGGGGGGAGGTGCTCGGCACGGGAGCACACGTCCGCACCGTGAAAGTGGGTGACCGGGTCCTGTTCGCGCGCGACGACCAGTACGAGGTCGACGTGCAGGGCAACACGTACCTGGTCCTGCGGGAGCGGGAAGTGCACGCCGTCGCGACCGAGCGCACAGAACACGGTACGGGCTTGTACCTGTGACGGTCCGGGCTCCCGCCCGGTCCGATGGTTGAGGGGAAACGGACTTTCATGCCCGAGCGGCAGTCATCGCCCGGGGAGGCGACGGCTTCTTCGGAGCCGGAGAGCACCTCGAACGTGCGCGACGCGGGGGGCGTCGAGCACGCTGCGACACCGGACGCGAAGCCCGAGGGCGCGCGGCCTGCACCCGCGCCGCGCCCGTCGCCCCGGCCCGCAGCGCCGCCCGCTCCCGCACCCGAGGGGGACGAGAACCCGACCGTCCGGACGGTCACCGGGCGGGCGCCGTCCGCGCGGGGTGCGAACGGAGAGCACGCGAACGGTCACGCCGCCAACGGTCACGCCGCGGGCGGTCACGCCGCCAACGGTCACGCCGCGGGCGAGGCCGCCACGGTCCGGGTCGCGGCCCACCGCCCCGGCGGGTCGCCGCACCCCCACGCCGAACCGCCCGAGCCGCCGGGACGGCGCCCCGCGCCCCCGGCGGGCGAGCAGCGCCCCGGGGAGGCGGCCACGGTCGTCGTGCCGGCCGCCGCGCCCGGTGCGGCGCCGCGCGGCGCCGACGGCGCCACGCAGATGCTGCCGCGCACCCCGGCGCCGCCGTTCGCCGCCGACGAGCCCGCCACCGAGCGGATCGAGCGGATCCCGCCCGTGGCGCAGCGAGGCCCGCTGCCGCCGCCCGAGATGCCCACCCAGGTCGACCTCGGCCCGCCCGACGGGCCCGGCGGGCCGGGCGGCACGGACGGGGACAAGGGCCCCCGGCGGGGGCGCAAGCGCGTGCTGGTGCTCTCGGCCGTCGTCGCGGCGCTCGGCCTGCTCTACGGCGCCGACCTGCTGCTGGGCTCCGGCACGATGCCGCGCGGGGTCACGGTCGCCGGGATCGGCGTCGGGGGGTTGTCCCGGGAGGACGCCGAGACCAAGCTGCGGGCCGAGATCGGCGCGCGCACCAGCGGCCCGATCCCGGTCACCGTCGGCGACGTGCGCGGCGAGATCGACCCCGCCGCCGCCGGCCTGTCCGTCGACTGGCCGAGCACGATGGACCGGGCCGGTTCCCAGCCGCTGAACCCGATCACGCGCATCACGTCCTTCTTCAGCGAGCGCGAGGTCGGCGTGGTCACGATCGCGGAGCCCGACGCCCTCGCGGGCGCGCTCGAGCAGCTCGGGCCCGTCGTCGACCGGGAGCCGTCCGAGGGGACGGTGCGGTTCGAGGGCACCGAGCCGCAGCCGGTGGAGCCGCGGCCCGGCCAGCGGCTGGACGTGCCCGCCGCGGGCGAGGTCCTGAAGCGGGAGTGGGCCAACGGCGAGGTCGTGGCGCTCCCGATCGCGGAGCTGCCGCCCACCACCACCTCCGAGGACGTCACCGCCGCCATCGAGCAGGTGGCCCGGCCCGCCGTCGCCGCGCCGATCACGGTCATCGGCGAGGACGACGTGCGGGGCACGGTCGACCCGGAGGTCATCGCCGCGGCGCTGAGCTTCGAGGCCGAGAACGGCGCGCTGGCGCCGAAGCTGAACCAGCAGGTCATCCAGGACGCGCTCGCGCCGCAGATGGCCGACTCGGAGGAGCCGGCTCGCGACGCAACCTTCGACTTCTCCGGCGGTCGCGCCGTCGTCGTCCCGTCCAAGGACGGCCGCGGCGTCGACTACGAGGCCACCGTCGCCGCGCTCGTCGAGGTGCTGGGCAGGCCCGCGCCGCGCGAGGTCACCGCGGTCTACGCCGACAAGCCGGCGGAGGTCACCACCGAGGAGCTCGAGGCGCTGGGCAACCCGGAGGTCATCGGCGAGTTCACCACCGGTGGTTTCGCCCCCGACTCCGGCATCAACATCCGCCGGGCCGCCGAGCTGATCAACGGGACCGTGGTGCAGCCGGGTGAGGTGTTCAGCCTGGACAAGGCCACCGGCCCGCGCACCGCGGCGAACGGGTACGTCGAGGCGGGCGTGATCGACAACGGGCGGGCGTCCCGTGGTATCGCGGGCGGCGCGTCGCAGGTGTCCACCACGCTGTACAACGCCGCGTACTTCGCCGGGATGACCCTGCTCGAGCACAAGGCGCACAGCTACTACATCAGCCGGTACCCGGCGGGCCGCGAGGCGACGATCGCCACCGGCGCCATCGACAACAAGTTCCGCAACGACAACCCGACGCCGATCATGATCCGCACGCGGTGGACCCCGACGTCGGTCACCGTGCAGATCTACGGCCAGCGCCGTTACGAGGTCACCGGCGAGTTCGGGCCGCGCACCAACCCGACGCAGCCGCACACGGTGACGATCCCGGCGGGCGAGGACTGCCACCCCAGCAACGGGTCACCCGGGTTCACGATCACCGACACCCGGACCCGGCGCGACATCCAGACGGGTGAGGTCACGAAGGAGACCTTCGTGACGAAGTACAACCCGGCGCCACGCGTGGTTTGCGAGGATTAGTCCCTTACGGGCTCACCTGCGTCGGGGGTTCCGGAACCGGGACCGCAGTTCGTACCCTCGATTCGTCAAGGGCGACGAGATCGGGGGTCGGTGCTGATGCGGATCGCGGACGTACTGCGCAAGAAGGGCACCTCCGTGGCGACGGTGGGGCCCGATGCCACGGTCACCGAGCTCCTGGCCGAGCTCGCCGAGCACAACGTGGGCGCGCTGCCGGTCGTCGAGAACGACCGGATCATCGGCATCGTCTCCGAGCGCGACGTGGTGCGCCGCCTCCACGCGGGCGGGGCGGCGCTGCTCGAGGCCAAGGTCCGCGACATCATGACCACCGAGGTCACCACGTGCAGCCCCGGCGACGACGTCGGCGACCTCGCCGCGGTCATGACCTCCCGCCGCTTCCGCCACCTCCCGGTCGTCGTCGACGGCAAGCTCGCCGGCATCGTCAGCATCGGCGACCTGGTGAAGGCGCGCATCGACCTGCTGGAGTCCGAGCGCGCCCAGCTCCAGAGCTACATCGCGGGCACGTGACGCTCGGCCCTGCAGCCGGGTTGCCAGCCGGGTTGCCGTTGCGACGAACGGCGCGTTCGTCGCAACCTGTGCGACCAACGCGCCGTTCGTCGGAACAGAGCGGATCAGAACGCGGCTTCCGGCAGCTCCATCAGGCTGTTGTCGGTGGCCTCCACGATCGCGCGCTGGGCGCTCAGCTGCGGCAGCACCGTCTTGGCGAAGAAGCGGGCCGCGCCGACCTTGCCCTCGTAGAAGGGCACGTCGCGCGGTGACGGCTCGCCGCCGAGCGCGGTGAGCGCCACGTCGGCCTGGCGCAGCAGGAGCCAGCCGATCAGCAGGTCGCCCACCGCCATGAGCAGCCGGACGGTGTTCTGCCCGACCTTGTAGAGGTTCTTCGGGTCCTCGCCCGAGGCCATCAGGAAGCCGGTGATCGTGCCGAGCATGCCCTGCACGTCGGCGAGCGCCGTGGCGAGCAGGGCCCGCTCCTCCTTGAGACGCCCGTTGCCCGACTCCGAGTCGAGGAACGCCTTGATCTCGCCCGCCACGTGCCCGATCGCCTGGCCGTTGTCGCGGACGATCTTGCGGAACAGGAAGTCCATCGACTGGATGGCCGTGGTGCCCTCGTACAACGAGTCGATCTTCGCGTCGCGGATGTACTGCTCGATCGGGTAGTCCTGCAGGTAGCCGGACCCGCCGAGGGTCTGCAGCGACAGCAGCAGCTGCTCCGAGGCGCGTTCGGAGCCCACGCCCTTGACGATCGGCAGCAGCAGGTCGTTCACGCGCTCGGCGAGCGAGGTGTCGGCGCCGGTGGCCTCGCCGATCCGGACCTCGTCCTGGAACGTCGCGGCGTAGGTGTAGAGCGCGCGCAGCCCCTCGGCGTACGCCTTCTGCATCATGAGCATCCGGCGCACGTCGGGGTGGTGGGTGATCGTCACGCGCGGGGCGGTCTTGTCGGTCTGGCGGGTGAGGTCCGGCCCCTGCACGCGCTCCTTGGCGTACTCGAGCGCGGCGAGGTAGCCCGCCGAGAGCGTGGCGATGGCCTTGGTGCCCACCATCATCCGGGCGTACTCGATGACCTGGAACATCTGAGCGATGCCGTCGTGCACGTCGCCGAGCAGC
Source organism: Pseudonocardia sp. (assembly GCF_035305885.1). Lineage (GTDB taxonomy): Bacteria > Actinomycetota > Actinomycetes > Mycobacteriales > Pseudonocardiaceae > Pseudonocardia. The sequence goes on from NZ_DATGOP010000115.1 coordinate 64,761, forward strand.
CAGCCGACGGCGGGGACGCCGTGCTGGCCGAACGTGAGCTCGCATGTCGTCGAGGCCTTGAGCCCCATCTTGTGCTCGACGTTCGTGACGAAGGCGCCGTTGCGCTCGCCCAGCTCCCCGGTCTCGGGGTCGAAGTGGAACTTCGGCACGAGGAACAGCGACAGGCCCTTGGTGCCCGGCTTCGGCTCGATGCCCGGTCCCTCGGGGCGGGCCAGGACCAGGTGCATGATGTTCTCGGCGAGGTCGTGCTCGGCCGAGGTGATGAAGCGCTTGACGCCCTCGATGTGCCAGGTGCCGTCGGGCTGCAGCACGGCCTTGGTGCGGCCCGCGCCGACGTCGGACCCGGCGTCGGGCTCGGTGAGCACCATCGTGGCGCCCCACCCGCGCTCGATCATGATCTCGGCCCAGCGCTTCTGCTGCGGCGTGCCGTTGCGGTGCACGACGGACGCGAAGTTGGGGCCCGCCATGTACATGAAGACGGCCGGGTTGGAGCCGAGGATGAGCTCGGACGCGGCCCAGTGCACCGTGGGCGGGATGCCGTAGCCGCCGAGCTCGGCGGGCAGGGACAGCCGCCACCACTCGCCGTCCCACAGCGCGCGGTAGCTGTCCTTGAGCGACTGCGGCAGCGTCACGGAGTGGGTTTCGGGGTCGAAGACCGGCGGATTGCGGTCGGCGTCGACGAACGACTCCGCGAGCGGCCCCGTGGCCACGGCGTTCAGCTCGGTGAGCACGCCGCGCACCGTGTCGGCGTCGACGGCCTCGAAGGGAGCAGAGCCCAGCCGGTCCTGCACCCGGAAGACCTCGAAGAGGTTGAACTCGAGGTCCCGCAGGTTGCTCCTGAAGTGGCCCATCTGCATCGCTCCTCGGCGGGTGGAACGGCCTACTCGTCGGTAACCAAGAGCGTATTACTCATCGGTAACCTCGGCAAGCCGCCCGCCGACCGCCCTCCTGCGGCACCCCGACCGGGCGATCACACCTTCGGGCAGCGCCGTTGTCCGGGGCGTTTGCATCGCGCATCGTTCGGAGATCAACGGGTCGACGACGATGGGAGGGCGAGGGTGTGGGGTCCGGGGCCGTCCCGCCGCAGCGTCCTCCTCGGCGGCCTCGTCCTCACCGGCGCCGCGGGCGGGCTGGTCCGGCCGTCGCAGGCGTGGGCGAGCGGGTCGGTCGCCGCCCCGCCGATCATCGACTGTGCCGGGTGGGGGGCGCGCCCGCCCACGCGCGCCGTCCCCGTGTGGAACCACCGGCCGGTGCGGATCATCGTCCACCACACGGCGACGGCGAACGTCGGGGATCTGAGCCGGGGCGCCGCCGAGGCCGTCGCGCGGTTGATCCAGAACTTCCACGTGGACCGGCGCGGCTGGATCGACACCGGGCAGAACTTCACGATCAGCCGCGGCGGCCACGTGCTGGAGGGCAGGCACCGCAGCCTGGAGGTGCTGCGCGCGGGCGACCGGCACGTCGAGGGCGCGCACTGCACCGGGCAGAACGTCTCGGCGGTGGGGATCGAGAACGAGGGCACCTACACCGCGCTCGCGCCGCCGGAGCGGCTGTGGGACCGGCTGCGGGCGATGTGCGCGTACGTCTGCCGGCAGTACGGGATCGCGCCGACCGAGATCGTCGGGCACCGCGACTTCAAGGACACGCTCTGCCCGGGCGACGCGTTCTACGCGATGCTGCCGCGGCTGCGCACCGAGGTGGCGGACCTGCTCGGTACGCCGCTGTCGGACCGGGCGGCCCGGCGCGCGTCGTGGCCGCTGCTGCGACCCGACAGCGCGGGGCCCGCGGTGGAGGCGGCGCAGCACCTGCTGCGCGCCGTGGGGTTCGTCGACGTCGAGGCGACCGGCCGCTTCGACGAGCGCACCGGCGCGGCGGTGCGCCGCTACCAGCAGGCCAACCGCACCGAGGAGGTCAACGGGCTCGTCGGGGGCGAGACGTGGCCCCTGCTGGTGTCCGCGCACGACGCGGACCAGCAGGAGGTCGCGCTCGCCCTGCGGGCCATCACGCCCGGCGGGGCCGTCCGCGCGTCGGCCCTGCCCGGCGTCGACGAGTGGAAGCGCCTCCTGAGCGCCGCCGCGCAGCGCCCGTGAGGCGGGCCGTCACCAGGTGGTGCGGCCGTCGTCCTCCCAGACCTTCCAGGGCGCGTCGCCGGAGGCCCAGAGGGCGTTGAGCGCCTGGTAGTCCTTGTAGGTGTCCATGGCGGCCCAGAAGCCCTCGTGCTTGTTCACGGTGAGCTGCTTGTCGCGGGCCAGCCGCTGCAGCGGCTCCGCCTCGAGGAACAGGTCCTCGGAGTCGTCGAGGTAGTCGTCGAGGAACGAGCGCTCGAACACGAAGTACCCGCCGCTCACCCAGCCGGTGACCTGCGTGGGCTTCTCGTTGAACTCCGCGACGAGGTTGCCCTCGACGTTCATCTCGCCGAACTTCGACGTGGGGTGCACGCCGGTGACGGTGCCGATGCGGCCGCCGTCGGCGTGGACCTTCACGAGGTTGTTGATGTCCACGGCGCTGACCCCGTCGCCGTAGGTCATCATGAACTGCGGCGTGTCGATGTAGTGGCGGATGCGGCGCAGCCGCGCGCCGGTGCCCGCCTCGAGACCGGTCTCAGCGAAGGTGATCTCCCAGTCCTCGTCCGCGACGGCGTTGTGGAACCTCGGCTCGTGGTCACCGTTGGACAGCGTGAGCGTGAAGTCCGACATGTGGGCCCGGTAGTCGAGGAAGAACTGCTTGATCTTCCAGCCCTTGTAGCCGAGGCAGAGGATGAAGCGCCGGTACCCGTAGTGGCTGTACAGCTTCATGATGTGCCACAGGATCGGGCGTCCGCCGATGTCGACCATGGCCTTCGGCAGCCGCTCGCTCACCTCTCGGATACGGGTGCCCTGTCCGCCGCACAGGATGACAACGGGAGTGTCGTGGTCCATCAGGAAGCGTGTCCCTCCGGTGTCGGGAGCTGGTCGTGGTGGTCGGTTCGGAAGACCGGTCGCTCGATCATCTGTCGTAGTCCAGGCCGGGCTCAGGGGCAAATCCCGGTATCGGCCAGACGTTCTGCTATCGCGAGCTCGCGCGGAGTCGTGACATGGACGTTGCCCACGTCACCCGCAACGGTGACGACCCGGTAGCCGCGCTCGACCAGAAGCCCCGAGTTCTCGACGGGCCGCGGCCGGTCGGCGTGCACGGCGCGGAGCACGTCGGCGCGGAACGCCTGCGGGGTCTGGGTGAGCACGAGGTCGTCCTTCGGCAGGGTCTCGACGACCCGGCCGTCCCGGACCCGCTGCACGACCTCGAGGATCGGGATCACCGGCACGGCGCCGTCCGCCCCGCCGCGCACCCGCTCGATCACGGCGGAGAACAGCGCGTCGCTCGCGAGGGGGTGGGCCGGGTCGGCCACGACGATGATCTCCGCGTCGGCAGGCACCTCCGCGAGGCCGGCGCGCAGCGACTCGGACTGGTGGTCCCCGCCCTCGGCGACCGCGTCGACCGGCTCCCCGGTCCAGTCGCGGCCGGGTGGCAGCACGAGGACGACGCCGTCGCACGCGCGCCGCGCGGCCGCGACCGTGCGCGCGACCATCGGCACGCCGCCGATGCGCTCGAACTGCTTCGCCCGCTCGCCGAACCGTCGGGACACCCCGCCGGCCAGCACGATCGCCCAGGTGGTGCCCATCAACCCCCGCTCCGCTGTGGCGGCCATGACCGGTGCCGGTCGTCGGTGATCGTGCCACTCACCTGATCGAGGGTGACCGCTGGGCCGACCCCCGGCGCCGCCGGGCGCCGTTCGACAGACCCCTCTGAGTAATCTCCGATCAGTGTCGACGCGTACCCAACCGGTGCCGCGGGCGCCGGAGAGGCTGCTCGCGGGGTCGCCCGCGGCGCGTCGGCTCGTGCACGAAGCGGCCGCGCGCGCTGCGTCCACGCGCCGGGTGGACGTGATCGGTCCGGGTGGGCACGGCAAGACCGTCCTGCTCGACGCGCTCGCCGCGGCGTTCGGGGCGGCGGGCCTCACCGTCCACCGCGACGTCGCCGATGTCGGCGAGCTGGGCGACGACGACGCCCTCCTGATCGACGACGCCCACCTGCTCCCCTCGGACGTGCTGGAACGCGTGGCGGAGCTCGCCGCCGCGCCCGGCGGCCACCTGGTGGTGGCGCACCGGCCGTGGCCGCGGCCGCCCGGCACCGCTGCGCTCGGCAGCGCCCTCGCGGCCACCCGCCCGCCGGTGGTGCTGGAGGCGCTCGACCGCACCGGGGTCGCGGCACGGGCCGCGTTGCTGCTGGGCGGCGACGACCCGCCCGCCGAGCTCGTGGACCACGTGTTCGAACAGACCGCGGGGCTGCCCGGCCTCGTCGACCGGCTCCTCGCCGCCCTCGCGGAGCGGGCGGGCCCCGGCTGCGCCCGCGGCGTGCCGCTGCCCACCGACCCGCCGGCCGGCCTGCTGGTGCAGCTCGGCTACCTGGTGCAGCGCCTCGGCGACGGGGTGGGCGGCCTGCTGCTCGCGCGGGCGCTCGGCGCCCCGCTGGAGTCGGAGGTGCTCGTCCCGCTGCTGGGGTTGCCCCCCGACGTCGGCGCGGCGCAGCTCGACGAGCTGCTGGAGGCCGCGCGGGCGGCCGGGATGCTCACCCGCGACGGGAGGGCCGTCCCGCTCGTCTCGGCGGCCGTGCTGGAGCGCACCCCGCAGGCGTCCCGGGTGGAGCTGCGGCGCACCCTCGCCGAGATCGAGCTCGAGCGCGGCGGCAACGTGCTCGCGGCCGCCCGCGGCCTGCTCGGCACCGGCGCGAGCGGCTCGACGGTGGCCGAGGTGTTCACCACGGCGGCCGAGGAGGCGCTGCGCACCGGGGCGCCCGTCGCGGGCGAGCTGTTCGACGCGGCGGTGCGCGCCGGCGGTCCCGCCCTCGACCTCGCGGCGGGCCGCGCCGAGGCGGCGGTGCTCACCGGCGACCTCGACCTCGCGCTCACCCAGGCCGACCAGGTGCTGTCGGAGCCGGACCGGGTGCCGCCCGCCGAGGCCGTGCGGGCGGGCACCGTGGCGGCGGCCGTGCTCGCCCACCGGGGGCTGCTCGGCCGCAGCGCCGACGTGTACCGGTGGATGAACACCGCGCTCGAACCGGCCATGGGCACCACCGCGGTGCTCGCCGTGCCTGCGCTGATCGGCACCGGCGCGCTCGACGAGGCGGGCAAGATGCTGCAGGCGCCGTCCGCGGCGAGCGGCGTGCGCCCGCCCACGCTGCTGGCCGGGGCCGAGGAGCTCATGGCCCAGGGCGTCTACGACTCGGTCGCGGGCTCGCCCACGGCGGCGCTCTCGCAGCTCACGCGGGCGGCGTCGCTGCTGGAGGCCTCCCAGCGGGCGGCCTTGCTGCCCGACACCCCGGCCGCGCTCGCGGCGCTGGTCGCCGTGCACTGCGGCGAGCTGGACGTGGCGCAGTCGGTGCTGGAGCGCGCCCTGAGGGTCGGGCTCGGCGGGCGGGGCGCGGTCACCCGCCACCGGCTGCTGCTCGGCTGGATCGCGCTGTTCCGCGGGGCCACGGGCGCGGCCCGCTCGGCCCTGTCGCTCGCGTCGCCGCCGGGGGCCGAGCTGGAGCCGCGCGACGAGCTGCTCGCCGCCGCCCTCGAGGTGGCGCTGGCCCGCCGGGCGGGCGACCTCGCCGTGCTCATGACGGCGTGGGGCCGGGCGCGCGAGGCGATCGTGCGGCACCCGGTGGACCTTTTCGTGCTGCAGCAGCTCGGCGAGCTGTGGGTGGCCGCCACCCGCCTGCGGGAGTCGAGCTGGATCCGGCCGCACCTCGACGAGGCCACCGACCTGCTGTCCCGGCTCGGCGACCCGGCGCTCTGGGCGGCGCCGCTGCACTGGTCGGGCCTGCAGGCCGCCATCCTGTCCGAGGACCGCGAGTCCGCGCGGCGGCACGCCGAGGCCCTGGAGGCCGCCGCGGACGGCAGCCGGTACGCGGCCGCGATGGCCGCCGCCGCCGAGCACTGGGTGCGGTTGCTCGATTCGGAGGTCGACCCGGCGGGCGTGGAGGCGGCCGCCCGGGGCCTGCACGCGGTCGGGATGGCGTGGGAGGGCGGCAAGCTCGCCGGCCAGGCGGCGATCCGCACCCACGACCGCAAGGCGATGACGGCCCTGCTCGGGTGCGCCCGCGCGCTGCAGAGCACCGGCCCGGCCGCGCGCACCGTCGCGGTGGAGACCGACCCGGAGGCCGAGCAGCGCCCGAAGCCCGCGCCGAAACCGGAGGCCGAACCCGCGCCGGACCCGACGGCCGACGGTGCCGACGGCCCGCTGAGCGACCGCGAGCGGGAGGTGGCCCAGCTCGTGCTGGAGGGCCTCACCTACCGGCAGATCGGGGAGCGCCTGTTCATCTCGGCGAAGACCGTCGAGCACCACGTCGCGCGGATGCGCCAGCGGCTCGGCTCGGGCAGCCGCGGCGAGCTGTTCGCCCACCTGCGCCAGATCGTCGGGCCGGGCACCTCCGAGGCCTGACGCCCGCCGCTTCTAGGCGCGGTGGCGTCGGTAGTGCCGGGCGACGCGCACCCGGTTGCCGCACCGGGTGGGCGAGCACCAGCGCCGCCGCGGGTGGGCCGGCAGGAACAGCAGGACGCAGTCGTCGGCCGCGCACCGGCGGACCCGGCTGACGGCCGGGTCGGCGAGGAACTCCGCGGCCGCCTCGGCCAGCCACGCGGCGAGGCGCCTGCCGGGCGGCCCGGCGCGGCGGCGGGTCGCGGTGACCGCGGCACCGTCCCAGGCGAGCTCGAGCACCGCGGGCGCGGCGCGCTGGGCGCGGGTGAGGGCGTCGAGATCGGCCGCCGACGGGGCCTCGGCGTGGCGGGCCGCCTCGACGGCGTTCGCGGCGTGCGCGCGGACCTCCCGGACCGCTGCGACGCCGTCGGTTCCGAGGTCGGCGCCCGCCAGCTCGGCCGCTTCGGGGAAGCGCTCGGCCTCCAGCGTGAGCCACCTGCCCAGGTCGGCGGGGGCCGTCAGCAGGTCGCCGTCCGCGGTCCGGGTGTTGACGAGGTCGAGCACCAGCGGTTCCCCGGTCAGCGGGATGAGGTCCGTCACGTTCCTAATGCTATCTCAGTGCGATGATGCGTTAGGGTCGCTCTCACGTGATTTCGCCGAGAGGATGCATCAGTCATGTCCGTGGCCCCGCTCGCGCGCACCGTCCACCGCCACGCCGACGTGGCCGGGGTGCGCGTCTTCTACCGCGAGTCCCTCCCGGAGCGGGCGGACGCGCCCGTGCTGCTGCTCCTGCACGGGTTCCCGTCGGGCTCCCACCAGTTCCGGCGGCTGATCGACGCGCTCGGGGCCCGGTACCGGCTCGTCGCGCCCGACTACCCCGGGTTCGGCCACACCGAGGCGCCGGAGGGCTTCACCTACTCCTTCGACCGGCTCGCCGACACCGTCGAGGGCTTCTTGCGGGCGATCGGGCTCACCCGGTTCGCGATGTACGTCTTCGACTTCGGCGCGCCGGTCGGGTTCCGCATCGCCGAGCGGCACCCCGAGTGGATCGCCGGCCTCGTCGTGCAGAACGGCAACGCCTACGCCGAGGGGCTGTCCGCCGCCGCGCGCGACTTCATCGCGCTGCGCCCGGACGCGCCGGGCGCGGTCGAGGCGGTTCGCGACCTGCTCACCCCGGCGGGCACGCGCATGCAGTACGAGACCGGCGTGCCCGACCCGTCGTCGCTCGCCCCCGACGGCTGGACGCTCGACCAGCACTTCCTCGACCTGCCCGGCCGCGCGGAGGCGCAGGTCGCGCTGGCGTTCGACTACCACACCAACGTCGAGCGCTACGAGCGCTGGCAGCGGTGGCTGCGCACGCACACCCCACCCACGCTGATCACGTGGGGCACCGGCGACCCGTTCTTCCCCGAGCCGGGCGCGCGGGCCTACTTGCGCGACGTCCCGGACGCCGAGCTGCACCTGTTCGACACGGGCCACTTCGCGCTCGAGACGCACCTGCCCGAGATCGCGCCGCTCATCGCAGGCTTCCTCGACCGCACCTGGCGGTGAGGGCGCTCAGCCGTAGTTCTGGCGCATCCCGGCGAGGATGCCCTCGCAGCTGCGGACCACCTCGCGGGCCACGCCGGCCACCGCCCGGCTCGACAGCGGGCTCTCGCCCCGGCGCCGCCACCGGGTCGCCGCGTCGATGGCGGCGTCCCAGATCTCCTGCGGGCCTGCGTCGGGCTCCAGCCCGAGCCGGGCCGCCGGCGCCCCGCCGTCGCCGCCCAGCAGCCGCTCCGCCTCCTGGAGGGCCTCCTTGGGCAGCTTGACCGCGCCGGCGCGCAGCGCGGACAGCAGCCGCAGCTCGGCGAACTCGTGGGCACCCGCGAGGATGCGCTCCACCTCCGCCGCGAGCGGCGCGGTCTCGGGCCGGGGCTCCCGGGTGAGCACCAGGTCGACCGCGAGCAGCGCCGAGCGCGCCTTGAGCAGGTCGCGCCGCTCGGTGAACTGGGTGGCGAGCACGCTGCGCAGCTCGTCGAGGCCGCTGCGCTTGACCAGCTCGGCCGCGACGGCGTTCGGGTCGGTCATGCCCTGGCGGATCAGCGTGGTGGCCAGCCGCACGCCGAACATCCCGAACCGCTCCATCAGCTGGGCGCGGGTCTGGGAGTCCGGTGCGTCGGGCGCGTCGAGCTCGGTGCGGGAGAACCGGTCGGCCGACAGCAGCATCGACTCGATCTCCGAGCGGGGCATCGCGGCCAGGGCGGTGAGCGCGGCGAACTCGCCCTGGCGCATGGTGCGCGCGGTCTGGGCGAGCAGGCCGGCCACGGCGACGACGGTCTGGCACAGCCCGCGGATCTTGTCGTCGGCGCGGTAGCGCCGCGCGATCTTGCGCGCGGACGTGAGCGCGTTGAGCCGGCCCGCGCCGATCTCGTCGGCGCGGGAGAGCACGCCGATCGTGTTGACCGGGGTGGCCCGCGCGACGCCCTGGTCGAAGAACGACTCGAGGAACCGCACGTCGGTGTTGTGCAAGTGCCGCATCAGGTAGATGACGGCGTCGGCCTGGGTGGGGGCGTCCTCCGGGGCGAGGAACGCACCCGCGCGCGCCGACGTGTCCGCCGACAGCGACGCGATGCCCGGGGTGTCGATCAGCGTCTGCGTGCGCAGGCTCTGCGACGGCCACTCCACCTCGAGCTTGTCGACCTTCTCCACCGGGTAGCCCTGCAGGTCGAACGACAGGCCCCCGCCGGAGCGGTTGATCGTGAGCTGCTGGGGCTCCCCGCCGCGCGGGTACATCGTGACCCGCGGGAACTGGGCGTCGACGTACCAGGTGACGACCCGGGTGCACTCACCCGCGTCGGTGGGGGCGATCTGCTCGCCGACCAGCGCGTTGAGCAGCGTCGACTTCCCGGCCTTCACCTTGCCCGCGATCGCGACCCGCAGCGGCTCGTCGAAGCGCTGGAGGTTGTGGGTGAGCCAGGCGTGGGCCTGCGGGCTGTCCTGGTAGGCCTCGATGGCGTTGCGCAGCAGGATCCGGACGGCGGCGCCGAGCGGCGGCGGGGGCGCGGTCATGCCGCACCCCCGGCGGTCGCGGCCGGGCGCCGGTCCTTCACGAGCGCCTTGGCGCGCTGCGCGAGGCCGTCGATGCGGGCGAGCTCGGCCTTGAGGTCCTTGATCCGCTTCTCCCTGCCCGAGGTGTTCTGCTTCAGCGCGCTCTGCGCGGCCTGGACCGACGCCGCGATCGAGGTGCTCATCTCTTCGGCCAGGGCGCTGAAGTGGTCCCGCAGCTGTCGCTGGGCCCTGCGCAACATGTCGGTCGAATCCTTGCCCACCTGGAACGTGACCTCGTCGATGTGCCTGCGCACGCTCTGCTTCGCGTCGTTGCGGCGCTTCTGCAGCATCCGCTTCTTCTCCTCGCGCACCGCCTTGATGCCGAGCAGCACGCCCGCGGGCGCGCCCGCGAAGATCGGCAGGCCGGCGAGCGTGCCGAGCATGCCGAACATCAGCATGCCGCCGTAGCCGCCCTGCATGCCCTTGAGGAGCTGGCCCCCCTTGGTGAGCTGCTCCACCTCCGGCTGGGTGAGCGGGTCGACCTTGCCCGCGATGCCCTCGTCGTCGAACCGCAGCTCGGGCAGTGAGACGTCCGCGCCCTCGGCGAAGTGCTCGGCCACCCGTGCCGCGAGCCAGCGGGCTCGCTCCGCCGCCCAGACGAAGTTCGCCGACGCCGCCGAGGAGATCTGCTGGTGGAACCAGTCGGAGAACTGGTCCCAGATCTCGGCCGGGTCGGAGTCGTCGATGAGCTGCTCGGCCTCGCGGCCGATCGTGCGGAGCCGGTCGCGCAGGTCGTAGCCGATGTCGGACTGCAGGTCGGCCACGCCGTCGTTGAGGGTGATCTGCCAGCGCGACGAGCGCTGCTTGAGCTCGTCGGCCCGCTGCTTGGCCCGGGTGAGGTCCTCGACGAGCGCGTTGACCTTCTCCGGGTCCTCGAGGATCGCGAGCTCGGACTTCATGCTCGATGCGAGCTGCTCGGCGACCGAGAGCACGTCGTGGCTCGTGGACCGCCGGTCGAGCTCGTCGGACTGCGCGACGACCTTGTGCAGCAGGTAGTCGACGAGCGGCTTGAAGCCCGACTCGTCCATCAGCTGGGCGTCCTGCTCCTTGGCCGCGGTCAGCCGCAGCACCGAGGACACCGGGAAGATCTCGGCGTCGACCCCCGCCCGGCGCAGGTGGCCGCGGTTGAGCTCCTCGATCCGCCGCCAGTGCGGGTAGAGGTCGGTCTTGGTGAGCACGCAGGCGACGTTCGGGCAGAGCTTCATCGCCGCGTCGAGGAACTCGAGCTCGGGGGCGGTGTACTCCTGCGCCGCGTCCGAGACGAGCAGCACCGCGTCGGCGCTGGGGAGGGCCGACATCGTGGCGGCGCCGTGCGCCGACCCGAGCCCGCCGACACCGGGGGTGTCGACGAGCACGAGCCCGCCGGACAGCAGCTTGCGCTTCAGCCCGACCTCGGCGTAGCTGATCAGCGCCTGGTTGCCCGGGTTGCCCGCCTCCGAGACGTGCTGCGCGAGCTGCGTGGCCGGCACCTCGGTGCGTTCGGCGGACCCCTCCGAGTCGCCCTCGCGTACGAGCTCGGCCTTCGTGGTCTCGGCGTACTTCACGACCGTTGGCACCGCGGTGGCGATGTCGTCGTCCACCGGGCACACCGGCGCGTTCACGAGCGCGTTGACCAGCTGGCTCTTACCCTGCTTGAACTCGCCGACGACGAGCACGCGCACGTCGGGGTCGGCGAGTCGCTTGCGGGTCTGGAGCAGCCGCGCCCCGAGGTCGGGGCGCTCGTAGGCGGTGGTTGCTTTCAGCGCGAGGTCGACCAACTCGACCGCTGCGGGAACCGCCACGCTGGTCCTTCCCCCCTCCTCGTCTTCTCGTGCCGGGGGCCTCCCCGATCCTGACCGACCGGATCGGCCTTCACACCACCGGCCCCGCCACCTCGGGTACTCCCGTCGAGTGGCGGGGCCGGTGGCGCATCACCCGGGGGAGGCTACAGCTCTGCTCCGGTGGCGGCGCCACCAGTGATCAGACGACCTCGGCGCTGTAGGACTCCTGGGTGGTCGAGTGGTCGTCGACGCTGGTCGTGTCGTTGTCCACGTACGTGCTGTTGTCGCTGTCGTCGACGTAGCTGCTGTAGCTGTCGCTGTCCTCGGTGACCGAGTTGTCCTGCCAGTCGACCGTGGTGCCGCCGGAGTCGTTCGTCGAGTCGTCGCTCACGTCGACGGTGGTGTCGCCGTCCTCGTGGGTCGAGTTGTCGACCGAGGAGCTGCCGCCGATCGCCATCGAGCTGCCGTCGTCGACGGAGACGTCCCCGTCGATGTCGGTGGAGCTGGTGTCGCCCTCGCCGAAGCCGGTGGTGTTGTCGTCGCCGAGCACGAGCTCGTTGTCGTCCCCGTCGATCTCCGTGTTGTCGTCGCCGTCGACGTTGTCGTCCCCGACGACGTCGTCGTCGCCGGTGGTGATCTCGGAGTCGGAGATGTCGTCGCCCGCCGCGACCGCGTCGTCGCCCGAGGCGACGACGGAGTCCACGTCGACGTCGAGGTCGAAGTCGCCGCCGTCGGTGTCGGCCTGGATGTTGGTCGAGTTGTCGACGTTGGTGTCCCGGTCGTCGACGTAGTTGTTGGTGATGTAGGTGTCCAGGTAGCGGACCGCCGCCTCCTGGTTGCTCTCGCCGGGCTCCGGGGCCGCGGCGGGCGGCGGCGGGGGCACGTGCACGACGTGGTTACCGGCGATGTGGTGGTCACGGCCGAACTCGGCCCCCTGCCGGTCCTGGAGCAGGATCAGCGCCTCGCGGATGTCCTCCGGCGACGGATCCCCGCAGGCCGAGAGGAAGCCCTCGGGGTCCTCGCGGTATGCGCTGGGGTCGCGGAGCAGGGCGAGGAGCAGATCGAGCAGGTTCGTCGTCGACATCGTGGCTCATCTCCATGAGTGGGAATGCCGGGATCCGGGGAGTCCTCCGGCGTTGGGCCGAAACGCTATGGCGATGGGCCATTCGGGCCATCGGGGATCGCTCAGAGTCCCCGATTCCCACCCGATGGGGATTCGGGGCACCCGCCCGTAGGGGGTTCGGGGATGGGGGGTGCCCGTGGGGTTCTCAGGCCCCCTCCGACAGCGGCGGGGCATCGTCGGGGCCGTCCGGCAGGTCGTCGGTCAGCTCCGCGAACGGCGGGTACCCGCCGACGTCGAGGTGCTCGATGTCGGCGCCGAAATCCGAGCCGAAAACCGAGCCGATGTCGGTGACGCCCCCGTGCGGCGGGTCTGCGGGACCCGGGTCCGGGCTCCACCCGCTGTCGTCCGCGGCTTCCCAGCCGTCGGTGTCGCCGGTGCCGAACCCGTCGATCGGGCCCCAGCCCGAATGGTCGGCGGCGGCCCACGCCTCGGTGCCGGGGTCCTGCGGCCCCGCCAGGAAGCGGGCCAGGTACTCCACCGCGGCCTCGTGGCCGTCGTCCGCCGGCGGCGGGGGCGGCGGGGCGGGCACGGCGCCGAGGGAGTACTCGACCGTCTGCGTGTCCTGCAGGAGCACGAGCGCGTCGTGGACGTCCGCCGGCGTGAGCTCGTCGAGGCCGTGCGCGGCGAGCGTGCCCTGCGGGTCGGTGCCGAAGTCGCCGCGCATCCCGTCGTCGGTGAGGAGCGCCTGCAGGAACTCCATCAGGGACAGCGGCTCGGCCATCGATCGGTCTCTTCCGTGCTCGGTGGGATCGGACAGAACGGTAGATCCGGGACCGTCCAGGTCAATCGGGGATCCGGCACCCTCCACCGCCCCCGCATTAGGGGATCCGGCCCCACACACCGCGACCCCGCCACCGGCGGTGCCGGTGACGGGGCCGCGGTCCGGACTGCTCGATCAGGCCTGGATCGTGTAGTCCGAGTCGACGCTGCTGTGGTCGTCGCTGCTCACCGTGTCGTTGTCCTCGGTGTAGCTGTGGTCCGAGCTGTCCTCGTAGTTGCTGTACGAGTCGTTGTCCTCGGAGATCGAGTTGTCCTCCCAGGAGGAGGTCTCGTTGAACGAGTCGTTCACCGAGTTGTCGCTCGCGTCGATGCTGGTGTCGTTGTCCTCGTAGCTGGAGTTGTCCACCGAGGAGCTGCCACCGATCGCGAACGAGCTGCCGTCGTCGACCGACACGCCGCCGCCGATGTCGGTGGAGGACACGTCACCGCTGCCGAAGCCGGTGGTGTTGCCGTCCCCGATCACGGCCGAGTTGCCGTCGCCGGAGATCGAGGTGTTGCCGTCCCCGGAGATGTTGTTGTCGCCCACGACGTTGCCGTCGCCGGTGGTGATCGTCGAGTCCTCGATGTCGTCACCCGCGGCCACCGCGCCGTCACCGGAGGCGACGGTCGAGTCGACGTCGATGTCGGCGCTGAAGTCGCCGCCGTCGGTGTCGACCTGGAGGTTGGTCGAGTTGTCGATGTTGGTGTCGCGGTCGTCGATGTAGTTGTTGGTGATGTAGTGGTTGATGTACTCGGCCGCGGACTCGCCGCCGCTGACCGGCGCGGGGGCGGCCACGTTGATCTCGTTGCCGCCGCTGTTGAAGTCGCGGCTGAAGTCGGCGTTCTGGCTGTCGTCGTGCAGGATCGCCAGCGCGTCGGCGACGTCCTCGGCGCTCAGGTGGCCCAGGCCGGCGTCGTCGAGCGCCTTCTCCGGGTTCTCCGCGAAGTCCTCACGGGCTTCCTCGTTGAAGATCAGCATGCGGAGGAACTCGATCAGGCTCATGTGTTCGGTATCCCATCCAAGTCGCGTGTCTGCGGCTGGGTGCGCCGCGTTGGACCGAACGTAGGGCCCAGCGGTTGCTGGGCCATCGGGGATCCACCAGAGTCGTCGGAAGCCGCCGTTCGGGGGACTAGGGGGACCCCCCGATAGGGGGAGTTAGGGGGAGTCCTTGGTCCAATAGGGCCCCCAAGAGGGGGGCGAGGACGGGCCACGATCCGCCGATGCGATGGTGGGGCCGGTCCGCAAGACCGTCGTCGGGGTGAGGGGTAAGGCAATGGCGTACCAGCTCGGGATCGACCTGGGGACGACGTTCACCTGTGCCGCGGTGTGTCGCTCCTCGGGCAACCGCTGGGGGGACCCGGAGGTCGTCACCCTCGGCAGCCGCGGCGCCACCATCCCGTCGGTCGTGTTCGTCAGCCAGGACGGCTCGATCGTGGTCGGCGAGGCCGCCGAGCGGCGCGCCCTGACCGATCCGGACCGGGTCGTCCGCGAGTTCAAGCGCCGCATCGGTGACCCGACGCCGGTGATGGTCGCGGGCAGGCCGTGGGCCCCGCAGGACCTGTCGGCGTGGCTCGTCCGGTGGGTGGTCGACCGCGTCGCAGAGCGCGAGGGCGGGCCCGCCGACCGGATCGCCGTCACCCACCCCGCCGCGTGGGGGCAGCACAAGAAGGACCTGCTGTCGGCCGCGCTCGCGAACCAGGGCCTCACCGTCACGTTCCTGGCCGAGCCGCAGGCGGCCGCCATGAGCTACGCCGCGAACGAGCGGGTGGCGCCGGGGTCCACGATCGCCGTCTACGACTTCGGCGGCGGCACGTTCGACGCCGCGGTCGTGCGCAAGGGCGACATCGATTTCCGGCTGATCGGCCGGCCGGAGGGCCTCGAGCGGCTCGGCGGCATCGACTTCGACCAGGCCGTGTTCGAGCACGTGCTCGAGGGCATGCCGGACGCGTTCGCCGAGCTCGACGACACCGACCCGGCCGTGCTGTCCGCGGTCGCGCGCATCCGCCGCGAGTGCACCGAGGCCAAGGAGGCCCTCTCCAGCGACACCGAGGTGTCGATCCCGGTGCTGCTGCCGTCGGCCCGCGGTTCGGTCCGGCTGCACCGCAGCGAGTTCGAGGCCATGATCCGCCCGCAGGTGGAGGACACCGTCGCGGCGCTGCGCTCCGCGGTGATCTCGGCGGGCCTCGCCCCCGACCAGCTCACCGCGGTGCTGCTGGTCGGCGGCTCGTCGCGGATCCCGCTGGTCGCGCAGCTGGTCTCCGAGCAGCTCGCCCGCCCGGTCGCGGTCGACGCCGACCCGAAGAACGCCATCGCCAAGGGCGCAGCCCTCTCGCTCGCGCCCCAGCCCGCTCCCGCTCAGGCCCCGGCGCCCGGGATGCCGCTGCCGCCGCCGCCCGCGCGGCCGCCGCGGATGGCGCCGCCGCCCCCGGGGGCGCCCGGGGTGCCCTACAGCGGTCCGTACAACGAGGGGCCTGGCGCCCAGCAGCCGGACGGCCCGTACCACGACGGCCCGTACCACGACGGCCAGGGCGCACCGCAGCACGCGGGCCACCCCGGCCCCTACGGGCCCCCGGCCCGTCCGGCGCCCGAGCCGACCGCCGCGATGCTCACCGAGCCGGTCCGGTCCCGTCACGCCCACCGGCAGCCCGAGCCGGAGTGGGACTACGACGACTACGACCAGGAGCCGGACCTGCCCCAGCGGCGCAGGCCGAACGCGCTGGCGCTCGGCCTCGGCGCGCTGCTGGCCGTCGGCGCCGTCGTGCTCGCGTACGTCCTGTGGCCGTCCGGGGGCTCCACCCCGGACAGCGCGGGTGCCGAGAGCACCCTCACGACCCAGGAGCCGTCGTCCGGGTCGGGCGGCGGTGGAGGCGGCGGCCGCGGCTCCGGCGGCGGGGGCGAGCCCGCGCCCGCGGCTCCCCCGCCGGCCGAGGAGACGGCCGACAGCACGCCGTCGGTCGAGGAGGAGCCGCCCACAACGACCAAGACGACGTCGAAGTCCAGCGAGCCCACCAAGGACAGCGACTCGACGAAGGAGTCCGACAGCGACTCCGACAGCGACTCCGAGTCCGACTCCGACTCCGAGTCCGGCGGGGACGACGCGGACAGTAACGCGGCCGGCTCCGTGGGCGATCTCGAGCAGGTGGGGCCCGAGGCCCCGGCGGCGTCGCCGGCCCTCTAGCGGGACCCCGTCGGGATTCGAAACGAGAAGAGGGGAACACCGCCGTGCTGCGGATGTGGGCGATGGTCATCGGCCTGGAGCTGGCGGCCTTGCTCGTCGCCTGCGGGTACTTCGGATGGCCGATCCTCGTGATCGGGGTGCCCGTGCTCGTCCTCACCGTCGTCGCGGCACTGGTCGTCCACGCGTCGGAGGTGCCACGCAGGATCCTGCACGAGCACCGGGCGGCGCGCTGGGACCCCGACGCCGCCCTCCCGGGCGGCCTGATGAGCGGCTTCTTCGAGGTCTCCCGGCAGCGCCCGCAGCACTGAGAGCTGCCCTGACTCCGACCGGGCCCGCCCCGGTGCGGCATGCTGGGCGCCGTGCTGGTGGGGATCCTGTTCGCCGCTGTTGCGATGATCCTCAACAGCTGCGGGGCGTTGCTCCAGGCGGCGGGTGCGCGGCGGGCCACCCGGACCAGGCCTGCGGCCATCCAACCGCGTTACCTCGCCGGGATGCTGCTGGACCTGGTCGCCTGGGGGTGCGCCGTGATGGCGCTGCGGGTGCTCCCCGTGTTCGCGGTGCAGGCCGTGATCGGGGGGACGATCGCGATGACGGCGCTGCTCAACGCCCGGTTGATCGGCGCCCGGTTGCCGACGACCACGCGCCTCGCCGTCACCGCCTGCCTCGTCGGTCTGGTGCTCGTCGCGGCGAGCGCGGGCAGCGAGCACCCGCCGGTGCACCGGTCGGGGGTCGACGTGGTGCTCCTGGTCTCGCTGCTGCTGCTCGCGGTGATCACGCTCATCCTGCGGCAGGGCAAGCACGCGTGGCCGCTCGCCGTGGCCTCGGGCCTCGGCTTCGGGGGCGGCTCGGTCTCGGTGCGCGCTGCGCACGTGCAGACCGAGGGGCTCGACCTGGTGCAGCTGCTCGGGCAGCCCTCCACCTACCTGGTGGTCGGGTTCTGGCTGGTCGGGATGGTCGGCTACACGGCGGCGCTCTCGCGGGGCGACGTCGGCGCCGTCACGGCGGTCTTCACCGTCACCGAGGTGCTCCTGCCGGGGATGGTCGGGATCTGGCTCCTGGGCGACCCGGTCCGCCCGGGCTGGGGCTGGGTGCTCGCGCTCGGGCTCGGGGCGGCCCTCGCGGGCACCGTCGTGATCGCCAAGGCCCCGCCGCTGCGGCCGCGTCGCCGGTGACGCGGGCCGCCGGCGTCAGCCGGCCGCCCGGGCCAGCCGGTCGCCCAGCCGCGCGCAGTACTCGGCGAACCCGGCCGGCTCCTCGACGCGGAAGTCGACCCCGAGGATCGCGGTCGTCACCGCCAGCCACTCGAACGAGTCGACCCACGTCGTGTAGCGGCACCGGCCGTCGTCGAGCGGTTCCAGCGTGCCGTCCCGGTGGGCGAGGCGGTCGGCCATCCGCTCGTACGGCGCGTCGAAGGTCAGCACGGCGCGGTGGCGGGGCGCCTTCAGCCGGGCGTCCAGGTAGGCGGCGGCCGAGTCGGCGGGCAGCTCGCGGGGCGCGAACCGCTCGCCGGTGGTGCGGGCGTCGGTCACCCGGTCGAGGCGGAAGGTCCGCCAGTCGGCGCGGTCGAGGTCCCAGCCGAGCAGGTACCAGCGCCTGCCGGTGAGCACGAGCCGGTACGGCTCCACGCGCCGCCCCGCCTCGTCCCCGTCCCGCGACCGGTAGGAGAACACGAGCCGCTCGTGCTGGGCCGCGGCGGTGCCGACGAGGCCGAGCAGCCGGGTGCCCACCCCGGCGCCCGGGCCGGGCGCGGTCTCGGTGGCCCGGTGCAGCGCCGTGACCTTGTGCCGCAGCCGGGCGGGGAGCACCTGTTCCAGCTTGCGGAGCGCCCGCTGCGCCGCGCCGGGATCGTCGTCGAGCTGGGTGCGGGCGCTCGCCGCGAGGCGCAGCCCTACCGCGATCGCCACGGCCTCGTCGTCGTCGAGCAGCAGCGGCGGCATCGCCGTCCCGGCCACCAGGCGGTAGTGGCCGCCGGGGCCGGGGCGGGCCTGTACCGGGTAGCCCAGCTCGCGCAGCCGGTCGACGTCGCGGCGCAGCGTGCGCGGGCTGGTGCCCAGGCGCGCCGCGAGGTCCGCCCCGCTCCACGTCCGGCCGTCCTGCAGCGTCGACAGCAGGGCGAGCATCCGGCGGCTGGGATCGGCCACGGGGCCCATCCTCGCACGAGATGTGGCCAGGATCTGGCCGCGATTGTTCGTAGCGTGGCCGTCATGAGCGTCATCCGTGTCGTGCGAGCCCGGGAGAACAACCTGCGTGACGTCTCGGTCGAGATCCCGAAGGGGCGGCTCACCGTCGTCACCGGGGTCTCGGGGTCGGGCAAGTCGTCGCTGGTGTTCGGCACGATCGCGGCGGAGTCGCGGCGGCAGCTCGGCGAGATGTTCCCGGCGTTCGTGCGCAACCGGCTGGGCCACCAGGCCGCTCCGGACGTCGACGCGCTGGAGAACCTGTCGGCGGCGGTCGTGGTCGACCAGCGCCGCATCGTGGGCAACGCGCGCTCGACGGTCGGCACCGCCACCGACATCGCTCCGCTGATGCGCCTGCTGTACTCGCGGGTCGCGACCCCGCGCGTCGGCTACTCGCCCGCGTTCTCGTTCAACGACCCGACCGGCATGTGCCCGCGCTGCGAGGGCCTCGGGTCGGTCGTCGACATCGACGTCGAGCGGCTGGTCGACCGCGACCGCTCGCTCGACGGGGGCGCCATCCGCCTCTCGACGTTCCGGCCCGGCACCTACCGGTGGAAGCGCTACGTGCACGCGGGGCTGTTCGACCGGACCAAGCCGCTGCGCGACTTCCGGCCCGACGAGTGGGATCTGCTGCTGCACGCGGAGGAGCTCACGCCCCCGAACCCGGACCCCGAGTTCCCGCGCACCGGCACCTACCTCGGTGTGCTCCCGCGGATCCGGCGCGACTACCTCGCGGGCGGGCACGCGAAGGTGCCGCCCCGGGTCCGCGAGGAGGTGGAGCGGCTCGTCACCCGCGCGCCCTGCCCCGAGTGCGGCGGGGCGCGGCTCAACGCCGCCGCCCGCAGCGCGACGATCGACGGCCGCACGATCGTCGACTGCGGTCGGCTCGAGCTCGGCGACCTCGCCGCGTTCCTGCGCACGATCGACCACCCGGCGGCGGTGCCGATCGTGCGGGCCGCCGTGCACCGGCTCGACGCGCTCGTCGACGTCGGGCTCGGCCACCTGAACCTCGACCGCGAGACCCCGACCCTCTCCGGCGGCGAGGCGCAGCGCATCACGCTGGTTCGCCAGCTCGGCAGCGCCCTCACCGACCTCATCTACCTCGTCGACGAGCCGAGCGCCGGCCTGCACCCGCACGACGTGGCCCGGCTGGTCCGGCTGCTGCGGCGCCTGCGCGACAAGGGCAACACCGTCGTCGTGGTCGAGCACGACCGGGACGTGATCGCCGCGGCCGACCACGTCGTCGAGCTCGGCCCCGGGGCGGGCGCGGCGGGCGGGCGGGTCGTCCACACCGGGGACCTGGCCGGGCTGCTGCGCGCCGACACCGCCACCGGGCGGGCGATGCGCAGCGGCCACCCGGTGAACCCCTCGCCCCGGCCGCCCACCGGCGAGCTGCGGATCACCGGGGCGTCCCTGCACAACCTGCGCGACGTGGACGTCGCGGTGCCCCGCGGGGTGCTGACCGTGGTGAGCGGCGTCGCGGGGTCCGGGAAGAGCACGCTCGTCACCGAGGTGCTGCCGCGCGCCCACCCGGGGGTGGTGGTCGTCGACCAGTCCCCGCCGCGCGGGTCCCGGCGCTCCAGCGTCGCCTCCTACCTGGGCGTCCTGGACCGGGTGCGCGCCGCGTTCGCCGCCGCGAACGGCGTGGACGCCGCGCTGTTCAGCCCGAACTCGGCCGGGGCGTGCCCGGTGTGCCGGGGCCGCGGGGTGCTCGAGACCGACCTCGCGTTCCTCGAGCCCGTGACGATCCCGTGCGAGGCGTGCGGCGGTTCCCGCTTCTCCGCCGAGGCGCTGCGCCACCGGCTCGACGGGCGGACGATCGCCGAGGTGCTCGCCCTGACCGTCGACGAGGCGCGGACGGCGCTCGGCGTGGGGCGGCGGGCGCTCGACCGCGCCGCCGACGTCGGGCTGGGCCACCTGACGCTCGGCCGGGCGCTCACCAGCCTCTCCGGCGGGGAGCGCCAGCGGCTCAAGCTCGCCGCGGAACCCGGCGTCGAGGGTGGCGTGGTCGTGCTCGACGAGCCGACGGCGGGCCTGCACCCGAGCGACGTGACCCGGCTGGTCGAGGTCCTGCACCGGCTCGTCGACCGCGGCGGCACGGTCGTGGTGGTCGAGCACGACCTCGACGTGATCGCCCAGGCCGACTGGGTGATCGAGCTCGGGCCGGGCCCGGGGCGCGACGGCGGGCGGGTCGTGTTCACCGGCACCCCGGCCGAGCTCGTCGCGGCCGAGGGGTCGGTCACCGGGCGCCACCTGCGGCGGGCTCAGGGGCCGACCGCGACCAGTGCGCGGTGGTGCCGCGGCGACGCGGCCTCGTCGACGAGCGCGACCGCGAGGTCGGCGTAGGAGAACGAGGTCGCGGGCAGCGCGGTGGTCCCGCCCGTCCGGTACCGGCCGGTGCGGGCGGTCTCGTCGAGGAGCACCGGCGGTGGCGCGAGCACGACCCGGTCGAGCCCCGCGGTCGCGAGCACGTCCAGCTGGGCCACGTGGCCGAGCGCGAACGCGCGCTGGTCGGACGGGAAGTCCGGGTCGTCGAGCACCCGCCTGCCGGGCACGACCTCCAGCACCGTGCCGATCCCGACGAGGACGAGCCGCGGGACGCCCGCCGCTGCCAGCCCGCCCACCAGCGCGCGCGTCGCCGCGGTGTAGAAGTCGACGCCCGGCACGTCGAGCCGGGCGGCGGTGGTGATCGCCGCATCGTGCCCCGCGGCGGCCGCGGCCACGCTCGCCTCGTCGGTGACGTCGCCCGCCACGACCGTCACGCGCCCGCCCGCCACCGCCGGGTAAGGGGTGCGCGCCACGGCCGTCACGGCGTGCCCGCGCGCCGCGGCCTCCGCCACCACCCGGCGGCCCGCCCGGCCGCCCGCCCCGAACACCACGATCTTCCGCATGGCGCGGCACGCGAGGGGCCGACCGCCCGGTTCCCGCAACGGTAGTGGCCCCGACCAGCGGCGACGTACGCTCGGCCGCGTGCCTGCGCCCCTCGACCCCGACATGTTCGCCGGCTGCGCCGACCACACGCCGCTGCCGGTCCGGGTCGGGGACAAGTGGACGGCCAAGATCCTCGTCTGCCTCCGCGACGGCCCGCGCCGCTTCTCCGAGCTGCGGGTCCCGCTCGCGCCGATCACCCCCAAGGTCCTCACCGGGCCGCTGCGGGCCGTGGAGCGCGACGGGTTGGTCACCCGCACCGCGCGCCCCGGCATCCCACCGCGCGTGGAGTACGCGCTGACCCCGCGCGGCCGCTCGCTGTTCGCGCCGCTCGCGGTGGCGTGCGCCTGGAACGCCGCGCACGGCGCCGAGCTGCGGGCGGTGAGGGCGGCGAACGGCGGGCGCTGAGCCCTCGCCGTTGTCGGGCGCCGATGCGAACATGTGTTCGTGTCCGGCGAGGCCTCCATCCTGCACGCCGATCTCGACGCGTTCTACGCCTCGGTCGAGCAGCGCGACGACCCTCGGCTGCGGGGCCGGCCGGTGATCGTCGGTGGGGGCGTGGTGCTCGCGGCCAGCTACGAGGCCAAGGCGTGCGGGGTGGCCACCGCCATGGGCGGCAGGCAGGCCCGGGCGCTGTGCCCGCAGGCGATCGTCGTCCCGCCGCGGATGTCGGCGTACGCGCAGGCCAGCAAGGCGGTGTTCGAGGTGTTCCGGCAGACCACCCCGCTGGTGGAGGGGCTGTCGATCGACGAGGCGTTCCTCGACGTCGGCGGCCTGCGCCGCGTCTCCGGCTCGCCGGTCGACATCGCCGTGCGGCTGCGGCGGCAGGTGCGCGAGCGGGTGGGGCTCCCGATCACGGTCGGCGTCGCGCGCACGAAGTTCCTGGCGAAGGTCGCGAGCGGGGTCGCCAAGCCCGACGGGTTGCTCGTCGTCCCGCCGGATCGCGAGGAGGCGTTCCTCCACCCGCTCGGCGTGGAGCGGCTGTGGGGGGTCGGCCGGGTCACGGCGGCCAAGCTGCGCGAGTACGGCATCACCACCGTCGGGGAGGTCGCGGCGCTGCCCGAGTCGGCGCTCGTGTCCGCGTTGGGGCCTGCGCTCGGGCGCCACCTGCACGCGCTCGCCCGCGGCCGCGACCCGCGCCGGGTGGTGGTGGGCCGCAGGCGGGGCTCGATCGGCTCCCAGCGGGCCATCGGCCGCGGCCCGCACACCCCGGAGTTCCTCGACGCGGTCGTGGTCGGGTTGGTCGACCGGGTCACCCGGCGCATGCGCAAGGCCCACCGGGTGGGCCGCACGGTGGTGCTGCGGCTGCGGTTCGCCGACTTCGCCCGCATCTCCCGCTCGCGCACGCTCGCCCGGCCCACCTCGGGCACCGAGGAGGTGCTGGTCACCGCCCGCGCGCTGCTGGCCACGGCGCAGCCGCTCATCCGCGAGCGCGGCTGCACGCTGGTCGGCGTCGCGGTCGGCAACCTCGACGACGACGCCACGATGCAGCTCGAGCTGCCGTTCGACGAGGGCGACGCCGCCGCGCTCGACACCGCGCTCGACGAGGTGCACCGCCGCTTCGGCACCTCGGCGGTCACCCGCGCCGTGATGCTGGGCCGCGACCAGGGTCTGACGGTGCCGTTGCTGCCCGACTGAAGCGGCCGACCAGCGCGCTTGACACGATGTGTCCATGGACCGGCCACGCGTCACGCTGCGTGAGATGACAGAGGACGAGTACCGCACGTACGTGGGCGAGGTGCAGGCCGCGGCCGCGCAGGCGCTGCTCGCCACCATGCCCGAGGAGGAGGCCCGCGAGAAGGCGGCCGGCGGGATCGCGCACTACCTGCCCGACGGGGTCGCCACCGCGAACCACACCCTGGTGATCGCCGAGAACGCCGAGGGCGCGCCCGTCGGCAACGCGTGGCTGGGGCCCGACCCCAACCGCGCCGAGGGCTCCGACGGCGCGTGGCTGTACGACATCAACGTCTACCCGCATGCGCGCCGGCACGGCTACGGCGCGGCCATCCTCGCCGCGGTGGAGGAGCTGGCCGTGCGCGAGGGGAAGACCCGCATCGGCCTCAACGTCGTCGGCTCGAACGAGGCCGCGATCGCCCTGTACAGCAAGAGCGGGTACGCGGTGTCGTCGATGCAGATGTCGAAGCCGCTCGTGCCCTGACCCGGCCGGTCACCCGGCGGCGACGGGCTGGCGCAGGATCGTGCGCAGCTTCGCAGGGTCGGTGCGCCTCGGGTCGCTGAGGTAGATCTCGTGGTGCTTCCCGGTCGGGGTGAGGCCGTGGCCGGGGATGAACTCCTCGTGCAGGTACCGCAGCAACTCGGCCTCGGCGTCGTAGGGACCGACGTGGAGGACCTGGACGCAGCGGCCCTCCGACAGCGCCTCCAGGCGGAGGTCACCCAGCCGCGCGGGCGGGTTCGCGCGGCGGCCCACCTGCTCGACCGCGGCGGTGAACATCGCGGGCGTGACCCAGTCCGGCACCATGATCATCAGGATCCAGTCCCACCGCGACTTGTCCCGCGCGGTGGTGAACGCGCTCAGGTCATCGGCCCACCACAGGCCCTCGAGCGGCATCACGACGTGGTCGCGGCCGAGGTCGCGCTTGCTCGCGAACTTGAGCGCGTAGGCGACGGGGTAGAGGGCGGCGACGGCGGCCTCGTAGACGGGCGTGTTCGGGTCGCCGTGCCCGTCGATCACCAGGTACTGCAGGTCCGGCACGTCGACGAGCTCGGGTGAGCGCCGCGCCCGGTAGCACGCCAGCTCCCGCTTGAAGTCGACCTTGACCGGGTTCTCCTGGCGCGGGAGCGTCACACCCGCTTCGTAGCATGCCCGCCGTGATCGACGCAGCGCACCTGAGCGCCACGAGGGCCGGCTACGACGCGATGGCCGAGCGGTACGCCGCGGCCTTCCGGGCGGCGCTCGAGGAGGCCCCGCTGGACCGGGCGCTGCTGACCGGTTTCGCCGAGTTGGTGCGGCGCGACCACCCCGACCCGCAGGTGCTCGAGGTCGGCAGCGGGCCGGGTCGCGTCACGGCCTTCCTGCACGGGCTCGGGCTGTCCGTGCGCGGGATCGACCTGTCGCCCGCGATGGTGGAGCTGGCCCGCCGCGAGCACCCGGGGATCGGGTTCGCGGTGGGCGACATGGGCGAGCTCGCCGCGCCGGACGCCTCCCTGGCCGGGCTGGTCGCCTGGTACTCGCTGATCCACGTGCCCGCGCCCCGGCGCCCGGCGGTGGTCGCGGGGTTCCACCGGGTGCTGCGGCCAGGCGGCTACGCGCTGCTCGCGTTCCAGGTGGGGGATGACACGCTGCACCTGGACGAGGCGTTCGGCCACGAGGTGTCGCTGGAGTTCCACCGGCTGCAGCCCGACGAGGTCGCCACGCTGCTCACCGACGCCGGCTTCGAGGTCACCGCCCGGCTCGTGCGGACGCCGGAGCACTCCGGCCCCGCGGCGCGGGTCCCGCAGGGGTTCCTGATCGCGAGGAGGCGCTAGCCGGGCACTCACGACGAAGGCCCAGCCCGGCGGATCTGCCGCCTGAGCTGGGCCTTCGTGGTGAGAGCGGATGACGGGAATCGAACCCGCGTTCTCAGCTTGGGAAGCTGATGTTCTACCATTGAACTACATCCGCACGTCGTGATCGAAGTTTAGCACCTCACGCTCCGTCACCGACAAGCCCCGGCGCGTACCGCCATCAGGGTGGTTCTCACCCTATCGGAACCCCGAGTTCGGATCGGCTCTCGACGCCCGGTCCGTGCTGGGTTCACACTCCAGGGACCCGTCAGGCCAGCTCCCCCGGCCGAAGGATCCAGCATGACCGAACCGTCGCTCGGTGCGCTCCCCGTCCCGGAGCACGACCACGACGTTCTGCTCGTCGCGGGCAGCCTCCCGGAGGTGGCGCGGCTCGCCCCGGTCTCCACGGCGTTCGCCGAGGCCGACCGCATCCGGGCCATCACCGTCGCCACGGGCCCCGACCCGATGTCGGTGCACGAGGCGTTCGAAGCGCTCGGGGTCCCGGCCGACGTCACGGTGCTGCTGCGCGAACCGCCCGCCCCGCAGCCCGCGGCCGTCGCGGCCACGCTCATGACGCGCCTCGACGAGGTGCTCGTCGACCTCGACCCGTCGGCGGTGATGGTCTACGGCGGGGGCATGACGGCGGCGGTGGCCGCGCAGGTGGCGTTCTGGCGGCAGATCCCGGTGGTGCACCTGCAGAGCGGGGTCGCCACCGACGACCTGCTGTGCCCGTTCCCGCAGGAGGCCAACCGGCGCATCATCGGCCAGCTCGCGTCGCTGTTCCTCGTCGCCGACCAGGCCGGCACGGAGAGCTCGGTGGGGCCGAACGCGATCGCGGTCGGCGAGACCATGACGGCCAACCCGCAGCCGGCCGACCTGCAGTTCGCGCGGCTGGTGCGCCGGGTGCGGGCAGGTGGCCCGCGGCTGGTGCTGGTCGCGTTGGACCGCATCGACTCGCTCGGCGTCCTCGCCGGGCTCCCCGAGCTGCTCGAACGCGAACCGGACGTCGAGATCGTGGTGTTCGGCGAGCTGGCCGAGCACGGAGCGGCCTACCCGTTGCTGCAGCACGAGCGGGCCAGGGTGGTGCGCAACCTCCCCCTCGCCGAGCTGGTGCAGCTGCTCGCCGCGAGCGCCGTCCTGGTGACCGACAACCCGGACCTGGCGGCCGACGCGCCGGGGCTCGGCACGCCCGCGGTGCTCGTCGACGGCCCGCACGTCCCGCAGCCGGGCGACTCGATCCGCAGCATCGGCAGCCCGGCCGTCATGACCACGGTGCGCCAGGTCCTCGCCACCGCGGCGATCACCCCGGTCCCGCCGTCGGACGGGCTCGCCGCCGCCCGCGTCGAGCAGGCGGTCGCGTGGATGTTCGGGCTGTGTCCCTCGCCGCTGCTCGACACGCCGTCGCCGACGAACACCCAGGTCTGACGGGCGCGCGCGACTGGCTACCCTGACGCGGTGCTGCTGTCCGACGGTGACCTGCGCAAGGAGATCGAGGCCGGCCGGCTGGTGCTCGACCCGTGGGACGAGGCGATGCTCCAGCCGTCGAGCATCGACGTGCGCCTGGACCGCTTCTTCCGCGTCTTCCAGAACTCCCGCTACACCCACATCGACCCGTCCCAGCAGCAGGACGAGCTGACCTCGCTCGTCGAGCCGACGGACGACGAGCCGTTCGTGCTGCACCCCGGCGAGTTCGTGCTGGGTTCGACCTACGAGGTGGTGTCGCTGCCCGACGACCTCGCGGGGCGGCTCGAGGGCAAGTCGAGCCTCGGCCGGCTCGGCCTGCTCACCCACTCGACGGCGGGGTTCATCGACCCCGGGTTCACCGGCCACATCACGCTGGAGTTCTCCAACGTCGCGAACCTGCCGATCACGCTGTGGCCGGGCATGAAGATCGGGCAGCTGTGCCTGTTCCGGTTGTCCAGCCCGGCGGAGCGGCCCTACGGCAGCGAGGGCGTCGGCTCCCGCTACCAGGGGCAGCGGGGGCCGACACCCTCGCGCGCGTTCCGCAACTTCCACCGGGTGGACACGCGCCGCTGACGCGGGGTCAGTGGCGGGGGTCCCAGCGGAAGCGCCGCCGGGCCGCCGCGCCGAGCACGACCGGCCACACCGCGGTCGCGGCCAGCGCGGGCAGCACCGCGGGGACGCCTCCGAGCCCCGGTCCCCACGTCGTGCCGGTCATGGCGAGCTGAGCCAGCTGGCCCACCGCGGCACCCGGCACCACCACGAGCGCCTGCCAGACCGTCCCCACCGGCGCGACCGAGAGCACGAACGCGCCCCCGAGCAGCACGAACACCAGCGGGAGCGTCGTGATCTGCGCCCGCTCCGGCGACGGCGTGACGATGCTCGTGGCGACCGCGGCGGTGACCACGAGCGCCAACCCGCCCACCACCGCGACGACCAGCGGCAGCACGTCGACGGGCAGCGGCACGCCGGCCGCGACGTCCACCACCGCGAACACGGCCAGCTGGGCGATCCCCAGCACCAGGCACGGGGCCAGCGTGCCGATGAGCACCTCGGTGTCCGACAGCGACGTGGTCTGCATCCGCTTGAGCACCCGGGCCTGGCGGCGCGCCACCAGCGTCTGGGTGGCGGTCACGTAGACGCTCATGGCGAGCACCACGGCCAGCTGCAGGGCGACCACCGCGGTGGCGCCTTCCGGGTCGGGGGCCCCGACGGTGACCGCCCAGAACAGCCCGAGGCCGGTCGGGACGACGATCGACGTCACCGCCGTGGTGCGGTTGCGCAGCACCGTGCGGACCTCGACCGCGGCGAGCGCGAGCGCCCGGCCGGCCCCGGACCGGGATGCGGCGGCGGTGGTGGCGGTGGTCATGGCAACTCCTCCGATTCGGCGCGCACCGCGTGGTAGACGTCGGCGAGCGAGGCGGGCGCGGCCCGCAGGTCGGCCAGCCGCACCCCTCGTTCGGCCGCCCAGCCCAGGAACCGCGTGAGGTCGCCCTGCAGGTCGGGGGTGTGGACCCGCACCCGGTCGCCGGTCCGTTCGACCCGGCCGGTGAGGGCCGGGATCTCGGCGAGCTCCGCCGGTAGCGTCGCCGAGAACCCGGCCGGCCGCG
Organism: Pseudonocardia sp.; assembly: GCF_035305885.1. Lineage (GTDB taxonomy): Bacteria > Actinomycetota > Actinomycetes > Mycobacteriales > Pseudonocardiaceae > Pseudonocardia. The sequence continues at coordinate 92,792 of NZ_DATGOP010000115.1, forward strand.
CGGACACGATCTCCCCCAGCGTGCCCGCGACCGCCACCCGCCCCGCGTGCATGATCGCCACGCGGTCGGCGAGGGCCTCCGCCTCCTCCAGGTAGTGCGTGGTCAGCACGACCGTGCGACCCGCCTCCTGGAGCTCCTGGATCGCGTCCCAGGTGCGGCGGCGTGACTCCGGGTCGAGCCCGGTCGTCGGCTCGTCCAGCACCACCAGCTCCGGCGACCCCCACACCGCCAGAGCCAGGTCGAGCCTGCGCTTCTCGCCGCCGGACAGCTTCCCCACCGGCACGTCGCGGCGCCCGCAGAGCTCGAACCGCGCCAGCAGCCGCTCCGGGCGGTCGGGCCGCTCCACGAGCTGCTGCCAGAGCGCGAGCGTCTCCTGCACGGTCAGCTCGTCGACGAACCCGCCGTCCTGCAGCTGCACCCCGATGCGCCGCTGCAGCGCGGCCCGGTCCACGGCCGGGTCGAGCCCGAGCACGGAGACCGTGCCGCGGGTGCGCCGCCGGAAGCCCTCGAGCACCTCGAGCGTGGTCGTCTTGCCGGCCCCGTTCGTGCCGAGCAGGGCGAAGACCTCGCCGCGGCGCACGTCCAGGTCGATCCCGCGCACCGCGGCGAAGTCGCCGAAGTGGACGTGCAGGTCCCGGACGACGACGGCGGCCTCCGACCGTGCCACGGCGGGCCCGGTCGCCCGCGTCCTCGAAGTCGTCTGCATCACGGGGTCCACGATCGCCGCCGACCCCCGGCGCCGGGTAGTCGCAGCGGTCACCGACGGCGCTGACAGAGCGCGCCACCGCAGGTGACAGGTGTCATCGGTTTCTCGGGCGCGGGGCGGGGGTCGGATACGGTCCGCCCCGTGGACGCACCCCCGATCCTCGGGCCCGAGGAGCGCAAGGTCCGCGCCGCGCAGCGGTTCGGGCGCATCGGCCTCGTGCTGACGATCGTCTGGATGCTCGCCGTGCCCGCGTACGCGGTGGCGTTCGGCGGGCTCGCCCTGGCGTCGGGCTGGCCGCTGCTCGTCGTCTACCTCGTGGCGTTCGGCCTGCACCTGTGGCGGATCCGGCGCCACATGACGGCGCTCGGCGAGCCGGCGCCGCGGTGGTTCGCGGTCACGGCGACCGTGGTCGGCGTGGGGCTCGCGCTGCTCGGGTTCACGACCGGTTTCGCCGGGTTCATGTGGTCGCTGGCCGGTGGCGTGCTGATCGGCGACGTCGTCGCGGGGCTGCGCTGGCGCCAGATCCTGGCCGTGGTCGCCTCCGCCACGGCCGCCGTGCTGTTCGGCGGGTACGCGATCCTCGCGCCGCTGCTCGCCGACCTGCCCGTCAGCCCCTGGTACGCCGCGGGGACGGCGGCCTTCTTCATGGCGAGCATGTGGACGCTCGACGTCGAGCGGCTGTGGTGGTTGAAGGCCGTCACGGACCTCGACGACTCCCGGCGCACGGCTGCGGAGCTCGCCACGGCACGCGAGCGGCTGCGCCTGGCCGACGACCTGCACGACATCCTCGGCCACGCGCTGGAGGTCGTGGCGTTCAAGAGCGAGCTCGCCGCGCGCCTGCAGGCCGCCGACCCGGAGCGGGCGGCGCGGGAGATGGAGGAGGTGCAGCGGGTGGCCCGGTCCTCGCTCAGCGAGGTGCGGGCGCTCGTGCGCAACACCCGGCCGACGGACCTGGCCACCGAGCTGGCCGGGGCCCGCGCGGTGCTCGAGACGGCGGGGGTCGAGATCGTGGTGCGGGGCGATCCCGCCCGGGTCGACCCGGCCGCGGGAAGCGTGCTGGGTCGGGTCCTGCGGGAGGCGATGACCAACGTGCTGCGCCACGCCGAGCCGCGCCGCTGCACGATCGGGATCGACGTGACCGGCGGGGAGGCCCGCCTGCAGGTGGTCAACGACGGGGCCCTGCCCGGCAACGACGCCGACCCCGGCACCGGCCTCGCCGCGTTGGAACGCTACCTGCAGGAGCGCGCGGGCCGGCTCGACGCGGTCCGCGGGCCGGACGGCACGTTCCGGCTCGACGCCGTGCTGCCGGTGGGGGCCCGGTGAGCGCCCGGATCCGGCTGGTGCTGGCCGACGACGAGTCACTCACCCGCGGGGCGGTCGGGGCTCTGCTCGGGCTGGAGCCCGACCTCGAGGTCGTCGCCGAGGTCGGCACGGGGGACGAGGCGGTCGAGAGCGTGCAGCGCCACCGGCCCGACATCGCCGTGCTCGACGTCGAGATGCCCGGGCGCGACGGGGCCGAGGTGGCCCAGTGGGTGGCGGCCAACGAGCCGCGCACCCGCTGCATCATCCTCACCCGGCACGCCCGCCCCGGTGTGCTGCGGCGGGCGCTCGCCGCGGGGGCGGCGGGCTTCGTCACCAAGAGCGCCCCGGCGACGCTCCTGGCCGACGTCGTGCGGCGCGTCCACCGGGGCGGCCGCTACGTCGACCCGGATCTCGCGATGACCGCCCTCATGACCGAGGACTGTCCGCTCACCGACCGCGAGCTGGAGGTCCTGTGCGCCGTCGACGCCACCGGGACGGCGGCCGACATCGCCCGGAAGGTGCACCTGTCGCCGGGCACGGTGCGCAACTACCTGTCGTCGGCGATGCAGAAGCTCGGCGCGAGCTCCCGGACGGATGCGGCGCAGCGGGCGCGCGACAACGGCTGGCTCTGACGGCGCCGGTCCGCGACTCCCACCGGGTGGACGTGCCGCTAGCCCTCCCGGGTCGCCCGGTAGAAGGTGGTGTGCAGGCGGCCACGCTCCCCGGTGCGGACGTCGGTGAACCCCGCCGCGCGCATCCGGTCCGGGACGCCGTCGCCCGCGTTGTCCCGCAGGCGCTCGTTGCGCAGCATCCGGTGGCCGAACCGGCCGTGGTGGTGCCCGGCCACGTCCACCAGGTGCAGCTGCCCTCCCGGCCGCAGCACCCGCCGCGCCTCGGCCAGGGCGCGGCGCTTCTCGTCGTCGTCCAGGTGGTGGAACATGAACGACGAGAGCACGCGGTCGAAGCTCTCGTCCGGGTAGGGGAGGTCGCCGGCCTTGCCCTGGTCGAAGCGCACGGGCAGGCCCGCGCGGGCGGCCTTGCGCCGGGCCTTCGCGAGGGCGAGCGGGTCGGGGTCGAGGCCCACCACCTCCGCGTGGGGGTGCATGCGCTGCGCCCGCAGCACGAGGCCGCCGGGGCCGCAGCCGATCTCGAGCACCCGGTGCCCCGGCTCGATCGCCGCGAGCTCGATGAGGCGCCGGTGGATCCGGCCGACCCCGAGCAGCCACGTGCACACGTCGTAGAACGGCAGCAGGTGGTCCTTGCCCATCGCGGGCAGGTAGTCGTGCTCCTGTGGATGGCGGGCCATGGCGGGGTCCTCCGAACGGTGCGACGATGTTCCGGTGTCGTCCTCCAGGCTGGAGCCGCTGCGAACTGCTTCCAAGGGACGTTCCTCGGCGGTACCCGGACAATCTTCGGGCGTTCTCCGGACGGGCACCCGGGACGGCGCGCCGGTCTACGGCTACCGGCGCGTCCCCGGCGTGCCCCCGGTCGGCGTCGTCCGCATGGGCGAGCACCACGACGGCGTCGGCCGGCCCCACCCGCACGCCCACGACTTCCTCGTGCTCGTCCACGTCGAGCGCGGCGGCGGCCGGCTGCGGCTCGACGACCGGGAGTGGTGCGTCGAGGCGGGCGACGTCCTCCTGGTCGCGCCCGGCGAGGTGGTGACGTTCGTCGAGCCCGACCTGCACACCGCCGACGGCTGGTCGGTGTACTTCCCGCCGGACGTCATGCAGCCGGGCGACCACGGCTCGTTCCTGTCCTGGCGGGCCCACCCGCTGCTCTTCCCGTTCGTGCGCGGCGTGGCCGGCGGGGCGCAGCGGATGCGCGTGCCGCCCGAGCAGCGCGCCGTCTTCGCCGAGCACCTCACCGCGCTCGAGCGCGAGGTGCGCGAGCGGCGCGAGGGCTGCACGGAGGCGGCGATCGCCCACCTCACGTTGCTGCTGGTCGCGGTCTCCCGGCTCGCGGCCGACCTCTCCGGCGATGTGGTCCCGCGCGACGATCCGCAGCTCGCGGCCGTCTTCGACGCCGTGGAGGCGGGGTTCCGCGGCCCGCTCGGCCTGGCGGAGGTCGCCGCGGCGGTGGGCCTCACCCCGGGGCACCTCACCACCGTGGTGCGGCGCAAGACCGGTCGGACGGTGCAGCAGTGGATCACCGAGCGGCGGATGGTGGAGGCGCGACGGTTGCTCGCCGAGACCGAGCTGACCGTCGAGGCCGTCGGCGCCCGGGTCGGCTACCGCGACCCGGGCTACTTCGCCCGGCGGTTCCGGCGCGCCCACGGCGTCTCCCCGCAGGAATGGCGCCGCGCCGGGGGCGGCTCCCGGTAATCTCGGGCCGCGTGGAACCGCCGCGCGAACCCGGCCCCCCGTGGCTTCCCGAGACGCGTCCGGCCCACCCGCCCTCCGTCCCCGCCCCGCCCGGCCCGGGTCGGGATCCGCGCGAGCCCGGGCCTCGGTTCGACTGGCGCCGGTTCTCCCGCTCGCCGCGGTCCGCGGTCGGCCTCGCCGCGCTGGGTGCCGCCCTGCTCCTGTGGCCGTTCGCGGGGTTCTCGTGGATCCCCTGGCTGATCGGGCTCGCCGTGCTGGTCGTGCTGCGGCTGCTGCGGCTCGACGGCCCGTTGCGGGGCTGGGACCTGCCGCTCGCCTGCCTCGCCGTCCCGATCGGGCTGATGGTGAGCACCGGGCCGTGGGCGTGGGCCCTCGCGGCGAGCATCGGCGTCCTGCTGGCCGGGCTCGTGCGGCTGCCGCGGTGGCGGGTGGCGGTGGTCGGGGCGGCGCTGTGCGCGGTGAGCGGGATCGGGTTCGGCCTCTCCCTCCACCAGGACCGGGTCGCGCTGGAGCAGATCCAGGCCCGGGCGGGTGACCTGTCGCGCGCGGGCATCGCCGAGGAGAGCGGCGACATCGTGCCGTCGCTCGTCCTCGCCATCACCCAGTCCCGACCCGACCCGGACCTGCTGTGCGCCGTGCTCACCCCGCCCGCGGAGGAGCAGCTCGCCCGCGGCGTGGGGGCGCCGGACTGCCCGGCGGCGGCCGCCCTGCTGCACGAGCGCCGCCCCGCGGTGACCGCCGCCGACGAGGAGGCGATGCCGCGCGGCGCGGACCCGAAGGCACCGCCACCGCCGAGCCTCGTCCTCGACGCGTGCGCCACCCCGTGGGCGGAGGCCGCGGGAGCGGCGCTCGGCCGGATCCAGGTCGAGCTGGTGGACCCGAACCAGCGCACCTACCTGGTCACCGGCTTCGCCCCCTGCGCGTAGCAGGGAGCCACACCCTCAGCCCTGGCGGCGTTCCTCCTGCGCCGCGTCGTCGGTGCGGGCGCCCTTCGGCTCGGCGCCCGTCGTGCCGCCACCGCCGACCGACACGTCGCCCGCGGGGTCGGCCTGCGCCGCCGAGTCGTCGCCGGGGCCGCTCCCGGCCGTGCCGCTGGCCGGGGTCGTGTCCGCGGTGTGCGGCGCGCCCGAGCCCTCCGCGTCGATCGCGTCCGCGGCGCTCCCGTTCGCCTTCGCGTCGCCGCGCTTCACGGCCGCGAGCAGCATCTGGGAGACGTCGAGGATCTCCACGCCGGTGCCCTTGTCCTCGTTCTGGCGCTGGGTGAGGCCGTCGGAGAACATCACCCGGCAGAACGGGCACCCGGTCGCGATCTTCTCGGCGTTGGTGCCGAGCGCCTCGTCGACGCGCTCCAGGTTGACCCGCTTGCCGATCTTCTCCTCCATCCACATGCGGGCGCCGCCCGCGCCGCAGCAGAAGGACCGGTCGGCGTGGCGGGGCATCTCGGCGAGCTTCAGGCCCGCGGCGCCCACGAGCTCGCGCGGCTCGGCGTAGACCTCGTTGTGCCGGCCCAGGTAGCACGGGTCGTGGTAGGTCACGTCGGTCATCGCGTCGGGCGCGGCGACCGGCACCAGCTTGCCCTCGCGCACCAGCTTGTTGAGCAGCTGGGTGTGGTGCACCACCTCGTAGTGGCCCCCGATCCCGTCCTGGCTGAGCTGCGGGTACTCGCGGCCGAGCGTGTTGAGGCAGTGCGGGCAGGTCGTCACGATCTTGCGCGTGCCCGGCTCCCTGCCCTCGAAGACCGCGTTGAGCACCTCGACGTTCTGCTGCGCCAGCATCTGGAACAGGAACTCGTTGCCGGCGCGGCGGGCCGGGTCACCGGTGCAGCTCTCCTCCGGCCCCAGCACGACGTAGTTCACGCCCGCGCGGTGCAGGAGCTCCGCGGTGGCCCGCACCGTCTTCTTCGCGTTGTCGTCGAACGCGCCCGCGCACCCGACCCAGAACAGGTACTCCGTGTCCGGCGAGAGCTCGCCGTCGAAGACCGGGACCTCGAAGTCGAGGCCCTTGGTCCACTCGAGGCGGTCCTTGGCGTTCTGACCCCAGGGGTTGCCCTTGTTCTCCAGGTTGCGGAACAGGACCCCGAGCTCGGAGGGGAACTCGCTCTCGATCAGCACCTGGTGGCGGCGCATGTCGACGATGTGGTCGACGTGCTCGATGTCCACCGGGCACTGCTCGACGCACGCCCCGCACGTGGTGCACGACCACAGGACGTCCGGGTCGATCACCCCGCCCTGCTCCAGGGTGCCGACCAGCGGCCGGGCCGCCTGCTCGGGGCCGGAGCCGCGCACCCGGCCGAACCCGGACTCGGGCACGCCGTGGTGGCCGTCGGGCGACTCCTTCAGGCCGGCGGAGAAGTCGATCGAGCCCTCCTCCGGCATGTCCTTGCCGCCGATCAGGTACGGGGCCTTCGCGAGCAGGTGGTCGCGCAGGTCCATGATCACGAGCTTGGGCGAGAGCGGCTTGCCGGTGTTCCAGGCCGGGCACTGGCTCTGGCAGCGGCCGCACTCGGTGCAGGTGGCGAAGTCGAGGTAGCCCTTCCACGTGAAGTCCTCGATCTTGCCGCGCCCGAACGCCGCGTCGTCCGGCGGATCCTCGAAGTCGATCGGCTTGCCCTCGTGCGTGATCGGCTGCAGCGGCCCGAGCGCCTTGGGCAGCCGCTTGGCCGAGACGTTGAGCGGCGCGGTGAAGATGTGCAGGTGCTTGGAGTAGGCGATGATCACCGTGAAAACCAGCATCACGCCGATGTGCAGCAGCAGCCCGATGCTCTCCAGCACGAACAGCGTGGTCTCCGACAGGCCGGAGAACAGCTGGCCGACGGCCAGTGAGACGAACGCACCCGACTCGTACGGGAACACGCCCAACGCCGCCGACGCGCCGCGGAACAGGAACATCGTCCACAGCACGTTGAAGATCATGAAGAGGATCAGCCACGCGCCGCCGGTGTGCGAGCCGTAGAACCGCGACGCCCGCTGCAGCCGCTCCGGGGCGTTGCGGATGCGGATCACCGAGAACACCCCGATGGAGATCAGCGCCAGCGTGGCGATCAGGTCCTGCAGGAACCCGAGCACGGGCCAGCGGCCGATCAGCGGGATGTGGAAGTCGTGGTCGAACAGGGCGCCGTACGCCTCGACGTAGACCGTGATCAGGATCACGAACGCCCAGAACGTGAAGAAGTGCGCCAGCCCGGGCACCGACCAGCGCAGCAGCTTGCGCTGGCCGAACACCTCGACGAACTGCGCCTTGATCCGCTCGTTCATCTGCTGGAGCCGGTCGGGCGCGGGCTGGCCGGACCTGATCAGCGTGTAGAGCCACCAGGCACGACGGCCCGACACCGCCAGTGCGAGCGCTGTCATCGCCAGTCCGATGACGAGTCTGACAACCACGGCTTCCTCCCAGGGCTGGCGTCGCGGGTGGTGGACCGCGGGCCGTTGCGTCAGCAGGGTAGACCGGTGCTCCCCGCCGCGCGGCGGCGTCGTTCCGGCTGATCAGAACGTAACTTACTCGCCGGTAACAGCGGAGCGCGTTGTGACCATAACGCGCGGTCGGGTGTCGCGCCCCCGGGTGCGCGCCGGACGTTCGTCACTCAACCGGTCCAGATCCGGTCCCGGTGATCGCGTCGTTCACCCCTGCGCGCGGGCGAATCGCGGTCCGTGTCGGTCGCCTGGAACGCGCGGGCGACTCGCTATGCTCCCGGTGGTCAACATGGTCTACTCGTGCGCGAATGCCCGAGTAGACCAGGTCGGGCGTCCACTGGCCCGAGGTGTCGGGTAGCGGCGGACTCGGGTTGGCAGCGCCACGAGGAGGAGCCGTCATGACCGGACCACAGGTGCTCGTGCTGCAGGCGCAGGCCCTGAGCACCAGCGGTCTCCAAGGGTGGATCCAGGACAATGTGATCCCGCTCATCCTGCTCGGAATCGCGATCATCCTCCTGTGGATAGGGGGCAAGGGTGACAACGCTGGCGTCGCACGCCGCAGCGTCGGCCTGATCGTCGGCCTCATCGCCCTCGGCATCGCGGTGTCCGGCAACGGCCCCGAGATCGGCAACTTCCTCGCCGGTCTCCTCGTCGGGTGATGCTGGTCCGCACCGACGACGAGATCTATCGCGTCGACTCCGTCTGGCTCGGGCCGCCGCGCGCCACGTTCCCCTGGCGCGCGAGGTACGTGAGCTACGGGCTCGGCCTCCTTGTCATGATTTTGATCATGTTCGTCCAGCGCCGGGTCGGGATCGGGCTCGACTTCTTCTCGGTCGCCTGGGCGCTCGTGCTCACGGTGGCGATCACGCGGTTCATCGGCCAGCGCATCGACTACGAGCGCCCGCTCGGCCAGGTGCTCGGGCTGTTCCGGCACGAGATCACCGGGCCGCGCAAGCGCACGGTCGGCACGGGCGGCGTGATCCGCTCGAGCCACGTCCGGATCGGCCCCGTGGTCGGACCGCGTGGGACGCGCCGCGCTTCGGCGCGGCGCGGGGTGCAGCAGCAGGCGAGGCGCCGGGTACGGCCCGGCCGGGAGGGACGGACACGTGTCACGGGGTGACGCGGGCCGGAGACGCAAGGAGCGCACGCGGCGGCGTGGGCGGCCGCTCACCGGGGACGGCGGGCTGCCGACGTACGAGCCCAACATCGCGCTGCGCTCCATCGAGGGGCACCTGACCCGCACGAACACGCAGGTCATGGCCTGGTACCGGCTCGCGGCGCAGGCCTGGAGCTTCCGCAGCGACTCCCAGCGCGAGGTGCTGATCCGCCAGATCGCGGCGCAGCTGGGCGAGCTGCAGGGCCGCTGGCTGCACCTGCGGGTCACCACGCGGCCCTACCCGGTGCACATGTGGGCCGAGGCGTTCGACCACAACGCGCTCGACCGGATGCCCGACGTCGCGGGCGCGCTCGGCTGGGACGGCTTCCTCGAGGGCGAGCAGCGCCACCTGATGGGCCTGTCCATGTCGGACAAGGAGGTGTTCCTCGGCATCGAGGTGTCCGGGCGCCGCACCCTCGACCGCTGGGTCGAGCGCGCCGCCCCGGTGCTCGGCAAGGTCGCCCCGGCCGCCGTCCGGGCCGAGATCGAGGCGCTGTCCTCCGAGGTCGCCCACCTGGACGCGCTGGTCGCCGGGCCGGGGCTGGACGCGGTGCCGGCCACCTCCGACGACATCGCGTGGCTCATGCACCGGTCCTGCGCGCTGGGGCTCCCCGCGCCGCGCACCCTGTCCGTGGTGCCGGGGGGCGCGCACCGGTGGGAGACCGAGGACCTCGCCGCGTTCACCGACGGCGTCGAGATGTACCAGGAGCCCTACGCGCCCACCGTGCAGGTGGTGGGGCGGCTGCGGGCCCAGACGGTCACCCGCCACGTCGCGGTCCTCTCCCTCGGCCTGATGGAGGGCCTGCGCATCCCCGAGGTCGACGACCCGTGGATGCAGCACTCGGACCGGCTGCCGTTCCCGGTGGAGTGGTCGGCGCGCATCTACGTGCGGCGGCCGGAGGAGGTCGCGGGCGAGCTGCAGCGCCAGATGGGCAAGGTGCGCAGCCAGATCCGCCACTACACCCACGACCACGACCTCGACCCGCCGATGTCGCTCGCCCGCCAGGCCGACCGCGTGCTCGAGGTCGAGGACGAGCTCTCCAGCGGCCTGACCCAGCTCAACACGCGCCTGTACGGCTGGTGGCGGATCGCGGTCTCGGGCAAGGACGAGGCCGAGGCGATCAGCCGCGCCCAGCAGGTGCTCGAGATCTACCGGCCGAAGGTGCAGATCGAGCACCCCGAGGCCCAGTACCGGTTCGCGCGCGAGTTCATCCCGGGCGAGCCGCTCGCCTCCACCGCCTACCGCAGGCGCGGTTCGGTCATGTGGGCCGCCGCGGCGGTGCCCGCGGCCACCGCCTCCGTCGGCGACCGGCGCGGCATCATGATCGGCGAGACCTGCACGGCCACCCGGCGGCCGGTGGCGTGGGACCCGTGGCTCGCCCAGGAGGTCCGCCGGGCGTCCGGGCTCACGGCGGTGGTCGGCGGCCTCGGGTCCGGGAAGTCGTTCCTGACCGGCCTCATCACCTACAAGACGCTGCGCGCCGGGGCGCGCTGGACGCTGCTGGACCCGTCCGGCCCGCTCGCGCGGCTGACCCGCCTCCCCGAGCTCGCCCCGTTCTCCCGCCACATCAACCTGCTGCGCGCCGACCCGGGCATCCTCAACCCCTACCGGGTCGTCGCCGAGCCGAAGCTGGAGCACTTCGCCGACGAGGAGGACCCCGAGCGGGCCTGGCGCCGGGAGCGGTCGCTGGCCGCGGCCACCCGCCGCCGGCTCGTCCTCGACGTCCTCACCGGCCTGCTGCCCTACGACGTCGCGCGGCTGCCGCAGACGCGGATCGTGCTGCTGCGCGCCGTGCGGGAGGTCGGCGGCGCCCCCGACCGCCACCCCGGCCAGGTCATCGACGTCCTGCGCAGGCACGCCCGCGACGGCGAGGAGCACGCCGGCGTGGTGGCCGACTTCCTGTCGGAGCGACGGGAACTGCCCCAGGCCGCCCTGCTCTTCCCGGACACCTCCCGCGAGGACCCGTGGCAGGCCGACCGCGACTACCGCCTCACGGTCCTCACGATGCAGGGCATGACGCTGCCGCGCCCGGGCAGCCCGCGCGAGGAGTGGACCGACGCCGAGGCGCTCGCGGTCGAGCTGCTCAACCTCGCGTCCTGGCTCACCCAGCGCACGATCTACGACGCCGACCGCAACCTGCGCAAGGGCGTGGCGCTGGACGAGACGCACTTCCTGTCCCAGGTGCCCACGGGCAAGGTGCTGATCGACCGGCTCGCCCGCGACTCCCGCAAGTTCAACGTCCGCGCGCTCTTCGCCTCGCAGCTCGCGGGCGACCTGCTGCGCGTCTCCGGGTTCGCCTCGCTGGTCAACGCGGTGTTCGTGGGCCGCACCGACGACGAGGAGGCGCAACGCGACGCGCTGCGGCTGCTCAAGGTGCCCACCGGCGTCGGCTACGAGCAGATGCTCGGCACCCTCTCGCCGCGCCCGCGCGACGACGACCGGCCCGACGACACCCCGCGCCAGTTCATCTTCGCCGACGGCCACGGCGGCGTGGAGAAGATCCGGATCGACCTCGAGGCGCCGCACCTGGAGCACGTCCGGCAGGCCCTCGACACCAACCCGGACGCCAACCGGATCTCGGTGCGCGGGACGCCCGCGGTCACCGCGCCCCCGGTGCGCCCGCCCGCGGAGCCGGCGCCCGCGCGCCCCGCGGTGCTCGGCCGCGTGGCGGCGCCCACGATCGACCTCGGCGACGACCTCGACGAGCCCGAGCTCGACGCTCCGGACGGCGGCGCGCTCGAGGCCGCGCGGCCCGCACCCATCCGGAACGGCGGCGCGGTCCAGCTGCGCCGCGACGAGGACCTCGACCTGCTGGGCGACGTCGACCCGGGCACGGACCTGGACGACGAGCCCTCCGCCGCGCCGGACGACCGGTCGGTGACCGGGCGCGTCCACGCGGCCGGGGAGGCCCGTCGGTGATGTCCGCAGCCACCCCGGCAGCCGCGGGATGGCTGCCGGTCGCCTTGGTGATCGCAGGCGCGGTCGCGGTGGTCCTGCGCCGCAGGGCGCGCCGCCGCGCGGCGCAGCACGGCGCGCGTCCGCGCAGGCGGATGGCGGTGCTGGTCGTCGCCGGGCTGGTGGGCGGCTCGATCCTGATCGGGCAGCCCGCGTTCGGCCAGGGGTTCGACTGCAAGGAGTCGCCGGAGCCGGACCGGCCCGGCACGGGGCTCGTCGGCTCGCTCGACCCGCCCCGGGCGAGCCACGGCGAGCTCGGCAGCGTCTACCGCGAGGTCGGCTACGCCGGGCTCGTCTGGCACAACTACGACATCGGCTGCGCGGGCGCCGCGCTCAACCCGGCGACCACCACCGACACCTGGCTGGGCAACCAGGCGCTCAACGTCGCGAAGTTCATGGTCGGCGGGGTCAACTGGGCGCACTACCTCATCGCCGGCGGCGGCGAGCTGCTCTCCCCGCTCGACCAGCTGATCAGCGACGGCACCCGCGCCATGTACGACGCGGTGTTCACCACCTTCGTCGGCCCGGTGCTGTTGCTGCTGGCCGTGATCCTGCTGGTGCTGGCGCTGCGGGGCGACCTGGCGCGCCAGACCCAGCGGGCCGCGCTCGCCGTGGTGGCGCTCGTCGTCGGGTCGGCGGCCTACCTCGCCCCGCTCGACTGGGCGAAGGCGGCCGACGGCCTGCTGCTCGACGGCGTGACGCAGATGCAGGAGGGCTTCCTCGGCCAGGTCGGCCTCGGCACCCGGGACACGCTGCCGACGGTGCTCGTCGACCAGGTGATCTACCAGAACTGGCTGCGCGGCGAGTTCGGCTCGCCGGACGTGCCGCAGGCCCAGGAGCTGGGCCGCGACCTGCTGCGGGCGCAGACGTTCACGAAGGCGGAGGTCGCGGAGGGCCGCGACACGCAGGTCCTGGCCGAGCAGAAGAAGGCCGAGTTCGCCGCGATCGCCGCCCGCATGGGCGACCGGTACCCCTACTTCCAGGGCGAGGCCGGCAGCCGCATCGGCGCGGGCGTGCTGGCGGTCGTCCAGGCGGTGTGCATCGCGCTGTTCCAGCTCATGTCCAAGGTGCTGGTGCTGGTGGCGATGCTGGTGCTGCGGCTGATGGTGATGACCGCGCCCGCCATCGCCGTCATCGCGATCCTGAAGCCGGACATCATGCCCGCCCTGCTGCGGGTCGCCGGCGCGGCCATCGTCAACACGCTCGTGGTCGGCGCGCTCGCCGGCCTGCACGCGCTGCTGGTGGTGTCGCTCTTCCGGCCGGGTTCCGGCATCGACCTGTGGCTCGCGCTGCTCGTCACCGGCGTCGTCACGGTGGTGATGTGGGCGGTCTCGCGGCCGTTCCGGCGGCTGGTGTCGATGGTGTCGCTCACCCGCGAGCAGTTCGGCGGCATCGTGCCGGGCGCGGGCACCGGACCCCTGTCGCGGGTGTGGCAGCGCGTGCGCGGCGCCCCGGACGCCGACGACCGACAGACCCGCTGGTGGGAGGAGCGGCGCGGGGCCATGGCCGCCGCCCGCCGGGCCGAGGGCGCCCGGCCGGAGGCGGACTCCGCCGTGCGCGTGTCCGCGACCACCGCCGACGTGCCTGCGCCGCGCGGCGCGAACGCGGAGCCGCCCGAGCCCACCGCGGTGCCCACCGTGCGCCGCGCCGCCCTGCCCGCCCCGCCCGACGACGCGGTCACCACCGGCGGCGTGCCGAACTGGGGCGACGCGGGCGAGGTGGACGACCGCGTGATCTACCGCAGGCCCGACGCGGTGCCGCTGCGCCCGGGTGGCGTCCGCCCGGTGCAGGCGGAGATCGTCGACGGCGTGCCCGTCTACCGGATCTACCGGCCCCGGTCGGACCAGACCGTGATCTCCCCCGGCGGCGGCCGTGCCGATTAGGACCTCGCACGGCCGGTCCGCGGCGTACCGGGCGGTGTGGACGTGGCCGCTGCGTTCACCGCTCCGGCTCGCGGTCACCGCGGCCTTCGTGGTCGCCCTGGTGGTCGGTGCGACGTTCGCGATCGCGGCGGTCACCCCCGCGCGCACCGGGGTCGGCGGCGCCACCGACCCGGGCGACGGGCCGGGGCCGCTCGGGCGCGGACCCGGCGTCGCGGGCACCCCCACCCGCACCGCGCTGCCGCCGGTGCCCGCGCTCACCCCCACCCAGCTGCCCCCGTCGGCGGCGCCGAGGGCGGCGGTCGAGGTGGCCGCCCGCTGGGCGGCGGCGTGGGTGCGTCCCCCGGAGGGCACCAGCGCGCAGGAGTGGCTGGACGGGCTGCGCAGCACGACCACCGACGAGTACCTCGGCGTGCTGGCCGGGGTCGACCCGGAGAACATCCCGGCCACCCGGGTCACCGGCGAGCCCCGCGCCGTCCGGGTCGCCCCGCGCTCGGTGCAGGTCGAGGTGCCGACGGACCGGCTCACGCTGATCGTGCTGGTCGTGCAGACCGAGGACGGTTGGCGGGTCGCCGGCTACGACCGGGAATGAGGCGCGCACCCGATGCGTGCCCTGCGTCCGCTGCGGCTGCTCGTGCCGGTCGTCGTGTTCGTGACGGCGCTCGGCCTCTTCCTCGGGGTGGGCTTCATCGCCTTCACCGTGAGCACCGGGGGCCTCGGTGGCGGCAGGCAGAGCTATGGCGCGTGCGACCCCACCGTGCGCGCGCCGGTGGGCCCGCTGGCCGGCAGCCGGGCGGGCACCCGGATCGGCGACCTGAGCGATGAGCAGCGGCGCAACGCGGCCACGATCATCGGGGTCGCCCGCGAGATGGGGGCACCGCCGCGGGCGTGGCTGATCGCGCTGGCCACCGCGATGCAGGAGTCGACCCTCCGCAACATCAACTACGGCGACCGCGACTCGCTCGGGCTGTTCCAGCAGCGGCCCTCCCAGGGGTGGGGGACGCCCGCGCAGGTCACCGACCCGGTGTACGCGACGCGGATCTTCATCGAGCGTCTCCTGGAGGTCCCGGGCTGGGAGTCCATGCCGGTCACCGTGGCGGCCCAGACCGTGCAGCGGTCGGCCTTCCCCGACGCCTACGCCAAGTGGGAGGGCCTCGCCGCCGACCTGGTGCGCGAGCTCGCCGACGTCGCCGACCCGACGGGCTGCGGGCGCACCGCCGAGCTGCCGGAGGGAGTGGCCCGGGCGGCGATCGAGTTCGCGCTCCGCGAGGTCGGCAAGCCCTACGTCTGGGGTGCCACCGGCCCGAACACCTACGACTGCTCGGGGCTGGTACTGCGGGCTTACCAGGCGGCGGGCATCAACCTGCCGCGCGTGTCGCGCCAGCAGTTCTACGCGGGCGGGCACGTCCCGATCTCCGAGGCCCAGCCGGGTGACCTGCTGTTCTACGCGACGGATCCGTCGGACCCGTCGACGATCCACCACGTCACGATGTACCTGGGGAACGGCCAGATGGTGGAGGCCCCGTACACGGGTGAGCGGGTGCGGGTGCGGTCGGTGCCGTGGAACTACTCCGAACTCGTGCCGCTCGCCACGCGCCCGGGCACCACGCCGAACACCGTGTAGCGGTGTCGATACTGTCGCGTTCGGACATCCGTATCGCAGGAGTAGCAATGCCCCCCGAAGGCTCCGTCCCGGCATCCACCACGCCCGTCCAGGACTACCTCGACCGGCCGGCGCCCGGCGCCACGCCCGACCACCTCGTGGTGCCGCGCTCGCTCGCGCAGTCGATGCCCCTGCGGTGGCAGCAGGTGTTCGTCGGGTTGCTCGCGGACCTCCACGATGCGTACGGACACCTGCCGTGGCCGGACTACAAGGTCGTGCCGAGCCGCTGGGAGGCGCTGGTCGACCTCGACGAGGAGCAGCTCGCCGCCGCCGGTTACCACGCCGAGCTCGGTCCGGACGGGCAGCTGGAGTACTACGACGCGGACGAGAACGTGGTGGCCGACCCCGAGCACCACCGCGTGCTCGCCCCGATCCCCGACCCGCTGCCGCCCGCCTCGGCGGGCCGCGTCGAACCCCGCCCGGCCGCCCCGCTGTAGGCGCGAGCGCGGCCTCCACCCACCCCGGCGCGACGGTGACCCGGGTCGCCCGGGGAACACGAGCGCGCACCCGTACGTTGGACCGGGCAGCAAGTTGAGTGAAGCTGGCTCAAGGCGCGGGCGCGGTCCCCCGATTCGCCCGTGGCAAACTTGAGCGACGGCAGCTCAAGTCCACCACCATCGGAGGCACAACACCATGGCTCGTGCGGTCGGTATCGACCTCGGGACCACCAACTCTTGCGTTGCCGTCCTCGAGGGCGGCGAACCCACGGTCATCGCCAACGCCGAGGGTGCGCGCACCACCCCGTCGGTCGTCGCGTTCGCCCGCAACGGCGAGGTGCTCGTCGGTCAGTCGGCGAAGAACCAGGCCGTGACGAACGCGGACCGGACCTTCCGGTCCGTCAAGCGCCACATCGGTAGCGACTGGACGACGCCGGAGATCGACGGCAAGCGTTACCGCGCGCAGGAGATCAGCGCGCGCGTGCTGCAGAAGCTGAAGCGCGACGCCGAGGCGTACCTGGGTGAGGAGGTCACCGACGCGGTGATCACCGTCCCGGCGTACTTCGAGGACGCCCAGCGCCAGGCCACCAAGGAGGCCGGCCAGATCGCCGGCCTGAACGTGCTCCGGATCGTCAACGAGCCGACCGCGGCCGCGCTGGCCTACGGGCTGGACAAGGGCGAGAAGGAGCAGACCATCCTGGTCTTCGACCTCGGTGGTGGCACCTTCGACGTGTCGCTGCTGGAGATCGGCGAGGGCGTCGTCGAGGTCAAGGCCACCAACGGTGACAACCACCTCGGTGGCGACGACTGGGACGAGCGGATCATCAACTGGCTCGTCGAGCGGTTCAAGAGCAGCCACGGCATCGACCTGACCAAGGACCGGATGGCGATGCAGCGGCTGCGCGAGGCCGCGGAGAAGGCCAAGATCGAGCTGTCGAGCCAGTCGACCACGACGATCAACCTGCCCTACATCACGGTCGACGCCGACAAGAACCCGCTGTTCCTCGACGAGACGCTCTCGCGCGCCGAGTTCCAGCGGATCACCTCCGACCTGCTGGACCGCACCCGCGCGCCGTTCCACCAGGTGATCAAGGACGCGGGCATCTCGGTCGGCGACATCGACCACGTCGTGCTCGTCGGCGGCTCCACCCGCATGCCGGCGGTCACCGACCTGGTCAAGGAGCTCACCGGTGGCAAGGAGCCGAACAAGGGCGTCAACCCGGACGAGGTCGTCGCCGTCGGTGCCGCCCTGCAGGCCGGTGTGCTGAAGGGCGAGGTCAAGGACGTTCTGCTGCTCGACGTCACCCCGCTCTCGCTCGGCATCGAGACCAAGGGCGGTGTGATGACCAAGCTCATCGAGCGCAACACCACGATCCCCACCCGCCGGTCGGAGATCTTCACCACGGCCGAGGACAACCAGCCGTCGGTGCAGATCCAGGTCTACCAGGGCGAGCGCGAGATCGCGGCCTACAACAAGAAGCTCGGCATGTTCGAGCTGACCGGCATCCCGCCGGCTCCCCGGGGCGTGCCGCAGATCGAGGTCTCCTTCGACATCGACGCCAACGGCATCGTCAACGTGTCCGCGAAGGACCTGGGCACCGGCAAGAGCCAGGCCATGACGATCACCGGTGGCTCCTCCCTGCCGAAGGAGGAGATCGAGCGCATGATGCGCGAGGCCGAGCAGCACGCCGCCGAGGACAAGAAGCGGCGTGAGGAGGCCGAGACCCGCAACCAGGCCGAGACTCTCGTCTACCAGACCGAGAAGTTCATCAAGGAGAACGACGAGAAGCTCTCGGCCGACGTGAAGGACTCGGTGAACCGCGCGATCGGCGACGTCCAGTCGGCGCTGAAGGGCACCGACATCGAGGCCGTCAAGTCGGCCATGGAGAAGCTCGCCACCGAGTCCCAGAAGATGGGTTCGGCCCTCTACCAGCAGGCCGGCGCCGACGGTGCGGCCGGGGCCGCCACCGGTGGCGCGAGCCAGGCCGGCGGCCAGCAGGCCGGCGGCTCTGACGATGTCGTGGACGCCGAGATCGTCGACGAGGAGAAGGACAAGAAGTGAGTGACCACGACAACCGCAACGACGCTGTCGAGAACGGCGACGGGGAGCGGGTCGTGGTCCGGGACCGGCGCCGGATCGACCCGGTGACCGGCGAGGTGCGCTCTCCGGCCGAGGAGTCGGCCGGGGGCGGCCCCGACGCCACACCCGAGCAGCAGGCTGGGGAGGCGACCGGGCCGGACGCCGTCGCCGCAGCGGAGCTCGCCGCTCAGGTCGCCGAGCGCACGGCCGACCTGCAGCGGGTCACCGCCGAGTACGCCAACTACCGGCGCCGCGTGGAGCGCGACCGGGAGAACGTGCAGATCAACGCGCGCGTGCAGCTCATGTCCGAGCTGGTCACCGTGCTCGACGACATCGAGCGCGCCGAGGCCCACGGTGATCTCACCGGTCCGTTCAAGGCGGTGGCCGACAAGCTGGTGGCCGTCACGCAGAAGCTCGGCCTCGAGCCGTTCGGGATGGAGGGCGAGCCGTTCGACCCGTCCGTGCACGAGGCGGTGCAGCACGAGCCGAGCACCGTGGACGGGCCGACCGTCACCGTGATCTCCTCGGTGCTGCGCCGCGGCTACCGCATCGCCGACCGCGTGCTGCGGCCGGCGATGGTCGCGGTGGCCGACCGCCCCGACGAACTGGGGTCCGCCGACCGGAGCGAGGAGGACGGCACCAGCACGACGACCGATCCGGCCGAAGAGCCCTGATCAACGGGAAGGAGGCGGGGTGACCCAGCGGGACTGGATCGAGAAGGACTACTACCGCGAGCTGGGCGTGCCCCCCGACGCTTCGGCCGACGAGATCAAGAAGGCGTACCGGAGGCTCGCCCGTGAGCTGCACCCGGATGCCAACCCCGGCGACGCCGAGGCCGAGGCCCGGTTCAAGAGGGTCTCCGAGGCGTACGGGGTGCTGTCCGACGAGAAGAAGCGTCGCGAGTACGACGAGACGCGCGCGCTCTTCGCCGGTGGTGGCGGCCGGTTCGCCGGCGGCGGGTTCCCGGGTGGGTTCGGGACCGCCGCCGGCCCCGGCTTCGACCTGAACGACCTGTTCGGGGGCGCCTCCGGCGCCGGTGGACTCGGTGACCTGTTCGGCGGTCTGTTCGGCGGCCGGGGCGCGGGCACCACCACGACCACGCGCAGCCGGCGGGGCGCCGACGTCGAGAGCGAGCTGCGGATCGACTTCGTCGACGCCGTGCGCGGCGCCGAGGTGCAGCTGCGGCTGACCTCGCCGGGTCGCTGCGAACGCTGTGGCGGCACCGGGGCGCGGCCGGGGAGCACCCCGCGCACCTGCCCCACGTGCGGCGGCGTCGGTCTGGTCAGCCGCAGCCAGGGCGCGTTCGCGTTCTCCGAGCCGTGCCGCGACTGCCGCGGCACGGGCCGGATCATCGACGACCCCTGCCCCGAATGCGGTGGCGAGGGCATGAGCACCCGCACCCGCACGATCACCGTGCGCATCCCGCCCGGGGTGCAGGACGGGCAGCAGATCCGGCTCAAGGGGCAGGGCGAACCGGGCCGCGGCGGCGCGCCCGCTGGGGACCTGTACGTGAGGGTGCACGTCACCCCGCATCGGATCTTCGGCCGGTCGGAGCGCAACCCGGACGACATCACCCTCACCGTTCCGGTCAGCTACCCGGAGCTCGCGCTCGGCAGCACGATCACCGTGCCCACGCTGGACTCCACCGTCACGCTGCGGATCCCGCCGGGCACGGCGAGCGGGCGCACGTTCCGGGTGCGCGGGCGCGGGGTGCAGCGCAAGGGCAAGGCCGGCGACCTGCTCGTCACCGTCGAGCTGGCCGTGCCGTCGCGGCTCGACGACAAGGCCGTCGAGGCGTTGCAGTCGTACGCCGAAGCCACGAAGGACTTCGACCCGCGGGCTGACCTGTTCGGAGGTGCGCGATGACGACTGACGGCCGCGGGCTCCCGCCGGGCGCGGACATGGACAGCCCCATGTTCGTGATCTCCGTAGCGGCCGAGCTCGCGGGCCTGCACGCCCAGACGCTGCGCAGCTACGACCGGCTGGGCCTGGTGAGCCCCGGCCGGGCCGCGGGCGGTGGACGGCGGTACTCGCCGCGTGACATCGCCCTGCTCCGCGAGGTGCAGCGGCTCTCCCAGCAGGAGGGCGTCAACCTCGCGGGCATCAAGCGGATCATTGAGCTGGAACAGACGATCGACGAGCTGCGCAACCGCGTGGAGGAGCTGGAACGGGAGCTCGCCGCCGCCCGGGTCGCCGCCGAGGAGGCTGCCGCGGCGGTGCACGCCTCGTACCGGCGCGAGCTGGTCCCGGTCGACCGCCGCCAGGCGCTCGTCGTCTGGCGGCCGAAGCCGCGCGGCTGACCGGCCGTCGGCGGCCGGGCGGCCGGTTCCCGCTCCCTCCGGCGGCACGAAGTCGGGCGGCGCCCCGTCGGGCGCGCCCGACCCGGACCCGCGGAACCCGGACTGCGCCGCGCGAACGCCAGGTCAGTCCACCGTGAACGGGTCGTACTTGATCCGGTCCAGCGGGGTGCCCGCGACCAGCATCCGGGAGACGGTGGCCCGGATCATCGCGGGCGAGCCGCAGACCAGCACGTCGTGGTCGGCCCACGCCCCGTACCGGGTGACGACGTCGGCGAGGGTGCCGCGCTCGGCGCCCGAGGCGCCGTCGTCCTCCTCGACGACGGGGATCACGTCGAGCCAGGTGTTGCTGTAGGAGAACTTGCGCAGGCTCGTGAAGTCGTAGAGGTCGTCCCAGGTGCGGCCGCCGACGAAGACCTGCGTCCGGGGCTGCTCGGGACGCTGCGCGATGTCCTCCAGCAGCGCCTTCATGGGGGCGACGCCGGTGCCGCCGCAGACCATCAGCACCTCGCGCCCGGTGCCGGGGTCGACGTGCATCCGGCCCATCGGCGAGCCGAAGCGCCAGGTGTCGCCGATGTTGGTGTGGGCGACGATCGCGCGGCTGACCCACCCGCCCTCGACGGCGCGGACGTGGAAGTCCAGCGTGCCGTCCTCGCGGGGGGCGTTGGCGGGCGAGAGGTAGCGCCACAGCCGCGGCCGTTGTGGGACCTCGACGCTCAGGTACTGGCCCGCCCGGTAGGGGATCGGTTCGGGGGCCTGCACGGTGATGATCGCGATGTCCCAGCCGATGCGCTCGTGGGCGACCACCTCGCCGAACCACGTGGCGGGGCCGCGCTCGGACTCGACCGCGGTGCGCATGGCGCCGGACACGAACTCGTAGGCGTGGACCCAGGCCTCGCGCACCTCGGGGGTCCAGACGGGGCCCGCTGTGTCGGCGAGCGCGGCGAACAGCGCCTCGCCGACGGCCTCGAAGTGCCGCGCGACCACGCCGAACTTGCGGTGGTCGCGGCCGAGCTGCTCGAGGAAGGGCGTGAGCTCGTCCGGCCGGTCGATCATCTGCACGACGTGCACGAGCGCGCGCACGAGCCGGCTGCGCTGCACCTGCAGGTTGACCGGGAACAGGTCGCGGGTCTCGGGGGCGATGCGGAACAGGTTGGCGTAGAACAGCCGCCCCAGCTCGTCGACGTCCGGTTCGATCTGCGCCCAGCTGTCCCTGATGAGCCGCGCTCTTCCGTGCTCTTCACCGCGGGGCTCGCCGATGCCGGACAGGTCAGCGGTGAGCAACTGTTCAGCGGTCATGAAGGCCGGTGTCTTCCTGCTCGTCGGAACGGGGAGCCGGGACCGGGGTCCTCGCGGGCCAGCTTAACCCGGGGGCGGCCGTCCAACGGCCCTTCGAGCGCCCGGACGCCCTGGTGGGGCGGTGGACGGCGGGCACGCCGTCGAGCGCCCACCGCTAGCGCTGCGCCGCCCTTTTCCGAGTGTCCTTCCGACGAGGCGCGCCCGACGCGGTGAGGGAGGGACGTGGTGATGACCGAGCGGACCACCGGCGCGGCCGCGGATGACGCCGCGGCGCGGAACGTGGCGGTGCTGCGCACGGGGTACGCGGCGTTCGAGTCCTGGGACGTCCCGATCGTGCTCGCGCTGCTGGACCCGGACGTGCGGTGGGTGGAGGCGTCCGGCGGCCCGTTCGCGGGCACGTTCGTCGGGCCGGAGGACGTCGCGGCCGGGGTGTTCGGCCGGGTCGCGTCCGAGTGGGCGGAGTTCCACGTGGAGCCGGAGGAGTACATCGCGTCCGGGGATGCGGTCGCGGTGCTCGGCACCTGCCGTGGCACGTACCGGTCGACCGGGAAGTCGATGACGTCCCGGTTCGTTCACCTGTACCGGTTCAGGGACGGGCGGATCACCCGCTACGAGAGCATCGACGACACCGCGGTGCTCAACACCGTCGTCGGCTGATCGGGCCCGGTCCCGGGGTACGCAGTTCTGCGACTGTGCCCGTGTGGCCCCACGGCGCCACGCTGGGCGGCAGCCGGAGCGGGAACAACGCCGGGGACGAGGAGGACCCATGAGCACCGACCAGGCCGCCGCGGGCGCGGCGATCGACAACGTCGCGGCGCTGCGCGCCGGGTACGCGGCGTACGCGAACGGCGACATCCCGACGGTGCTCGCGCTGCTCGACCGGGACGTCGAGTGGGTCGGGGCGGCGGGCTCGCCGTACGCGGGCACCTACCGCGGGCCCCAGGCCGTGCTGGACGGCGTGTTCCGGCGCATCGGCGCCGAGTGGGCCGGGTTCGCGGTCGAGGCCGAGGAGTTCATCGGGACCGGGGACGCGATCGCGGTGGTGCTCACCTACCGGGGCACCTACCGGGCGACCGGCCGGTCCATGCAGGCGCGGGCGGTGCACGTGTGGCACTTCCGCGCGGGCAAGGCGATCCGGTTCGAGCAGGTCGCGGACACGGCGGTGGTGAACTCCGCGCTCGGCTGACCCGCACCGGCACAACGCACGAAACGAACCAACCTTGAGTGGAACACACTCAACTTTCCTGACGTTGTTGGTATCGACGGGCACGATGGTGCCCTGACGGACCACGTGCAGGAGGACCCGAGGGGATGGATTCCTTCAACCCCACCACCAAGACGCAGCAGGCCATCTCGGCCGCGGCGCAGGCGGCGACGCTCGCCGGCAACCCGGACGTGGGCCCCGTGCACCTGCTCGGCGCGCTGCTGGCCCAGACCGACGGTATCGCTGGGCCGCTGCTGGCCGCCGTCGGTGCCGACGCCGCAGCGGTGCGCAACGACCTCAACCAGCTGTCCAACCGGCTGCCCTCGGCGTCGGGCTCGACGGTGAGCGCTCCCCAGCTCTCCCGCGAGGCGATCGCCGCGATCAACGCCGCCCAGCGCCTCGCCACCGAGATGGGCGACGAGTACGTCTCCACCGAGCACCTTCTGGTCGGCCTCGCCACGGCTCCCAGCCAGGTCGCCGACCTGCTGCGCCGCCACGGTGCCACCCCCGACGCCCTGCGGGAGGCCTTCACGAAGGTCCGCGGGTCGGCCCGGGTCACGAGCCCCGACCCGGAGGGCACCTACCAGGCGTTGCAGAAGTACGGCGTCGACCTCACCGAGCGGGCGCGCAAGGGCGAGCTCGACCCGGTGATCGGGCGTGACGCCGAGATCCGCCGCGTCGTGCAGGTGCTGTCGCGGCGCACCAAGAACAACCCGGTGCTGATCGGTGAGCCGGGCGTCGGCAAGACCGCCATCGTCGAGGGCCTCGCCCAGCGCATCGTCGCCGGGGACGTCCCGGAGTCCCTGCGCGGCAAGCGGGTCGTGTCGCTCGACCTGGGCGCGATGGTCGCGGGCGCGAAGTACCGCGGTGAGTTCGAGGAGCGGCTCAAGGCCGTCCTGAAGGAGATCACCGAGTCGGCCGGGCAGATCATCACGTTCATCGACGAGCTGCACACGATCGTCGGGGCGGGCGCCACCGGCGAGGGCGCGATGGACGCCGGCAACATGATCAAGCCGATGCTCGCCCGCGGCGAGCTGCGGATGGTCGGCGCCACCACGCTCGACGAGTACCGCGAGCGCATCGAGAAGGACCCCGCGCTGGAGCGCCGCTTCCAGCAGGTGCTGGTGGGTGAGCCGTCGGTGGAGGACACCGTCGGCATCCTGCGCGGGCTCAAGGAGCGCTACGAGGTCCACCACGGTGTGCGGATCACCGACGCCGCGCTCGTGGCCGCCGCCACCCTGTCCGACCGCTACATCACCGCGCGGTTCCTGCCGGACAAGGCGATCGACCTCGTCGACGAGGCCGCGTCCCGGCTGCGGATGGAGATCGACTCCCGGCCCGTCGAGATCGACAGCGTCGAACGCGCCGTGCGCCGGCTGGAGATCGAGGAGATGGCGCTGGAGAAGGAGGACGACCCGGCGTCCCGCGAGCGGCTCGAGGCGCTGCGCGCCGAGCTGGCCGAGAAGCGGGAGGAGCTGTCGGCCCTCACCGCCCGGTGGCAGAACGAGAAGAAGGCCATCGAGTCGGTGCGCGAGCTGAAGGAGCAGCTCGAGGCGCTCCGCGGCGAGTCGGAGCGCGCCGAGCGCGACGGCGACCTGGGCAAGGCCGCCGAGCTGCGCTACGGGCGCATCCCGGCGCTGGAGAAGAAGCTCGCCGAGGCCACGGCCAACACGGCACCCGACGGCGACGTGATGCTGAAGGAGGAGGTCGGCCCGGACGACGTCGCCGACGTCGTCTCCGCGTGGACCGGCATCCCGGCCGGGCGGCTGCTCGAGGGCGAGACCGCCAAGCTGCTGCGGATGGAGGACGAACTCGCCAAGCGCGTCGTCGGCCAGACCGAGGCCGTGCGCGCCGTCTCCGACGCCGTGCGCCGCGCCCGGGCGGGCATCTCCGACGAGAACCGGCCCACCGGCTCGTTCCTGTTCCTCGGGCCCACCGGCGTCGGCAAGACCGAGCTGGCCAAGGCCCTCGCCGAGTTCCTGTTCGACGACGAGCGGGCGATGATCCGCATCGACATGAGCGAGTACTCCGAGAAGCACTCGGTGGCCCGCCTCGTCGGTGCCCCGCCCGGCTACGTCGGCTACGACCAGGGCGGTCAGCTCACCGAGGCGGTCCGCAGGCGCCCGTACTCGGTGGTGCTGTTCGACGAGGTCGAGAAGGCGCACTCGGACGTCTTCGACATCCTGCTGCAGGTGCTCGACGACGGGCGGCTCACCGACGGCCAGGGCCGCACGGTCGACTTCCGCAACACGATCCTCGTGCTCACGTCGAACCTGGGCTCGCAGGCCATCGCCGACCCGGCGCTCGACGACCAGGGCCGCAAGGATGCGGTGATGACGATCGTGCGCCAGCACTTCAAGCCGGAGTTCCTGAACCGGCTCGACGACGTCGTGGTCTTCCACTCGCTGTCGACCGAGGAGCTCACGGCGATCGTCGACATCCAGCTCGACCGGCTGCGGGAGCGGCTGGCCAAGCGCAGGCTGACCCTGCAGGTCACCGACGCCGGCCGGGAGTGGCTGGCCATGAACGGCTTCGACCCGGTCTACGGGGCGCGGCCGCTGCGCAGGCTGGTGCAGACCGCGATCGGCGACCAGCTGGCCAAGGAGCTGCTGGCCGGCGAGATCCGCGAGGGCGACACCGTGCGGGTCGACCTCGACCCCATGGCCGAGGGCGGCACCGGCGCCCTGATCGTCGGCCGGGGCATGCCGGTCGCCACGAGCTGACGCGATCGGGCCGGGACCGATGCCCGGCCCGATCATGCGTGGCGTTGCCGCTCGTCGGGCCGGTACCGGGCTACGCTGCTCGACCGTGGGTCTCTCGTCGACGGTGTGGTTCGTCATCGCCGTGATCGCGCTGTTGATCGGCGCAGCTCTGCTGCTGATCGACAGCCGTCGCGGCTCCGGGGCGAAGGACCGGAAGCGGTGGGCCGCCATGCGCGGCTGGGAGTTCCTGGACACCGATCCGGTGCTCCCGAGCCGCTGGCGCTACGGCACCATCCACCAGGGCGGCCCCGGCGTGGCCCGCAACCTGATCAGCGGCGACGTGCCCACCCCGGACGGGCCCCGCATGGCGTACGTGTTCGACCACGAACAGGCCGGGCGCCTGACCTCGATCCTGGTGGCCGTCCAGCTGCAGGAGCCGCTTCCCGCGGCCGTCGAGCTGCGGCTCCCGTCGGCCCCGCTGCCCGACGACGCCGGGCTCGACCTGCTTCAGCCGGTCGGCGAGCGGTACGCGTTCGTCTCCGACGCCGCGGCGGTCCGCCCGCTGCTCACCCCGCGCCTCGCCACGGCCGCCGACGCCCTCGGCGACGATGTCGAGCTCCTGTGGGGCGAGGAGTCGTGGGTGCTGGCCACCGCGCCGCTCGGCTCCAGCGTCGAGCGCGTGCAGGACCTGCTCGCCGACCTCGCCGAGTTCGCCACCGCGCTCGAGCAGGGCCTGGGCGTCCGCCTGCGCAAGGAGTGACCGGCGCGGTTCAGCGCCGTGGCCGCGTCGGCCACGAGATCCACAGCGTGCCCGAGCGGAAGAAGTAGGGTCGGGCCGTGCCCACAGCGCTCATCACCGGTGCGACGTCCGGCATCGGGGCCGCGTTCGCCGAGCGGCTCGCCCGGGACGGCCGGGACCTCGTGCTCGTCGCGCGCGACCGCGGCCGGTTGGAGGCGGCCGCCGCCCGGCACCGCGAGCGCGGGGTGTCCGCGGAGGTGCTGGCCGCCGACCTCTCGACCGCCGAGGGGCGCGAGCGCGTCGCGGAGCGGCTGGCCGCCGATGCGGCGCCGGTCGACCTGCTGGTCAACAACGCCGGGGCCGCCCAGGGGAGGTCGTTCCTGAAGGCCGACCCGGCCGCGCTGCTCGCCCAGCACGACCTGAACGTCACCGCCGTGCTGCAGCTGACGCGGGCCGCACTGCCCGGCATGGTCGAACGGGGCCGTGGCGCCGTGATCAACGTGGCGAGCATGCTGGGCCTGGTCACCGGCAGCCGCTCGACCTACACCGCCGAGAAGGCGTGGGTCACGGTCTTCACCGAGGGCCTCGCGGCCTCGCTCGCCGGCACCGGGGTGCGGGCGCTCGTGCTGTGCCCCGGCTTCGTGCGCACGGAGTTCCACGAGCGCGCGGGTTTGGACGTGGGTGCGCGCCGCGGGCCGCTGTGGCTGGACGCGGAGCGCGTCGTGGAGGAATGTCTCGCCGACCTGGCGAGGGGGAAGGTGGTATCCGTGCCGAGCCCGCAGTACAAGGTGCTCGCCGCCCTGATCGACCTGCTGCCGCGGCCGGTGCTGCGGCGGGTGATCGCCGCGGGTGAGCGATGAGCGCGGACACCGAGCGGGAGCAGCTCGCGGCGCTCGTCCGGGAGCTGGGCGTGGTGCACGGGCGGGTCACGCTGTCGTCCGGCGCCGAGGCCGACTACTACATCGACCTGCGCCGGGTGACCCTCGACCACCGCGCCGCACCGCTGGTCGGGCGGCTGCTGCGGGTGCTCACGGCCGACTGGGAGTACTCCGCGGTCGGCGGCCTCACCCTGGGCGCCGACCCGGTGGCCGACGCCGTGCTGCACGCGGCCGCCGCCGAGCGGGCCGTCGCACCCGAGACGCCCCCGGTCGACGCGTTCGTCGTCCGCAAGGACACCAAGAAGCACGGGATGCAGCGGCGCATCGAGGGGCCGGACATCGCCGGCCGCAAGGTGCTCGTCGTGGAGGACACCTCGACGACCGGCAACTCGGTGCTCACGGCCGTCCGCGCGGTGCAGGAGGCCGGAGCAGAGGTCACCGGTGTCGCGACCGTGGTGGACCGCGACACCGGTGCCCGGGAGGCGATCGAGGCCGAGGGGTTGCGCTACCGCGCGCTGCTCGGCCTGGCCGACATCGGCCTCGCCTGATCGTTCCTGCTCACTCGACGGTGATGCGGACCGCGTCGAAGGCCGGGGTCTGGTCCGCGCGCTGCATCATCGGGATGCGGTGCGACCCGTCACCGGCCCACACGGCGCACTGCGCGGTGCCCGCGGTCGGCATGCCGGACACGGTGATCTCGACGAAGTCCGGGCCCTCGCCGCCCTCGTTGTCCTGGGTGGCGAGGAAGAACTCCGGCTCCGGCTCGGCGTCGGGGGCCTCGCTGGTGCTCTCGAGCATGCGGCACGCGGTGTGGAAGTGGCCGCGCTGGATGCCGTCCTCGTTGAGGAACGAGCTCTCCAGGTAGTAACCGCCCGCGGCAGCGCCGAGGAAGCGGTCGCGGATCAGGTTGCGGGTGCTCACCGTGATCGTGAACTCCTCGCCGGCCTTCACGGTCTCCGGCGACTCGGTGATCAGCAGCGACGGGCTCTTCTCCTCGGACGCGACCTCGCCGAACGCGGTGTCGACGCAGCGCGGCGCCTCCTGGAACCCGTTGTGCGGCTCCAGGTCGCTGTTCGAGCAGTCCCGGCCGAGGACGTCGAGCCCGTTGTTGTCCTCGTCGCCGCCGTTGTTGTTGTTGCCGTTGTTGTTGTTGCCGTTGTTGTCGTTTCCGTTGCCGTTGTTGTCCTTGCCCTTGTTCTCGTTGTCCTTGCCGTTGTCGCCGTTGCCGCCGTTGCCGCGGCGCTCGCCGTCGGCGTCGGCGTCCTTCTCGTCGGCGTCCTCCTCGTCGCCCTCGGCGGCGTCCTCGTCACCGTCGGCGGCGTCGGCCTCGGCGTCGTCGTCGCCGTCGTCGTCCGGGGCGTTGACAGCCGCGGGCTCCGCGGCGTCGGCCCCGCCGACCTCGACCACCTCCGTGCCGTGGCCGGAGTGGCCGCTGTCGGCGTAGGCGGCCCCGCACGCGGTGGGCAGGAGGGTCGCCAGTACGGCGGCGGCGCAGAGCGCGACCTTGCGGGGGGTGGTCGAGCGGTGCCGTGCAGTGCTTGTCGGGGACACGGGTCCTCCGTTCGGGGTCGGGGACGGTCACACCAGCGGGGGGTAGCTGGTGCAGCGGCGCGGTGAGCGGGGAGCTAGCGCCGCATGGAGTGCCGCGCCCTGCGGGAGCGCGGCATCCGGTGGGAACCGGACGAGGAAACTCGGTGGGAGCCGGAATCGGTGACCGCGCGGTGGGAGCCGGTGTCCGCCACGGCGTCGATCGGGCCGGTGTCGGAGACGGCGGCGTGCGATCCGGTGTCGGTGAGCGTGGCGGTGCCGCGGCGCGACCGGACGGCGGCCTGCGGACCGGTGTCGGGGGACAGGCGGTAGGCGCCGCTGTCGGTGACCGTCGCCACGGGGATGTCGGACAGCGGGGAGAACCGACCGGTCGCGTCGTCGCGCGGAGCCGGGATCGCGGCCACCGCGGAGAGCTCCGGCATGCGCGCGGCCGGCTGCGAGATCGGCGGCTGCGGAACGGTGACCCGCTCCCGGCGGCCGGCGGCCGTCGGCCGGGTGCGCAGGCCCCAGAACAGGGCGATCGCGGCCAGCAGCGCGGCGACGAACACCAGGAACGGCACGAGGAGGTCGCTCATCTGGGTGCCGCCGCCCAGCAGGCCGGGCCCGTGGTGGGGCAGCGCCGAGTAGTCGACCAGGCCGGTGCTCTCGAGGTAGCCGTGGTGGCGGGTCACGAACGTGGCCGCGGTCTCGGCGAACTGGCGGACCAGGTCGTTCTGGGTGCTGGCGCGCACCTCGGAGATCACCGGCAGCACCATCCCGTGCGCCTCGCGCAGGCGCTGCACGAAGGTGCGGTCGTACTCCGAGCCGGTCTTCGAGGAGATCTCGGACATCCACCGCATCTGCTCGGCGCTGGGGCCGCTCGGCAGGGGGACGCCGAGCTGGTCGGCGACGCTGCGCACCTCCTCGTCGAGCTGGGCGTGCTCCTCGGCGAGCTTGCGGCCGACCTCGCGCACGTCCTCGCTGGTGGCCATCTGCTGGGCCTGTTGTGCGGTGGGTCCTTCCCAGAGCCCGGCGAGCCGGACCTTGACGAGCAGGTCGCGGTCGGCGGGCCCGAGCGGGCCCCACTGGGTCTGGGTCCAGCCGCTCGTGCCGGGCGCCCCGGCGGACCAGGACTGGTACACCGAGGCCGAGACGGCCAGCAGCACCGTGACGACGACGGCACCGCGGAGTATTCGGGGGATCCGGCGGAGCATGTGGGCCTTTCTGTTCTTTCCGGGGAGCGAGGTGGGGAGCTGGGGGAGCGCTCGCTCAAGCCATGTCGAACTGTTCGGTGTGGATGCGTTCCGGACTGGCGCCCAGGAGGTCCAGGGCGCTCATGGCGTCGGTGACCAGGGCGGGCGGGCCGCAGATGAAGAAGTCGACGTCATCGGGTCGGTGCCCGCCCAGGACGGAGGCGAGCAGCTCGGCGTCGACGCCGCCCGTCGGGCCGTTCCACCCCTCCACCGGCCGGCGCAGCACCTCGGTGACCTCGAGGTCGAGCACTCGGCGCAGCTGGGCGAGCTCGGCCCGGAACAGCAGGTCCTGCGGTGCGCTCGCGACGACCACGAGCCGGTAGGTGCGGGGGTCGTTCCGGTGCGCGGCGGTGCGCAACATGCTCATCATCGGGGTGATGCCGACTCCGCCCGCGATCATCACGAACCCCGCGGAGTGCTCGGAGTCGTTGGTGAACGCGCCGTGCGGGCCGTCCACCCACACGGTGGCGCCCACCGGGAGCTTTCGCAGCGCCCGCGTGAAGTCACCGGTGTGGCGGATCGTGAACTCGGTGGCATCGGAGTGGGCGCTCGACGCGATCGTGAACGGGTGCTCCTCGGCCATCACCGAGCGGTCCAGGCGGATCCAGGCGAACTGGCCCGGCTCGAACGCCCAGTTCGTCGCGGGCCGGTCGGCCCGGCGGCGCGGGGTGAGCACCAGGGTGCTCACCGTCGGGTTCTCCCGCCGGATGTCGCGGACGACGAACTCGGTGGACGGGTCGAACAGCGGGCGGAACACCCAGCGGTGCCCGAACACGAGCACGAGCACCACGGCGAACAGCAGGAACATCGTGCCGATCAGGGCGTCCCGGACCAGCTTGTCGAGCAGCCAGATGTGCATGGCCGACGCGACGATCGCCGTGGCCGCGAGCGCGATGTGCGACCACTTCCACAGCTCGTAGGACAGCTGGGCGCGGTTGCGCAGCACGGCGAGCACGGCCAGCCCGACCAGTGCCAGCGTCGCGATCGTCGCGGCGCGGGCCCGCCCGGGGGCGTCGGTGAGGTCGAGCAGGGTGATGTTGGCCGGATCGGCCGCGACCACGCAGGCGAGGTGGGCGAACACCAGCGCCGCGGTGACCACGCCGAGGAAGCGGTGCAGGTCGATCACCGACTCGATGCCGAACGCGCGGGTCAGCGAGCGCAGCCGCGACGGAAGCACCGCCGCGGACACGAGCGCCGACAGCGCGAGCAGACCGGTGAGCACCGAGAGCCGGTTCCAGAACCCACCGGTCGACAACCCGCCGTTCGACGGCAGCGCGAGGTAGGCGAGCGCCGGGGCGGCCATGGCGACCCCGAACCCGCTCAACCACGCCACGCGCAGTAGCCGCTGATCCATGGCCGGTGACGGTAGGAGGTGCCGCCGCGTCCTGGTTGCGAAGCTGAGAGTGCCTTGGGCCGGAAGCGGCTGCCGGCGCGACGAATGGCGTCCGATTGCGCCATCTGCCGTAATGCTTGGACCGAACGCGATGTATCGCCTTCAGGCAGTGACCGCTCATCCTTGCGATCCGGAGCCAATCTGCCGCTCGTCGACGGCCCCGTACCGCACGATGACGTCACTCAGCGCGAACGTGCGCGGCGAGTCGCCGGACGGGTCGGTGACCGGGCGAATCGTGATCGTCCTGAGACGAACCGCATCGAGCGCTGCTCGGCGCATCCCCAGGCCGCGAGCATGCCACGGGCCGGAAGATCACGAGATGATCACAGTACGGATCGCGACCGTAACCCGCGCCGCGGCCGCGGCGGCGGGGTGGACAACGCCGCCTGGAGTGGTCTGCTGGGTTCCCCGGGGCCGCCCTCGCCGGGTGGCGGGGCATCATCGGGCGCATGGAGGTGGAGGCCGAGGCGGCCGGGCCCAGCGAGTGGACCGTGGCGGGCCAGGTGGGCGTCGGTCCGTGGCCGGGCGGACGCGCGGCGTGGCCGCGCGACGACCGGTACGACCCCGAGTTGCTCGAGCACGGCGACTCGCGCAACGTCGTGGACGCGTACCGGTACTGGCGCCGCGAGGCGGTGGCCGCCGACCTCGCCCGCCGGGCCCACCCCTTCCACGTGGCGATCGAGAACTTCGGCCACGACCACAACATCGGCACGGTGGTGCGCACCGCCAACGCCTTCGCCGCAGCGGGCGTGCACATCATCGGCCGCAGGCGCTGGAACCGGCGCGGGGCGATGGTGACCGACCGCTACCTGCGGGTGCACCACCACGACGACGTCGCGGGCCTCGCCGCGTTCGCCGCCGACCACGGCCTCGCGGTGGTGGCCGTGGACAACACGCAGGGCGCGGTGCGGATCGAGACGTGCGAGCTGCCGCGGCACTGCGTGCTGCTGTTCGGGCAGGAGGGTCCGGGGATCACGGCGGAGGGGCGCGAGGTCGCCGCGCTGACCGTCTCCATCGCCCAGTTCGGCTCCACCCGCTCGATCAACGCGGGCGTGGCCGCCGGCATCGCGATGCACACGTGGATCCGCCAGCACGCCGACCTCGACGCCGCCTGGTGACCCCGGCGGGCCCGCTCGGTCAGGCGGGCGCCAGCTCGTCGGCGGGCACCACGAGCAGCGCGGGCACCGGTGGCGCGCCGGGCGCGCGGTAGAGGTCGTTGGCGGCGAACAGCCAGTCGGCCGACTCCGGGAACGTGAGCAGGTGGACGTCCCCGCTGCGCAGCCGGACCCGCTCGCCCGCGGCGAGCGTGCGGCCGCGGCGGACCAGCTCGCCGAGGTCGTTGAGCACCCTGGCCGCGATCGCGGGAGCGGTGGCGAAGAGGATGAGCTCGGGGTGGCCGAAGCCGGACAGGCCGACCGTGTAGACGTACGGCGGCCCGTCCTCGTCGCCCGGCATCGGTTGCAGCGCCCAGCCGTGGCGACGGATCGTGTCGCGTTGCCAGGCGCCGTACTGGTCGGCCTGGTGGGTGGATGCGATGGGCTCCATGTGTCGAACATACATTCGAACACCGACGAAATCAGTCAGGCGCGCGGCGCGTGATCCGTAGGCTCGCAGGCGTGCCGACCGACCGCCAGACGCTGCTGTTCGACGCGGACGACACGCTGTGGGAGAACAACGTCCGCTTCGAGCGGGTCATCGACGCCTACCTCGACTGGCTGGCCCACCCCACGCTCGACCGCGCGGCCACCCGCGCCGTGCTGGACGAGGTGGAGCGCGCCAACGTCGCCGTGCACGGCTACGGCACCGCGAGCTTCCTGCGCAGCCTGCACGACTGCTTCGAGCGGCTCAGCGAGCGGCCGGTCGGCCCAGCGGAGGCTCGGGAGATCGAGCAGCTCGCGGCGGCGCTCGTGGCCGACGAGGTCGAGCTGGTGCCGGGGGTCGCGGAGACCCTCGCCGAGCTCGGCAGCCGGCACGAGCTGATGCTGCTCACGAAGGGCGACCCGGCCGAGCAGCAGCGCAAGATCGACGCGTCGAACCTCGCCCACCACTTCGCGAGCGTGCACATCGTGGCCGAGAAGGACGTGCGCACCTACCGGTCGCTCGTCGCCGAGCGGGGCCTCGTCCCGCAGGCGACGTGGATGATCGGCAACTCCCCGCGCTCGGACATCCTCCCGGCCAGGGCGGCCGGGCTGAACGCGGTGTTCATCCCGAACCCGCACACCTGGGTGCTGGAGCACGACGAGCTCGACCCCGCCGACCGCGGGGTCCTGCACCTGGAGCACTTCCGCGCCCTGACGGAGCACTTCTGATGGCCGTCGACCCGCGGGTGGACCCGGCCGTCTCGGTCGTGTTCGTCTGCCACGACGGCCGCGGCCGGGTGCTGCTGGCCCGCCGCGGCGCGGGCGCCCGCGACGAGCCCGGCACGTGGGACACCGGCGCGGGCGCGCTCGAACACGGCGAGTCGTTCGCCGACGCCGTGCGCCGGGAGGTGCGCGAGGAGTACGCGGCCTCCCCGCAGGACGTCGAGACGATCGGCGTCCGCAACGTCCTGCGGGGCGGCTCGCACTGGGTGGCCGTCGTCAACGCCGTGCGCGTGGACCCGGCGGCCGTGGCGATCGGGGAGCCGCACGAGTTCGACGAGCTGGGCTGGTTCGACCTCTCCGGACTGCCCGCGCCGCTGCACTCGCAGCTGCCCGCCACCCTCGAGCTGTTCCGCGGGTGGCTCAGGGGCGGGCCTTCGCGTACTCGCCCACCCGCTCCATGACGGCGGCGCCCACCTTGCCCGGGTGGCCTGCGTCGAACGGCGGCTGCGGGTCGTACTCGATGTAGACCTGCGTGGCCTGGGCCGCGACGTCGTCGACGAGGAGCGAGACGAGCTGGATCGCCATGTCGATGCCCGCGGACACCCCCGCTGCGGTGATGATCCGCCGGTCCGGGTGGGTGACCACGCGCTCCTGCACCGGGACCGCGCCGAACCGGCGCAGGTGCTCCGCGAAGCCCCAGTGGCAGGTGGCGGTCAGCCCGTTCAGCAGCCCGGCGGCGGCGAGGGCGAGCGAGCCGCTGCAGACCGAGGTCGTGAAGCGGGTGCCGGGGTGCACGGCGCGCAGCCAGTCCAGGTACGGGCCGCCGCCGAGCAGGTCCGCCGTCCCGATCCCGCCGGGCACCACCACGACGTCCGGCGCGGGCACCTCGTCGAACGAGGCGTCGACGGTGAGCCCGAGGAACCCGTTGTCGGTGCGGACCTCACCGCGGTTCTCCCCGGTGAACACGACGTCCAGCTCGGGCACGCGCTGCAGCACCTCGTAGGGGCCGACCGCGTCCAGCGCGGTGACGCGGGGGAACAGGGCGATGGCGACCAGCACGGTCGGCTCCTCTCTAGCGCACCGCGAAGCGGCGGCGGTAGTGGTCGGGCGGTACGCCGAGGCGGCGCAGGAAGGCGCGGCGCATGGTCTCGGCCGATCCGAAGCCCGCGCGGGCGGCGGCGACCGTGACGAGCACCGGTTCGGTCTCGAGCAGGCGGCGGGCCACCTCGACGCGCACCCGCTCGACGTAGTCGCCCGGCGGGCAGCCGATGGCGCGGGTGAACTCCCGGCTGAAGTGCCGTTCGCTCATCCCGACGCGGGAGGCGAGCACGCCGACGCGCAGGTCGGCGGTGGGGTCGGCGTGGATGAGGTCCTGGGCCTCCCGCACGGCGGGCCGGCGCGCGGGCGGCGTCCACACCGGGCCCGCGAACTGGCTCTGCCCGCCCGGCCTGCGCAGGAACACCACCAGGTGGCGGGCCACCAGCTGCGCGACCTCGGCGCCGTGGTCGGCCTCCACGAGCGCGAGCGCGAGGTCGATCCCCGCGGTCACGCCCGCCGACGTCCAGACCCGGCCCTGCCGCAGGTAGATGGCGTCGGGCCTTACGTCGACCGCCGGGTGGGCGCGCGCGAGCTCGCCCGCGTAGTGCCAGTGGGTGGTGGCGCACAACCCGTCCAGGAGCCCGGCCGCGGCGAGCGCGAAGGAGCCGGTGCACACCGACACCACGCGCTCGGCCCGGTCCGCGGCCCGGCGCAGCCACCGGACGAACGGGTCGTCCGCGGTCAGGCCGACGGTGCCCTCGCCGCCCGGCACGAGCAGCGTCCCGATCGCGCCCGACTCGGGCAGCGCCGCGTCGGCCACCAGCTGCATGCCGCTGTGCCCCCGCACCGGCCCCGGCCGCTCCGCCACCAGCGACACGCGGTAGCCGTCGCCGGTCCCCCGCCGCTCGACCAGGCGCCCGGCGCCGGTGAGCACCTCGTGCGGCCCGGCCACGTCGAGCGGCTGCACGCCGTCGAACAGCGGGATCAGGACCTCGTGGGCGGGCACGGCTCCAGACTCGTCCGGCCCGATCTTGGCGTCAACGACGTGGATCCCTCGCTTTCGGACATCCGGCAGACTGGCCAGATGGCTGCCGGGGACGTGGACTGGAGGGAGCGGGCGGGCGTCGCCGAGCGCGCTGTCGTCCGCCGGCACCTGCGCCGCATCGGCGGTGTGCTGCCCGGGACGCGGATCGGCCGCGTGCGCTGGCCCCGCCGCCGGCCCACCTGGCCGGTGCCGTGGCACTACTGGTGGCAGGCCCATCTGCTCGACTGCCTGATCGACGCGCAGCTGCGGGCGCCGAACCGGTCGCGGGCCAAGGCGATCGCGGCGTTCGCCCGCAGCGTGCGGCTGCGCAACGGCGGCTCGTGGCTCAACCGGTACTACGACGACATCGCCTGGTTGGGCCTCGCGCTGCAGCGCGGGGGCACGCTCGTCGGGCGGTCCGGGCCGTCGGCGCTGCCCCGCATCCTGGGCCGGCTGCACGACGGGTGGACCGAGCACGGTGGCGGTGGGATCTGGTGGCGCCGCGACGACGACTTCAAGGCCGCCCCGGCCAACGGGCCTGCGGCCATCCTGCTCGCCCGCGACGGCCAGGTCGAGTTCGCCGCGGCCATCACCGACTGGATGGCCGAGACGCTCGTCGACCCCGACACCGGCCTGGTCCGCGACGGGGTGCGCGTCGCGCCCGACGGCTCCGTGCGCGCCGTCGAGCCGTACGTCTACACCTACAACCAGGGCGTCTACCTGGGTGCGTGCGTCGAGCTCGCCGCCCGTGACGGCCACCAGCGCTGGACCGACCGCGCGCTGGCCGTCGTCGACGCGGTGCGGCAGCGGCTCGCCGGGCCCGACGGGGTGCTGCCCGGTTCCGGCGGAGGCGACGGCGGGCTCTTCGCCGGCATCACCGCTCGCTACCTCGCCGACGCCGCCCTGCGCCTGCCCGAGCTCGCCGACGCCGCCCGCGAGCTGGTCTTCGCCAACGCCGAGGCCGTGTGGAAGGGGCGGGCCGAGATCCACGGCGGGCCGGTCTTCTCGGCGCAGTGGCGGGACCCGGCGCCGGAGCCGCGGCCCGGGCTGGCGGAGGCGGACCTGTCGGTGCAGCTGTCCGGCTGGATGCTCCTGGAGGCCGCCGCCCGGCTGCAGGAGGCGTGAGGCGAGGGACTCGGCCCAGGCACCCCACCCGGAGCGCGACTCGCCGGCACCGAGAGCGCGACTCGCCAGCACCGAGAGCGCGACTCGCCGGCACCGACAGCGCGACTCGCGTGCGCCGGGACCGCGACTCGCGCGCATCCAGGGCGCGACTCGCCGACGGGTCAGGCCGCGTCGCGCAGGTCCTCGCGCTCGTCCTCGGGGTGGGCGGCGGTCTCGTCCACCGGCTTGCGCACGTCCTGCACGTAGCGGTAGACGCCGAAGCCGCTGCCGACGACGAAGAACCCGACGGCGAGGATCGTGGCCGCCTCCTTGAGCCACGGGAACGTCTCGAGCAGGCCGGCGCCGTAGTAGCCGAGCATGATCAGGGTGGGCACCCACATCAGCGCGCCGACGGCGTTGGCCACGATGTAGCGGCGGTTGTCCATGCGGGCGGCGCCCGCGATCATCGGTGCGAGCGTGCGCACCCAGGGCAGCCAGCGGGCCACCACGATCGCCCAGAAGCCCCAGCGGTCGAAGAACGCGGCGGCCCGTTCGAGGTTGGCGCGGTTGAGGATGCGGCCCTCCCGCCGGGCGAGCATGCGGGTGCCCGCGAAGCGGCCGACCAGGTACCCCACCTGGTTGCCCGCGACCGCGACCCCGGCGGCGACGAACCCGAGGGTCCATGCGCTTGCCTCGTGCGCGCCGTGGGCGAGCACCACGCCCGCGGCCAGCAGGAGGGAGTCACCGGGCAGGAACATCCCGATGATGAACGCGCACTCCAGGAAGACGAAGGCGAGGACGACGGT
This sequence comes from Pseudonocardia sp., assembly GCF_035305885.1. Taxonomy (GTDB): domain Bacteria; phylum Actinomycetota; class Actinomycetes; order Mycobacteriales; family Pseudonocardiaceae; genus Pseudonocardia. The sequence continues at coordinate 130,273 of NZ_DATGOP010000115.1, forward strand.
CCACACCGTGACCGGCCCGGCCTGGTCGAACGGCCCGGCCAGGGCGAGCAGCGGTGCGACGGCGGTCACGGGACTCCAGGGTAGGGGCTCGAAGGAGCCTCGCGGCCCGCTCGCGCGGCGTTACGCCGCCTGCCTGCCCGGCCTGCGCCGCGCGCGCACGAGCTCGACGACGATCGGCAGCACCGAGATCGCGACGATGAGGATGAGGATCAGCTCGATGTTCTCGCGCACGAAGTCGAACTGGCCGAGCCAGAACCCGAGGGCGGTCACGCCCGCCGCCCACGCGACGCCGCCGATGAGCGAGTAGGTGAAGTAGCGGCGCGGGTCCATCCGCCCCACGCCCGCCATCACCGTGATGAACGTGCGCACGATCGGAACGAAGCGGGCGAGCACGATGGCGCGGTTGCCGTACTTGTCGAAGAACGCCTTGGTCTTCGCGACGTGCGCGGGCTTGAACAGCCGCGACTGCGGCTTGTCGAAGATCGCCGGCCCCGCCACGTAGCCGACCCAGTACCCGGTGGCGTTCCCGACGAAGGCCGCCACCACGAGGATGGCGCACACCAGCCAGAGCGGGGTGTCGATCGCGCCGCGCGCGACGAACAGGCCCGCGGTGAACAGCAGCGAGTCACCGGGCAGGAAGAAGCCGAGCAGCAGGCCGCACTCGGCGAAGATGATCAGGGCGAGTCCGACGAGCGCCCACGGCCCGAGCCACGAGATGATCGTGTCGGGCTGCAGCCACTCGGGGCCGAGTGCGAGCGTCACGCCAGCAGACGGTACCGGTCACCCGAGCGGGGGCAGCACTCCCGGGGCCAGGAGGGACACCAGCGCGAGCAGCGTGCCCAGCGCGACGCCCCCGAGCAGGGCGAGCACGAGGGCACCCCGCGCGCTCGCGCGGGGCCGCACCGGCGCGCGGGGCGCAGGCCGCACGGCGCTCCGGCCGGCTGCGCCGCTCGCCCTGGCCTGGAGCGCTTCGGCGAGCCGCCGTTCGGACTCGTCGGTCGCGGTCACGCGACCATCGTGCCGTACCGGCGTCAGGTGCGCGAACCCATGACCCGGGCGACGGCGTCCAGCGCGCGGCTGGCGGTCGACTTGACGGTGCCGCGGCTGATGCCGGTGGCCTCGGCGATCTCGGCCTCGGAGAGCCCGCCGTAGTAGCGCAGCACCAGGACCTCGCGCTGCCGGGGCGGCAGGGTGGCGAGCGCGTCGACCACGGCCTGGTGCTCGGCGGACAGCATCGCGAGCGACTCGGCCGAGCGGGCGTTGACCTGGTGCGGGGGCACGTAGTCGCGCGCGGTGCGCCTGCGCCGCAGCACCGAGCGCGAGCCGTTCACCACCGCCGTGCGCAGGTAGCCGACCGCGGCCGCCTCGTCGCGCAGGCTGGACCAGTTGCGGTGCAGCCCGGCGAACGCCTCCTGCACCACGTCCTCCGCGGTGCTCGGGTCGTCGACGAGCAGCAGGGCCAGGCGGACCATCCGCATGCGGTGGTCGCGGTAGAGATCGGAGATCGTGAGCGGCGCGCCGGGCCGATGGGCATGCTCCGGCCGCGCGTCGAGGCGTCGCAGGCGCGACAGCGTGGCCTCGACGGCGTTTCCCCCGCCATCCCGCAGCACCCCGTAGAGCCTAGTCGTCACCGCCGGGACGGACGTCGAGCGGGCCGTGCGGGATACTGCTGGCGAAAGCCGCGAGTCGAGGAGGGTCAGCCGTGCCGATCGCCACCCCCGAGATCTACAACGAGATGCTGGACAAGGCCAAGAGCGGCGAGTACGCGTACCCGGCCATCAACGTCACGAGCTCGGAGACCCTGAACGCCGCGCTGCGCGGCTTCGCCGAGGCGGAGAGCGACGGCATCATCCAGATCTCCACCGGGGGCGCGGAGTTCCTCTCCGGTGGCAAGGTCAAGGACATGGTCACCGGCGCCGTCGCGCTGGCCGAGTTCGCGCACGTCGTCGCGAAGAAGTACCCGATCCACGTCGCGCTGCACACCGACCACTGCCCCAAGGACAAGCTCGACACCTACGTCCGCCCCCTGATCGCCATCAGCCAGGAGCGGGTCGACCGGGGCGAGAACCCGCTGTTCCAGTCGCACATGTGGGACGGGTCGGCCACCGAGCTGCACGAGAACCTGCGGATCGCCGCCGAGCTGCTCGACAGCGCGGTCAAGGCGAAGATCATCCTCGAGGTCGAGATCGGCGTCGTCGGCGGTGAGGAGGACGGCATCGCCAACGACATCAACGAGAAGCTCTACACCGCCCCCGGCGACTACGAGGCCACGGTCGAGGCGCTCGGCGGTGGCGAGAAGGGCCGCTACCTGCTCGCGGCCACCTTCGGCAACGTGCACGGCGTCTACAAGCCGGGCAACGTGAAGCTCCGCCCGGAGATCCTCAAGACCGGCCAGCAGGTGGCCGCGGCGAAGCTGGGGCTGCCCGAGGGGTCGAAGCCGCTCGACCTGGTCTTCCACGGCGGGTCCGGCTCGCTGCTCGAGGAGATCCACGAGGCCGTGAGCTACGGGGTGGTGAAGATGAACATCGACACCGACACCCAGTACGCGTTCACGCGCCCGATCGCGGGCCACATGTTCACCAACTACGACGGCGTGCTGAAGGTCGACGGCGAGGTCGGCAACAAGAAGGCCTACGACCCGCGCTCGTACATGAAGCTCGCCGAGGCCTCCATGGCCGAGCGGGTGAAGCTGGCCTGCGAGCACCTCAAGTCGACGGGCACCACCCTTCGATGACCGTCCACCGCAACCTGCTCGAGCCCGAGCCCACGCTGCTCCCGGTCGACCCGGCCGCCGCCGAGCTCGACCGGGGCACGCCCGCCCCCGAGGTGGCCGCGGCCCACCCGGCGTCGAGCCTCGCCTGGGCCGTGCTCGCCGAGGAGGCGCTCGCCCGCGGCGAGACGATCGTCGGGTACGCCTACGCCCGCACCGGCTACCACCGCGGGCTCGACCAGCTGCGCCGCTCCGGCTGGAAGGGCAGCGGCCCGGTGCCGTGGTCGCACGAGCCCAACCGCGGGTTCCTGCGGGCGCTGGGCGCCCTCCAGAAGGCCGCCGCGGCCATCGGGGAGACCGACGAGGCGGAGCGCTGCCGGGTCTTCCTCGCCGACTCCGACCCGGAGGCGGCCACCGCGCTCGGCCTCGGCTGAGGCGATGCCCTCGGCGATCGGGGTGCGCCGCCGGCTCGTGGCCGGGACCCGCAGGTTGCAGGTGTCGGCGCTGCCGATCGCGCAGTGCGCCGTGGCCGCGGGCGTCGCGTGGTTCGTGGCGAACGACGTGGTCGGGCACGTCGCCCCGTTCTTCGCCCCGATCGCCGCGGTGATCAGCCTCGGCGTGTCGCTGGGCAGCAGGTTGCGCCGGGTGGCCGAGCTGGTCGTCGGCGTGAGCCTCGGCGTGCTCGTGGGCGACCTGCTGATCTCGGTCATCGGCAGCGGGGCGTGGCAGATCACGCTCGTCGTCGCGCTGGCCATGGCCGTGGCCGTGTTCACCGACGGGGCGACGCTGCTGGTCGCGCAGGCCGGGGCGTCCGCGGTGCTCGTGGCCACGCTCCTGCCACCGGGCGGGGCCGGCGGGTTCGACCGCTGCATCGACGCGCTGGTCGGCGGGACGGTCGGCCTGCTCGTCGCGGCGGTGCTGCCCGCCGACCCGGTCGGCCCGGTGCGGCGGCAGGCCCGCGCGCTGCTCGACGAGCTCGCGGCCGTGCTCGTCCGCACCGCGGAGGCCATGCGGAAACGCGACCCCGCCGCCGCCTCCGCGGCCCTGGCCAGGGCGCGGGCCAGCCAGCCGCTGATCGACGAGCTGCGCGGCGCGCTGCGGGGCGGCCACGAGGTCACCCGGTTCTCCCCGCTGCTGCGCCCTCGCCGCCGCGAGCTCGCCCGGTTCGCCGAGCTCGCCGAGCGCGCCGACTACGCGATGCGCAACGCGCGGGTGCTGGTGCGCCGCACCTACACGGCGCTCTGCGACGACGAGCCCGCTGCGTCCCAGCTCGCGGACGTGCTGAGCGAGCTGGCGGGCGCGGTGCGCATCCTCACCGCGCAGCTGGGCCGCGACGGGAACCGGGAGCTGGCCCGCGAACCGGTGCTCGATGTCGTGCGCCACGCGCGGGCGCTGGCCCGCACGGTCACGCCCGGGCCGTCCGAGGCGGTCATCGTGGCGCAGGCGCGCTCGATCGCCCTCGACCTGCTGCAGGCCACCGGGATGTCCCGGTCGGAGGCCCTGGCCGCGATGCGCGGCGAGGGGAACGGTGAGGGGAACGGGGGCTGAGCCGACCGGCTCCGATGCGTCCGTCCGGGTGGTCGTACGGGCGGGTCGGTGCGATCGGGAACCAGCGGGCCGCGATCGACGTTCTCGGCGCGTGCATGTGCTGGTGCGCTGGTTCCTCGCCCCGCTCGCCCGGTTGATCTACCGCCCGGTCGTGCACGGTGCGGAGTTCGTGCCGCGCGAGGGGCCCGTGATCCTGGCGGCCAACCACAGGGCCGCCATCGACACCGCCGTGATCGCGCTGACGGCGGGTCGCCCCGTCTCCTTCCTCGGCAAGGCGGAGTACTTCACCGGCAAGGGCCTGCGCGGCCGCGCGCTGGCGGCGTTCCTGTCGGCGCTGGGCTACGTGCCCGTCGACCGCGCGAACGCGAAGGCGGGCCTCGCCGCACTGCACGCCGCGCGCAAGGTCCTCGACGCCGGGGGCGCGTTCGCGATCTACCCGGAGGGCACGCGGTCACGTGACGGCAAGCTGCACCGCGGGCACACCGGGGTGGCGAGCCTCGCGCTCTCCACCGGCGCCCCGGTCGTGCCGGTCGGGCTGATCGGCACCGAGCGGGTGCAGCCGGTGGGCAAGCTGATCCCCCGCCCGTACCGGGTGGTCGTCCGCTACGGGCAGCCGCTCGACTTCAGCCGGTACGAGGGCCTGGAGGGCTCGAGCGCCATCCGCCGCGCCGTCACCGACGAGGTGATGGACGCGATCGCCCGGCTGTCGCACCAGGAGTACGTCGACACCTACCACGAGCGGCCGGCCGCCTAGCGCCCCTTCAGCCGGGACAGCGCGAGGTAGCCGGCGAACGCGAGCCCGGCGCCGATGAACCAGCTGAACGCGGCCGCGTCGGCCGAGCCGATCAGCACCACGAGCATGGCCACGGTCGCGCCGACCGCGGTGGCCGCGATCGCCAGCGGGTTGTAGCCCTTCCGGTAGTGGTAGGTGCCGTCCGGGCTGAGCGTGTACAGGTCGTCCACCACGACCTGGCGCTTCTTCACCAGGTAGTAGTCGGCGATGAGCACGCCGTAGAGCGGACCGATGAAGGCGCCGAGCGTGTCGAGCGTGTAGTGGATGACCTCCGGGCTGGAGTAGAGGTTCCACGGGGTGATCAGGACCGAGCCGACGGCCGCGATCATGCCGCCTGCCCGCCAGCTGACCCGCTGCGGCGCGACGTTGGAGAAGTCGAACGCGGGCGAGACGAAGTTGGCGACGATGTTGATGCCGATCGTCGCGATCATGAACGTCAGCGCGCCGAGCACCACGGCGTAGGTGTTGTCCAGGCGCGCCACCGTCTCGACCGGGTCGGTGATCAGCTCGCCGAACACCGGCAGCGTCGCGGCCGTCGTGATGACGGTGAGCAGGGCGAAGGCCAGGAAGTTGATCGGGAGCCCGAGGAAGTTGCCGCGCTTGACGGCGGCGAAGGTGCGCCCGTAGCGGGCGAAGTCGCCGTAGTTGAGCATCGGGCCCGAGAAGTAGGACACCACCAGCGCGATCGCGGTGAGCATCACCGGGAGCGCGGCCCACCCGGTGATGGTGACGTCGACCAGGTTCAGGTCGATGGCGCCCCAGCCCGCCTCGGCCACGAGGTAGCCGGCGAGCAGGAACATCACCACGTAGACGGCGGGGCCGCAGAAGTCGATGAACTTGCGGATCGCCTCCATGCCGTTCCAGAAGACCGCCGCCTGCAGCACCCACATCGCGAGGAACGCGGCCCAACCGAGCAGGGAGAGCCCGGCGAACCCGTACGCCTCGGCCTCGGCGTACGGCGCGAGCCCCGGCCACAGCTTGAGCGCGACCACGACCAGCGACGCCGACGCGAGGTAGGTCTGGATGCCGTACCAGGCCACGGCGATGAGCCCGCGGATGATCGCCGGGATGTTCGCGCCCAGCACGCCGAACGCCACCCGGGAGATCACCGGGTACGGGGTGCCGGTGGCCTGGCTGGGCCGCGCCACGAGGTTGCACAGCACGTAGACGATGGAGATCCCGATCAAGAGGGCCACGAGCACCTGCCACGCGGCGAGCCCGAGCGCGAACAGGCTGCCCGCGGTGACGTAGCCGCCGACGCTGTGCACGTCGGACATCCAGAACGCGAAGAAGTTGTACGAGCCCCAGCGCTGGTGGCGCAGCGGGGCGAGGTCCTCATTGGTGAGCCGGTCGTCGTAGGGAGGGCGCACGTCCGCGTCGGAGTGGGTGAGGGAATCGGTCATCGCGCCTCCCGCAGCAGTGGTCTCGACATCGGCCGCAGTCGGACGCTAGGCGACGTACCGGCGCGTCAGCGGGCCTCACCGAGATTTTTCACGTCGTATTGCGCTGGAGGAAACAAAACTCAACTTATAATTGGCGGAGACACCTGGAAATCGCGCAGCAGGCCGGTGTAGGGCTTGGCGGGCGGGCGGGCGAACTCGCCACGGTCCCCGGTGCGCAGCCCCAGCGCCACCAGCATCTCCACGGTCCGGGTCGCGGCCGCCACCCCGTCCACGACCGGCACGCCGATCTCCGCGCTGATCTCCCTGCACAGCTCCGCCATGCCGGCGCAGCCCAGCACGATGGCGTCGGAGCCGTCCTCGGCCACGGCGCGCCTGCACTCGGCCAGCACGGCCTCCCGGGCGCCCGGCTCCTCGAGTTCGAGCACGCCGATCTCGCAGGCCCGCACGCGGCGGCAGAACCGGGCGAGACCGTAGTGCGTCGCGAGGTCCTCCGCGCGGCCCCGGGTGCGGTCGAGCGTGGTGACGACGCTGAACCCGCGGCCGAGGTAGGCGGCGGTGCGCATGGCGGCCTCGGCGATGCCGACCACCGGGCCGCGGGCCAGCTCGCGCGCGGCGTCGAGGCCGGGGTCGCCGAAGCAGGCGATCACGTAGCCGTCGGCGGACCCCTCCTGCTCCGCCCGGGCGATCTCGGCGAGCAGGCCGGGCACGGCGAGCGCCTCGTCGTAGTGGCTCTCGATCGAGGCCGGGCCCATCGACGGCGTCACCGCCCTGACCGTGGTGCCGGGGCCGGCGGCGGCCGCCGCGCAGGCCTCGATGGTGGCGGTCATCGACGCGGTGGTGTTGGGGTTGACGACGAGGATGCGTGCAGGGGCCACGTCCGCAACCTAGTGCGCCGTGCCCGCCGATGGGGTCGGCGCACGGAGTCTCCCCACCTCGAAAGCAGCGGAGTGCGCGTCCTCATCTGCGCCGTCGGGTCCCGCGGCGACGTCGTCCCGTTCACGGGTGTGGGCACCGCCCTGCGACAGGCCGGGCACACCGTCACGATCGCGGCGCACCCGTCGTACGCACCGCTGGTCACCGGGGCCGGCCTGCGGGCCCACCCGATGCCGGGCGACCTCGGGGTCCTGCTCGACCTGCCCGAGCGGTCCACCCCCGCCTACCAGGCGGGCCGGGTGCCGCGCCTGACCGAGCTGCTGTACGGCGCGGCGCGGGCGACGCTCGAGGCGGCGGCCGACGCCGACCTGCTGCTGGTGAACGGGTCGGCCCCGTTCGGCTACGACATCGCCGAGGCGCTCGGCATCCCCAGCGCGGGCCTGTTCAGCCAGCCCATGACGCCGACCAGCGCGTTCCCGCCGATCGTGCTGCACTCCGCGCGGTCGTGGGGGCCCCGAGGCAACCGGCTGCTCGGCGAGGTCGGCCTGCGCAGCATGATCCCGTTCCACCGGGCGACGGCGCGGCTGCGCCGGGACCTGGGGCTGCCGCGCCGCTCCGCGGGCGCCACCGCCGCGCGCCAGGCCCGCGAGGGGTGGCCGATCCTGCACGGCTACAGCCCCGCGGTGCTGCCCCGCCCCGCCGACTGGCGTCCCGGGCTCGAGGTGGTCGGCTACTGGTGGCCCGCCCCGGTGCCGTGGGAGCCGCCCGGCCGGCTCGTCGACTTCCTCGCCGCGGGCCCGCCCCCGGTCCTGGTCGGCTTCGGCAGCATGGCCGGTGGCCACGGCGCCCGGCTGCTGCCGCTCGTCCTGGCGGCGCTGCGCGCGGCCGGCGTCCGGGGGATCCTCCAGGCCGGCCGCGCGGGGCTCGGGGCCGACGGTCCCGACCTCGGCCCCGACGTCATCGCGATCGGGGACGCCCCGCACGAGTGGCTGCTGCCGCGGGTGGCCGCGGTCGTGCACCACGCGGGGGCGGGCACCACCGGTTCGACGCTGCGGGCGGGCGTGCCGTCCGTGCCCACCCCGGTGTTCGCCGACCAGCCGCTGTGGTCGAAGCGGCTCGTCGAGCTGGGGTGCGCGCCCGCGGTGATCCCGTTCCGCCGGTTGAGCGGGGAGCGCCTGGCCGCAGCGGTGCGCGAGGTGCTGCAGCCGCGCTACCGCGACGCCGCGCAGGCGATGGCCCGGCGGCTCGCGGACGAGGACGGCACGCGCGCGGTGGTCGAGCTGGTGGACCGGATCTCGGCGAGCCGGGCCGCCAACCCCTAGCCGAGCCCCGGCTCGGCGTCTGCCCCGGTGGTGTGGGCGGAGACCGTGCGGCGCAGGTGCGCGTGGTGGGCCGCGGCCCGCTCGCGCAGCGCCTCGGCGTCGCCGACCACGAAGGCGGCCAGCATCTGCTCGTGCTCGGCGTGCAGGGCGCGCCGTTCCGCGAGCGGCGTGTGCGCCATCGGCTGGTAGGGCTCGGTGAGGTTCCACGCCGACTCGAGCATCGCCTGCAGCCGGTGCATGCCGGCCGGGGCGACGAGCGCGAGGTGGAACCGGCGGCTCTCCCGGTTGTAGCGCCGCCCGTCGCCGTCCTCGATCGCGGCGGCCAGCTCGGCGTGGGCGGCCACGGCCCGTGCGTGGTCGTCCGGCCCCGCCTTCTCGACCGCCGCGGCCAGCGCCGCCTGCTCCAGCACCCCGCGCACGACGTACAGCTCGTCGAGCTCGGCGGGGGTCAGGCGGGCCACCGTGTAGCCGCCGCGCCGGCGGTGCTCCACCAGGCCCTCGCCGACCAGCGTCTTGAGCGCCTCCCGCACCGGGATCACGCTGACCTCGAACAGCGCGGCGACCTCGTCGCAGGGGATGGCGAGCCCGGGAGGGGCGTCGCCGGCGAGGATCACCCGGCGCAGCTCGTCGAGCACCGCCTCCGGCGCGCCCGTGCGGCGGGAGCGCGCGAGCTCGGCGACGAACGCCGCCGTGACGTCCGCGTCCGCCGCGCCGCGCCGGGTGTCGTCGGGTGCCCGGCGCCGAGACCCGTGACCGGTCATCGCTTCACCGTACGGCCGCGGTCGAGCCGAGCACCCCGGCCGACCAGCCCGGGTGGGCGGCGACGGCCTCGGCGAGCGCCCGTTGCGTGGAGATCGCGTCGTCGCCGACCGCGGTGGCCAGGCCGCCGCGCCCGGCCAGCGGGGTGAGCGACCACCACTCGCCCGCCACCGCCGCGGCGGGGTCCTCGCCCCACACGAGCACCTCCGTGCCCAGCACGCGGCGCCCGGCCAGGTGCGCCGCCGACGCCATGAGCCCGTGGTCGCCGAGCTCCTGCTCCTGCACGAGCAGCGGGCGCGCCCCGTCCGTCACGCGCACGAGCCCGTGGAACCGCCCGGACGGCTCCCCGCTGCGGCCCGCCACCAGCACCTCCCGGCACCGCAGGCGCGCGCCCTCGCCCAGCTCGGCGTGCAGCTCGCCGCGGTGGTCGGCCCGCTGCGTCACGACCGTGGGTTCGGGGAGGAACTGCAGGCCGCCACCGTCGCCGACCGTGAGCCGGACCACGAGGCGGCTCGGCCTGCCCGCCTGGCCGGGCAGGGCGAGGGTCGCGGCCACCCCGGTCAGCACGAGGTCGGCGCCCGGCCCCACCTCGACGTCGAGGAGGACGTCGTCGCCGCCGAGCGGGCTGGTCGCCGACCCGACCAGGTGCACGGTGGCGACGGGGGAGGCGGTGGCCGCGGCACCCCGCTGCGGCAGCAACGCCAGCGGCGCCTGCGAACGCAGCTCCCGAACGACGCTGCGCCCGTCCGCACCCCGCTCGACGACGACGCGGGCCGTCGCCCGCATCAGGCTGCCGCGCGTACCGACGCGACCTGCGAGATCACCCACGCCGCGACGTCGGTCGCGGCCGGGTCGCCGACCAGCGACTGCGCGATCACCGGCAGCTCCCCGCGCATCCGGTGCGCGTCGGCGGTCATGACCTCCAGGTCCGCGCCGACGAGCGGGGCGAGGTCGATCTTGTTGATGACGAGCAGGTCGGCGGTGGTGACGCCGGGGCCGCCCTTGCGCGGCACCTTGTCGCCGCCGGCCACGTCCACGACGAAGATCTGCCGGTCCACGAGCCCGCGGCTGAACACCGCGGTGAGGTTGTCGCCGCCGCTCTCGACGAGCACCAGGTCGAGGCCGGGGAACCGCTCCTCGAGCAGCTCGATCGCGTCGAGGTTCGCGGTGATGTCGTCGCGGATCGCCGTGTGCGGGCAGCAGCCCGTCTGCACCGCCTCGATCCGCTCGGGGGGAAGCACCGCGTTGCGGCGCAGGAAGTCGGCGTCCTCGGTGGTGTAGATGTCGTTGGTCACCACGGCGAGGTCGAACCGGTCGCCCAGGCTGCGGGCCAGCGCCGCGACCAGCGCCGTCTTGCCGCTGCCGACCGGGCCGCCGACGCCGATGCGCACCGCGCGGCCCCGCGGCGCGCTGGGGGCGTGCCGATCGGGCTCGGATTCGGTGGGGTCGAAGCTGATCAGGTGGCCGTGACCGTGGCCGTGACTAGCTGACAAAGAGACGCACCTGCTCTCCGTGGTGGTGGACGTGGGCCTGGGCCATGAGGTCGAGCACCGGTGCCCCGGGCGAGGGCAGCCGGTCGGGCGTGCGCTGCACGACGGCCTCGGCGACCACCGCGTCGAGCGCGGGCCGCAGCGCGACCACCTCGGCGTTGACCGCGAACGGGTCCAACCCGAGCAGCCGCACCGCCGCCGACGCGGGCCCGCTCACGGCGAGGTAGGCCGCGCACTGCGCGGCGTCCGCAGGCCCCCCGCCGTCGATCCCGACCACGGCCCCGACCAGCAGCGGGTGGTGCGGTCGCGGGTGCGCGGCCGCCAGCGCGTCGAGCACCGGGGACGGCCAGGCGGCGCGCGCGGCGCGCAGCGCGGCCCGGCCCTGCGCGCGGGAGGCGTCGCGCTGGGCGGCCGACGGGGTGCGGGCGTCGAGCTCGGCGTCCAGCGCCGGCCACGGCGCCCCGTGGCCGCGCGCCGTCGCGACGGCCGCCGCCGCGAACGCCGCGGCCACGAGGCCCGCCGTCCGCAGCCGCCCGTGGAGGAACGCGCCGAGGTCGGCGACGCCGGTGACGAGGCCGCGCGCCACCGCCTCCTCGAGCCCGCCGGAGTGCACGTGCCCGCCGCCGGGGAAGCGGGCGTCGGCGAGGGCGAGGGCGGCGAGCGAGGCCATCAGAACAGGAAGTAGCGCTGCGCCATCGGCAGTTCGGACACCGGGGCCGGCTCGACCAGCTCGCCGTCGATGCGCACGGCGAACGAGTCCGGGTCGACCTCGACCTGCGGGGTGGCGTCGTTGGCGACCATGTCGGCCTTGGCCACCGAGCGGGTGTTCGTGACCGCGACCGCGGGCTTGGTGAGCCGCAGGTGGTCCAGCCCCGCGTCGAGCGCGGCGGCGGCGACGAAGTTCCGGCTGGTCTCCGCCGCGACGAGCGGAGCGGCCCCGAACATCGGGCGCGGCACCACCGGCTGCGGGGTGGGGATCGACGCGTTGGCGTCGCCCATCTGCGCCCACGCGATGAACCCGCCCTTGAGCACCAGCTCCGGCCGGACCCCGAAGAACTTCGGCTCCCACAGCACCAGGTCGGCGAGCTTGCCGACCTCGACCGAGCCGATCTCGTCGGCCATGCCGTGCGCGATCGCCGGGTTGATCGTGTACTTCGCGATGTAGCGCCGGGCGCGCAGGTTGTCGGCCCGCCCGTCCCCCGGCAGCGCGCCGCGCGCGGCCTTCATGACGTGCGCGGTCTGCCAGGTCCGCACGATCACCTCGCCGATGCGGCCCATGGCCTGCGAGTCCGAGCTCATCATCGAGATCGCGCCCATGTCGTGCAGGACGTCCTCGGCCGCGATCGTGCTGGGCCGGATCCGGCTCTCGGCGAACGCGAGGTCCTCGGGCACGCCCGGGTTGAGGTGGTGGCAGACCATGAGCATGTCGAGGTGCTCGTCGATCGTGTTCACCGTGTGCGGGCGCGTCGGGTTGGTCGAGGACGGCAGCACGTTCGCCTGCGCGACGACCTCGATGATGTCCGGGGCGTGCCCGCCGCCCGCGCCCTCGGTGTGGAAGGCGTTGATCGAGCGGCCGCCGATCGCCTCCAGGGTGGAGGAGAGGAAGCCCGCCTCGTTGAGCGTGTCGGTGTGGATCGCCACCTGGACGCCCGAGTCGTCGGCGACGCGCAGGCAGGCGTCGATGGCGGCCGGGGTGGTGCCCCAGTCCTCGTGCAGCTTGAACCCGCCCGCGCCGGCCCGCAGCTGCTCCCACAGCGCGTCGGCGCTGGTGGTGTTGCCCTTGCCCATCAGCAGCACGTTGACGGGCAGGTGGTCGAGCGCCTGCAGCATCCGGCCGATGGCGCGCGGCCCGGGCGTCACCGTGGTGGCCTTGGTGCCCTCGGCGGGGCCGGTGCCGCCGCCGGCGAGCGTGGTGAGGCCCGCCGCGAGCGCGGTGTCGACCAGGCCGGGGGTGATGAAGTGGACGTGGCAGTCGATTCCCCCAGCGGTGAGGATCTTGCCGTTCCCGGCGATGACCTCGGTGGACGGGCCGATGACCAGCGCCTCGTCGACGCCGTCCATGGTGTCGGGGTTGCCCGCCTTGCCGATGCCGACGATCCGGCCGTCGCGGATGCCGACATCGGCCTTGATCACGCCCCAGTGGTCGAGGACGACCGCCCCGGTGATCACCAGGTCGGGGGCGCCCTCCGCGCTCGTGCGCGTCGACTGGCCCATCGACTCGCGGATCACCTTCCCGCCGCCGAACAGCACCTCGTCGCCGGACGCGGGTCCGCGGCTGCGGTCCTCGGTGACCTCGATCAGCAGGTTGGTGTCGGCCAGCCGGATGCGGTCGCCGACCGTGGGGCCGAACAGGTCGATGTAGCGGGAGCGCTCGATGGACGTCACCGGGGTCCCCTCTCGTCGAGCGCACCCGAGTACTCGAGGCGCAGGCCGGGCACCCGGCGGGCGCCGGCCAGCGGCACCAGCACGACCTCCCGCTCCACGCCCGGTTCGAACCGCACGGAGGTCCCGGCGGGGATGTCGAGGTGGCGGCCCCACGCGGCCGCGCGGTCGAACTCGAGGCCGGGGTTGACCGCGGCGAAGTGGAAGTGCGAGCCGACCTGCACCGGCCGGTCGGCCGCGTTGCTGACCGTGATCGTGATGCGGTCCCGGCCGGGGTTGAGGGGCACCGCCCCCTCGCCCGGGATGACCTCGCCGGGGCCGCCCGCCGCTGCGCCCGCCATCAGACGATCGGGCTGTGGACGGTGACGAGCTTGGTGCCGTCCGGGAAGGTGGCCTCGACCTGCACCGAGTCGAGCATCTCCGCCACGCCGTCGAGCACGTCGTCCCTGCTCAGCACTTTTCGTCCGCTCGACATGAGCTCGTTGACCGTGCGCCCGTCGCGGGCGCCTTCCAGCACGTGCTCGGTGATCAGCGCGACCGCCTCGGGGTAGTTCATCCGCAGCCCGCGCGCCTTGCGGGCCCGCGCGACGTCGGCCGCGACGTGGACGAGCAGCTTGTCGCGCTCCTGGGGGCTCAGGTGCATGAGGTCATCCTCATCGCGGTTTGTTACTCGTATGCTGCGAACGTGTTTCCGCGGTGAGTGCGGTGACGCATCGCATCCGGCCGAGGCGAGCGACGATCGCCCGATCGTGAGAAGGTGCGCCGATGAGCGAGCCGACGCAGTGGGGCCCGCCACGTCCCGGTGCGGGTCATCGACCGACAGCGCCGTACCCGACCGCTCCCCGTCCGTCGGGCCACTGGCAAGCCGCCCCGCCCCCGCCGCCGCCCGACCCGACGGCGTTCCAGCCCACCACTCCGATCCCGACCGTGCGCGCGGGTGTGCCACGCGGCGGCCCCGTCGACGACGTCTACGGCGACTACCCGGAGCCGGACCACCGCGATCGGGACTACGCCGAGCGGGACTACCCCGAGCGGCCGCGCAGGCGCGGCCAGGTGTTCTCCAGCCTGGTGCTGCTCATGGCGCTGGCCGTCTCGGCGCTGCTGTACTACCTGACGTACCAGGCCCTCGCCTCGGTCCACCTCACCTCCGGCGAGGCGCTCGCCGGGGCCGGCGGCCAGGTGGTCGGCCTCGGCACGGCGCTGTTCGGTGCGCTGGTGGTGTTCCTGCTCGCCGTGATCGCGTTCGTGGTGGCCCGCCCCAAGACGCTCGCCGGGCTCGGGCTGGCCGCGTCGATGCTGCTGCCGGTCGCCGCGCTCGTGCTCGGGCTCTGGTACGGCGGCGCGGTGTTGCGGCAGAACGTCGAGAGCGACCTCGCCCAGGCCGGCCCGGAGATCGCGGCGCAGGGCGCGGCCGAGGTGGCCGACGCCGTCATCCGGGAGCTGGAGGAGCGCGGGATCGACGCGGGCCCGGTGCGCGACCTGATCAGGAGCGCGGTCGGGTAGTCGACGGGCCGTCCAGCCCGGAGGCCAGGAGGTCGAACGCCTCCCCGAGCAGGTCCGCGAGCGCCGCGCCCGGCCGGTCCGGCCCGCCACTCGCGCACCGCGGTCTCGAGCGCGCACAGCACGATGGTCGCCACCGGCTGCGGCCGTCCGTCGCGGGCGGGGTCGACGCCCATCCGGTCGGCGAGCTCGCGGCTGCGCTGCGCCCCCCGGTGCGGGGATGCCGCCTGCACGGCCGGGCTGCGCAGGACCAGGGCGCGGACGCCAGGCCCGGCGCCGCCCGCGTGGACGGTGTCGACGACGGCCCGGCGCAGCGCGTGAGCGCCGACTCCGCGGGCGGGCGCTCCTGCAGCGCCCGGGCCACCTCGGTGACCTGCTGGTCCAGCACCGGGACGGCGACGTCCTCCGTCGAGGCGACGTAGCGGAGGAACGTCCGCGGCGCGCCCGTCCTGCTGCTCGACCACGTCGGCCGCCGGACGGGCACCCCGCGCACCAACCCGCTGATCTACCTGGACGACGACCCGAACCTCGTCGTGGTGGCGTCCACGGGCGGCAGCGATCCGCACCCGGCGTGCCCGGTGGCGTGCGGCGCCGCGTGCGGCCGCGGGTCGCCGTGGGGGAGGAACGCGAGCGGCTGTGGGCCCGGCTCGTGCGGCTCTACCGCCCGTACGCGGCCTGCGCGGCCCGCATCGAGCGCGAGATCCCGGTGGCGGTCCTCGAACCGGCTTAGGCTGTCCGGTGATCGACCGGGGAAACCGTGCCGGGGGGCTCATGACGGTGCCGTCGACCAGCCAGGACCACACGCTCGCAGCGAGGGTGGCGGTGCGGGTGCTCACCCGCGGCGGCGAGGTGGTCGGCGGGGGCTTCCTCGTCGGCACGGACCTCGTCGCCACCTGCGCCCACGTGGTGGCGAGCGCCGCCGGCGCCGACCCGTACCGGCCGGAGCCGCCTGCGGATCCGGTCCTGCTGGACTTCCCGCTGCTGCCGGGCGCCCCGGTGCGGGCCGTGGTGCACCGGTGGCTGCCGATCGCCGAGGACGGCACCGGCGACATCGCCGTGCTGCGGCCGGTCGACCCGTTGCCGGACGGGGCCCGGGTGCCACCGCTGCGGCGGGTCGACCAGCTGTGGGACCACCCCTTCCGCGTGCTCGGGTTCCCCGAGGGCATGACCGACGGGGTCTGGACCACCGGCCGGATCCGCGGCGCGCAGGGCACGCGCTGGTTCCAGCTGCAGGCGGCGGTCGGCGACCAGCCCATCGTCGAGGGGTACAGCGGCGCGCCCGTGTGGCACGAGGAGACCGGTGCGGTCGTCGGCATGACGGTGGCGGCCGACCGCAGCGGCACGACCACCACGGCCTACCTCGTACCCGTCGACCAGGTGCTCGGCGCCGACCCGGAACTGCTCCCGTGCCCCTACCGCGGGCTGGAACCGTTCGGGGAGGAGCACACCGAGTTCTTCTTCGGCCGCGACGCCGAGGTCGAGGTCCTGGCCGCCGCCGTGGCGGACCACCCGCTGGTCGCCGTGGTGGGGCCCTCCGGTGTCGGGAAGTCCTCCCTGGTCGGGGCGGGCCTCGTGCCGCGGTTGCGGGCGTCGGGCGCCCGGATCGCGTGGCTCACCCCGATCCCCGGGCAACCGGTGGAGCCGGCGTTGGCCGCCGCGCTCGCGCCCGGGGGCGGGGACGGCGCGGACGTCGTGCTCGTCGTCGACCAGTTCGAGGAGCTCGCCGCCGCCCAGCCCGCCGCCGCCCGCGAGCTGCTCGAGCGGGTGGGCGAGCTGGTGACCGGGGGCGAACCGGCCGGCCGACGCGTCCGCGCCGTGCTGACGCTGCGCTCGGCCACCCTCGACGAGGTGGTCGTGCCGGAGCTCGCGGGCATGCTCGGCGCGGGCACGGTGCTCGTGCCCGCGATGCAGCGCGGCCAGCTGCGCGAGGCCGTCGTGGCGCCGGCCGAGCGGGCCCCCGGCCTGTCGTTCGAGCCCGGGCTGGTCGACCGGATCCTCGACGACGCCGCCGCCGAGCCGGGTGGGCTGCCGTTGCTGGAGTCGCTGCTCACCGAGCTGTGGTCGCGGCGCGACGGCGGCTACCTCACGATCCGCGCCTACGAGGAGGCGGGTGGGGTGGCCGGGGTCATCGCCACCCACGCCGAATCCGTGCTGGCCGGCTTCACCGACCCCGATGACGCCGATCGGCTGCGTCGCCTGCTCACCTCGCTCGCGGCCCCCGACCGGGAGGGCCGGTTCACCCGCACCTCGCTGCCGTGGGCCGACGTGGCCGCCGACCTGCGCCCGGTGGTGCACCGGCTCGCCGCGGGCCGGCTCGTGGTGATCTCCCGGTCGTCCACCGGCACCGAGCACGTCCAGCTCGCCCACCAGGCGCTGATCGAGCACTGGCCGCGGTTGCGCGGCTGGCTCACCGAGGACCGCGACTTCCTCGCCTGGCGCGCCCAGCTCGAGGGGCAGCGGGAGCGCTGGGAGGACACCGGGCGCGACGACGGTGCGCTGCTGCGCGGCACGCCGCTGTCGACCGCGCTGGACTGGGTGCCCAAGCGGTCGGCGGACATCTCCGCGGCCGGCCACGAGTACATCCGGCGCAGCCACGCCCGCCAGCGGCGCGAGGTCCGCCGCTGGCGGCTGGTCACCGCGCTGCTGGCCGTGCTCGTGCTGGCCGCGGGTTCGCTCGCCGTCGTCGCCGTCAACCGGGGCAACCGGGTCGACCAGCAACTGCGCCTCGCCAACGCTGAGCTGGTGGCCCAGGCCGCGCTCGCACAGGCTGGGGTCGACCCCCTCGTCGCCACCCGCCTCGCCCTCACCGCGTGGCACCTCGACCCGGCCAACGGCTCTGCTCGCACCGCCCTGGTCAACCAGTACCTCGCCATGCGGTCGGTGGAGGCGGTGATCCCGGACGTCTACGGCGGCGTCGTGAGCACGATCGTCGTGCCACCCGGCACCGACCGGGCGCTGGTGCGCAGCGGCGAGGGGCTGGCGGTGCTCGAGGGCGTGTCGACCGGCACGCCCGAGCGCTGGGAGGTGCCGCTCCCCGACGGGTACCGCACCGCGCGCTTCCTCGACGACGGCGCCACGGTCGTCGTCCTCGGCAAGACCGGCGACGTCCGGTACTGGGACGTCGTCACCCGCACCGCCCGGGAGCGCATCCGGTCGGGGATCGTCCCGCCCGACACCTACGACTTCCGCTCCCGGCTGAGCCCGTCCGGGGATCGGGTGGGGTGGATGAACCGCACGGGCCCCGGAACGTACGAGCTCGAGCTGCGCGACATCCGCACCGGTGCGGTGATCCCGCACGGGGTCGGGCCGATCGTGCACCCGGGTGGTGTTGAGCTGGAACTGCCGATCGACCCGGGCCTGGTGGTGCTCCAGGCGGGGGCCGGCGGCAACGAGCCGGGGCCGCTCAGCGTGCGATCGCTGGCCGACGGCGCCGAGGTCGCCGCCTACCCGCCCGGGAGCGTCACCGTCACGCCTACCGCCGGCACCGTGCTGAGCTGCGAGCAGGACGGGTCGGTCGCGGTGCTGCGCTCGCTGGCCGATGGCGCCGAGATCCGCCGGTTCCCCCTCGTCGGACGTTGCTCCGGACGGTTCCCGCTGCTGACCAGCGCCGACCAGGAGCACCTCCTCGAGATCACCGAGTCCACCCCGGACATCAGCAGTCGGACGGTGCGCGCCACCCGCCTCGCCGACGGGCGGGTGTACGGGCTGACGCTCCCGCCCGACACGCGCTATCCGTTCACCCCGGGTGTTGGCCTCCCCCTGGCGATCGTCGGGGACGACGCGTCCCCCGTCGCTGTGCTCGCGCACGGTGAGGTCCTGCTGCGGCTGCGCGCCCGGCCGGTCCCGGCGAACCCGGAGACGACCCTGTGGCCGGTGGACGACGGGCGCTACGCGGTGGCGTTCGACGGGAACCGGGCGGTCGCGCTCGACCGCGACCTGCGCCCGCTCGGGGTGGCGATCGGACCCGAGGCCGGGGTGGCCCCCGACGCAAGTGCGGACGTCGGCAGCGGGCTGGTCCTGGTGACGCCACCACCGCACGGCTGGAAGGTCGTCGATCTCGCGGTGCCGTCCCTCGACCCGTTGTCGGTGCACCCGATCCCGGTCCGCGACGGTTCGCGCAACCCGAGGGTCGAGATCGCGGACGACCGGATCGTGGTGATGGTCCAGAACACCCTCACGACGTGGGACCGCCGGACGGGCGAGCTGATGTTCGAACCCACGCGACTGCCGGACTCGACAGCATGGCAAAGCAGTGCGCTCGCGATCCGGCCGGGTCACCCCGACGAGGTCCTCGTGCTGACCGATACCGGGGCCGCCGTCTGGGACCTCCGGCGCCGCGAGCAGGTGGCCGACCTCCCTCGCACGGACGAGACGTTGCACCCGACCGGCGCCGCGTTCTCCCCCTCCGGGGACCGCGTCGTGCTCAAGACCGTCGGTGCGCACCTGGAGGTGCGCGACCTCGCCGACGGGCGGCCGGTCCGGCCGGCCTTCCCCGCGCCGGGGACGACGGTTCTCATGGGCGTCACCGAGGACGGCTACGTGCTGACCGTGCCGGACGCGCACTTCAACCGGCTGGTTTTCTGGGACCCGGAGCGTGGCGTGCAGAGCGGCACCATCACCCTGCCCGGGACCCACGGGGTGCAGAAGACCGTCGACGGCCGGCAGCTGCCGGTGACGGCGAGCCGCGGGGGTGTGCCGTTCCTGATGCCCCTCACCGCGCGGCAGTGGGCGGATCGGCTGTGCGGGCTCACCGACCAGCCCTTCACCGAGGCGGAGCGGGCGTTGCTGCCGCCGGGCGTGGCCTTCGACCACCCCTGCACGGCCGGCTGAGCGGTGGCGGCCGTCCCTAGATCGCCATGGCGGACCGCACGTCGGTCACCGAGTCGGCGCCGCCGCGGCCCTCCGCCGTCACGCGCCCGGAGGCGAGCACGTAGTAGTGCCCCGCGGCGTCGAGGGCGAAGCCGACGTGCTGCTCGACGAGCAGCACCGACAGCCCGCCGCGCCGGGTGAGCCCGAGGATCGCCTGCTCGATCTCGGCGACCACGGACGGCTGGATGCCCTCGGTCGGCTCGTCGAGGATGAGCATCCGCGGCTGGGTGATCAGGGCCCGCGCGATCGCGAGCTGCTGGCGCTGCCCGCCCGAGAGCAGCCCGGCCCGCCTGCCGAGCAGGCCCTTGAGCGCGGGGAACAGGTCGAGCGCCTCGTCGATCAGGGCCTTGCCGCCCGGCTGGGTGTCGGCGACGACCTGCAGGTTCTCCAGCGTGGTGAGCTGGCCGAACGACTGCTGCCCCTGCGGCACGTACGCCAGACCGCGGCGGACGCGCTGGTGCGGAGGGGTGCCGGTGACGTCCTCGCCGTCCAACAGGATGCGGCCCGAGCGCGTGGGCAGGAGCCCGACCGCGGCCCGCAGCAGCGTGGTCTTGCCCGCGCCGTTGTGGCCGAGCACGGCGACCACGCCGTCGGGCGGCACCTCGACCGTGACGCCGTGGATCACGGAGGTGCGGCCGTAGCCAACCTCGACGTCGGTCATCGTGAGCATCAGGCCTCCCCGAGCACGGTCTCGACCTCGGCCTGCGAGTGGTGGCCGGGCCCGAGGTAGACCTCCTGCACCCGCGGGTCGGCCTGCACCTGCGCCACGCTGCCCTCCGCGAGCACCTTGCCGGTGTGCAGCACGGTGACCGAGTCGGCGAAGGCGCGCATGAAGTCCATGTCGTGCTCCACCACGACGACCGTGCGGTCGGCGCCGATGCGTTGCAGCAGCCGCCCGGTCTCCTCCTTCTCCTCGGCGCTCATGCCGGCCACCGGCTCGTCGAGCATGAGCAGCCGGGCGTCCTGCACGAGCAGCATGCCGATCTCGAGCCACTGCTTCTGGCCGTGCGCGAGCACCCCGGCCGGGGCGTCGACCAGGTCGGTGAGGCCGATCGTCTCGAGGGCCCGCTCGACCTCCTCCGGCACGCCCTTGCGACGCCGCAGGAGCGTGAGCGGCCCGCGGCGGTGGCCGGCGGCGATGTCGAGGTTCTGCAGCACCGTGAGCTCCTCGAACACCGTGGCGGTCTGGAACGTCCGCCCCACGCCCAGCCGGGCGATGTGGTGCACCTTGCGGCCGGTGAGCTCGTGCCCGCCGTAGCGGACCGACCCGGTGGCGGGGACGAGCCCGGACACGGCGTCGATCAGCGTGGTCTTGCCCGCCCCGTTGGGGCCGATGAGGAACCGCAGGTCGCCGGGCAGCACCGAGAGGTCGACGCCGTCGACGGCCACGAACCCGTCGAAGCTCACCGTGAGCCCGGAGATCTCCAGATAATCCCTGTTCATTTGCCTCCGCTCCGCTCCGGCCCGCAAGCCGCTCCCATCGGGTCTCCCCCAGCGGGAGGCAGGCACTCGCTCATCGCGTAGCGGGAACGGGTTCCGCGGACGCCCTGGGCGCCGCCGGCCGCACCCGCCGCCACGCCAGCGACGCGAGGCCGCCGGGCAGGAACGCGATCACGAGCATGAACAGCAGGCCCTGCGCGTAGGTCCAGCCGGACGGGAACTGCTCGGAGAGCGTGCTGCCCGCCCACGCCACGGCGATCGCGCCGAGCGCGGGCCCGAACAGCGTGGTGCGCCCGCCGATCGCGACGCCGATGAGCATCCCGATCGACGGCACGACGCCGACGTCGTTGGGCGAGACGATGCCGACGATCGGCACGGACAGCGCGCCCGCGATCCCGGCCATGAACGCGGCGGTGGCGAACGCGACCGTCTTGACGTTCGCCGGGTCGTAGCCGAGGAAGCGCACCCGCTCCTCGGCGTCGCGGCAAGCCACGAGCAGCTCGCCGTAGCGGCTGACCATCAGCTGGCGGGCCAGCGCGAGCACCAGCAGCAGCACGCCCGCGGCCGTGCAGAACAGCACGAGCCGGTTGGCCGGGTCGGACAGCGCGAACCCGAAGAAGCCGCGGAAGCCGGACAGGCCGGTGGACCCGCCGGTGCCGGTCGGGTTGCCGATCAGCAGGATCGCGAACGCGGCGGCGAGGGCCTGCGACAGGATCGCGAAGTACGCCCCGCGCACCTTCCGCCGGAACGTCGCGAGCCCGAGCACGGTCGCCACCGCCGCGGGCAGCAGCAGGATCGCGAGCAGCGTGACGACCTCGGACCGGAACGGCTCCCACCACCACGGCACGCCGTCCGACGAGATCAGCGTCATGAAGTCGGGCGTGCCGCCGGGCCCGGCGTCGGCGAGCTTCAGGTGCATCGCCATGAGGTAGGCGCCCATCCCGAAGAACACGCCCTGGCCCAGCGTCAGCATCCCGCCGCGGCCCCACGCCAGGCCGATCCCGACCCCGACGATCGCGAAGCACAGGTAGCGCCCGAGCTGGTCGAGCCGGAACGGGCTCAGCGCGAGCGGGGCCACCACGAACAGCAGCACCGCGGCGACGGCGAACGCCGCGGGCACGGCCCATCGCCTTCTCATGCGAGGCTCCTCGTGCGCACGGTGAAGATCCCCTGCGGCCGGACCTGCAGGAACGCGACGATCAGCGCGAACACCAGCACCTTGGCGATCGACGCGGTCGTGGAGTACTCGATCCAGCTCTGCGCCACGCCGAGCAGGAAGGCGGCGATCACCGCCCCCCGGATCTGGCCGATCCCGCCCACGACGACCACGAGGAACGCGTCGACGATGTAGGCCGTGCCGAGGTTCGGCGAGATCGAGCCCATCAGCGTGAGCGCCACGCCCGCGACGCCGGCGAGCCCGGACCCGATGAAGAAGGTCAACCGGTCGGTGGCGCGGGTGGAGATCCCGGAGGTCTCGGCCAGCGGCCGGTTCTGGACCGTGGCGCGGATGCGCCGCCCGAGCGCGGTGTAGCGCAGCGCCGCCGCGAGCGCGAGGAAGGCCGCGATCGCGAGCAGCAGGATGAACAGCCGGGTGCGCGGGAAGGAGAACCCGAGCACCTCGACCGGCCCGCCGAGCCACTCGGGCGCGGGGACGTCGACGCCCGCCGTGCCGAAGACGTCCCGCGCGAGCTGCTGGAGCACCAGCGAGACGCCCCAGGTCACGAGCAGGGTGTCCAGCGGCCGGTGGTACATGCGGCGCAGCAGCGCAGCCTCCAGCACCACCCCGAGCGCGCCGCCGATCGCGAACGCGATCGGCAGCGACACCACGAGCGACAACCCGGCGGAGCCGAGCACGTTCTGCGTGACGTAGGCGGTGTAGGCGCCGGCCATGATGAACTCGCCGTGGGCCATGTTGATCACGCCCATCTGGCCGAACGTCAGCGCCAGGCCGAGCGCGGCGAGCAGCAGGATGGAACCGCCGGACAGGCCGTTGAAGACCTGCGTGACGACGACGTCCACGTCAGCTCGCGAGGCCGGACGCCCAGGGGTAGGTCGTCAGGTAGGGGTCGGGCTCGATCGGCTCGCCGGACGACCACTCGGTGTGGATGAGGCCGTCGGCGCCGATCCGGCCGATGAGGGCGGTCTTGGCGATGTGGTGGTTCTCGCCGTTGACCGTGACCGTGCCCTCCGGTGCGTCGAAGGTGACGCCGTCCGCGGCGGCCTGCACCGCGGCCACGTCGAACGAACCCGCCTTCTCGACCATGCCCTTCCACAGCCACAGCGAGGTGTACGCCGCCTCCATCGGGTCGGACGTCACGCGGTTCTCGCCGTACTTCGCCTTGAACGCCTCGACGAACCGCTGGTTCGTGGGCGTGTCGATGGTCTGGTAGTAGTTCCAGGCCACCAGCTGGCCCTCGATGTTGTCCACGCCGATGCCGCCGACCTCCTCCTCGGCGATCGACACGCTGATCACCGGCATCTGCTCCGGCGTGAGGCCGAGGTTGCGGTACTCCTTGAAGAACGCGACGTTCGAGTCGCCGTTGAGCGTGTTGAACACCGCGCCTGCGCCCGCGTCGCGGACCTTGGCGACGATCGTGGCGAAGTCGGTGTGGCCGAGCGGCGCGTACTCCTCGCCCCTGATCTCGATGCCGTTCGCGGCCGCGTACGCCTTGATGATCTTGTTGGCGGTCTGCGGGAAGACGTAGTCGCTGCCCACCAGGAACAGGCTCGTGACGCCCTGCTCCTTCAGGTAATCCAGCGCCGGGATGATCTGCTGGTTGGTGGTGGCCCCGGTGTAGAAGATGTTCTTCGACGCCTCGAGGCCCTCGTACTGCACCGGGTAGAACAGCAGCGCGTTGTTGCTCTCGAACACCGGCAGCATCGCCTTGCGCGACGAGGACGTCCAGCCGCCGAACACGGCCGCGACGCAGTCGCTGCGGATGAGCTTCTGCGCCTTCTCCGCGAAGATCGTGGGCTCCGACGCGCCGTCCTCGGCCACGACCTGCAGCTGCTTGCCCAGCACCCCGCCGGCGGCGTTGATCTGCTCGGCGGCGAGGGACAGCGAGTCGAAGACCGTGTTCTCGCTGATCGCCATCGTGCCCGAGCGCGAGTTCAGGAAACCGATCTTGATCTCGCTACCGGACGTGTCGACGCAGGACGGCGCGGCGGCCGCGCCCGAGGGGTCTGCGGAGTCGACGCGCGCGCCGCAGGCGGACAGCACCAGGCCGACGGTCAGCAGGGCGGCGGCCCCGATCACCCGGCGAGATCGCGATGTGGTCACAGGCGAACCTTTCCGACGACGACGGGCCGCCGTGCTCCGGCCCTCGGGCGAACGTAGGAACGCCGTGTTTCGCGCGTGATCAGTTCAGGTGAACACGATGTGTCGTGGCCCTACCGTCCGTCACCGCTGTCCCGCGTTCAGGGGCGTACCAGCAGCCAATCGGAGGTGTGTCGATACCAGGTCCGCCGCGGAACCGGACGCGGGTGGGCTACGCCGTCCGCGACCACGACCGCCGGTTCGCACCCCACCTGGACGGCCCGGCCGATCGCGGAGCCGGTGCCGCGGGGTGCGCGGGCGGGGACCGGGCGCAGCCGCCCGTCCGGGGCGCGCCCGCTCCACCCGGCCCGCACGGCGATGCCCCGCGGGCCCGGGGCGACCACGAGCCTGCGGGCGTGGCCGCGCAGCACGAGGTGCTCGTCGCAGTAGCACTCGCCGCGGACGTCGCGGATCTCCCCGCGGCCCACGAGCACGCCGCCGGTGTCGTCGCGCGCGAGCGGCACGGCCTGCGCGGTCCCGGCCACGGCGAGCTCCGCCGCGGCCTCCCCCGTCGGCAGGCCCCACGCCGCGCTGGCGGGCGAGCGCCGCGCGGGCACGTAGGCGACCTCGATGTCCAGCCGCTCGGTGCGCAGCAGCCGCACCAGCACGGCCGCGAGGTCGGCGTCGGTGCCCGCGACCACCACGCGGCGCGGCGCGCGCTCGGCGAGCACGGGGTCGAGCTCGGTGCGGCCGGGGCGAGCGGGCAACGCCACCGCCGGGAGGGCAGCGAGCGGACCACCGGGGCGACTACCGTGCACGGGGAGCCGCCGGGCCTGCCCCTCGTCGGAGCAGGTCAGCAGCACCACGTCCGAATCGATCGGGCTCACTGATCGGTTACCCTTCCCCGCCGCGGTTGAGGCGCGGCCAGGACTGGAGTTTCACATGCCGGCGATCGTGCTGATCGGCGCCCAGTGGGGCGACGAGGGCAAGGGCAAGGCCACCGACATCCTCGGTAGCCAGGTCCAGTGGGTGGTCCGTTACCAGGGCGGCAACAACGCCGGCCACACGGTGGTGCTGCCCGACGGTCAGGACTTCGCCCTGCACCTGATCCCGTCGGGGATCCTCACGCCCGGCGTCAAGAACGTCATCGGCAACGGTGTCGTGGTCGACCCGGGTGTGCTGCTCGACGAGCTGTCCGGGCTCGAGGCGCGTGGTGTGGACACGTCCAACCTGCTGATCAGCGCGGACGCGCACTTGATCATGCCGTACCACGTGGCCATCGACAAGGTCACCGAGCGGTTCCTGGGCAAGGCCAAGATCGGTACCACGGGCCGCGGGATCGGCCCGGCCTACCAGGACAAGGTGGCCCGCGTCGGCGTGCGCGTCGCCGACGTGCTCGACGAGAAGATCCTGCACCAGAAGGTCGAGGCCGCCCTCGACTACAAGAACCAGGTGCTGGTCAAGGTCTACAACCGGCGTGCGCTGTCGGTCGACGAGGTCGTCGACACCGTGCTGGCGCACGGCCGCAGGTTCGCCGACCGGATCGCCGACACCCGGTTGCTGCTCAACAAGGCCCTCGAGGCCGGCGAGACCCTCCTGCTGGAGGGTTCGCAGGGCACCATGCTCGACGTCGACCACGGCACCTACCCGTTCGTCACCAGCTCGAACCCGACGGCGGGCGGCGCGGCGGTCGGTTCGGGCATCGGGCCGAACAAGATCACGCGGGTGATCGGGATCCTCAAGGCCTACACCACCCGCGTCGGCTCCGGCCCGTTCCCCACCGAGCTGCTGGACGAGATGGGCGAGCGCCTGCGCAAGGCAGGCGGCGAGGTCGGTGTCACGACCGGGCGGCCGCGCCGCTGCGGCTGGTTCGACGCGGTGATCGGCCGCTACGCGGTGCGCGTCAACGGCATCACCGACTTCTTCCTCACCAAGCTCGACGTGCTGTCCGGCCTGGAGACGGTTCCGATCTGCGTCGGCTACGAGGTGGACGGCCGGCGGGTGGACGACATGCCCATGACCCAGACCGACGTGCACCACGCCCAGCCGGTCTACGAGGAGCTACCGGGCTGGTTCGAGGACCTCTCGGCGTGCCGCACCTTCGCCGACCTCCCCGCGAACGCCCGCGCCTACGTGGAGCGGATCGAAGAGCTCACCGGGGCGCCGGTCAGCGCGATCGGGGTGGGGCCCGGCCGCGACCAGACGATCACGCGGGACGTCTGACGGCTTGGGCCGCAGGGCGGGTGCGAACACCACCAGCACCGCCACGACCACCAGCACCGCCGCGGCCACCGGGCCGGCGGGCCAGGGCAGCGGGGGCCGGTGCGGCCAGCCGATGAGCAGCACCGCGGCCGCGGCTGCCACGGCCCCGGACAGCAGAGGTGCGATCGTCCAGCAGACGTCGCTCGTTCGGTGCCCGGCCCGGTTCACGCTGGGAGAATAGGCCGAATCCGGTGCGTTGTAGACCCGATCGCGTGAACGGGGTGGCGGACGACCCCGAAGGGTGAGCGCTCGCCGCGGCGGGTGCCCCCTTCGGGACGCCCCCGTCGCGCGGTCGGTGGACGGGCCGAAGCGGCTGGTCACCCGGGGTTCGCGGTCAGAACGTGGCGATCGGGTTGACCGGGCTGCCGGAGCTGCCGGCGAAGCGGACCGGCGCGACCGCGAGCTGGAAGTCCCACTGGCCGAGCTCGGCGGCCGTCGCCGCGCACGCCTCCAGGTCGCAGTTGTCGAGCATCCACAGGCCCATCGCGACGAGGGCCACGGCGTGGACCGGCATCAGCACGTCGTCGTAGCCCGAGGGCTGGACGTCCTGCGGGGTGTCGGCGCCGATCAGCGCGACCTGCCGCTCGTGCAGCCACGGGAGGGATGACGCGTGCCACCCGGCCTGCGTGATGCCGCCCGAGGGTCCCGACTCGTGCCGGGCGCGGCCGTAGCCGGTGCGCAGCAGCACGGCGTCGCCCGGGCCCACCCGCACACCCTGCTGGCGTTCGGCCTCCTCGAGGTCGTCGGGGAACACGCCCTGCCCCGGCTCCAGCCACGGCACGCCGCGGACCCGGGCGACGTCCAGCAGGACGCCGCGGGTCACGATCCCGTTCGCCGCCGCGGTGACCGCCGCCCAGCCGGACCCGGTCGCGGGATCGACCAGCGAGTGCGGGCGCCCGTTGTACATCGCGCCGTCCCAGAACAGGTGGCACGGCGAGTCGACGTGGGTGACGGTGTTGCCGTGGAAGGTGAGCCCGACGTGTTCGGAGGAGAAGCCCCAGCGCCGGTCGGCGTGGAACGCGGGCGGCATGTGCTCCGCGCCCGGCATGTCGGCGGTGCACGGGCAGGCGGTCGTCGCCCGCTCCATCTCCCCCGGCGCCGTGATCTCCCACGCGCACGACACGCTCCGGCCGTGGCGCACGGCCCGCGCCGCGGCCAGCCGGACCTCGTCGGTGACGAGGTTCAGGGTGCCGAGCTCGTCGTCGTCGCCCCACCGCCCCCAGTTCGACAGCGTCTCGAAGTACCCGAACACCTCGTCCTGGGTCGGCACCGGCCCCTTCGCCGTCATCCGAGCTCCACCCCCGGTCCGCGTTGGTACCGGCATCACACCAGATGATCGGGTCGCCGCGCCGAGCGGCGGCTCCACCACAGGATCGGCGGGATCAGGGCCCGGCCGATGAGCCGGTACGGCCGGGCGTTCAGCCAGGGGTCGCGCGCTCCTCGAGCGCCACCCGCGCCCGGCGGTGCTCGCCGAGCAGGAGCCCCGGCTTCGGAAGCCGGCGGACCACCTCGATCCCCGCGAGGTGCTCGATGTTGTTGAAGCCGTACTGGCCCGGGCTCACGAACCGCAGCGGGGCGCCGTGTGCGCCGTCCAGCGGCACGCCGCCGAGCCGGTCGGCGAGCAGCACGTCGTCGGCGAGCGCGTCCCGCAGGTCGATGGCGGAACGAGACCCCGGACCAGCGCTGGTCGGTGGCCGACCGGGTGGCGACGCAGTGGAAGTCGGCGACGAGGTCGGCGCGGGACAGGCCGCGACCAGCTCGGCGATCGGGAGCCGCAGCGCGTGCTCCACCGCGCCGGTGACCGCGAGCACCGGATCGTCCGGCACCTGCGGCGGTGGGCGCAGCGACCGCCCGAACCGCGGGAAGTCGGCCCGACGGCGCCGGCCCGGCGGGAGCGCGCGTCGGGTGGGGGACGGCCGGTCGCTGAGCGCCACGCGGTCGAGGATCGGGCGCGCGGGGCGCCGGCCCCTCCCGGGTGCGGGGGAACCAGCTCCCCCGCGCGGGGGAGACCTCAGGCGGCGCAGCTGCCGGTGTCGACCTCGCGGCGCAGCCCGCTGGCCGCCTGCACCGCGCCCGCGACCTGGTCGACGGTGAGGACGAAGCCGGTCTCCTGGTCGTCCAGCGCGGCGCCGAACACGACGCCGATCACCCGGCCGTCCGGCGCGATCATCGGGCCGCCGGAGTTGCCGGAGCGGACCACGGCGCGGACCGTGTAGACCTCGCGGGTGACCTCGCCGTCGTCGTAGATGTCCGGGCCCTTGAGCCGGATCATCGACCGGACCTTCGCCGCCGTGGCCGTGTACGGGCCGTCGAGCGGGTAGCCGACGATGATCGCGTCGTCGCCCGCCGCAGCGGGCCGCGGGTCGAACTCGAGCGGGTCGGCGTCGAGGTCGGGCACGCGGAGCACGGCGATGTCGATGGCGGGGTCGTAGAGCACCACGTCGGCGTCGAGCTCCCGCACCCGCCCGCGGCGTCCGACCACCTCGACGCCCGTCTCGGCGGTGCCCGCGACGACGTGCGCGTTGGTCATCACCAGCCCCGGCCCGATCACGAAGCCGGTGCCCTCGAGCTGGCGGGCGCACGACGGGGCGCGCCCGCGGACCTTGAGCACGCTGTTGGCGACCTCCGCGACGATCGGGCTCTGGGCGAGCGCCGGGTCCGGCGCGCCGACCTCGGTGATCGGGGTCTGGGTGAACGGGCTCAGCACGTCCGGGAAGCCGGAGTTGTTGAGCAGCTGCCGCAGCTCCTCGGGCAGCGCCTTGGCCGCCTCGGGCATCACGTTGTCGACCGCGCGCAGCACCTCGGAGCCGCGGACGCCCGCCGCGAGGCCCGGGAAGCTCGCCGAGGCGAGCGGGAGCGCGACGAGCCAGGCCGCCACGACGACCGTGATCGCCTGCAGCACCGAGCCCAGCGTGGAGTCGACCTGCAACGACCGGTGGCCGGTGATGCGGTCGCGGATGCGCCTGCCGAAGAACACGCCGGTGGTCTCGCCGAGCGCCACCAGCAGCACGACCACGACGATGCTGACGATCACGCGCGTGGTGGGCGCCTCCACGCCGGCCGCGATCAGCGGCGCCAGCCGCACGCCGAGCACGGCGCCGGTGAGCACGCCGACGAACGACAGCAGCGCCACGGCCATGCCGTGACGCCACCCGGAGACCGCCGCGATCAGAGCGAGAACGACGACGACGAGATCGACCCAGCTCACGTCGCCACTGCCCCCGCCCTCACGATCCTGCGACCTCCTGCCGACCGGCCTTGGCCGCCGACCACGCTGCGTCGAGGTCCATCACCCGAGTGGTGTCCCACGGACGCGCCCATCCGCCCCTATCCAACAGCGCGGACAATAGGCCCCCCGTGAAACCCCAGACGAGCAACCCCGCCGTGACGAACGCGGGACCGATGAGCCCGGACGGGTGACGGACCCGGATGCGGCGGCGCGGATCCGCGAGCGCAGCGATCGGAACCCGTACCACGCTGGCCGTTTCCCGCGGGTCGACGGCGTGCACCGCCACCGGGCGCGCCCAGTGGGCGAGCACCGGGGTGACGATGAAGCCGCTCGGCGGCACGAACAGGTCGGGCAGCACCGCGAGCGGCACGACCCCGTCCGGCTCGACGCCCGCCTCCTCCTCGGCCTCCCGCAGGGCGGTGGCCACGGCGTCGGGATCGCCGTCGTCGGCGCCCCCGCCGGGGAAGGCGACCTGCCCCGCGTGGTCGCGCAGGGTGCTCGCGCGCTCGACGAGCAGCACGTCCGGGCCGTGGTCGGCCTCGTCGCCGAAGAGGACGAGCACCGCGGCGCGCCGGCCGTCGGCGGGCGGGGGCATGCGGTGGTGCACCAGCTCGGTGGCGCCGACCCCCTGGACGCCGGAGAGCAGCGGACGCAGCCATCCCGGGGCCCGCTCGGGCTGCAGGGAAGGGCTCACGACAGGCGCTCCACGGCCGCGGCGACCTCGTCGGCCGTGCGGAACGGGGTGGGCGGGTCGACCCGGGCGACCGTGCCGTCGGCCCGCACGACGTACGAGGCGGGCAGCGCGGGGGGCACGTCGAGGGCGGCGCGCACCGCGCCGTCGGCGTCGACGACCGACGGCAGCCGGACCCCGAGCTCGGCGAGCAGCGCCGCCGCGGCGCGCGGGTCGTCGCGGGTGTCGACGGTGAGCACCGGGACCGCCCCGGGGCGCGCGGCGTACTCGGCGAGGGCGGGCAGCTCCTCCCGGCAGGGCACGCACCAGGACGCCCACACGTTCACCAGCGCAGGCCTGCCCGCGAGCGCCGCGCCCAGGTCGACGGAGCCGGGCGCGCCGAGGCAGGCGGCGCTGACCCCGGCGAGCGGGCCCGCGGGCGGCGCCCCGGTCGGCGCCGGGCACGGGATCGGGCCCGCCGCGGCCCTCGCCTCGGCGAGGTCGGCGTCGGAGACCTCCACCTGATCCATGTTCCCAGGCGCCGGGCCCGGCGTGTCGCGGTCACGGGGCCACAGCACGACCACCGCCACCACCGTGAGCAGCACGACGACCAGCGTGGTGACGACCTCCGAGCGGCGCACCCGGAGCTCCCGGGTCACGGGGCGTCGGCGTCCTCGCCGCCCGCCGCGGGAGGTGCCTGGTCGTCGGGGATGCCGACCATCTCGAGCAGGCGGGTGCGCGAGGGGCCCTTCACGAGGGCGGCTGCCTGCTCCGGGTCGGTGGGGCCGGTGCCGTAGGCGGGGCAGTCGGCCGACAGGGTGCACGCGCCGCACGCCGGCTTGCGCGCGTGGCAGACGCGCCTGCCGTGGAAGATCACGTAGTGGGACACCATCGTCCAGTCCCGCTTCGGCACGAGCGCGCCGACCGCGTGCTCGACCTTGACCGGGTCCTCCTCGTTCGTCCACGCCCAGCGGCGGACCAGCCGCCCGAAGTGGGTGTCGACCGTGATGCCGGGGACGCCGAACGCGTTGCCGAGGATGACGTTGGCGGTCTTGCGGCCGATCCCGGGGAGGGCGACCAGCTCCTCGAGGGTGTTCGGCAGCACGCCGTCGTGCTTCTCGACGAGCGCGCGGCCCAGCCCGATCAGCGCGTTGGCCTTGTTCCGGAAGAACCCGGTGCTGTGGATCATCTCCTCGAGCTCGGCGCGGTCAGCCTGCGCGTAGTCGAGCGCGGTGGGGTAGCGCCGGAACAGCGCCGGTGTGACGGAGTTGACCATCTTGTCGGTGGACTGCGCCGACAGGATCGTGGCGACGGCGAGCTCCAGCGGGGTGGTGAAGTCCAGCTCGCAGTGGGCGTCGGGATGGGTGGCGGCCAGCGTCCGCAGCATGCGCGCGACGCGCCGGGAGCGGCCGAGCGGTGGCTCGCCCGCGGCGACCCGTTTGGCGAGCCGGGCCGCGCTGCGTGCCGTCGCGGTCGGTGTCGGCGTGCTCCGGGAGGCGATGGTCACGCTGGAGGAGCCTACGGAAGGCCACCGACAGCCCGTGACCCGCGGCGGCGTGCGCGGGCGGCCGCGCAGGGCGTCTACGATGGTCACGAATCGGTAACGGGATGGGAACTCGTCGACCCCCTTTGCAAGTCCTCGACCCCGGTGCGAGACCATCGGAGGCGACATGACTGCCTGGTTGTCCGTCCTCGTACCGCTGCTGGTGATGTTCTTCGCGCTCGGTATGGAGCGTGTGGAGTCCCGGCTGCGGGAGGCGACCGTGCGTCCGGAAGAGGTCGAGGAACTGCTCGAACGGCCACGGCCGGACGAGGTGCGCGCCCTGTTCCGGCAGGGGTCCGGGCGCGCGCTCGAGCTCTTCCGCCTCCGCAACCGCGGCTCGCGGGGGCGCAAGCCCGCCCGCCGCAACAAGGCGGCGTGAGCGGGCGCACGGACGAGACCGGGTGAAATGCGCCTGGTCGGGCAGGCGATTCGACGGCTGCGGCGTCACCAAGGGTGCGCACAGCCCCTAGACTGACCGGCCGGTGATCCGGCCGCGGGGCAGCGGCCTGGGACGAGGAGCGACGCAGTGGACGAGGTACTGATCCGCGCAGGGATCTTCCAGGGTGTTGACCCCCAAGCGGCTGAGGCGCTGGCCCAGGCGCTCGAGCCCGCGGAGTTCCCGCGCGGCCACGTGATCTTCGCCGAGGGCGAGCCGGGCGACCGGCTCTACATCGTGGGCAGCGGCAAGGTCAAGGTCGGGCGGAAGTCGCCGGACGGCCGGGAGAACCTGCTGATGGTGGCGGGCCCGTCCGACATGTTCGGCGAGCTGTCCATCTTCGACCCGGGCCCGCGCACGTCGACGGCCACCGCGGTCACCGACGTCCGCGCGTACACGATGGACCGCCCCGCGCTGCGCGAGTGGATCGCGAAGCGGCCGGAGATCGCCGAGCAGCTGCTGCGCGTGCTGGCCCGCCGGCTGCGCCGCACCAACAACGCGCTCGCCGACCTCATCTTCACCGACGTCCCCGGGCGCGTCGCGAAGGCGCTGTTGCAGCTCGCCCGCCAGTTCGGCTCCCAGGAGTCGGGCCTGCTGCGCGTCACGCACGACCTCACCCAGGAGGAGATCGCCCAGCTCGTCGGGGCGAGCCGCGAGACGGTCAACAAGGCGCTCGCCGACTTCGCCCACCGCGGCTGGCTGCGGCTGGAGGGCAAGAGCGTGCTGATCCTCGAGCCCGAGCGGCTCGCGCGCCGCGCCCGCTAGCGGGCACCCGGACCACGCGAACGGCACCGCCTCGAGCGGTGCCGTTCGTGCGTCTGCCCCTAAATTTCTGGTACGGCAGTACCAGAATGTGCGACCCTGGGGCCATGTCGTCCTCAGCGTCGTCCTCAGCGTCGCTCGCCGACTACCGCGCCGCCCTCACCGCTCCGGGGGCGGCGGTGCCGGTCCTCGCGTCGGCCGTCGGTCGGTTCCCGATCGCGATGCTGCCGCTGGCGACGCTGCTCTACGTCCAGCGCGCGACCGGGTCGTTCGCCGCGGCGGGCGTGGTGTCGGCCGGGCAGATGATCGGCGTGGCCGCGGGTTCGGTGGCCCAGGGCCGCGTGATCGACCGGATGGGCCCGAGCCGCCCGCTGCTCGTGATCGTGGCGATGTTCGCCGCGGCGATCACCGCCCTCGTGGCCGCCGTCGAGACCGGGCAGCCGATCCCCGTGGTGGTCGCCGTGGCCACGGTCGCGGGCGTGGTCCGGCCCGCGCTCGAGGGCGCCTCCCGGTCGCTGTGGGCCGTTCTCGTGCCGCCCGGGCCCGCCCGCTCGGCCGCCCTGACCTACGAGGCCATCAGCCTCGAGGTCTTCTTCATCCTCGGGCCGGCGATCGCCGCGTTCCTCGTGGCGGCGCCGTGGCCGGGCCTCGGCCTCGCGGTGGCGGGCACCGGGATGGTGATCGGGGCCGCCGGGTTCGCGCTGAGCCCGCCCGCGCGGCGCGTCGGCGGGTCGCCCGCCCGCGAGGGCGTCCCCCTGCTCGGGGCGCTGGCGCGGCCGGGGATGCGCACGGTGGCGGTAGCGTCGCTCGGGTTCGGCCTGGTCATCGGGTCGGTCGAGGTCGGCCTGCCCGCGGTCACCGCCGCGGCGGGCTCGCCGACACTGGGCGGCGTGCTCCTGTCGGCGTGGTCGATCTCCTCGGTGCTCGCGGGCGTGCTCTACGGCATGCGCCCGTGGCCGCGCCCGCTGCACCTGCGGCTGCCCGCGCTGCTGTTCGGCTTCGCGGTGCTCGTGGCCGCCATGGCGCTGGTCGGGCCGACCGGGTCGCTGACCGTGCTCGTGATCACGATGGTGCTGTCCGGCACGCTGATCACGCCGCAGGTCACCGGCCACTCCCTCGCCGTGGACCTCGCCGCCCCGCCCGGCGCGGCCGCCGAGGCGTTCGGCTGGGTGATCACGGCGGCGACGCTGGGCATCGCCGCGGGCCAGTCCAGCGCGGGGTTCGTGGTGGAGGCGTTCGGCCCGCCCGCCTCGTTCGTGTCGGCCGGGACCGCGGGCGTGCTGCTCGCGGGGGTGCTGTGGCTGCGCCGGGCGACGCTGCTGCCCCGCCCGGCCCCGGCGCCGGTGGCCTGATGTCAGGAAAGCCACATCCATGAACGTGGGCTTCGTGGATGTGGCTTTCCTGAAGCCGGGTCAGCAGCCCCGCAGGTGGTCCAGCTGCGCGCGCACCGACAGCTCCGCAGCGGGCCACAGCGACCGGTCCACGTCGGCGTAGACCAGCTCCACCACCTGCCGGGGCGTCGCGTCCGGACCGAGGACCTCCAGCGCCGAGCGCACCTGCTGCAGGCGCTCCTCCCGGTGGGCGAGGTACTCCGCCGCGACCGCGGGGGCGTCCGGGAGCTCGGGCCCGTGGCCGGGCAGGACGGCGGTACCGGACGGGAGGTCGGCGAGGCGGCGCAGCGAGCCGAGGTAGGGCCCGAGCGCGCCGTCGGGGTGGGAGATCACGGTGGTGCCGCGGCCGAGGATCGTGTCGCCGGTCAGCACCGCCGGGCCGGCGCCCGGGCCGTCGAGCAGGAACGACAGCGAGTCCGACGTGTGGCCGGGGGTGGCGACCACCCGCAGCTCCACGCCCGCGGCCGACACGACGTCGCCGTCCCCGAGCGCCTCGGAGCCGAGCACGAGCGACGGGTCGAGCGCCCGCACCGGGGCGCCCGTGAGCTCGGCGAACCGGCGTGCCCCTCCCGCGTGGTCGTGGTGGCGGTGGGTGAGCAGCACCAGCGCGACCGGGCCGTGCGCGGCCACCCGCCGCAGGTGCTCCTCGTCCTCCTCCCCGGGGTCGACCACGACGCACGCCTCCTCGCCCGGCGCCCGCAGCACCCACGTGTTGGTGCCCTCGAGCGTCATCGGGGAGGGGTTCTCGGCGAGCAGCACCGAGGCCAGCGGGGTCACCGGCCGGAGCACCCCGTAGGCGGGCCCGCTCATGCGAGCCCCGCCGCGGGGAACACGGTGTCGTCGGGCAGCACGGACACGAGCCGGTCACCGTCCCGGCGCACCACCGGGGTGATGGGCCGGATCACCCGGGTGGGCGCGGCGGCGAGCACCGCGGCGCAGTCGGTGAACCCGGCGATCTCCTGCAGGGTCCGCGCCGTCGGCGGCATCAGCTTCATCTCGTCCTCCTGCCAGCGTTCGAGGGCCTCGTCGGGGTGCCACCACAGGGCCTCGACGGCCTCCGTGGTGTGCGCATCCGCCTCCTGCCCGTCCGGCACCAGGGCCACGAAGAACGCGGTGTCGTAGCGGCGGGGGTAGACCGGCGGCGTGATCCAGCGGGCCCACGCGTGCAGCAGGTCGGCCCGCAGGACCAGCCCCTCCGCCGCCAGCACCTCGCCGAACGACCGCCGTCGGGCGACGACGTCGGCCCGGTGCCGGTCCAGCCCGTCCGGCACCCGCGGCCCGGCCAGCAGCACGCCGCACTCCTCGAAGGTCTCGCGGACCGCGGCCTGCACGAGCGCGCCCGCGAGGTCGACGTCCACCCCGAGGCGGTCGGCCCACCACCGCGGCTCCGGCCCCGCCCACAGCCCGGGGTGCGGCCGGTCGCTTTCGTCCACACCGCCGCCGGGGAACACGGTCATCCCGCCCGCGAACACCATCTCCGCGGCCCGGCGTTGCAGGAAGACCTGCAGCGGGGAGCGGCCGCGTGGCGGGCGGGGGTGGTCGCGCACCAGGAGCACGGTCGCGGCGGGCCGCGGGATCACCGGTGCGGAGGTCATGTCGGGGAGGCTAGTGGGACGCCGCGGGTGGCGAGGCAGGATGTGCGCCATGGATCGGCTGCGGGTGGGTCTGGTCGGTGGGGGCCCGTGGGCCCGCACGGTGCACGCGCCCGTCCTCGCGGCGCACTCCGGCACCGAGCTCGCGGCCGTGTGGACGCGCAGGCCGGAGGTCGCCTCCGAGCTGGCAGCCGAGTTCGGGGCCCGCGCCCACACCGATCTCGACGTGCTGCTCGACTCGGTGGACGCGGTCGCGTTCGCGGTGCCGCCGCAGGCGCAGGCGCGGCTCGCGCTCGTCGCCGCCGCCGCGGGCAAACACCTGATCTGCGAGAAGCCGCTCGCGGCCACCGTCGAGGAGGCCCGCGCGCTGGCCGAGGCCGTCGAGCGGACCGGTGTGCACTCGTCGATGGTCCTGACGATGCGCTACGCCCCCGCCGTGCGGGACTGGCTCGCCGAGATGCCGAACGAGCCCGCGGGCGCGGACACCGTGGCGTTCGCCCGCTGGATCTCCGGCTCCCTGCTGGGCGGGCCGTACTGCCGGTCGCGGTGGCGGATCGAGGAGGGCGCGCTGTCCGACCTCGGCCCGCACGTGATCGACCTGCTCGACGCGGCGCTCGGCCCGGTCGTCGAGGTGCCGTGGGCGCGCCACGAGGAGCCCGACCTGTGGCGGTTCGGGCTCCTGCACGCGGGCGGGGCGCAGAGCACCGTGACGCTGTCGATGCGCGTGCCGGTCGACCCCTCGGAGATCGAGTTCACCGTCCTCGGCGGCGCAGGCAGGCACCGGCTCGCCGGCCGCGGCGCCGACGCGCCCTCCTGCTACGCCGCGTTGCTCGACGAGCTCGTGGCCGCCGTCGACGGCTCCGGCCCGCCGCCCGCGCTCGGCGTCGCGCGCGGGCTGCGCCTGCAGGAGCTGGTGGCCGCGGTGCGCGCCGCGGCGGATCAGGCGCTGTAGTCGTCGGGCGGGACGCCGCGGTGGCTGCCGTTGGTGGGCACCCCGTTGGTGATCCGGCGGCCGATGCGCTGCCTGCGCCCCTCGAGCAGCTCGGCCTGCAGGCGGGCCAGCAGCTGGCGGTCCGCGTCGCTCAGCCGGGCGATCGAGTCGCTGCGCATCCCGGTCTCGTCGCGGCCCGCGTCGGGCGCGGCCGGCTCCTCCGCCTCGTCGGAGCGCTCCCGGTCAGCGTCGGAGAAGCGGTGCCGGGCCGGGGGACGGGGCGCGGGGCGAGGGGAGCGGTCGGGCTCGTCCTCGGCCCGCTCCTCCTCCCGGCCTCCGGCGGGCTCGTCGAGCGCGGAGGGCGCCATCGCCCAGGTACCGGAGAGCCACTCCTGCGACCACTCGTCGTCGAACTGGCGGGCGGCCGGGCCGTCCACGGCGTCGTCGGAGCCGCGGTCGTCGGGGCGCCGGTCCTCGGCCTGCCCGTTGTCGGCCTGCCCGTTGTCGGCCTGCCCGTCGTCGGCCTGCCCGTCGTCGGCCCGTCCGTCGTCGGCCCGTCCGTCATCGGCACGGCCCAGCGGGCCGTCCTCCGGCCGGGTGGGGTCCAGCAGCGGGGCGAGCAGGGGCTGGTGCAGTGGCCCGTTCAGCGGGTCGGCCAGCGACTCCAGCGCGGGCGTCTCGCGCCGCTCCGGCGCGTCCCGGACCGGTTCCGGCCGCTCGTCCTGCGGCGGGGCGAACCCGTCCCGCTCGTCGTCGACGCGCCGCAGCGGCGGACGCGACTCGCCCACCGGGAGCGGTCGCGGCACCGGGTTCGGCCCGTTCCGCTTGACCAGCGGGATCGGCTTGGGGGCCGACCGCGAGATCGGGGTGACGGTGGGGCGGGGCCGTTCGTTGCGCGCCCGCAGCGGCGTGGGGCGGGCGGGGCGCCGGCCGTCGTCCACCGGGACCGGCCGCGGCGCCGCGAGCGGGTGCGGTGAGGGCGGCTCGGGGAACGGCTCGTCGGCGTCGACCGCGGGCTCGGCGCGGGCCTCCTCGGGCACGTCCCGCCGGGCGTCGTCGGCCTCTTCGGCGGGCTCGTCGCGCTCGTCCCGGTCGTCGGCGTACCGCTCCCGGGGGGCGTCGAGCCGGTGCGCCGGCTCGGTGCTGAGCTCCCGCTCCGCGGGCCGCAGCCGCGCGGTGGCGGCGGCGCTGTCCTCGGCGGCCCTGTCCTCGACGGCGCTGTCCTCGGCGGCCCTGTCCTCGACGGCCCTGTCTTCGGCGGCCCTGTCCTCGGCGGGGGTGTCCTCCACGGTGCCCTCGACGACGCGGTGCTCGAGGTCGCCCGCGCGGTCGGTCTCCTCGGCGAGCCGCGGTGTCGGGCTGGGCGCGGCGAGGGGGTGCGGCTCCGGCGCGCGCCGCCGGGGCGGCAGCTCGGTGGGCTGGGCGAGCGCGTGCCGCTCGGGCGGGGGCGCGGGCTGCGGGCGAGGCGCGGGCTCGGGCCGCCACGGGCGCTCGTCGGTCACGTCGTCGCGCAGCTCGACCGCGACCTCGAGCGCCGCGGCGTGGTAGGCGGGGATCGGGCCGTCGGCGGGCAGCACCTCGACCGAGGCGGGGGCGCCCGCCCGTTCGAGCGCCGCGGCGAGCTGGTAGGTCAGCACGTCGGCGCGACGGGTGCGGTCGTGCACCCGCACCAGGACGACCGGGTGCGGGAGCGGCCCGGGCGCGGTGCCGGCAGGGGTGAGGCGACGGGCGAGCAGCACGGTGCAGCCGGTGAGGGGGCGCGCCGGGAAGTCCAGCACGGCGCCGGCGACGGGGTCGTCGCCCGCGGGGGCGGCGAACCGGTGCTCGGTGCCGTCCTCGGGCTCGGGCGGCGGGAGCGCGGCCGCGGGCCCGAGGTCGGTGCGGGCGGTGTGCGCCGCGGTGACGAGCGCCGACCGCACGTGCGGGGGCAGGACCGCCTTCGCGGCGACGAGGCTCGCGGTGAGCATCTCGACCGCGCGGGCGTCCTCGCCGAGGGCGACCAGCTCGCGGGCCCAGCGCAACAGGTCGTCGTCGACCCGTCCGGCCAGAGCCAGCAGCAGGTCGTGCGTCGTGCCCGACGTCGGGTCCTCCACCTGGCCTCCTCCCCTCGAGTCGGTCGCTCCCCTCACGCGCCGACCAGCGCCGTGGCCGATCGCCACAGCGGCCTGGATCCGATGATGGCTGCCTGGTGGTAGGAGGAGCGCTCCCCGTGCGCCGGGAGCACCTCCACGCACGGTGTGCGGTCGCCGTGGGCGCGCATCACCCGTTGGAGCGTCCCGGCGAGCTCCCACGGCCGTTCGGCGCCGATGACGAGCACGATGCGTTGCCCGCCGCGCCACGACTGGCGGAGCTCGACGCAACCGGGGTGGCCGCGCACGACCGCGAGCACGGCCAGCGCGGCGGTGTCGACGGCGCCGTTCCCCGGCTCGAACTCGGCCTGGGTCGGGGGCGGCTCCGCGGCCGGGTGCACGGCGTCGACGAGCGGGTGCGTGGAGCCGACCGCGGTCTCGAGGAGCTCGCGCTCGTCGTCGGTGATGGCCGCGCGGTGGCGCAGCAGCTCGCGGGGCAGGGTCGAGGCGAGCACCTCCTGGCCGCCGTCGGCCAGCCAGTCGCGCATCCGCCACAGCAGCTCGTCGGGAAGCCGCCCGGCGAGCCGCAGCAGCAGCTCGTGGCACGCGGCGGCGCGGGCGCCGCTCACGGCTCCGCCAGCTCCACGACCAGCTCGACCTCGACCGGGACGCCGAGCGGCAGCTCGGCCACCCCGACGGCGGACCGCGCGTGCTTGCCCGCCTCGCCGAAGACGTCGGCCAGCACGTCGGAGGCGCCGTTGATGACCTTCGGCTGCTCGACGAAGCCGGGCGCCGACGCGACGAACCCCACGACCTTCACCACACCCGCCACCGCGTCGATGCCCACGAGCGCGTCGACGGCGGCGAGCGCGTTCAGCGCGCAGATCCGCGCGAGGCCCGCCGCCTCGTCGGTGCTGATCTCGGCGCCCACCTTGCCCAGCGCGGCGGGCTTGCCGTCGACGAGCGGCACCTGGCCGGCGGTGAACACGAGCGAGCCGGAGCGGCGCGCGGGGATGTAGGAGCCCGCGGGCGCGGGCACGGACGGCAGCGTGATGCCCAGCTCGGCGAGACGCTGGCTCGGGGTGCTCACGGCGTCAGCTCCGCACCGGGCGCTTGAACCACGCCACGAGCTGCTCGGGGTTCGCGCCGGTCGTGACGGTGACGAGCTCCCAGCCGTCCCGGCCGAAGTTGTTGAGGATCGCCTGCGTGTTGTGGATGAGCACGGGGGCGGTGAGGTATTCCCACCTGACGTCCGACGAACCGGGGGAGGTCATGACAGGTCACTGTAGCCAGCGCCTCATCCGCTCGGGCGGCCGGTCGCGTCGGGCCTCCGTAACCTGGAACGGTGAGTTCCACCGGTTGGCCAGCGGCGCTGTCGGCGGCGCGCCTGCACGTCGTGTCCGGCAAGGGCGGCACGGGGAAGACGACCGTGGCCGCGGCGTTGGCGCTGGCGCTGGCCTCCGAGGGCAGGCGCACGCTGCTCGTGGAGGTCGAGGGGCGGCAGGGCATCGCGCAGCTGTTCGACACCGCCCCGCTCCCGTACGAGGAGCGCCGGATCGCGATCGCCCCGGGCGGCGGCGAGGTCAGGGCGCTCGCGGTGGACGCCGAGGCGGCCCTGCTGGAGTACTTCGAGCTGTTCTACCGGCTCGGGATGGCCGGCCGAACGCTGCGCCGGATGGGCGCCGTCGAGTTCGCCACCACGCTCGCCCCCGGGCTGCGTGACGTGCTGCTCACCGGCAAGGTCAAGGAGTGCGTCAACCGGCGCGACGCCGACGGGCGCCCGGTGTACGACGCCGTGGTGCTCGACGCCCCGCCCACCGGCCGTGTCGTGAAGTTCCTCGACGTCACCAAGGCGATGGCCGAGCTCGCGCGCACCGGCCCCATCCACGGCCAGGCGGCGGGCGTGGTGGAGGTGCTGCACTCCCCGCTCACCGCGGTGCACCTGGTCACGCTGCTGGAGGACCTGCCGGTCACCGAGACCCTCGAGACCGTCGACGAGCTCACCGAGGCCGGGTTCCCGGTGGGTTCGGTGATCGTCAACCGGGTGCGCAAGCAGTGGCTGCCGGACCGGTCGGTGGCCGCCGCGGCCGGCGGCCGGGTCGACGCGGGCCGCATCCGCGCCGGGCTCGCCTCCGCGGGCCTCGACCTGCCCGCCGAGGTGATCGACGGGCTCGTCGCCGAGACCGTGGAGCACGCGGTGCGCGTCAACGAGGAGGCCGCGGCGTCGGCGCGGCTGGAGGAGGCGTCGGGGCTGCCGCGCCTGGAGCTGCCCGAGCTGGTGGAGGGCGTGGATCTCGGTTCGCTCTACGAGCTCGCCGAGGCGCTGCGCGACCAGGGCGTCGGCGAGCAGGCGCTCGCGGAGTCGCGGTCGTGAGCCCGCGCCCCGCGCCCGTGCTGGACGTCGACGCCCTGCTGGACGACCCGGACACGCGGATCATCGTGTGCTGCGGCTCCGGCGGCGTCGGCAAGACCACCACCTCGGCCGCCCTCGCCATCCGCGCCGCCGAGCGCGGCAGGCGCACCGTGGTCCTCACCATCGACCCGGCGCGCAGGCTCGCGCAGGCGCTCGGGATGGAGGCGCTGGGCAACGAGCCCGGTCGCGTGGCGGGGGCGCGCGGCGAGCTCTACGCGATGATGCTCGACATGCGCCGGACCTTCGACGAGATGGTCTACGCGCACGCTGACCCCGAGCGCGCCGAGGCGATCATCGCCAACCCCTTCTACCAGACCATCTCCTCGTCGTTCTCCGGCACGCAGGAGTACATGGCGATGGAGAAGCTGGGGCAGCTGGCGTCGACCGGCGAGTGGGACCTCATCGTGGTCGACACCCCGCCCTCGCGCTCCGCGCTGGACTTCCTCGACGCCCCGCAGCGCATGTCCACCTTCCTCGACGGCCGGATGATCCGGCTGCTCTCGGCGCCCGCGCGGGCGAGCGGCCGCGGGCTGCGCAAGATCGTGGGGGCGGGCTTCTCGCTGTTCGCGAAGGCCGTCTCGACGATCCTCGGCGGCCAGATGCTCGCCGATGCCTCGGCGTTCGTGCAGGCGTTCGACACGATGTTCGGCGGGTTCCGCGAGCGGGCCGCGGCCACCTACGCCCTGCTGCGCTCGCCCGGCACCGCGTTCCTCGTGGTGGCCGCGCCGGAACCGGACGCGCTGCGGGAGGCCGCCTACTTCGTCGAACGGCTCGCCGCCGACGGCATGCCGCTCGCGGGGCTCGTGCTCAACCGCACCCACCCGGTGCTCGCCGACCTCTCCGCCACCCGGGCCCGCGCCGTGGCCGAGGAGCTGCGCTCGGCGCCGCTCGCGGCGGCCGTGCTGCGGCTGCACGCCGACCGCGTGGACCTGGCCGAGCGGGAGGAGCGCCTGCTGTCGCGGTTCACCAGCGCCCACCCGGGCGTCGCGGTGGCGCAGGTGCCCGCGCTGGCGGGCGACATCGACGACCTGGACGGGCTGCGCGAGGTCGGTGAGCGGCTGGCGGGCGTGTCGGAGTCGGCCG
Organism: Pseudonocardia sp.; assembly: GCF_035305885.1. GTDB lineage: Bacteria > Actinomycetota > Actinomycetes > Mycobacteriales > Pseudonocardiaceae > Pseudonocardia. Next base: position 172,999 of record NZ_DATGOP010000115.1, read on the forward strand.
CCGAGGCGGTGGGCTCGGCCCGCTGACGGCCGGCCGCGACTCGCGCGCACTGAGAGCGCGACTCGCGCGCACCCGTCGAGCAGGGCGAGCTCGTACGACGGCGGCCCCGGCGGCGCAGGCTCACGTACCAGTCGGCCTCGAACGTGGTCTCGAAGCCGAACAGCCGTGTGTAGAACTCGTGCGCCTCTCCCTTCCGGGTCGTGCCGATCACCGGGTAGAAGCTGGTCAGCTGCACGGTTCCTCCCCATTTACATACCATCGGTATGCGGAGAGAGCGCGCATACCATCGGTATGTCAACGGAGGGGTCATGACGAGGGCGCAGCAGCGGGAACGGACCCGGGCGGTGCTGGTGGAGGTGAGCAGGCAGCTGTTCGCCACGCGCGGGTACGCCGCCGTCGGGCTCGCGGAGATCGTGCGGACCGCGGGCGTCACGAAGGGCGCGCTCTACCACCACTTCGAGGGCGGGAAGGCCGACCTCTTCCGCGCGGTGCTCGCGCAGGTGCAGGCCGACGTCGGGCGCGCGGTGGCGGCCGCGGCGGACGCGGAGGCCGACCCGTGGGACCAGCTCGTGGCGGGCTGCCGGGCGTTCCTCACCGCCAGCACCGCCGACCCGGGCGTGCGGCGGATCATGCTCGTCGACGGCCCCGCCGTGCTCGGGTGGAGCGAGTGGCGCGCGATGGACGAGGCGACCTCGGCCCGCCACCTCGCCGAGGCCCTCACCGGCCTCGTCGAGACGGGCGTGATCGCGCCGCAGCCGGTCGAGCCGCTCGTGCGCCTGCTGTCCGGCGCGATGAACGAGGCGGCGCTGTGGCTCGCGGAGACCGCCGCCCCCTCCGCCCTGGACGCCGTGCTCGCGCCCCTGGTCCGGATGCTGGGGGCGCTGCGCGCATGAGCGCAGCCGGGCTCACGCCGTCTCGCCCAGCCTCCTGCGCCGCGCCTGCACCTCGGCGGCCTTGGCGAGCTGCGCGGCCGTCTCGGCCGCAACGGACTCGTAGTGGGCGGTGCGCGCGGCGTGCAGCAGGTCGGCCCACGAGCGGACGTTCGGCCGGGCCCGCAGCAGCGCCCTGCGCTCGCGTTCGGTCATGCCGCCCCACACCCCGAACTCGATGCGCTGGTCGAGGGCGTGGGCGAGGCACTCGGTGCGCACCGGGCAGGTGCGGCAGAACAGCTTCGCCTCGCGCTGGCGCGCCCCCTGGACGAACAGGCCTTCTGCGTCGGTCGTCCGGCACCGCGCAGCCCCCCGCCAGTTCCACCGGCCCGTCATGCTCGACCCCTCCCCGGATCCCGTGTCGTCACGACCAGCACGGACGGATTCTCGGAGGGCTCGGTTCCACCCGGGAACCGAGCAAAACTACTCAATCGCGGTCGGGCGATCTCCCCTACTCCGTCCGGGGGCGCGCGTACCCTTGCGCCCCGTGAGCTTCCCGCGCCACCTCGCCCGGCCGATCGGCCTGTTGCTCGGGCTCGGTCTCCTCGCGGGTGTCGTCGTCGCGGGGATGACCTTCCCCGTCGCCGCCGGTCTCGGGCTGATCGCGAGCGACACCGGCGACAGCGTCAACACGGTCTCGGCCGACCTCGTCGACGGCCCGCTGCCGCAGACCACCACGATCACCGACTCGTCGGGTGCCCCGATCGCCCGGTTCTTCGAGCAGGGCCAGAACCGCCAGTCCGTCACGGCCGACCAGATCTCGCCCGCCATGAAGGCGGCGATCGTCGCCATCGAGGACCGGCGCTTCTACCAGCACAACGGGGTCGACTGGCAGGGCACGCTGCGCGCGCTCGCGGCGAACTCGGCGTCCGGCACGGTCGTGCAGGGCGCGTCCACGATCACCCAGCAGTACGTCAAGAACTACATGCTCTACGTCGCCGCGGAGACGGAGACGGAGCGGCTCAAGGCCACCGAGCAGACGCCGGCGCGCAAGTTGAAGGAAGCGCAGATCGCGCTCCAGATGGAGCAGCGGTTGTCGAAGGAGGAGATCCTCACCCGCTACCTCAACATCGTGTCGTTCGGCAACGGCGCGGCGGGGATCGCGGCGGCGGCGCGCACGTACTTCAACACCACGCCGGACAAGCTCACGGTCCCCCAGGCCGCGCTGCTCGCCGGCATGGTCAACAGCACCTCGGCGTTCGACCCGGTGCGCAATCCGCAAGCGGCGCTGGAGCGGCGCAACCTCGTCATCCAGCAGATGCGCGACCAGCAGATGATCGACGAGGCGCAGGCGGAGGCGGCCCTGGCCTCCCCGCTCGGGGTGGTCACCCCGCTCAACACCCAGCCCAACGGCTGCATCGGCGCGGGCGACGCCGGGTTCTTCTGCAAGTACGTCGTCGACTACCTCACCGAGGCGGGCTTCTCCCGCGAGCAGCTCAACCGCGGCGGCTACACGATCAGGACCACGCTCGACCGCAACGTGCTCAACCACATGAAGGCCTCGCTCGACGCCGAGGTGCCGCCGAAGCAGCCGAACGTGGCCAACGTGATGTCGGTCGTGCAGCCGGGCACCGACAAGCACCGGGTGCTCGGCATGGCCTCCAGCCGCACGTTCGGGCTCGACGCCGAGGAGATGGAGACCAGCTACGGCCTGCCGTACGAGCCGGTCAACCTGGGCGCCGGGTCCGTCTACAAGATCTTCACCGCCGCCACCGCCCTCGAGAAGGGCATGGGCATCAACTACGAGCTCTCGGTGCCGCCGAGCGGGTACGCCTCGCCGATCTACGTCGACGGCGCGGGACGTCCGCTGCCGGTCCGCAACTCCAGCGACAACCTGCCCGAGCGCATGACCCTCACCGACGCGCTGGCGCAGTCGCCGAACACGGCGTTCATCAAGCTGGAGGAGTTCACCGGCGTGCCGCCGGTCGTCGACATGGCGGTCCGGCTGGGCATGCGCTCGCTCGCCAAGACCCCGTTCGTCGACCCGGCCACGGGGCGGCCGACCGACCGCTCGATCGCGGAGGTCACCAAGGCGCAGAACCTGGCGTCGTTCACGCTCGGCGTGAGTCCCACGAGCGTGCTGGAGCTCGCGAACGTCGGCGCCACGCTCGCCAGCGCGGGCGTCTGGTGCCCGCCCAGCCCGATCGAGTCGATCACCGACCCGGACGGCAACCCGGTCCCCGTCACCGAGGCCCCGTGCGAGCAGGTCGTCGAGCCGGGCCTGGCCAACGCGATGTTCAACGCGCTCAGCAAGGACGACCAGCCCGGCGGCACCGCCGCGGGCGCCGCCCGCCAGGTGGGCTGGAACCGCCCGATGGCCGGCAAGACCGGCACCACCCAGCAGCACAAGTCGGCGGCGTTCGTCGGGTTCGTCCCGCAGATGTCCGGCGCGGTGATCACGTTCGACAACTCCCGCTCGCCGCGCCCGCTCTGCGACGGCGCCGGATCGCCGTTCCCCTGCCGCAGCGGCAACATCTTCGGCGGCAAGACGCCGGCCGAGACGTGGTTCGGCGCGATGAAGCCGCTGCTCGACCCGTTGCCGCCGCTGGCGCTGCCCGCTGTGGAGGAGCGGTTCCTGGAAGGCGGGGAGGAGTCGCGCGTCCCCGACGTCATCGGCGAGTCCGAGAACGAGGCCCGCGAGGAGCTGGAGGACGCCGGCTGGCGCGTGTCGGTGCGCGAGGTGGACAACGCGGCCGACCGGGGCACGGTCGTCGGCCAGAGCCCGCGCGGGTCGGCGCTGCCCGGGGAGACGATCGAGCTCAGCATCTCCAGCGGCGAGGCGCCCCCGCCGCCGGACGCGCCCGGCGACGACGATGACGACGATGACGACGATGACGACGACGGGGACTAGCCACGCGTGAGGTCCGGGCTCACCCGCCCCGGTGATGCGCCGCGCCGCGGCGCCGCGCGTTCCTCGATCGGGGCGCCGCCCGCGCCTACCATCCGCCCACGTGGGTGCCTGTTCGGATGATCCGTCGTCCGCGCGGGACGCGCCGGTCGACGGGACGCCCGAGGAACGCAGGCCCGCGCCGGAGTGGCTCGACCCGCCGCCCCGGCCGCGCGTGGTCGAGGACCCCGGGATCCTCGGGCTCTCCCGCCGGGCCCGCGGGCGGTGGGGATCGCGGCTGTTCAACGCGTTCTTCGTGCTGGTCTTCGCGGTGATCCTGATCCAGATGGTCTCGGCGATCCTCGAGAACCCCTGGTAGCGCGGGCCACACCGGGGCGCCGCCCAGCGCGGCCGCCACGGGTGGGGCGGGTGTCTGCGGATACCCTGGCCGACGAGGGCAGGCCCGCGCCCCGAGGGGAGGTGACGAGCGATCGCCACGCAGCTGAGCGCCCCCACCTCGCTCCGCGTCCGCAGCGTGCTCGCCATCCCGGCGTTCCGCAGGCTGTGGGCGGTCACCTCGGTCGCGGCCATGTGCGACTGGATGAGCCTGCTCGCGCTCTCGGCGCTCGCCACGCAGCTCACCAGCGGCTACACGGCGCAGAGCTTCGCGCTCGGCGGCGTGGTCGCCACGAAGCTGCTCCCCGCGCTGGTGCTGGGCCCGCTCGCGGGCGCGCTGGCCGACAAGTTCGACCGCCGCCGCGTGATGGTGGTGTGCGACCTGCTCCGGTTCTGCCTCTTCGTCTCGATCCCGCTCGTCGGGTCGCTGTGGTGGCTGTTCGTCGCCACGTTCCTCATCGAGATCTGCGCGCTGTTCTGGATCCCGGCCAAGGACGCGTCGGTGCCCAACCTGCTGCGCAGGCCCGACCAGGTGGAGACGGCCAACCAGATCAACCTCGTGATGACCTACGGCGTCGCGGTGATCACCGCCGGCAGCCTGTTCGCGGTGATCAACCGGGTCGGCGGGGTCGTCGGCGGCAGCGCGTCGGCCCTGTCCACCGTGTTCGTCGCCCTGGTCATGAGCGGGGTCGCCTACCTCGTCATCGCGCTCACGGTCTGGTTCCGCATCCCGGAGATCTCCGGGCGCGCCGCGCAGGGCAGGGCGGCGGCCCCCGGCCTGGTCGCGATGCTGCGCGACGGGGCGTCGTTCGTCGTCCGCACGCCGCTGGTGCGGGGGCTCGTGATCGGCATCATCGGTGCGTTCGCCGCGGGCGGCACGGTGGTGGGCTCGGCCACGCTGTACGCCGCCAGCCTCGGCGGGGGCAACGCCGCGTACGGCGTGCTGTTCGCGGCGGTGTTCATCGGGCTCGCGATGGGCATGGGGGCGGCGCCGCGGATGGCCCGCCGGATCCCGCACAACCGGCTGTTCGGGGCCGCGATCGTCGCGGCGGGCCTCGCGCTCGTGCTGGTCTCGCTCGCGCCGCACCTGTTCGTCGCGATCGGGGCCGTGATGCTCGTCGGCGGGTTCGCGGGCATCGCCTTCCTCACCGGCCTCACGATCATCGGCTCCGAGGTCGCCGACGAGGTGCGCGGCCGGATCGTCGCGTTCGTCCAGTCGATCGTGCGGCTCACGCTGCTCGGGTCGATGGCGCTCGTCCCGGTGTTCGTCGGTGTGGTGAGCGCCCGCCGGATCGACGTCCTCGGCTACCCGGTGCTCATCGACGGCACCCGCGTGGTGATGCTGGTGGGCGGGGTGGTGGCCGCGGTCGTCGGGATGCTCGCCTACCAGCAGATGGACGACCGCAGCACCGAGCCGATCCTGCCCAGCCTGCTGGCCGCCCTGCGCCGCGGCGAGCCGCGCCACGGCGACGGCGTCCTGATCGCCGTGGAGGGCGCTGCGGCCGAGGAGACCACCGAGCAGGCGGCGCGGCTGGCCCAGCGGCTGCGGGCGGCGGGCCACCTCGTGGTGGAGCCCGACGGCGGGGAGCGCGACCGGGAGCGCTGGGCGACCGCCACCCGGGAGGCGGCGCTGTCCGGTGCGCGGGCGCAGGCCCTCGCCGCCGCGGCGGTGCGGGCCGACCAGGTGGAACGGGTGATCCGCCCGGCGTTGGCCAAGGGAGCGATCGTGGTCGTGGACAGGTTCCTGGCGAGCCCGCTGGTGCAGTTCGGGGTGGCGGCCGACCGCGCGTCGTCCTCCGGGCAGCCCGAGCTCGACCCCGCCGAGCTGGAGAGCCTCGCCGCGTGGGCGACGGGCAGGCTGCGGCCGGACGTCTCGGTGCTGCTCGACCGCGCACCGGTGGAGAAGCCACCGCCCGCGGCGGGTGTGGAGGAGCACGTGCGCGTGCAGCGGCTGCTCACGCGGATGGCGGCGGCGGAGCCGCACCGCTACGTGGTCGTCGACGCCGACGGGGCGCCGGACGAGGTCGCGGAGCGCGTCTTCGCCGGGCTGCGACCCGTGCTGCCGAAGCCGCCCGCCCGCGACTCGGATGCGGCGGTGACGCGATGACGGTGTGGGACGAGGTGGTCGGGCAGCCGGCCGCCGTCGCCGAGCTGTCCGCCGCGGCCTCCGATCCGGCCGCGTTGACCCACGCGTGGCTGTTCACCGGGCCGCCGGGGTCGGGCCGGTCGGTGGCGGCGCGCGCGTTCGCCGCCGCGTTGCAGTGCCCCCGGCACGGGTGCGGCGAGTGCGCGTCCTGCCACACCGTGATGGCCGGTACCCACTCCGACGTGCGCGAGGTCGTGCCCGAGGGGTTGTCGATCTCGGTGCGGTCGATGCGGCAGCTGGTGCAGTCCGCCGCGCGCCGCCCGGCCACGGGCCGCTACCAGATCCTGATCATCACCGACGCCGACCGGCTCACCGAGAACGCCGCCAACGCGCTGCTGAAGTCGATCGAGGAGCCGCCGGAGCAGACGATCTTCCTGCTCTGCGCCCCGTCGGACCACCCGGAGGACGTGGCCGTCACGATCAGGTCGCGGTGCAGGCCGGTCCCGCTGCGCACGCCGTCGCCCGAGGCGATCGCCGACGTGCTGGTCCGCAGGGACGGCATCGACCCCGAGACGGCGCGGTGGGCGGCGTCGGTGTCGGGCGGGCACGTGGGGCGGGCCCGCAGGCTCGCCCGCGACCCCGCCGCGCGCTCCCACCGCGAGCTGGTGCTGGGGCTGCCGCTGCGGGTGCGCAACCTCGGCGACGCCTTCGCCTACGCGGGCGACCTGGTGCGCGACGCGAAGGCGGAGGCCGCCGAGCTCAGCGAGAGCCGTGACGCGGCCGAGCGCGAGGAGCTCGCCGTCGCGATGGGCGCGGGCGGCACCGGCAAGGGGGCGGCGGCGGCCGCGCGCGGGGCGAAGGCCGCCGAGCGCGACCTGGAGCGCCAGCAGAAGTCCCGCAACACGCGCACCCAGCGCGACGCGCTGGACCGGGCCCTGGTCGACCTGGCCGGGTTCTTCCGCGACGCGCTGGTCGTCGGCAGCGGGGCGCGGGTCCCGCTCATGCACCCGGACCGCGAGGCCGACGCGCGCCGGGCCGCCACCGACTCCTCGCCCGAGTCGCTGCTGCGCAGGCTGGAGGCGGTGCTGGCCTGCCGTAGCGCGCTCGACCAGAACGTCAAGCCGGAGGTCGCGGTCGAGGCGATGATGACCGCCCTGCAACGCGGCTGAGAGCGTCGGGGGCGTCCGGCAGAATCGTCCGGGTGGGGCGACCGGCGGACACCGTCATCTCGGCGCGGGAGGCGGAGGTGCTGGCCGCCGTCGGCGAGCACCTGAGCAACGCCGAGATCGCGGCCAAGCTGTTCATCTCGGTCCGCACGGTCGAAAGCCACGTCTCGTCGCTGCTGCGCAAGCTCGGCGCGGCCGACCGCAGGGCGCTCACCCAGATCGCCGCCGAGCGGGCAGGCCCCCCGCGCTCGCGGGCGTCCGCGGCAGCCCTCCCGCCCGCGCTCACCTCGTTCGTGGGCCGGGCGAAGGAGCGCGCTGAGCTCGCCGGAGCGCTCGACGGGCACCGGCTGGTCAGCGCCGTCGGGCCGGGCGGGGTGGGCAAGACCCGCCTCGCGCTCGCCGTGGCCGCCGACGTCGCCCACCGCTACGCCGACGGCGTCTGGTACGTCGACCTCGTTCCCGTCACCGACGCCTCGATGATCGCGCCGACGGTCGCGGCCGCGCTCGGCCTCGAGGAGCAGCAGGGCCGCACCCGCAGGCAGACGCTGCTCGAGTGGGCGTCCGGCCGGCGCGCGCTGCTGATCCTGGACAACTGCGAGCACCTCCTGGACGGCGTCGCCGACCTCGTGGAGCGGCTGCTCGCCCACGGAGCGGGCATCACGGTGCTCGCCACCAGCAGGGCCCGGCTGTTGCTGCCGTTCGAGCGGGTGTTCCCGGTGGAGGGGATGTCGGTCGGCGACGACGCGGTGGCGCTGTTCACCGAGCGGGCCGCGGCGGCGGGCGTCGTGCTCGGCCCGGAGGAGCGGCCCCGCATCGGCCGCATCTGCCGCGGGCTCGACGGCGTCCCGCTCGCCATCGAGCTGGCGGCCGCCCGGCTGCCCGCGCTCGGTGTCGACGGGCTGGAGGCGGGGCTGTCCGACCGGCTGCAGCTGCTCACCGGGGCGCGCCGGGTCGACAGCAGGCACCGGTCCCTGCGCTCCACGCTCGACTGGAGCTACGCGCTGCTCGAACCGCAGGCCAGGCAGGTGCTGCGCCGCGTGGCGGTGTTCGCGGGACCGTTCCGGGCCGAGAGCGCGGCCGCGGTCGCGGCGATGGCGGTGCGCGAGGTCGCCGCCCACCTCGCGGCGCTGGCCGACCACAGCCTCCTGGTGCCGGTCACCTCGGCCGACGGCACCCGCTACCGCGCCCTGGAGACCGTCCGCCAGTACGGCGTCGAGCTGCTCGGCGACGAGGAGGAGCTGGAGGAGACCCGGTCCCGGCACCTGGCCTGGGCGCTGCAGGCCGGGTCCGAGCTGCTCGCCGACGAGGCCGTCGACACGTTCGGCTGGCGCACGCGGTTCGACCGGCTCGCCGACGAGCTGCGGGCCGGCCTCGGCTGGGCGGTGGCGAGCGGGTCGAAGGACGCGTACGGGGGCAAGGTGCTGCTCGCCACGCTGTGCCTGCGCCGCGGCATCGTGGGCGAGGCGCAGTGGCGCTTCGAGCAGGCCGCCGAGCTGGCGCCGGACGACCGGCAGGCGGCCGAGGCGCTGCAGCTCGCCGGCGGTGTGGCCGCCAACCGGCTCGCGGGCGACGACGCGATCCGGCTGCACCGCACGGCCGCCGACCTCTGCGTCCGCGCCGGTGACCCCGCGGCGGCGGCCCGCAACCTCGCGCGCGCCGCCGAGCTGTGGAACCGCGCGTCGGGCACCATCGATGCCCGGCCCGACGAGCTTGCGCCCGCCGCGCTGCTCGACGAGGCCTCCCGCCTGGCCGCGGACGACGACCTGGTCACCCGGGCCCGGATCGCTGCCGCCCGGGCTTCTCGGTCCCCGAGACCGACGAGGCGAGCGCCGAGCTCGCGCAGCACGCGCTGGAGGTCGCGCGAGCGTCGGGCGACGTGATGGCCGAGAGCTCCGCGCTGGACCGGCTCACCACCATCCGGCTCTCGCGCGGGGAGGGACGGGCGGCGCTCGCCAGCGCGGTGCATCGCATCGAGCTGCTCGACCCGCTGGTGCTCGATCCGTGGGTCGGCTTCGAGCTGTCCGACGCCTACGTCATGTCCGTCGAGTCCGCGATCGCCGCGGGCGACCTCGCCGAGGCGCGCCGGCTCGCCGAGCGGATGCGCGACCTGCCCCACCACCGCGAGGACCCGCACGTCGCGGTCGCCCGGCTGATCGTGGTGGCCGCCCTGGAAGGCGACTGGCAGCGCGCCCTGGTGGCGGGCGACCGGTTCCGCGAGGGCTGGGAGCGGGCCGGGAGCCCGCGCGTCCCCACGCTGCGGCGCGCCGCGCGGGCGATGGCCACGGTCCACGGCATGCGCGGCGACACCGCGGCCCACGACGAGTGGATGCGGATCTTCACCGCGCTCGTGCCCAAGGCCCGGCAGACCCACGACCAGCACACGAGCGCCTTCTTCGAGGCGCTGATGCTGTTGCACCTGGGCCGCGCCGGCGAGGCGGTGCAGCGCCTGGACGTGCACCCCCACGAGCTGCGCCGGTGGTACCAGGGCATCTGGCGGCCGTGGTACGCCGCTGCGTGGGCGGAGGCGGCCGTTCTCGCGGGCGAGCCGGACGCCGCGGAGCGGATCGCGTCGGTGCAGGCCACCACCGCCGAGAACGCGGTCACGGCCGCCCTCGTCGCGCGGGCCGCGGCGCTCGCGGCGGGCGACCGCGCGGGCGTGCTCGCCGCCGCCGACGCGCTGGAGGCGGCCGGCTGCCGCTACCAGTGGGCGCGCAGCCTCGTCCTCGCCGGCGGGGCTGACCGCGAGCGCGGTGCCGCGGAGCTCGCCGTGATGGGCGCCGTCATCGCGTAGCCGGGCAGCACGCACGGACGCGGATCCGTGGTCGATCCGTGGTCGGCACGGATGTCCCGGAAGCCCAGGTCGACGATCGTTCTCCCCGTGCTGAACCCGTTCCACGCGATCGACGTCCTCGCCGCCGAGCACCGCCGCGAGCTGGAGGCCGACGCCGCCGCCCACCGCCTGGCCCGCACCGCGCGCCCGCACGCCCCCCGCTGGCGCGCCTGGCGGGGCGCGCTGCGCGTCGCGATGCTCGTCCGGCCCGCCCGCCCGGTCGCGTCGGACCGGTGCGCCGCCCGCCCCGCGGGATGAGGGGTCAGCCCGCGGGCAGGGCGCGGGCGTAGCGGTCGGCGAGGGTGCGGATGTGGTCGACCAGCTCGGGCGGCTCCGAGACGCGGAAGTCAAGTCCCAGCATCCCGATCCACACCGCCACGATCTCCAGGCTGTCGCCGCCGGTGACGAGCACACAGCGGTCGTCGTCCACCGTCTCCACCACGCCCACGGTCGGGTTGATCCGGGCGAGCACCTCCTCCGCGGGGGCGTCGACCTCGATTCGGGCGTGCACCGACCACCCCGCGAACGCGACCTGCCGCAGCACGAACGCCGTGTAGTCGCCGCCCGGCAGGGGGTCCGGGCGGAACCGCGGCCCGCCGGGCGCCTTGAGCCGCATCCAGTCCACGCGGTAGCTGTGCCAGTCCCGGGTGCGCCGCTCCCGCGCCACGACGTACCACCGCTGCTGCCAGCTCACCAGCCGGTACGGCTCGGCCTCCACGTGCTCGCCGTCGCGGTAGTCGAACCGGATGCCCACGTGGTCGCGCACGGCGACCGCGAGCTCGGTGAGCAGGGCCGGGTCCACCGCCGGGTCGGTGACGTTCGTGGCGGTGTTCGCGGGGCCGGTGGAGGTGCTCTCGTGCAGGGCGCGGACGCGGCGGCGCAGCCGCGAGGGCAGCACGTGCTCGAGCTTGGCCAGCGCCAGCGCGCTCGACTCCTCGATGCCGCGGACGGCGGTCACCGCCTGCAGCCCGACCGCGATCGCCACGGCCTCGTCGTCGTCGAGCAGCAGGGGCGGCAGCTTGCCCTGGTCGCCGAGCCGGTAGCCGCCGCGCGGGCCGCGGATCGTGTCGATCGGGTAGTCGAGGGCGCGCAGCCGTTCCACGTCCTTGCGCGCGGTCCGCTCGCCCACGCCGAGCCGGGCCGCGAGGTCCGCCGCGGGCCACGTGCGCGGGGTCTGGAACAACCCGAGCAGCGCGAGCAGGCGTCCCGAGGTTTCGCGCACATCCCCTCCGAGTACAGGAACGAACCGTGCCGGTACTGCTCCTGACGTAGCCGCCATGACCAGCACCCAGACGCTCCCCGTCCGCCCCTTCGAGATCGCGATCCCCCAGGCCGCCCTCGACGACCTGCAGCGCCGGCTGGAGAACACCCGCTTCCCGGTGCCCGCCCCCGGGGACGACTGGAGCCACGGCACGCCGGTCGGCTACCTGCGGGAGATGGTCGAGCACTGGCGGACGTCGTTCGACTGGCGGGCGCCGGAGGAGCGGATGAACGCCTTCCCGCAGTTCCTCACCGAGATCGACGGCCAGACCGTCCACTTCGTGCACGTCCGCTCGGCCGTCGAGGACGCCACCCCGATCGTGCTGACCCACACCTACCCGGGCTCGTTCGCCGACTTCCTCGACGTGATCGGCCCGCTCACCGACCCGGTGGCGCACGGCGGCCGCCCCGAGGACGCCTTCCACGTCGTGATCCCGTCGATCCCCGGCTTCGGGTTCAGCACCCCGCTGGCCGACGGCGACTGGACGGCGGCGAGGGTCGCCCGCACCTGGGACGCGCTCATGCGCGGGCTCGGCTACGACTCCTACGCCGCCCACGGCAGTGACATGGGTGCGAACGTCTCCCGCGAGCTCGCGATCCTCGACCCGGAGGGGTTCCTCGGCGCGCACGTGCTGCAGCTGTTCTCCTTCCCGTCCGGCGACCCCGCCGAGTTCGAGAGGATGACGCCCGCCGACCACGCCGCGCTGGAGTTCGCGGGCTGGTTCCAGACCGTCAACGGGTACGCGCAGATGAACGCCTCCCGCCCGCAGACGATCGCGGCCGCGCTGTCGGACTCGCCGGTGGGCCAGCTCGCCTACAACGAGCTGTTCGAGAACTTCGGCAACGGCACGAGCCTGGTCGGCCGCGACCAGGTGCTGATGCAGGTCACGCTCTACTGGCTCACCAACACCTCGGCCACGGCCGTGCGCTACTACCACGCCGAGCGGAACGCCGAGCCCGTCGTCAACCACGGCCCGATCGGCGTCACGGTCTTCGCCGACGACTTCAAGTCGATGCGGCCGTTCGCCGAGCGGGACAACACCAACATCGTGTCCTGGACCGAGCGTCCCCGCGGCGGCCACTTCGCCGCCATGGAGGTTCCGCAGGACCTGGTGGAGGAGATCCGGGCCTGCTACCGCCGCTGAGGCATCTCGAAGAAGATCATGGGGTTGGCGCCCGGCCCGCGGACCGGCGCCAGCCCCAGCTCCTCGCGCAGCCCGGTGAGCGCCGTGTAGGCGCCCCGGGCCTTCGCGCGGGACGGGGTGAAGAACGGCGCGCCCCGCTGCCGCAGCCACCGGACGACGACCGCCCCCTCGTGCAGCGGCAGCGTGGTGCGGAAGTGGTACACGTCGTGCACGCTCACCGGGATGCCGGACGGCACCCGCGGGAACAGGTGCCGCAGGTACCAGCGGGCGAACCGGCCGGTGTGCGCGGCGTCGACGAACAGGTAGCCGGCGTCGGCGGGCACCCGGTCCAGGGTCTCGGCGATGTCGCCCTGCACGAACGTCCAGCGGCCCTCGGCGAGGTCGCAAGGCACGTTGCGCACCACGTGGTCGACCCGGTCGAAGCTGTGCAGCGCCCCCACCCCGTTGTCGCGCAGGGCGGACAGGATCCACGACGTCGACCACCCGTGGAACGTGCCCAGCTCCACCACCACGCCCGGCTGCACGGCCCGCAGCAGCAGGTAGGTGATCTCCGCCTCGAGGTCGTCGAGCTGCGGGCGCATCCGCGAGCCCATCGACTCGGCGTACTCCCGCTGCTGCTTGCCCACCTCCGCGAGATCGCCCGCGTACTCCCGGTAGAGCGCACCGACGTACGCGAGGTCGATCTCGTTCACGGGCAGCCTCCCCGGGGGTCGATGTCGGGGCGGCAACTGTATCCGCCGGTCAGGGACACACCGGGCCGGGCGAAAGGGCGCGCAGGGGCGGTCGCTACACTGGGCCCCGCACCACTCGCCGCCTTAGCTCAGTCGGTTAGAGCGACGCACTCGTAATGCGTAGGTCTGGGGTTCGACTCCCCAAGGCGGCTCCAACCAGGGCAGGATCCACCGGCCGTCCGGCGGATGCCCTCCTGCTCACCGCCGTTCGGTCGGTCGCGGTTCGTCCACCGCGGCCCGTGGGATCGACACCGCGGGGACGATCGCGGCGAGAGCGCCGATCGAGATGACGGCGAGCCCGATGGTGAGGCCGGCTCCCGGGTGCGCGAGGAGCCCGCTGATCACGGCGAGGCCGACCGCGGTGCCGAACTGGAGCGCGCTGGACGCGGCGCCGGAGGCCACGCCGCTGTGCTCCGCAGGCACGCCGGTGGTGGCGGCGGTGAACATGGCGGGGAACACCAGGCCCATGCCGAGGCCCGCCACCGCGAGGCCGGGGACCGCGGCGAGGTAGCCGGCGCCGGTCGCGACGGCCGGGATGAGCGCGGCCGCCCCGGCGGCGCCGATGACCAGGCCGGTCGAGACGACGACGCCCGGTCCGCAGCGGGCCGGCAGCCGCTCGCCCACGAGGTTGCCGATCGTGATCGCCGCCGTGGGGAGCAGGAACGCGAGCCCCGCCTGCAGCGCGGTCAGGTCGAGGCCGGTGCGGAAGTGGATGGTCAGTACGTAGGGGATCGACTGCAGGGTGATCCCGAAGGCGGCGATGACGGCCGTCGCCGCCCGCAGCCCCTGGTGGGCGAACAGCGACAGCGGCAGCATCGGCGCGCGCACGGTGGCCTCCGTCCGCAGGAACACGCCGGCCGATACCGCGGCGGCGAACCCGGTGCCGAGGACGGCGACCGGGGAGACGCCGGGCTCGGACAGCTGTGAGACGGCGAGGACGAACAGCGTCGCGGCGGTCGTGCCGGTGATCGCGCCGACCGGGTCGAACCCCCCGCGGCCGATCCGCCCCGCGTCGGGGGCGAGGACGAGGACCGCGCCGACGGCGGCGAGCGCCGTGAGCGGCACGTTCACCAGGAAGACGCCCCGCCAGTCGAACTCGGTGAGGATCCCGCCGAGCAGGGCGCCGAGGCTCAGGCCGCTCGCCCCGGAGGCGGCCCACGCCGTCATCGCGCGGCCGCGGGCGCGGCCCTCGGGGAAGGTCGAGGTGATCAACGACAGGGTCGAGGGGAACAGCGCCGCCGCGCCCAGGCCCTGCAGCGCTCGCGCGACCAGCAGGACCGCGGGCGTGCCGCTGAACGTGCCGAGCAGGGAGGCCGCCGCGAACAGCAGCATCCCGAACAGGAAGGTCCGCCGCCTGCCGAGCAGGTCGGACAGGCGCCCGAACAGCAGCAGGAACCCGCCGAAGGTCAGGGCGTACGCGCTGACGACCCATTGCACCTGGCCGCCGGTGAAGCCGAGCTCCCGGTCGATGTCGGGCAGGGCGACGTAGACGATCGTGAAGTCGAGCCCGGTGATGAGCGAGGACAGCCCGAGCAGGCCGATCGCGAACCGGGTGCGGGCGCGGGTGGAAGGCGGCATGCGCAACTCCGAGTTAGTCATCAGTTGGTGACTGTCACCAACTGTATACTTCCTCGGGTGGCGAAGGAGCGTCGGATCGACCGGGCCGAACGGGACCCGGACCTCGGGATGCTGGCCGCGCGGCTGCTCTACCCGCTGCAGGAGGAGCTGTTCGCCCGGCTCGCCGAATGCGGCCACGACCAGGTGCGACCGCGGCACGGCGCGATCCTGGCCTACCTCGACGAGGCGGGCGCCACACCCACCGAGCTGGCGCGGATGTCCGCGCAGCACAAGCAGGTGATCGGCCGCCTGCTCGACGAGCTCGAGGACCTCGGCTACGTCGAGCGGCGCCTCAACCCGGCGGACCGCCGCAGCAAGCTCGTCGTGCTCACCGACCGCGGCCGGGACGAGCAGGCCCAGGCCGACCGGATCCTCGGCGAGATCGAGGCACGTCTCGCCCGGAAGATCGGCGAGGACCGCTACGCCCGGTTCCGGTCCCTCCTGCGCGACCTGGTCGGCCCCGACCCCGGTTAGCCGAGGACGCGGACCGTGTTCCCGGCGACCGCGGGTTGGGTGTGGTCGACGAAGAGCTTGGCCACGAGTTCCTTGCGGCTGGTCACGCCGACCTTGTCGAAGATGGCCTTGACGTGGTCGCGCACCGTGTGCGGCGACAGGTGCAGGCGGCCGGCGATGTCGCTGGTGGCGAGCCCGCCCGCGATCAGCTGGGTGATCTCGGCCTCGCGCGGGGACAGCTCGTAGGCGGCGATCACGACCGCGGCGACCTCCGACGCCTTGGCGGGTTCGATCACCATCGCCGTCGAGGTGACCCGCCCGTCCGGGCCGCGCAGGGCCGTCCCGTGGCAGATCAGCCAGCCGCCGGTCCGGGAACGGACCCGGATGCGGGCGTCCGCGGACGTCCGGGCCGACAGGGCGGTGCTCAAGACCCAGGCCGGCACGTCGATGCCGAACCGGGTGGGGAGCCCGGCGCTGGGCGGCATCTCGGCGAGCAGCCGCCGGGCTCGGGCGTTGATCGAGATCAGGTTGACGTCGGTGTCGAAGACCAGCACGCCCGCGCCACCGGAGTCGCCCGTGGATGGCACCGGCGCCGGCCGGGCGTAGGACCGCAGGCGGTGGGCGAGCGGGCCGGACAGGCGGCCGAGCAGGAGGGTGTCGTCGTCGTCGAACGGCCGTCGGCCGCGCTCCCGGAACAGGCTCAGCATCCCCCAGGCCCGTCCGTCGACCCGGAACACCGCGCGCAGCTCGTCTGCGAGGTTGCGCGGCCGCATGAACCTCTCGTAGAGCGCCGACATCCTGGGCCGGTCCCCGGTGGTCGCGCGCAGCGCCGCCGCGGGCACGGCGGCCCGGACCAGGTCGCGGAACAGGACGACGTTCTGCTCGAACAGCTCCGACTCCCAGTAGGCGCCGCAGCCGCCTTCGCTGAGGTTCTCCACGAGCACGGGTGCCGCGGTGAGCCCGGTGACCGGGTCCGTCGCCCGCCACAGGGCGGCGTCGAACGGGACGTGGCGCCGCAACCCGGTCGAGGTCCGGCGGAACAGCGCGAGCGCGTCGGGTGCCGTGGCGACACCGCTCAGCAGCTCGCGCGGCGAGGACGTGCGCACCTCGCCGATCGTCCCCGCGGTGCGGCCCGCCCGCCACCCCGCATTCGAGGGGGATCGCCCCGCAGACGCGGGATCCGGTTCCGGGCGCCGGGCCCGGATCGTGGTCGGCGTGTCCGATGGATCGGGGGAAGTGATGACTGGACAAGGACCGACGGTCCTCGTGGTCGGCGCCGCGGGGAAGTTCGCGGGGCTCGTCGTCCCCGAGCTCGCCGCGCGGGGCGCGGTCGTGCGGGGGTTCGTGCGCGGTGAGGCGCAGGCGGCGATCGCCCGGAAGAACGGCGCGGCCGAGGCCGTGCTCGGCGACCTGCGCGACGAGCGGAGCCTCGCCGAGGCGATGCGGGGCGTCGACGCCGTCTTCCACGTCGGGCCCGCGTTCGCCGTCGACGAGGCGCGGCTCGGCCTGAACGTCGTGGCGGCGGCGCAGCGCACCGGCGTCGCGAAGGTCGTGTTCTCCGGGGTGGCGCACCCGTCCGACCGCCTGGAGAACCACGCCGCGAAGCGCCCGGTCGAGGACGCCCTGTTCCGGTCCGGGCTCGAGTTCGTCGTCCTGCAGCCGGTGACGCTGTACCAGAACATCGCCGGGGCGTGGCCGGGCGTGCTGGAACACGGCGTGTTCGCCGAACCGTTCGCGAGCTCGGCCCGGATCGCCCGCGTCGACTACCGCGACGTGGCCGAGGTCGCCGCGATCGCCCTCACCGGGGACCGGCTCACGTACGGGACGTTCGAACTGTGCAGCGGCGAGGTGCTCGACCGCCACGAGGCGGCCGCGGTGATGGCCGAGGTCCTCGGTCGCCCGGTCCGGGCCGCCGAGATGAGCTTCGACGAGTGGGCCGCGGCCGTGGCCGGGCTGTTCGACGCGCGGCAGCTGGCCTCGTTCGGCGAGGTCTTCCGCCTGTACGACGATCACGGGCTGCGTGCCAACGGGGTGGTGCTCGAGGCCGTCCTCGGGCGCAGGCCGCGCACCCTGCGCGACTACGTCCGCGACCTCGCCGCGGGGGAACGGACCCAGGTGTGACGGTTTCCCGCGGGCGGCCTCCGTCAGGGCGCGAACCGTTCGAGACCGGTGACGCGGAGGAGCTCCAGCGCCGAAACCCCGGGCGTCCCGGGCGGGGCCGAGTAGACCAGGACGGCCTGATCGGTGTCCGGCTCCTGGAGGACGTCGCAGTCGAGGGTGATCCGGCCGAGCTGCGGGTGGTGGACCGTCGCGCTGCCGCCGCGCAGCCTCCCGGAGCGGGCGGCGCGCCACAGCTCGTCGAACCGCGCGCTGCCGCGCCGCAGGTCGGCGATGAGCCGGGTGAGGTCCCGGTCGTCGGGGTAGCGGGCCCGGGCGGTGCGCAGGCAGCCGACGCAGTCCGCGGCGGAGTCCGAGTCCGGCGGCAGCGGGATGCGGCCGAGGCCGGGACCGAGGAACCGCTGCCGGATGAGGTTGCGCTCGGCGGGAGGCATCGTCGAGAAGTCCCCGAACAGCGCGGCGGCGAGGGGGTTCCAGGCGAGCACGTCGGACTTGGCCGACAGCACCAGTACGGGCAGGTCGGACATCCGGTCGAGCAGGCGCAGCAGGCCGGGGCGGACGTGCATCGGGACGCCGCCCGTCCCCGGGGGAGCGGAGCCGGCCAGCCGGAACAACGTGTCGCGGTCGTCGTCGGTGAGGCGGAGCGCCCGGGCGAGTGCGCCGAGGACCTGGGGGGACGGCTTCGGGCCGCGGCCCTGCTCCAGCCGGATCACGTAGTCGACACCGACGCCGGCGAGCTGGGCGAGCTCCTCGCGGCGCAGCCCCGGCACCTGCCTGCGCCTGCCGGCGGGCAGCCCGACGTCGGCGGGCTTCACACGGGCCCGCGCGGTGCGCAGCACGGCGGCGAGCTCTGCCCTGTCCACCCCCCGCATCCTGCCGGATCGCCCGGTCGTGCGGGTGGGACCGCCGGTCCCATGCGTCGGTGGTCCTGGTGCCCGGCCCGGATGGCCGGTGACGCTGTCGCCATGGCGACGACGGCCCTGGTCACCGGGGCGAACAAGGGGTTGGGGCTGGAGACCGTGCGACGGTTCGCGGCCATGGGCTGGGACGTGTTCCTGACGTCCCGGGACGCGGCGCGGGGCAGCGCGGCGGCGGCGGAGCTGGACGTGCGGTTCGTCCAGCTCGACGTCACCTCCGACGGCTCCGTCGCGGCGGCCGCGGACGCCGTGGAGGCACAGGTCGGTCGGCTGGACGTGCTGGTGAACAACGCGGGTGTCGGCGCAGTGCCGCACCCGCCGGGGGACACCCGGGTCGCGGAGCTGCGGGAGGTGTTCGAGGTGAACGTGTTCGGCCCGGTGCGGGTGACGAACGCCTTCCTGCCGTTGCTGCGCGCCGCCGAGCACCCGAGGGTCGTGATGGTGTCCAGCGGGCTGGGCTCGGTCGTCGTGTCCGGTCGTCCGGACGCGCTCGCCCTGGTGCCTCCGCAGCTCGGCTACCCGGCGTCGAAGGCGGCGTTGAACATGGTCACGAGCCAGTACGCCCGAGCGCTGGAGGGCATCAGGGTGAACGCCGTCGACCCCGGCTTCACCGCGACCGACCTCACCCGCCACCGCGGTCACCAGACCGTCTCCGAGGGCGCCGAGGTGATCGTCCGGCTGGCCGACATCGGCCCGGACGGCCCGACCGGTGGCTTCTTCGACCGCAACGGGACCGTGCCGTGGTGACCTTGTCCGTCGGCCTGCACCCGGGCGCCGTCGACCACGGGCGCTACCCCGGCCTCGACGAGAAGACGTTGGCGGCCCGGATCGCGGCGGGTGAGGCGGCGCTGCGCGCGGCCCGGCTCGACGTCGTGACGTGCCAGGTCTCCGCCGACCCGGACGAGGCGGAGGCGCAGGTCCGCAGGTGCGTGGCCGGCCGACCGGTCGAGGCCGTCATGATCGGTGCGGGCCTGCGCACGGCGCCGGAGCACACCCTGCTGTTCGAACGGCTGGTGAACCTGCTCAACCGGCTCGTCCCCGGCGTGCGGTTCTGCTTCAACACCTCCCCGGAGGACACCGTCGATGCGGTGCGGCGGGGCAACCGTCGGGCGTGAGAGCCGCCGTGTGCGTCCCGGGGCGGGCCGCGAGCGATCACGGGTCGTCGATCCGGTTCCGCCGGCGGTGAACACGGGCCCGGCCGGGGCCGACCACGCCTACCGTCGGCGCCGTGACGGCCATCGCGACGCGCACGGTCACCTACCCCGCTGACGGCCTGACGATGGTCGGTCACCTCGCGCTCCCCGCCGGTGCCGACCGCAGGCCCGGGGTCCTGATCGGGCCGGAGGGGACGGGGGTCGACGACGTCCCGCGCAGGCGGGCCGAGGCCCTCGCCGAGCTCGGGTACGTCGCGCTGGCGTTCGACATCCACGGCGGGCGCTGGTTCACCGATCCGCAGGAGATGCTGGCGCGCTGCATGCCCCTGCTCGCCGACCCCGACCGGATGCGCGACATCGGCCGCGCGGCGCTCGACGCGCTGCGCGCCGAACCGCGCACCGACCCCGACCGGATCGCCGCGATCGGCTACGGCACCGGCGGCGCGATCGCGGTGGAGCTGGGGCGCGCCGGTGTCGAGCTGCGTGCGATCGCGACGGTCAACGGGCTGTTCCCGGGCCGGCCGGGCGAGGCGGCGAACATCCGCTGCCCGGTGTGGGCCGGGGTCGGCTCGGAGGACCCGATCCAGCCGCCCGCGCAGCGGGAGGCGTTCACCGCCGAGATGCAGGCCGCGGGGGTCGACTGGCGCCTCGTCGTCTACGGCGGCGCCCTGCACGCCTTCCACCAGGAGGTGACGCGGACCGACCAGGTCCTGCTCCCCGGCGTCGGCTTCCACCCGCGCCACGCCGAGCGGGCCTGGCGCGACGTCGTCGCCCTGCTCGACGAGTGCCTGCCCGTACCGCGCGATCGTGCAGCCGGCTGAGCCCCGCACCGACCAGGGCGGGAGCGCCGCGCGGACCCGTCACCCCCCGCGACGGGCCCGCGCGACGTACCGGACGTTCCAGCCGATCAAGCCGGCGAACGTCACGACGGTGAGGGCCGTGCCCAGGCCGACCACCACCGAGACCGGCAGCAGGTAGATCAACGGAACCCGCACCACCGCCAGCGAGAGCAGCCCCCCACCCCAGACCGCCGAGCTGAGCCGCACCCCGCGGCGCACCTCGGGGTTCGAGCGGAAGGCCTCGGTGAGCGCTCCCGCCTTGTGCGGGCTGAAGCTCTGCATCGCGGCCAGCGTGAGCGGGGTGCCCCACCTGCTGCTCACCAGGAACACGAGCGCCACCCCGGCCAGGGTGATCGAGTCCTGGACCAGAAGGACCCGCTCGTCGCCGCTCACCACGGCGAGCAGCAGGCCCACCCCGAACACCACGAGCATGAGCGTGGCGAAGGGGTTCAGCCTGCGGCGGCGCACGACCTCCCAGCCGATCCGCAGCCCGGCGACCCCCGTGGCAGCGAGCAACGCGGGCCAGTCCGCCACCCCGGCGACGTGCAGCGCGTAGTAGGTGGCCAGGGGCAGACCGATGTCCAGCCCGAGCCCGCGGACCACCGCCGCGGGCCGGAACCGGACCGCGTCCTGGAAGTCCTCATCGGTGGCGGCGGCGTTCACCGCGGTTCCAGGTCGGCGTCGGCGATCCAGGACCCGTGGAAGCCGGACGGCACCCCGCGCGGCAGCTGCACGGCGGCCACCGGTGGGCCGGCGACGTCGGTGGCGTCGAGCACGAGCAGCTGCGACGCGCTGCCGTCCCGGCGGGTGGTGATGGACAGCAGCCAGCCGTCGTCCTCCGCCCGGTCCGGCGCGCCGGACGGCACGAACACGGCCTCGCCCGCCACCGTGTCGGTCCCCAGGTCGTGCTCGGTGCGCGTGCCGTGGGCGGCGTCGAACTTGACGATCCCGGCGCGGCCCCGGGAGTCGGACACCGCGTAGCGGTAGCGGGCCTCCCGGCCGACGCGCTCGTCGTCGACGGTGGGGAACTCGACGGCGCGGTCGTCGAGCGGGCTCTCCGCGACGGTCCCGGAGGCGGGGTCGAGCACCCAGCGGTGCAGGCGGGCGGACCCGGTGGCGGCGGCGTCGGCGGCGAGCCCGGCGGGATCGGTACCCAGCCCGTCCCACATGGCCACGGCGTCGGCGGCGGCGTAGCGGGCGGCGTCGAGGACCACCCGGCCCGCCGCGTCGGTGTGCGCGTTGCCGACGTGGAAGACGTAGTTCGGCTCCACCTCGAACCAGCGGACGGTGCCCGGCCGGTCCAGCGGCATCACGCCGATGCGGGCGCCGTAGCGGTCGTCCCAGCCGTACGGCATGCCGCGGCCGAGCCGTTCGAGCTGGAACGTCATCGGCAGGTCGAGGAACACCGCGTGCCGATCGGTGATGGCGAAGTCGTGCATCATCGTGGCGCCCGGCACGTCGATCTCCGCGCTCTCCACGAGCTCGCCGTCCGCGGACAGCCGGTGGTAGGTCAGGTACGGCGGGCGCATCCCGTACCCGAAGAAGTGCAGCTCGCCGGTCGCCGGGTCGGTCTTCGGGTGCGCCGTCATCGCCGTGGTGAGCCGGCCGTCGAAGTCGCAGGTGCCGACGGTGTCCAGCTCGGGTGTGAGCACGTGCGGGAAACTGCTCTCGACCAGCGCCATGATCCGGCCCGCGTGCTCGATCACGTGCGTGTTCGCGTGCCCGACCCCGTGGTCGATCGTGCCGTCGGCGCGCACCAACGACTCGCCCGCCAGCGCCCGCGTGCGCACCCAGCGGTTGCGGTACCACTCCGCGCGCCCGTGGCGCAGCCGCACCCCGTGCACCATGCCGTGCCCGGTGAACCAGTGCGCCGACGGCTCGCCGGGCAGCGGGTTGGGCCCGTTGCGCAGGTAGCGCCCCACCAGCTCGGGCGGGAGCGCGCCCTCCACCGGGAGGTCGATCGCGTCGATCTCGTCGGCGACGGGCGCGAGGTGGCCGGTGACGTGCAGGTGCGGGGTGCTGGTCACGGCGAGGAGCATGCACCTGCCGCAATCGACATGTCAATACTGTCATGTCAGTTTTGACATGTACGATCTCGGCATGTCGTTGTCGCACGCGCTGCTCGGGTTGCTCGCCGTCGAACCGCGCAGCGGGTACGAGCTCACCAAGGCGTTCGCCGGCGATCTCGGCCGCTACGCGTGGCAGGCCGGCCACACGAGCATCTACCCGGAGCTGGCCCGCCTCGCCGAGCGCGGCTTGGTCGCCGTCACCGGGGAGGGCGCGCGGGGCAGTCGCACCTACTCGGTCACCCCGGAGGGCTACGCCGAGCTGCGGTCCTGGGTCCTCTCGCCGCCGTCGCGGGGGAAGGTGCGCAACGAGGAGGTGCTGCGCATGTTCCTGCTCTCCGCGCTCGATCCGGCCGATGCGCTGGTGGTGCTGCGCAGGATCGTCGAGCACGCGGCCGAGGAGGGCGCCCGGCTGCGCAAGCTGGTGGACGACGCCCCCGCCGCGATCCCCGCGGGCTCCGCCGGCTTCGGCTACCTCGCCGCCGAGTTCGGCGCCCGCCAGTTCGAGGCCGTGCACGGCTGGGCGCAGTGGGCGATCGAGAAGCTGGAGGCCGCCGCGGCCGAACCGGCCTGACCGCCCGGAGCCCGCGCACCGGGTCGACGGTGTTCGATCACGTCCATGAGCGATCTCGCCGGCGGCGCAGTCGTGGTCGCGCACCTGGTGCTGGCCGCGGTGTGGCTGGGCTCGATGGTCTACAGCCTCGCGGTCGTGCAGCCCCGGCTTCTTCGGCGAGTCGCGGTCTCAGTGCGCGCGAGTTGCGGTCTCGGTGCGCGCGAGTCGCGGGGTCAGTGCGCCCAGGTCGCCCGCTGGGCGCGCTCGCGTTCCCGCGGTCGTTCCCCACCGAGGAGGGCGCTGGCGAGAATCAGGTGATCGTTGACGCGATCACCGATTGTGGTCGCCTCCGCGCGGCCCATAGCGTGGCCGCGGTTCTCACCCGATCGACGCAACGGCGCCGTTCGCGGTCGTCCGCCTGGTGCGAAGTCGCGCGATCCCCAGCTCGCCGACCCCGGCCGACCGCTCGTGCCCGGTCCATCGCGGTGGGACGACGTTCCCCATCCTTGACCGGAGGAAGCCAACAGTGATCCGGAGCACCAAGCGCACGGTCGTGGCGGCGCTCGCCGTCTCGGCGGTCGCCGTCCTGCCCGCCGGCATCGCCCCCGCCGCGGCAGCGGCCGAGCCCGCCGCGGCGCCGGCGGCGTCGGCCGCGGTGGCGGAGGAAGGGCTCCGTCCCCTGATCGAGATGATCACGGCGGACAAGAAGGGCCGCTTCTACACGCTGAACGCCGCCGAGGCGGCCACCGCGGAGCGGGTGAACGGCTTCACCCGCACCGACGAGTCCGAGGGCATCAGCATGTTCAACCGCGAGAAGGAGGGCACGATCCCGGTCCACCGCCTGCGGCTGCGCAGCGGCCACCAGGCGTACCTGCTCGCCACGAACCCGGACGAGATCAAGAAGCTGAGCGACCCGGCCGACCCGGAGCGGCGGTTCGAGGACGAGGGCGTGCTCGGCTACGTCTACCAGCGGTCGCAGGGCGACGAGACCCTCCGGCTGGTGCGGTACACGAAGAACGGCGACTGGCGGGTCTCGGTGGAGAACCGCAAGGACCTCATCGACGCCGGGTTCCGCGTCGACGGTCCCCTCGGGCACGCCCCCAGGAGCTGATCGCGCGAGCGATCGACGCCACCACTGGCGGGCCGGTTTCGAACCGGCCCGCCAGTCGCGTTGCGGGCCCGTACGCTTCCCGGAGTATTCGCGGTGCCGCCCCTGAACCGATGACCTCATCCCCTGCGCACGGGATCGTCGTGATCCGACGTCCGGGACAACCGATCCGGGTGCGGGTGGGTCGTTCGGCCGGGATGGCGTCGACGAGGAGGAGCAGGGGTGTCCACGAGGCCCGATGAGCGTGCCACCGGGTTCGCCGTCGCGCTGCGCTCGCTGCGCGAGCGCGCGCTGCTCACCCAGGAGCAGCTGGCCGAACGATCCGGGCTGAGCGTGCGCACGATCCGCCGCATGGAACGCGGCAGCCCCGAGGGGCGCCCGCAGAGCGGGTCGCTGCGCCGCCTGATGGACGCCCTCGGCCCCGAGGCCTCGGAGCTCGCGCTGTTCGTGGATCCGGGCGGCGAGACGCGGACGCCGCCGCCCGAGCCCGCGGCTCCGGTGCCGCGGCAGCTCCCGCTCGCCCCGCCCCACTTCACCGGCCGCGACGCCGACCTCGCGGCGGTGGCCGAGGCGCGGGCCGGGGAAGGCCCGGTCATCGTCACCATCGACGGCATGGCGGGGATCGGCAAGACCGCCTTCGCCGTCCACGCCGCCCACCGGTGGTCCCCCGACTACCCGGACGGCCAGCTGTTCCTCGACCTGCAGGGCCACGCGCGCGGCGTACCGCCCGTCGACCCGGGCGACGCGCTGCACCGGCTGCTGCGCTCGCTCGGCGTCCCCGAGTCGCACGTCCCCGACGACGTGGCCGGGCGGGCCGCCCTGTACCGCAGCCACCTCGCCGAGCGGCGCGTGCTCGTGCTCCTCGACGACGCCGTGGACGAGGCCCAGGTCGCGCCCCTTCTCCCCGCGGCGCCCGGCTGCCTCGCGCTGATCACGAGCCGGGCGCGGCTCACCGGGCTCGACGTCACGCGCGCGCACACCCTGGACCTCCTGCCGGCCGAGGACGCCCTCGCGTTGTTCATCCGCACCTCCGGGCGCAGCGCCGGTGCGGCGGAGCCGACGGAGCAGCTGGCGGAGGCGGTCGAGCTGTGCGGGCGGCTCCCGCTGGCGATCCGGCTGGCCGCCGCCCGCCTGCGTTCCCGGCCGTCGTGGACCGCGGCCCACCTCGTCGACCGCCTGCGCGACGTCCGGTACGTCGCCGAGCTCGAGGCCGGGCACCGGAGCGTGGCCGCGGCGCTCGAGCTCTCCTACGTCCAGCTCGACCCGCAGCAGCGCCACGCCTACCGGATGCTGGGCCTGCACCCCGGCGTCGAGTTCGACCTCGCGGCGGCGACCGCGCTGATCGGGCGGTCGGCCACGGACGGCAGGCGGCTGGTCGACCACCTCGTCGACGCGCACCTGCTGCAGGAACCCGCCCCCGGCCGCTGCCGCTTCCACGACCTCACGCGCGTGCACGCCGCGCGGGCCGCCCGTGAGGAGGACGCCGAGCCCGACCGCCTCGCGGCGCTGCGCAGGCTCGTCGACCACTACTGCCGGTTCGCGCGCCGCGCCGTCGAGGCCACGTTCCCCTTCGACCGGGAGGACAGGTTCCGGTCGGCGTCGAGCCCGCTGGGCGAGCGGACCGCCGCCGACGACGCCCCCGCCGCCGCGGCGTGGCTGGAGACCGAGCTGCCGAACCTGCTCACCGCCGCGGAGCTCGCGGACCGGCACGGCTGGCCGGACCGGCTCGTCGAGCTGTCGGTGACCCTGCACCGCCACCTGCGCAGCCGCGGCCGGTTCCGGGACGCCGCCGACCTGCACGCCCGTGCGCTCGCAGCCGCCCGCGCGGTGGGTGACACCGTCGGTGAACTCGACGCGCTCAACGACCTCGGGCACATCCGCAGGCTCCGTGGGGAACGCGAGCGGTCCGCCGAGCTCTTCACCGAGGCCCAGCGGATCGCCCGGGCCGCCGCCGACCGCCACGGCGAGCTCAACGCGTTGATCGGGCTCGGCCAGGTGCACCTGATGCAGAGCAGGTACCCGCAGGCCGCGGGCTGTTTCACCGAGGCCCGCGGCATCGCTGCGCAGAACCGCTACCGCAGCCGCGAGCTGGACGCGCTGCTCGGGCTCGGCTGGGTGCACATGGCTCAGGGGATGCAGGCCGTCGGCGTCTTCGCGGACGCCAACGCGCTGGCCCGCGCCATCGGGCACCCGCAAGGCGAGGTGCTCGCCCTGAGCGGGCTGGCGCGCTCGTACCGGCTCGCCCGCCGGACCGCCGAGGCCGAGGCCCACGCCGAGCGGGCGTTGCAGCTCGCCCGCGCGTCGGGCGAGCAGGTCGGCGAGCTGGACGCCCTGATCGCGCTGGCGTCGCTGCGCCGCGACCGCGGCCTCCACGACGACGCGGACCTGCGCTACCGGGAGGCGCTGCGGCTCGCCGCCGAGATCGGCAGCGGCAGCTACCGGTTCGAGGCGCTGTACGGCATCGGGCGGCTCCACCACGGTGCCGGGCGGCACCGCGAGGCGCTGCAGCACCACGAGGAGGCGCTCGACCTCGCGACCCGGCTCGGCCAGGCCGCTGAACAGGTCCGCGCGTACGACGGGCTCGCGCACGCCGAGAAGGCGCTCGGCGACGGCGCCACGGCGCGCCGGCACTGGGAAACGGGGTTGGCGATCCTCGCCCGACTCGGCTCGGAGGGGACGGAGGACCCCGAGGTGGGTGTGGCGTCGATCCGCGAGCAGCTGCGGCATCTCGGCAGGTCGGACGCCTGAGCCCGCTATTGGATAGCTGGTTCCAAAACGTGTTACGGTGTCGGCGTGCCGCGCCCCCGGACCTTCGACGAGGATCGCGCCGTCGACGCCGCGATGCGCACGTTCTGGGTCAACGGCTACGAGGCCACCACCACGGAGGAGCTGTGCGCGGCCACAGGGCTCGGCCGCAGCAGCATCTACAACGCCTTCACCAGCAAGCACGAGCTCTTCCGGCGCGCGCTGGTCCGCTACCTGGACACGATGACGGCCGACCAGCTGGGCATCCTCGAAGACGAGGCGCGGTCGCCGGTCGAGCGGCTGCGGGACCTGTTCGCGGCGGTGGTCGACGGGGAGGTGGCGACGCGGCGCGACGGGCGAAGCATCGGCTGCCTCGCGGTCAACACCACCGTCGAGCTCGCAGGCCGCGACCCGGATGCGGCCGCGATCCTCGAGCGGGACCACGAGCGCCGCGCCGCGGCGCTGCGCGTCGTCATCGCCGCGGGCCAGCGGGCCGGTGAGATCACGTCGCGGCGCGACCCGGACGCGCTCGCGCACTACCTCATCGCCGTGATCGGCGGCATCCGCGTCTCCGGGCAGGCCGGGGCGGACCGGCCCACCCTGCAGTCGATCGCGGATGCGGCCCTCGATGCGCTGACCGGTTGACCGCGCCTCGGCGGTCGCCTGCCACCTTCGCTTCCGCTTGTTATGTATGGATCAGTCCAAAACATCGGAGGAGTCGTGCCCCGCGCCGTGTACGTACTGGCCCTCGGCATCTTCGCCATGGTCACGAGCGAGTTCGTGGTCGCGGGCCTGATGCCGCAGATCGCGGCCGGGCTCGACGTCTCGATCCCCCAGGTCGGGTACCTGATCACGGCGTTCGCCGTCGCGATGGCCGTCGGCGGGCCCGTGCTCACCGTGTTCGTGATGCGATTGCGGCCGAAGACCGCGTTGATCGGGCTGTTCGCGCTCTTCCTCGCCGGAAACGTGCTGGCCGCGGTCGCGCCGAACTACCCGGCGATGCTGGTCGCGCGGCTGGTCACCGGCACCGCCTCGCAGGCGTTCTTCGGCGTCGCCGTGTCCGTCTGCGCGGTCCTCGTGCGGCCGGAGGTGCGGGGCAGGGCGACCTCGGTCGTCCTGAACGGCCTCATGTTGGGCACGCTGCTCGGGCTCCCGCTCGCCACGTTCGTCGGCGACGCGTACGGCTGGCGCACCGCGTTCTGGGCGATCTCGGGGCTCACCGTGCCGGCGGCGCTCTGCACGCTCGCCTGGGTGCCTCGGCTCGCGCGGGTCGCGGCCGGCCCGCTGCGCACGGAGCTGGGCGTGTTCCGGCGGCCGCGGCTGTGGCTGGTGCTGTCGACCAGCCTGCTCGTGATCGGTGCGACGTTCTCCGCCTTCAGCTTCCTCAACCCGATCCTCACCCGGGTCACCGGCTTCGACCCGGCCGCCGTCCCGGTGCTGCTCGTGGCCTACGGCGCCGCGACCGTCGTCGGCAACGTGGTCGTCGGGCGCCTCGCCGACCGCCACGCGCTCGCCGTGCTCGTCGGCGGGCTCTCGCTGAACCTGGCCTTCCTCACCGGCTTCGCGCTGTTCGCCCAGCTCGGCGTGGTGGCTGTGGTGTGCGCGGTGGGGATCGGCCTCGTCGGCGTGACGATGAACCCGGCGCTGGTCGTGCGGGTGCAGCGGGCCGGCAACGTCGGCCCGCTGGTCAACACGATCCACGGCTCGTTCATCACGGGCGGGATCATCGTCAGCTCCGCCGTCGGCGGGCTCGTCATCGACGCGTTCGGGCTGCGGGCGCCGCTCTGGCTCGGGGCCGGGCTCGCGCTGCTCGGGCTGCTCACGCTCGTGCCCGACCTCGCCCGCCGTCGGGCCGCGCCGGAGCTGCGTCAGCGCCAGGTCGTGGCCTGAGCGGCGAAGAGCTCGGGGTCGCTCGCGGCGGCGAGGCCGGGCACCGCGCCGCGCAGCGACGTGAACTGCGGGTGCTCCGGGAGGGGCCGGGCCTCGGCGCCGAGGGCGGCCGACCAGAACCGCGCGGCCCGGTCCGCCTCCGCGCTGGGGGTGCCGATGATGACGGCGTAGACGCGGCTTCGGTGCACCCGCCGGACGCTGGTTGCCAGCTCCCGGCGCGATCACGTTTGTGCGATCACGCGCGGCCCGCTAGCGTCACGCGGCGTGACTGCCGGGTCGGCCATGGGCCACACACGGAAGGGGCGCCCGGCCGGCGCGTGACGCGCCCGCGGGCCCGCAGCCCGCCCTCTCCCCGAGGTTCCCGCACCCGTTCGGAGGCTTCGAGAGAGAGGATCGACCACCCGCATGCCCGCTGACTTCCAGCGATGGGTCATCGACGAGTTCCGCGCCAACGGCGGACGCGTCGGCGGCCCGTTCGCAGGCGCCCGCCTGCTCCTGCTCACCACCACCGGCGCACGCTCCGGCGCCCCGCACACCGTGCCGCTCGCCTACCTGCCCGACGGCGAGCGGTTCCTCGTGATCGGCTCTGCGGGCGGCTCGCCGCGCCACCCGGACTGGTTCCGCAACCTCGTCGCGAACCCGCAGGTCATCGTCGAGGACGGGGTCTTCGTCACCGACGCGAAGGCCGTCGTGCTGCAGGGGGAGGAGCGCGACCGGGCCTTCGCCCGCGCCGTGGAGACCGACCCGGGGTGGGCGGAGTACGAGGCCAGGTCCGGGCGGGCACTGCCGGTCGTGGCGCTGTACCCGCAGCCCGGTCCGCCGCGGTTCGCGGGCGAACCGGTCAGCACCGGTACCGCGCTGACCCGGATCCACGACGCGTTCCGGCGCGAGCTCGCCCTGATCCGCGCCGAGGTCGCGGCCGCGGGCCCGACCGTCGGCGCCCAGTTGCGCGTCAACTGCCTCACGCTCTGCGCGGGCCTGCACAACCACCACGTGGGCGAGGACGGCGCGATCTTCCCGATGCTCGCCGAGCAGCGGCCCGACCAGGCGCCGACCCTCGACCGGCTGCGGGCCGAGCACGGGCGGATCGCGGCGCTCGTCGACGACCTGCAGGAGGTGCTCGCCGGGCCGGCCGACCCGGCGCGGCTGCGGGACGAGGTCGACCGCCTCACCGAGGAGCTCGAGGCCCACCTGGCCCGAGAGGAGGCGGATCTCGTCGCGGCGCTGGACGCGGCCTTAGGGTGATCGCGTGACGGGCGACGTGCTGATCCGCCAGCTCGAGTACCTCGTCGCCTTGGCCCGGGAGCGGCACTTCGGGCGCGCCGCGCGTGCCTGCCACGTCAGCCAGCCCGCGCTGTCGGCCGCGATCCGCAGGCTGGAGCGCGAGCTGGACGTCCCGATCGTGCTGCGCGGGCAGCGGTTCGGCGGCTTCACCCCGGAGGGCCAGCGGGTCGTGGGCTGGGCCCACCGGATCCTCGCCGAGCGCGACGGGCTGCGCACCGATCTGGACCGGATGCGCGGCGGGCTGAGCGCGACGCTGCGGATCGGGGCCATCCCCACGGCCGTGCCCGCGACACCGCTGATCACCGCCCGGTTCGAGGCCGCCCATCCCCGGGCCCTCGTGCGGATCGAGGCGCTGTCGTCCCGGGAGATCGCGCGCCGGCTCGCCGACTTCGAGCTCGACGTCGGGGTCACCTACCTCGACGACGAGTCGGCCGCCTCGATGAAGGTGGCCCAGCTGTACCGGGAGCGCTTCCTGCTGCTGATGCCCGACGACTGCCCGCTGGCGGAGGAGGCGGTCGTGGAGTGGGCCGCCGCGGCGGAGCTGCCGCTGTGTTCCCTCACGCCCGACATGCGCAACCGGCGGATCCTCGACGCCGCGATGGCGACCGCCGGGACCCGGCTCACGCCCGTGGTGGAGACCGACAACGTCGGTGCGATCTACGCCCACGTCGCGAAGCGGGGGCTCGCCAGCATCGTCTCGCACGCGTGGGTGCACGCGTTCGGCGTTCCCCCCGGCAGCCGCGTGCGCCCGCTCGCGGAGCCCAACCCGAATCCGCCGGTCGGGCTGGTCGCGCTGCCGCGGGAACCCCCGTCGATCCTCGTGGCCGCGGTGTGGGCCGCGATGGAGGGCACCGACCTGTCCGCCGAGCTCGAGCGCTCGCTCGCCGAGGCGATCGACCGCGGCGCGTAGTCTCGAACGCCCGTTCGGATCCTTCCACGGGGTTGTCCACAGGTTGTGGAACCACCTGGGTGAGGATGGTCGGCATGACGAGCGTCCGTTGGGGAGTGATCGGTCCGGGCAAGATCGCGGCCAAGGTGGTGCAGGACTTCGTGCACCTGCCCGACGCCGAGGTCGTCGCGGTGGCATCGCGATCGGCCGACCGCGCCAGGGCGTTCGCCGACGCCAACGGCGTCGAACGGGCCTACGGGTCCTACCGGGAGGTCGTGGACGACCCGGACGTGGACGCGCTCTACATCGCCACGCCGCACCCCCAGCACCGCGCGGCGGCGCTCGCGGGGATCAAGGCGGGCAAGGCGCTGCTGGTCGAGAAGTCGTTCACGGTCACCCCGGCCGCCACGCGGGAGATCGTCGAGGCCGCCCGCGGCGCCGGTGTGTTCGTGATGGAGGCGATGTGGACCCGCTTCCAGCCGGCGATCGTGCGGCTGCGCGAGCTGCTCGCCGACGGCGCCATCGGCGAGGTCCGGGGGGTGCAGGGCGAGCTGGGGGTGGACGCCCCCACCGACCCGACCGACCGCTTCTACAACCCCGCGCTCGGCGGCGGTGCCCTGTTCGACCTCACCGTCTACCCGGTCTCGTTCGCGCAGATGCTGTTCGGCACGCCGGACTCGGTCTCCGCGCACGGTGTCCTCACCCCGTCCGGCGTGGACGTCGAGGAGGCCGTGCAGCTCGGCTGGGCCGACGGGCGCACGGCCTCGCTGTTCACGTCGATCCGCTGCGCGACCCCCGGCCAGATGCGGGTGTTCGGCACCGGCGGGTGGATCGACGTCCTGCCCCGGTTCCACCACCCGGACACGATCGTGCTGCACCGCGCCGGCCGCGAGCCGGAGGAGATCACCCGCCCGCACACCGGCGGTGGTTACTTCCACGAGCTGCGCGAGGTGACCGACGGCGTGCTCGCCGGGCGGACGGAGAGCGCGGTGATGCCGCTCGCCGACACGATCGCGGTGCAGGACGTGCTCGGCGCGGTGGCCGACCAGCTCGGGATGCGACCGCAGGAGGGCCCGGCCGAGCTGGACTGAGTCGCCCGATCGTGGGCTGTCCTTCCGGTTACCTTCAATGTGCACCGGTGGCCCCGCTGCGATCCTGATCGCGTGGGGCGGTGCATGATCGTGGACGACAACGAGGGTTTCCTCGCGGTCGCCCGCGATCGCCTCACGCGCGACGGCATGGACGTCGTGGGCACCGCCACCTCGCAGCGCGAGGCGCTGCGGCTCGCGGAGCAGCTGCACCCCGATGTCGTGCTCGTCGACATCAGCCTCGGCGCCGAGAGCGGCTTCGAGGTCACCCGCCGCCTCGTGGAGGACTTCCCCGACCTCGAGGCCCGCGTCGTGCTGATCTCCACCCGCGACGAGGACGACTTCGCCGACCTGATCGCGGCGAGCCCGGCGGCCGGCTTCCTGCCGAAGGACCTCCTGTCCGCCGGGGCCGTGTGCGCCCTGGTGGGCGCCGCGCGCAGCTGACCGCCGCGCCGGGCGGCGGTCAACGCTTCTCGAGGAACGTGAGCACCGCGAGCACGCGACGGTGGTCGTCGTCGGTGTCGGGCAGGCCCAGCTTGGTGAGGATGCTGCGCACGTGCTTCTCGACGGTGCCCTCGGTGATCCACAGCCGGCGGGCGATGCCCGCGTTGGACCGGCCCTCGGCCATGAGCGCGAGCACGTCGCGTTCGCGTTCGCTGACCACGGCGAGGGGGTCGTTGCGCTTGCGGGCGCTGACGAGCTCCTGCACCAGCGCCGGGTCGACGACCGAGCCGCCCCGCGCGATGCGCTCGAGCGTCTCGATGAACTCGGCGACGTCGCTGACCCGGCTCTTGAGCAGGTACCCGATCCCCCGCCCGCTGGCGAGCAGCTCCATGGCGTGGTCGACCTCGGCGTGGGCGGACAGGACGAGGATCCCCACGTCCGGGTGGCTCCGGCGGATCTCCTTGGCCGCGTCGAGCCCCTCCGTGGAGTGCTCCGGCGGCATCCGGATGTCGACGATCACCAGGTCGGGTTGTTCCTCGCGCACCAGCTCCAGGAGGCGCGTCGCGTCGCCGGCCTGCCCCACCACCTCGAACCCGCTCCGATCGAGCAGGCTGGCCAGGCCCTCCCGGAGCAGGACGTCGTCATCGGCAACGACAACCCGCACCGCGGTCATGCCGCGATTATCGGTGCCCGCCGCGGCACTTCCCACACCGAGGCCGCCCCTCGTCCATATGCGCGCGATCCGTTGCACCGTCCGCTACGCGGCGGCCGACCCGCGCTGCTCCCGTCGCGCGACGTGGGCGGTCAGCGCGGCCGCGACCAGGCAGGCCACCGCGCCCATCGCGAGGCCGGCCCGCCCGCCGAAGTGCTGGCTCACGTACCCCGCGATCGGGCCGCCGATGGGGGTCGAGCCGAGGAACGCGACCGCCCACAGCGCCATGACCCGACCGCGCATGTGCGGCTCCGAGCTGAGCTGGAGCGTGCTGTTGCCCGTGGACTGGAACGCCACGCTCGCGGCGCCGACCAGGCCCATCCCGAGCAGCGCGAAGCCGAGGTTCGGGGCGAGCGCGGTCGCGAGCATCGCCAGGCCGAACGCGAAGGCGGCGGCCGCGAGCGACCACAGCCCGGTGCGGCCCCACGCCGCCATGCACAGGCCGCCGATCACCGCGCCGACGCCCATCGCGGCGGTGAGGAAGCCGTAGGTGCTGGCGTCGCCCGCGAACGTCTCGCTGGCGACGATCGGCAGCACGACCTGGAACTCGTAGGCGAGGCACCCGATCAGCGCCATCGTCAGCAGCGGCACGGCGAGCACGGGCGTGCGGCGAACGTAGTCGAAGCCCTCGCGCAGCTGGCCGGGCGCGCGGGGCGCAGGCGTGGTCGGGGTGAGCGCGGCGAGGTCGAGGCGCATCAGCGAGCCGATGACGAAGGCGAAGCTGAACGCGTTGAGCAGGAAGCACACGGCGATGCCGCCGGTGGCGATCACGATGCCGGCGAACGCGGGCCCGACGGCGCGCGCGACGTTCGCGAGCACCGAGTTCAGGCTGACGGCGTTGCGCAGCTTGTCCGGCCCCACGAGCTCGAGCACGAACGTCTGGCGCGCCGGGTTCTCGACGCAGTTGACCGCTCCGAGCACGAACGCGAGCACGTAGACGTGCCACAGCTGGACGGTCCCGGTGGCGGTGAGGACACCGAGGGCCGCCGCCTGCGCGCCCATGACGACCAGCAGCGCGATGATCAGCTTGCGCTTGTCGAGCCGGTCGACCACGACGCCGGCGTACGGGCCGAACAGCAGGATCGGCAGCGTCTGCAGGGCGACGACCACGCCGACGGCGGTGGCCGACCCGGTGAGCTGCAGGACCAGCCACGACTGCGCGATCGTCTGCATCCAGGTGCCCGCGAGCGAGACGGCCTGGCCCGAGATGTAGCGGCGGTAGTTCGGGGTGGAGAGGGAAGCGAACATCTGGCGACGCAGCGCGTCGAGCGGAGCGAGCGTGCGTTCGCCGATCAGCGTCATATGACCTCCGTATAGTTGCTTGCCAATAGGCAACTATACGCTCGTCTGACGGGTGCCGCCGCGCGAGGCGCGCTCACCCGCGCGGCGAACCCACGCCGTCGGCGAGTCGCGCTCTGGATGCAGGCGAGTCGCGTTCTCGGTCTCGGCGAGTCGCGCTCTGCGTGTGCGCGAGTCGCGGCGTGAGTGTGCGCGAGTCGCGGTGAGGATGTGCGCGAGTCGCGCTGTGCGTGTCGGCGAGTCGCGGAGTGGGCGTGCCCGGAGCTACGCGGATCCCGGGGCCGGCCCCGTGCTGCCGCGCACGACCAGGTGGGTCGCCAGCTCCACGCGCGGCGGCGGGCCGGGCATGTGGTCGTCCGCGTCGAGCAGCAGTCGCACGGCCTCGGCCGCCATCCGGGCCAGCGGCTGGCGCACCGTCGTGAGCGGCGGGGAGGCCAGCTCGGCGAACGCGATGTCGTCGAACCCCACGACGCTGAGGTCCTCCGGGATGCGCAGCCCGCGCGCCGCCGCCTCCTGGTAGACGCCGAGCGCCTGCATGTCCGACCCCGCGAAGATCGCGGTCGGTGGGTCGGGCAGGTCGAGCACGGCGCGGGCACCCTCGCGGCCGCCCTCGGTGCAGAACTCGGTGAACCGCACGAGCCGCTCGTCGACCGGGATCCCGGCCCGGCCGAGCGCGGCGCGGTAGCCCTCCACCCGCTCCTGGCTGCACATCAGCTTCGGACGCCCGGAGATCGCGGCGATCCGGCGGTGGCCGAGCGACACGAGGTGCTCGACGGCCGACAGGCCGCCCGCCCAGTTGGTGGCGCCGACGGTGGCGAACGACGGGTCGCTGCCGCCGACGGGGTCGAGCAGCACCACGGGCGTGTGCAGGGCCGACAGTTGCGCGACAGCTTCGGGGGCGGCTTCGTTGACGACGAGCACGAGGCCGTCCGAGCGGCGGGTGGCCAGCCGGTCGAGCCAGCGCGGGTCGCCCGCGGGGGCGCGGCCGGTGGAGGTCAGCACGATCTGGCTACCCACCTTGTGCGCCTCGGCCTCCGCGCCGCGCAGCACGTCGACGACCCACGGGGAGTCGAGGCCGGGGACCGCCATGTCGATGAGGCCGACCGGGCGCTGCGGGCCCGAGGAGCGCCGCTGGTACCCGCGATCGGCCATGATCTGCTGCACCCGCTTGCGCGTCGCGGCCGAGACGTCGGCCCGGCCGTTGAGGACCTTCGACACGGTCGGCACGGACACGCCTGCGGAAGCGGCGATCTCGGCGATCGTCACGCGACGGCTCGACATGACGTTCCTCCCATGGCTTGACGCTGGGCGGGTCCGAACCTACCGTCGACGCCGCCATCCGCAAGTCTCGGAAACTTTCGATCCGGAGGAGACGTGTCCGTCAGCACAGAGGCCTCACGGATCGCCGAGCTCATCGCCCGGATGACGCTGGAGGAGAAGCTCGCCCAGCTGGTCGGCCTGTGGGAGGGGCGCGGCGGCTCAGGCGAGGGCGGCGACGTCGCCCCCATGCAGGACGCGATGCAGGGCGAGGACGCGGGTTTCGAAGCTTTCGCCGCAAACGGCCTCGGCCAGCTCACCCGCCCGTTCGGCACCGCCCCCGTCGACCCGGAGGAGGGGGCGCGGGCGCTGGCGGCGAAGCAGCGCTGGCTCGTCGAACACACCCGCCTCGGGATCCCCGCGCTCGTCCACGAGGAGTGCCTCACCGGCCTCGCCGCCTGGAAGGCCACCACGTTCCCGGCGCCGCTGTCCTGGGGTGCGAGCTTCGACCCCGAGCTCGTCGAGCGAATGGGCGCGGCGATCGGCGCGTCCATGCGCAGCCTCGGCGTGCACCAGGGCCTCGCCCCGGTGCTCGACGTCGTGCGCGACGCCCGCTGGGGCCGGGTCGAGGAGTGCATCTCCGAGGACCCGTACGTCGTCGGCACGATCGGTACCGCCTACGTGCGGGGTGTGCAGTCCTCGGGCGTGATCGCCACGCTCAAGCACTTCGTCGGCTACTCGGCCTCGCGGGCCGGCCGCAACCTCGCCCCGGTGCACGCCGGCCCGCGCGAGGTGGCCGACGTGCTGCTGCCCCCGTTCGAGATGGCCGTCCTCGACGGCGGCGTCGACTCGGTCATGAACTCCTACGCCGAGATCGACGGGCTCCCGGTGGGTGCGGACGCCGCCCTGCTCACCGGCGTGCTGCGCGACCGGTGGGGGTTCACCGGGACCGTGGTGGCCGACTACTTCTCCGTCGCGTTCCTGCACACCCTGCACAAGGTCGCGGCCGACCTGGGTGACGCCGCTGCGCAGGCCCTCGCCGCCGGGATCGACGTCGAGCTGCCCACCGGCACCGCGTACCTGCAGCCGCTCGCCGAGCGGGTGCGGTCGGGCGAGCTGCCGGAGGCGCTCGTCGACCGGGCCCTGGAGCGGGTGCTGCGCCAGAAGGCGCGGCTCGGCCTGCTCGACCGGCGGCCGGAGGACTACGCCGAGGTCGGCCCCATCGACCTCGACCCGCCCGAGCACCGGGCGCTGGCCGCCCGGCTCGCCGAGGAGTCGGTGGTGCTGCTGTCCAACGACGGCACGCTGCCGCTGCGGGCCCCGTCCCGGGTGGCCGTCGTCGGCCCGAACGCCGACGACACCGCCGCCCTCTTCGGCTGCTACAGCTTCCTGAACCACGTCCTGTCGCTGCACGAGGGCGTGGAGCCGGGCCTGGAGATCGCGACGGTGCTGGAGGCGCTGCGCGCCGAGCTGCCCGACACCGCGATCACCCACGTGAAGGGCGCCGACGTCGACGGCGCCGACACCAGCGGGTTCGCCGACGCGGTCGCGGCGGCGCGGGACGCCGAGCTGTGCGTGGCCGTCGTCGGCGACCGGGCCGGGCTCTTCGGCCGGGGCACCTCGGGCGAGGGCTGCGACGCCGACTCGCTCGACCTGCCCGGCGTGCAGCGCCGGCTCGTCGAGGAGCTGCTCGACACCGGCACCCCGGTGGTGCTGGTGCTGCTCACCGGCCGCCCGTACGCGGT
The DNA here is from genome assembly GCF_035305885.1 of Pseudonocardia sp. Lineage (GTDB taxonomy): Bacteria > Actinomycetota > Actinomycetes > Mycobacteriales > Pseudonocardiaceae > Pseudonocardia. The sequence goes on from NZ_DATGOP010000115.1 coordinate 210,547, forward strand.
CGACTGGGCGCTCGAGCGCTGTGCCGCCGTCGTGCAGGCGTTCTTCCCCGGCCAGGAGGGCGCCGCCGCCATCGCGGGCGTGCTCTCCGGGCGGATCAACCCGTCGGGCCGGCTGCCGGTGACCATGCCGCGCTCGGTCGGCGCCCAGCCCTACAGCTACCTGCACCCGCCGCTGGGCGGGGCGAGCTCGGTGAGCAACCTCGACCCCGCGCCCGTCCGCCCGTTCGGGTACGGGCTGTCCTACACGACGTTCGCCCACTCCGACCTGCGGGTCGCCGAGGCGCAGGTCCCGACCGACGGCGCGATCGTGGCCCGCTGCCGGGTCACGAACACCGGCGACCGCGCGGGCGCCCACGTCGTGCAGCTCTACGCCACCGACGTCGTCGCCTCCGTGACCCGGCCGGTCGTGCAGCTGCTCGGCTACGCGCGGGTGCACCTCGAGCCGGGCGAGAGCGCCGAGGTCGAGCTCGACGTGCCCACCCAGCGGCTCGCCTTCTCGGACCGGCGGATGGTGCGGGTCGTCGAGCCGGGCACCGTGCGGCTGTTCATCGGGCGCAGCTGCGCCGAACCGGTGCTGGAGGCCCAGGTGGAGCTCACCGGCCCCGTGCACGAGGTCACCACGGCGGACCGGCGGGTGGTGCGGGTGTCCACCCGGGTCGGCTGACCGGCCCGGCTAGAAGCGACCGCCCCCGCCGCGCCGCCCCCGGCTGGCCGAGCCGCCGAAGCCGCCGGGCGAGAAACCGCCCCGGCTCCGGCTGCCCCCGCTCCGGTAGCTGCCGCGGGAACTCCGGTGGCCCCCGCTGCGGTAGCTGCGGGCGGCGCCGGAGAGGATCCCGCCGAGGATCATGCCCGCGAGGTCGGCGCCGGTGCTCGCGGTGACGCCGGGGCGCGACCACTGCGACACGTCGCCCTTGGCCAGCCGCAGCGCGTCCTGGGCGAGCGCGTCGGCCATCTGCGCCTCGCGCAACGCCGCCGCGGGGTCCGGGCCGGTGGCCTGTGCCAGGTGCCTGCGGGCCTCGGCGAGCCGGGTGCGGGCCTCGGCGCCGATGGCCCCGCGCCGGGTCGCCACGAACTCCTCGGCGGCCGCGACGCTCGCCCGCGCGGTGAGCAGCGCCTGGTCGAGCGCGGCCCGGGTCTTGCGCTCGCGCTCGGCGGCGGCGCGGGCGTCGGCGATGCCCTGGTCGAGGGCGGCGTTCGCCTCGCTGAGCAGCCGCAGCGCCGCGATCGGGTCTGGTTGGGGGCCGGACGCCGCCTCGTCCGCCGCGGCGAGCGCGGCCGACGCCCGCGCGACCACCGGCGCGACCGCGTCGCCGGGCATCGCCTTGGCCTCGGCCAGGTCCAGCTCGACCTCCGACCGCGCGGCGGGGATCCGCTCCGCCGCTTCGGCGAGCTCGGACTCGCGACGGGAGATGCCGTCGATCAGCGTCTCGGCCTGCGCGATCGCGTCCTCGGCGGCCCGGCCCGAGACGACGGCGGCCGCTCGGTCGCCGCTGCCGAGCTCCTGCTGGGCCTCGGCGATCTCGGCGTCCGCGGCCGTGAACAGCTCGCGCGCCTGGTCCAGGTCGCCTGCCACCGGCTCGAGGGCCGCCGCCGCGTAGCGGGACCGCAGCGCCGACCACGTCGCGTCGGCCTGCGGCAGCCGGGCCTTCGCCGCCTCGAGGCGGGTGCGCAGCTCGGCGACGTACTCGGGGGCCCGCGCCTCGAGGCCGCGCAGCGCGTCGAAGGCCTCGACCTGCTCCTCGAGCCGGTCGTCCGCCGCCGAGGCGATCCGGATGATCTCCGCGTACATCGAGCGCGCGGTGGGCTCGTCCTCCGGCTTGTCGTCGTCGAGCTGCTGGCGCAGTTCGAACGCGCGCAGCATGTCGGCGCGCGACTGCTCCAAGGCGGCCGCGAACCGCGCCACCGCCTCCTCACCGTAGTGCGCCCGCGCCGCGGTCAGCTCCTGCTCGGAGCTGCGGACGGCCTCGTCGACCTCGATGAGGGCGGCGCTCGCCCGGTAGGCGAGGTCCTCGGTCGGAACGTCGGCGAACTCGTCCGGCTGCGCCTGCGGGGCGGCCGGGGCCTGCGCCGCCCCGGCGGCGCGGCGGCGCCTGCGGTACAGCAGGTACGCCCCGCCCGCGGCGGCGGCGCCGACCGCCACGAGGCCGGTTCCGAACCCACCACCGCCGCCCGAGCGCAGCCCGTCGGCCATCGCGATCGCCGCGGCGGCCCACTCGTCGTCCGACAGCCGCGGCTCGACGTCCTCGGTGCGGACCCGGTCCACCCGGGACTCGTCGACCGGGAACCCGTCGGCGATGGACACGCCGTAGGCGCGGTCGCGGACGGCGACGGCGAGCAGCGCGTCCTCGTCGCCGAGCTGGGAGGCCACCGCGGTCTGGTCGGCCCAGTCCTGCCCGCTCGCGCCGTCGAACGACTCGACGAACACCACGAACAGGTCCACACCGCGCTCGGACCGCAGCTGCGCGATCGCGTCCTGGATCTGGTCGATCTCCCCCGGCGCGAGCACGCCCGCCCGGTCGGTGACCCGATCGTCGAGGCGCATCGGGGGGTCGGCGGCCGCGGTGCCCGCACCCAGCACCAGCGCGGCGAGCACGCCGAGCAGCATCGACAACCTGCGCACACTGACCTCCGTCGATCGGCAGGTGCCCATCATCGCGCGCCGGTCCACCGGCGTCGGATCGGCCATCGGGTGCGGCGGGGCGAGCGCCCACGATGAGAGGGTGGCAGCCATCGACCTCCGCCCGATCCCCGTCACCCGCGACCCCGGCCGTCGGCTGCCGCAGCTGTTGGCCGGCCTCGCGCTCTACGGCGTGAGCATGGCGATGCAGATCCGCAGCGGTCTGGGTCTCAACCCGTGGGACGTGCTGCACGAGGGCCTCGCCCGGCAGACGCCGCTCAGCTTCGGCACCATCACCGCGATCACCGGCGCCATCGTGCTGCTGCTGTGGATCCCGCTGCGCCAGCGGCCCGGCGTCGGCACCGTGGCGAACGTGGTGGTCATCGCGGCGGTGGTCGACGTCGCGCTCGCGCTGCTGGGCCGCCCCGACGCGCCGGCCGCCCGGATCGCGCTGCTCGTGGGCGGCATCGTCCTGAACGGGGTGGCGACCGCGGCGTACGTCGGGGCGCGCCTCGGGCCCGGCCCGCGCGACGGCCTCATGACGGGGCTGTCGGCGCGGACCGGGCGCTCGGTGCGCCTGGTGCGCACCTCGATCGAGGTGGCGGTGCTGGCGACCGGGTGGCTGCTCGGCGGGACCGTGGGGGTGGGCACCGTGCTCTACGCGCTGGCGATCGGCCCGCTCACCCAGGCGTTCCTGCCGTTCTTCGCGGTGCGCACCCGGCCGGCCTGATCAGGCGGGCACCGGGGCGGGGGCCTCCACGTCGCCCAGCCGCCACGGCCGCACGACCACCGTGAGCACGAGCAGCGACAGCACCAGTCCGCCCGCGATCGTCGCGCCCATGGCGGCCGCGTCGTTGCCCAGCAGCCCGACGACCGGGGAGATCAGCGCGCCGACGCCGAACTGGGTGGCGCCCAGCAGCGCGGCCGCCGTGCCCGCCGTCTCGCCGTGCCGCGCGAGCGCCACCGCGGGCGCGTTCGGCAGGCCGAAGCCGACCGACAGCAGCACCATCCAGAGCGGGACGAGCACGCCGAACAGCCCGCCGACGCCGGAGGCGGCGACGGTGACCAGCAGCAGGCCCGCCGCCGCTGCGACCGCGATCGCGCCGAGCAGCAGCTGGCGCGGCTCGAAGCGGCGCAGCAGCACCGGGTTGAGCTGGCTGGCGAGGATCAGCCAGATGGCCCCGCTGGAGAACGCGAGCCCGAACTGCTGCTGGTTCAGCCCGAACTGCTCCTGGAACACGAACGACGCGCCCGAGACGTAGCTCATCACGGCCGACATCGCGAGGCCCGCGACGAGCACCAGCCCGACGAACGTGCGGTCGCGCAGCAGCCCGCGGTAGGTCCGCAGCGTGCCCAGGACCCCCGAGGTGACGCGTCGCTCGGGCGGCAGCGTCTCCGGCAGCGACCGCACCGCGACGGGGACGAGCACGAGCGCGTAGAGCGCGAGCACGGCGAACACGCCGCGCCACGAGGTGAAGCTGAGGATCCACGCCCCCAGCGTCGGGGCGAGCACCGGGGCGGTGCCCATGACGAGGATGAGCCGCGACAGCAGGGTGGCCGCCGCGCGGCCCGTGTAGAGGTCGCGCACGATCGCCATCGCGATCACCGCGCCGGCGGCGGCGCCGAGGCCCTGCAGCACCCGCAGCGCGCCGAGCACGGCCACGTTCGGCGCGACGATGCACAGCACGGACGCGAGGACGTGCACGGCGGCGCCCGCGAACAGGGGTCGCCTGCGGCCGAAGCGGTCGGCGAGCGGGCCGATCACCAGCTGGCCGAGGCCCAGGCCGAGCAGCGTTCCGGTGAGCGTGAGCTGCACGGTGGCGTCGGACGTGAGCAGCTCGTTGGCGATCGTGGGGAGGGCCGGCAGATAGAGGTCGATCGTCAGCGGCCCGAGCGCGATGAACGCGCCGAGCACCAGGACCAGCCGGATGCGGGCCCCCGGGGTCTCCGGGGCGGCCGAAGGAACTCGGTCGGGAGCAAGCGTCACTGATCGATCAAGAAGAGCGGCGGCCCCGGCATTCCGCTTCACCCGAAGGTGTGGGGCACGACACTGGGTGCGTGCTGATCTCCGACCTGACGACGCCCGCCCTGCTCGTCGAGCGCGACGTCCTCGACGCCAACCTCGCGACGATGAGCGCGGCCCTGCCCGGTCCGCGGCTGCGCCCGCACGTGAAGGCGCACAAGACCACGGCGCTCGCGCGCAGGCAGGCGGCGCACGGGCACGAGGGGTTCACCTGCGCCACGGTGCGCGAGTGCGAGGTGATGGCGGCCGCGGGCCTGGGTGCGGACCTCCTGCTCGCCAACGAGGTGCTCGACACCCGCCGCCTCGGCGCGCTGGTGGCGGACGGGGCGCGGGTGACGGTGGCCGTCGACTCGCCCGAGACGATCGCCGCGGCCGCCGCGGGCGGGGTCGGTGAGGTGCTCGTGGACGTGAACGTGGGGCTGCAGCGCTGCGGCTGCCCGCCCGAGCGGGCCGGTGAGCTGGCCGCCGCCGCGCGGGCCGCGGGCCTGCACGTGCGCGGCGTGATGGGCTACGAGGGCCACCTCATGCTCGTGCCCTCCCCGGAGCGTGCCGAGCGGACCCGGGACGCGATGCAGGTCCTCCTGCGCGCGGCGGCCGACGTCGGCGGCGAGGTGGTCAGCGCGGGCGGCACCGGCACCTACCTCGACAACATCTGGGCCACCGAGATCCAGGCGGGCTCGTACGCGCTCATGGACACCGCCTACGCCCGGCTCGGCCACCCGTTCGGGCAGGCCCTGTCGGTGCTGGGCACGGTGATCTCGGTATCGCCCGGCCACGCCGTGGTCGACGTCGGGCTCAAGGCGTTGGGCATGGACCACGGCCTGCCCGCGATCGAGGGTGCCGAGGTGCGGCGGTGCTCGGACGAACACACGACGTTCGTGCCCGCCGAGCCGGTGCGCGTCGGCGACCGCGTGCGGGTGCTGCCCGCCCACGTCGACCCGACGGTCGTCCTGCACGAGCGGATGCACCTCGTCGACGGCGAGACCGTGCTCGAGACCTGGCCGGTGGACATGCGCGGGTGGTGACGCGGTGGGTGGGACCGCGCGGGGCCGTCGACGTAACGTGCACCCATGCTCGTCGAACGCATGCGCGCCCACACCTCCACGATCTTCGCCGAGATGTCGGCGCTCGCGGTGCGGACGGGCGCGATCAACCTGGGCCAGGGCTTCCCCGACACCGACGGCCCGGCGTCCCTGCTCGACGACGCCGCCGCCAACATCAAGGCCGGGATCAACCAGTACCCGCCCGGCATCGGCGTGGCCGAGCTGCGCACGGCGGTGGCCGAGCACCAGAAGCGCTTCTACGGCCTCGACGTCGACCCCGACGCCGTCCTGATCACCACGGGGGCCACCGAGGCGATCGCGTCCGCCGTGCTCGCGCTGTGCGAGGCGGGCGACGAGGTCGTGACGTTCCAGCCCTACTACGACTCGTACGCCGCCACGATCTCCCTGGCCGGCGCGCAGATCCGGCCGGTGCCGCTGCGGCCCGACGGCACCGGGTTCGCGTTCGACCCCGACGAGCTGCGGGCCGCGTTCTCGTCGCGCACCCGGCTGGTGCTGGTCAACACGCCGCACAACCCCACCGGCACGGTGTTCGACCGCGACCAGCTCGCGCTGATCGGCGAGCTCGCCGCCGAGCACGACGCCGTGGTCGTCACCGACGAGGTGTACGAGCACATGCTCTACGACGGGCGCCCGCACGTGCCGATGGCGACCCTGCCCGGGATGGCCGAGCGCACGCTCACGATCTCCTCGGTCGGCAAGACGTTCTCGGTGACCGGCTGGAAGGTCGGCTGGGTGCACGGGCCCGCCGAGCTGGTCGCGGCGGTGCGCGCGGTCAAACAGTTCCTCACCTACGTGAGCGGTGCGCCGTTCCAGCCCGCGATCGCGACGGCGCTGGGCCTGCCGGACGAGTTCTACGCGCAGCTGGCGAGCGACCTGCAACGCAAGCGCGACCTGCTGTCGGCGGGGCTGCGCGAGGCGGGCTTCCGCGTGTTCGACACCGCGGGGACGTACTTCGTGGTCACCGACGTCACCCCGCTCGGCGTCACCGACGGCGCCGAGTTCTGCTGGAGCCTCCCCGAGCGGGTCGGCGTCGCCGCGGTGCCGGTGTCGGTGTTCTGCGCCGACCCGGACCTGGGCCGCTCGCTCGTCCGCTTCGCGTTCTGCAAGCGCGACGAGGTGCTCACCGAAGCGGTGTCGCGGCTCGTCGCGCTGCGCGCCACCGCGGGCTGAGGTGGCCGGCTGGCGCAGCCGGCAGGCGGCCTACGACGACGCGGCGAGCCCGCCGCGCAGCGCCTCGCCGCTGTGCAGGCGCTCGCGCTGGACCGGGCCGCGCCCGGCCCGGTGCGGCTGCTGTCGCTGTGCGCGGGCCAGGGGCGGGACGTGCTCCCGGGGCTCGCCCGGCACCCGCGCGGCGCCGACGTGCGCGGCCGACTGGTCGAGTTCGACCCGGGGCTCGCCGGCGCGGCCCGGGCGGCCGCGCCCGTGGCGGTCGAGGTCGTGGTCGCCGACGCGGGGCACACGGCCGCCTGCGCCGGCGCGGTGCCTGCCGACCTGCTGCTCCTCTGCGGGATCTTCGGCAACGTGGCCGACGAGGACGTCGCGCGCACCGTCGCTGCGGTGCCGTCGCTGCTCGCCACCGGCGGGACCGCGATCTGGACCCGGCACCGGCGGGCGCCCGACGCGACCCCGGGGATCCGGGCGTGGTTCGCCGCGGCGGGCGTCGCGGAGACAGGCGTTCGTCGCCGCGCCGGGCGAGGGCTGGTCGGTCGGGGCGGGCGTGCCGCGGGCGGCCTCCACGCCGCAGGCCGAGCCGGGGCGGCTCTTCTCCTTCGCCGCTGATCAGGGCGACGCCGCGGGCACGCCGGTGGGCGTGGTGGCGGCGGCGACGGTGTCCAGCGAGAGCCCGAGGGCCTCGGCGAGCGCGGCGACCGTGAAGAACGCGGGCGTGGGGATCCGCCCCGTCTCGATCTTGCGGAGGGTCTCCGCCGAGATCCCGGCGGCCGCGGCCACCTCGACCAGGCTGCGGTCGCCGCGCGCCTCGCGCAGGAGCGCGCCGAGGCGCTGGCCGCGCTCGCGGTCGGCGGGGGTCAGCGGGACGCGCACCATGCGACCGATAGTAATACCGGTATAGTTATCGAAATGATCGAGCTGAAGACCGCCTCCGAGGTCGACGCCTGCGCCGCCGCCGGCAAGATCGTCGCCGACGTGCTGACGGCCGTGCGCGCTCACGCGAAGCCGGGCGTCACCACCGGGGAGCTGGACCGGCTCGCGGCCGACCTCATCGCCGACGCCGGGGCGACCCCGAGCTTCCTGGGCTACCACCCGTCGTGGGCGCCCACCCCGTACCCCGGCGTGATCTGCGCGAGCGTCAACGACGCGATCGTGCACGGCATCCCGGGCACGCAGCGGCTGCGCCCCGGCGACCTGCTGAGCGTCGACCTCGCCGTGCACCTCGACGGCTGGTGCGCCGACGCGGCGTTCAGCACGGTCATCGGCGAGGGCGCCCCCGAGGACGTCGCGTTGATCGAGACCGCGGAGCGAGCGCTCGCCGCCGGGATCGCGGCCGCGCAGGCCGGGGCCCGGCTGGGCGACATCGCGCACGCCATCGGCACGGTCGTGCGCGGGGGCGGCTACGGGCTGCTCGCCGACCACGGCGGCCACGGCGTGGGCCGCTCGATGCACGAGGCACCGAGCGTGTCGAACGAGGGCAGGCCGGGCCGCGGGCTGGTGCTGCGGCCGGGCCTGGTGATCGCCCTCGAGCCGATGCTGCAGGCGGGCGGGGCCGACTCCTACCGCCACGACCCCGACGGCTGGACGATCCGCACCGCCGACGGCAGCCGCGCCGCGCACGCCGAGCACACGATCGCGATCACCGAGGACGGGCCGCGGGTGCTGACCGCGGGGCGCCCGGACTGCTAGACACGAACGGTGGCTGTCACGGCGCTGTACCGCTACCCCGTCAAGTCCATGCTCGGCGAGCGGCTCGAGCGATGCCGGATCGACGAGAGGGGCGTGCCGGGCGACCGCGCGTACGCGCTCGTCGACGTCGAGACCGGCACCGTCGCCACCGCGAAGGTGCCGCGCCGCTGGGGCGCCCTGCTCGGCTTCTCCGCCCGCTGCGTGGGCGAGCCGAACGGGGAGCCGCCGCCGGTCGAGATCACGTTCCCCGACGGGTCGGTGCACCACAGCGACGACGAGGACATCGACGCCGCGCTGAGCGCCGCCATCGGCCGCGAGGTCCGGTTGACCGCCACGCCGCCCGAGGGGGCGGCGTTCGAGGAGGTGTGGCCGGACATCGACGGGCTCGCCCCGGAAGCGGTCATCGCGGGCACCCGCGTGCGCGACGAGGACACCGGCGAGCCGGTGAGCCGCTTCGACCTCGCCGCGATGGCCCCGCAGCCGGCGTTCTTCGACCTCGCGGTGCTGCACGTGATCACCACGGCCACGCTGCGCAGGCTGCGCGAGCTCGCGCCGGGCGCCACGTTCGACGAGCGGCGCTACCGCCCGAACGTCGTGCTGGACGGCGGTGCGGCCGACGGCGGCGCCGACTTCGTGGAGAACGGCTGGGTGGGCCGGGAGATCGCGTTCGCGGGCGGCGCGACCGCCACCGTGTCGATCCCGACCATGCGGTGCGTCATGACCACGCTCGCGCAGGGCGACCTGCCGCGCGACCCCGACACCCTGCGCATCGTCGCCAAGCACAACCGCGTGGAGATCCCCGGCCTCGGGACGTGGGCGTGCGCGGGCGCCTACGCCGACGTCACGAGCCCGGGTGAGCTCGCGGTGGGGGCGCCCTACCAGGTCAGGTGAGCCCGGCGAGGGCGCCGGCGATGCCCTCGGCCCACGCGAGCAGCCGCTCGTCCGCCCCCGGAGCGGCCGCGCACTGCAGGCCCACCGGCAGCGCGGGGCCGTCGGGCTCGGCCCGCACCGTCCCCGCCGGCAGCGACAGGGCCGGAGCGCCCGCCTGCGTCCACGGCACGCTCATGATGGGGCTCCCGGTCGTGTCCAGCCCGCGCGGCGCGGGCCCGGTGGCCGACGGGCAGATCCAGACGTCGATGCGAGCGTCCGCCATGAGCTGCGGCAGCCTGCGGCGCAGGGCGTGCACGCCGTCGAGCGCGGCGCGGTAGGTGTCGGCGTCGATCGCGCGCCCCTCCCGGATGCCGGCGGCGGTCCGCGGCCGGTACCGCTCGGCGTACCGGTCGAACCACGGCTCGTGGGTGCGGGCCAGCTCGACGAGGTTGACCACCTCCTGGCGCCGGTTGACCTCGGCGATGTCGTCGAACGCCGCGACCTCGCGCACCTCGTAGCCCGCCTCGCGCAGCGCGGCGACCTGCCGGTCGAACGCGGCGCGGGCGCCGGCGTCGGCCTGGTCGAGGTAGGGCCCCACCGGCACGGCGAGCACCGGGAGCTCGGCGGGCGCGACCGGGGCCCACCCGTCGACGAGGGCGGCCGTCGCGACGGCGGCGAGCCGCGGCTGCGCGGCGAACAGCCCGACCGTGTCGAACGTCGGCGCGTTCGGGATCACCCCGTCGCAGGGCACCCGCCCGTACGTGGGCTTGAAGCCGACGCACCCGCAGTACGCGGCGGGCCGGACGACCGAGCCGATGGTCTGGGTGCCCAGCGCGAGCGGCACGAGCCCGGCGGCCACCGCGGCCGCCGACCCGCTGCTCGACCCGCCCGGGGTGTGCTCGGGGTGGTGCGGGTTGCGGGTCGGGCCAGGCGAGAAGTAGGCGAACTCGGCGGTGACGGTCTTGCCCGCCACCACGGCACCGGCGGCCTGCAGCCGGGTGACGGCCGTGGCCTGCGGCCCGTCGAACAGCTCCGCGGGCAGGTCCGACCCGGCGCGGGTGGGGAGCCCGTCGACCCGGAACACGTCCTTCACCCCGAGCGGCACGCCGTGCAGCGGCGGCCGGTGGGCGGGGTCCGGCCAGCGCTGCGCGAGCGCTTCGACCGCGGCGCGGACCCGCTCGGCCCGGCCCGGCTCGTCGACGAACGCGTGCAGGTCTGCGTCGTCCCGTTCGATCCGGTCGACGACGTCGGTGATCTCCGCGGCGGTGGACACGCCCCGACCATAGGCGGCCGGACGCACCGCAACGGCCATCGACGTTCGGACAGGTGCGCCCCACCCGCCGGTTCCGGCATCATCCGGACATGCCCGACGCCGTGCCCTTCACGCCCGAGACCGCCGCCGCCATCGCGCACGCCCGCCAGCACGGGGTCGGTGATCTGCTGCGCCGCACGGCGGCGCGCTACCCGGACAAGCTCGCGGTCGTGTGCGGCGAGCGTCGCTTCACCTACGCGGAGTTCGACGCCGCGGTCAACCGCACCGCCAACGCGCTCGCCGCCCGCGGCGTGGCGAAGGGCGACCGGCTGGCGCTGCTGTCGCGCAACTGCTGGGAGTACGCGGTGATCGCGTTCGCGACGGCGCGGCTGGGCGTGGTCCTGGTGCCGGTGAACTTCATGCTCGGCCCGTCGGAGATCGCCTACATCCTCGGCCACTCCGGCGCCACCGGGATGGTGGTGCAGGACGCGTTCACCGCGGCCGCGGAGCAGGCGATCGCGGAGGCCGGGCTGACCGGGGGCGTGCGGGGCCGCATCGGCGGCGCGGCCGACGGCTGGGAGGACGTCGCCGACTGGTGGACGGCAGGGCCCGACCACGACCCGCAGGTGGCCGTCGCCGACGACGACCCGCTGCGGCTGATGTACACCTCGGGTACGGAGTCCCGGCCGAAGGGCGTGATGCTCTCGAGCCGGTCGCTGATCGCCCAGTACGTCTCCTGCGTCATCGACGGGGGCATGAGCGTCGACGACGTCGAGGTCCACGCGCTGCCGATGTACCACTGCGCGCAGCTGGACTGCTTCTTCTCCGTCGACGTCTACCTGGGCGCCACCAGCATCATCCTGCCCGGCCCGGACCCGGCCGCCCTGCTCGCGACGATCGAGGCGGAGCGGGTCACCAAGCTGTTCTGCCCGCCCACGGTGTGGATCTCGCTGCTGCGCCACCCCGACTTCGACACCCGTGACCTCACGAGCCTGCGCAAGGGCTACTACGGCGCGTCCGCGATGCCGGTCGAGGTGCTCAAGGAGCTGCAGCGCAGGCTGCCCGACGTGCAGCTGTGGAACTTCTACGGCCAGACCGAGATGGCCCCGCTCGCCACGATCCTGCGCCCGCACGAGCAGCTGGCGAAGGCGGGCACGGCCGGCCGGGCGGCGATCAACGTGGAGACGATCCTCCTCGACGAGGCGGGCGAGCCGGTGCCGCCGGGCGAGATCGGCGAGATCGCGCACCGCAGCCCGCACGCGGCGCTCGGCTACTACAACGACGAGGAGAAGACCGCGGAGGCCTTCCGCGGCGGCTGGTTCCACTCCGGCGACCTCGGCGTGATGGACGCCGACGGCTACCTCTCGGTCGTCGACCGCAAGAAGGACATGATCAAGACGGGCGGCGAGAACGTGGCGAGCCGCGAGGTCGAGGAGGCGATCTACCTCCTCGACGGCGTGGCCGAGGTCGCCGTGTTCGGCATCCCGCACCCGCACTGGATCGAGGCGGTCACCGCGGTCGTCGTGCCGAAACCGGACGTGAACCTCACGGCCGACGACGTGCTCGCGCACGCCCGGCAGCACCTCGCGGGCTACAAGTGCCCGAAGTACGTCGTGTTCGCCGAGGCGCTGCCGAAGAACCCCAGCGGCAAGATCCTCAAGCGCGAGCTGCGCGCGCAGCACGCGTCGCTCGCCGAGAAGGAGTGATCAGCCGACCGAGGCGAGGTCGCTCGGCTCGTCGTCCTGGGACGGCGCGGGCGGCGCGGCCGGTTGCTCCTTCTCGCCCTCCAGCAGCGGGCACTCGAGCCAGCGCTCCGGGATGCCGAAGCCGTCGACCAGGGTGCGCGCGTGCGGGCGCAGCCGCCCGCAGAGCGCGTTGACCGCCTGGGTGACGGTCTTGGCGCGCCCCGGCGTCAGGTAGGAGTGCTCGATGAAGAACGCCCGGTCGTTCTCGATGACGGTGAGCGCGTAGAGCCGCAGCACCTCGGCGAGCAGGTCGCGCACGCCCGCGTCGGTGGTGCGGTCGACGGCCGCGGCGAAGGAGTCGAACACGATCCGGTCGACGTGCGCGCGGGCGGCGGCGATCAGGTGGTCCTGCGCGCCGTTGAAGATCCCGAACTGGTCGGCGCCCGGCGCGAGCGCCTTGCGCATCCGCTGCGCCGCGTTGGCGAGCAGGTGCCGCTCGCGCTCGACCAGCAGCCACCGCTGGTACTCGCGGTCGGTGACGTCGCCGCGGCGCAGCAGCGCCCGCGCGCCGGTCCGCTCGACCACGGCGTCCGCGACCAGGTCGGCCGCGAACTTGGCCTTGCCGACCGGGCTCAGCCGGGCGACCCGGCGGCCGTAGTCCGACAGCAGCGTCTTCGCGACCAGCTGCAGCAGCACGGTGTTGTCGCCCTCGAACGTGGTGAACACGTCCGTGTCGGCCTTGAGCGCGGGCAGCAGGTTGGCCGAGAGGTAGCCTGCGCCGCCGCAGGCCTCCCGGCAGGTCTGGATGGTGGCGGTGGCGTGCCAGGTGGCCACGGCCTTGATGCCCGCGGCCCGGGTCTCGAGCTCGCGCTGGCGCCACTCGTCGCCCTCCGCCCCGGGGGTCTGCAGGTCGTGCATGTCCGACACCAGGTCGGCCTGCGCGAAGTGCAGCGCGTAGGTGGTGGCGAGCGCGGGCAGCAGCTTGCGCTGGTGCACGAGGTAGTCGAGGACCACGACCTCCTCGCCGGTGGCCGGGTCGGCGAACTGCCGCCGGATCGCGCCGTAGCGGATCGCCAGCGCGAGCGCCTTCTGCGTGGCCGTGCAGGCCCCGCCCGCGACGCTGATCCGGCCGCGGACGAGCGTGCCGAGCATCGTGAAGAAGCGCCGGGTCTCGTTGGCGATCGAGCTGGTGTACGTCCCGTCCTCGGAGACGTCGCCGAAGCGGTTGAGCAGCGCCTCGCGCGGGACGCGGACGTGGTCGAACGTGAGCCTGCCGTTGTCGACGCCGTTGAGGCCGGCCTTGTGGCCGCAGTCGCCGATCGTGACGCCCGGCATCGGGTTGCCGTCCTCGTCGCGGATCGGGACGAGCAGCGCGTGCACGCCGTGGGAGCGCCCCTGCGTGACGAGCTGGGCGAACACCACCGCCATCCGGCCGTCGCGGGCGGCGTTGCCGATGTAGTCCTTGCGCGCGCCCGGGTCCGGGGTGTGGACGACGAACTCCCGGGTCTCGGGGTCGTAGGTGGCGGTCGTGCGCAGGTGCTGGACGTCCGAGCCGTGGCCGGTCTCGGTCATCGCGAAGCAGCCGAGCAGCTCGCCGTCCATGATCTGGCGCAGGTAGGCGTCGTGGTGGTGCTTCGTGCCGAGCACCTGGACGGCCCCGCCGAAGAGCCCCCACTGCACGCCGGCCTTGACCAGCAACGACAGGTCGCCGAAGCCGAGCATCGCGAACGCGGTGACCACGCCGCCCACGTCGCCGCCGCCCCCGTAGGCGGGGTCGAAGCCCTGCCGCGGGCGGCCCGTGCTCGCCAGCAGCTTCAGGTTCTCGGTGGTGAGCGCCCGGTACTCCTCGGTGGTCAGGTCCGGGTCGGGGTTGAACGCCAGCTCGTCCATCTGGGCACGGATCTCGTTGCGGACCTGCGCCCACCGCCCGTCGAGGACGCGCTGCAGCGCGTGCCGGTCGACCGTCATGGCGTCTCCTCCTCGCTGCGGGCGACCACCCCGGACAGGCCCGCCCACGCCAGGGCGGTGAGGTGATCGGTCAACTGCTCCCTGCTCATACCCGCCGGACGGGCGATCCAGTTGTCCGCCGCCGCGCGGACCATCCCCACGACCCCGTGGCCCCACGGCACCGCGGGGGACGGGTCGGCACCGGCCGCGGTGAGGTGCTCGGCGATGACCTCCGCGACCTGGTCGCCGATCACGGACACGAGGTCGGCGACCAGGTCGGCCTCGGCGAGGGGCCGGTGCACCACGAACCGGTACACCTCGGGGTCGTTCTCGATCAGCCGCAGGTATGCCGAGATCGCGGCCGCGGTCTTCGCGCGCGGCCCGGCGACGCCGTCGATGGCCGCGCGCACCTGCGCGAGCAGCACCTCGGCCACGCGTTCGCACACCGCGACGTAGAGCTGGTTGCGGTCGGCGAAGTGCCGGTAGACGGCGGTTTTGCTGGTGCGCGCCGCGGCGGCGACGTCGTCCATGCCGACGCCCGCGCCGTGCCGGCGGATCGCCGCGATCGCGGCGTCGGTCAGTTCGGCGCGCCGCGTGCGCCGGTGGTGCTCCCACCGGGTGGCGCGCCGATCCCGTACCGCCTGCACGGCACCCAAGGTACCGGGTACTTTTGGTACCGGCTACTCGTGGGTAGGAGAACCGACATGCCGGAGACCCGGAGGAAGGCCGCCGTCATCGGCGGCAACCGCATCCCGTTCGCGCGGGCGAACGGCGCCTACGCCCGCGCGTCCAACCTCGACATGCTCACCGCCACGCTCGACGGCCTCGCCGCCCGCTTCGGCCTTTCCGGGCAGCGGCTGGGCGAGGTCGCGGGTGGCGCGGTGCTCAAGCACAGCCGCGACCGCGACCTCACGCGCGAGGCGGTGCTCGGCAGCTCGCTCTCGCCCTACACCCCCGCCTACGACGTCCAGCAGGCGTGCGGCACCGGGCTCGAGACCGTGGTCCTGGTGGCCAACAAGATCGCGCTCGGGCAGATCGACAGCGGCATCGCCGCGGGCGTCGACACCGCGAGCGACGCCCCGATCGCCCTGAACGACGACCTGCGGCGGCTGCTCCTGCGGCTCAACTCCGCGAAGACGCTCGGGGCCCGGCTCGCCGCGCTGCGCGACCTGCGGCCCGGGCAGATCGTGCCGGAGATCCCGCGCAACGCCGAGCCGCGCACCGGGATGTCGATGGGCGAGCACGCGGCGATCACCGCCGTCGAGTGGCAGGTGAGCCGCGAGGAGCAGGACGAGCTCACCGTGGCCAGCCACCGCAACCTGGCCGCCGCCTACGAGCGCGGCTTCTTCGACGACCTCGTCACGCCCTACCTCGGCCTCACCCGCGACCAGAACCTGCGCCCGGACACGTCGGTGGAGAAGCTCGCGAAGCTCAAGCCGGTGTTCGGCAAGGGCGAGGGCGCGACCATGACCGCGGGCAACTCGACCCCGCTCACCGACGGGGCCGCGGCCGTGCTGCTCGGCTCCGACGAGTGGGCCGCCGAGCACCGGCTGCCGGTGCTCGCGCACGTGGTGGACGCCGAGACCGCGGCCGTCGACTTCGTGCACGGGCGTGACGGGCTGCTGACCGCACCCGTGTACGCGGTGCCGCGCCTGTTGGAGCGCAACGGCCTCACGCTGCAGGACTTCGACTTCTACGAGATCCACGAGGCGTTCGCCTCCACCGTGCTCGCCACGCTCAAGGCGTGGGAGGACCCGGCGTTCGCCAAGGAGCGGCTCGGGCTCGACGCCCCGCTGGGGTCGATCGACCGGTCCAAGCTGAACGTCGCGGGCTCCTCGCTCGCCACCGGGCACCCGTTCGCGGCGACCGGCGGGCGGATCGTCGCGACGTTGGCCAAGCTGCTGCACGAGAAGGGCGCCCCGGCCCGCGGCCTGATCAGCATCTGCGCGGCGGGCGGGCAGGGCGTCGTGGCGATCCTGGAGGCGGCGTGATGAGCAAGGACACCCTGCGCGAGCTCACGCAGTACCGGTTCGTCCAGCGGCTCGGGGTGCCGCGCATCCCCGTGCTGCGCCGCTACGAGCCCGGTCAGCCGCTGCTCGACGGGCCCGCGCTGGTCGGTGCGGTGGGCAAGGGCCGGTTCGCCGACGACGTCCGCGCCCTGCTCGCCGGCGCGGGCGTGGCCGAGGCGGGCGAGGACGGGAAGGTGGCCGCGGCCGTCCTCGACGCCACCGGGGCGCACACCGTCGACGACCTCGCCGCGGTGCAGGAGTTCCTCACGCCCGCGGTGCGCAGGCTCGGGCCGTGCGGGCGGCTGTTGCTGCTCGGCCCGGTCGCGGCCGAGGGCGATGTCGAGGCCGCGGCCGTCGCGCAGGCCTTCGAGGGCCTGGTGCGCTCGGCGGGCAAGGAGGTCCGGGCGGGGGCGACGGCCAACCTGGTCACGGTCGCGCCCGACGCGGGGGCCGACGCGCTCGCCTCGACGCTGCGGTTCTTCCTGTCCGCCCGGTCGGCGTTCGTGTCCGGGCAGGTCGTGCGGGTCGGCGCCCCGGTCGGTCCGGTCGGGGCCGACGACCCGGCCCGCCCGCTCGCCGGGCGGATCGCCGTGGTCACCGGGGCGGCGCGCGGCATCGGCGAGTCGATCGCCGACACGCTGCACCGCGATGGCGCCACGATCGTCGCCGTGGACGTGCCCGCGGCGGGCGACGCGCTCGCCCGGGTCGCCAACCGCACGGGCGGCACCGCGCTGCAGCTCGACATCACCGCGGCCGACGCCCCCGACCGGCTGCTCGCCCACCTGCGGGAGCGGTACGGCCGGGTCGACGTGGTCGTGCACAACGCCGGCATCACCCGCGACAAGCTGCTGGCCAACATGGACGCCGACCGGTGGAACTCCGTCCTCGCGGTCAACCTGCGCGCCCAGCTCACGATCAACCGCGCCCTGCTCGCCGACGAGGGCCTGCTCGGCGACAGCGCGCGGATCGTCTGCATCTCGTCGATGAGCGGGATCGCGGGCAACCGCGGGCAGACCAACTACGCCGCGAGCAAGGCCGGCGTGATCGGGATGGTCCGCGCGCTCGCCCCGCAGCTCGCCCCGCGCGGCGCCACGGTCAACGCGATCGCGCCGGGCTTCATCGAGACCGCGATGACGGCGAAGATGCCGCTCGCCACCCGGGAGGCGGGCCGCCGCATCAACAGCCTCCGCCAGGGCGGGCTCCCGGTCGACGTCGCCGAGGCCGTGGGCTGGCTCGCCCAGGCCGCGACGGCGGGCGTCACCGGGCAGGTGGTCCGGGTCGACGGCCAGAACATGCTGGGGGCCTGATGGCGGGGCTCGGCACGCTGTACGTCAAGGCGGCGGTCGGCGCCGTCGGCCCGCGTGGCCGCGAGCTGCCCGACACCGCGCTCACCAGGGACGTCACCGTCGACCGCGGCCACGTCGCGGAGTACGCGCGCGTGTGCGGGTTCCGGGTGGCCGACGCGCTCCCGGTGACCTACCCGCACGTGCTCGCGTTCCCCCTGCAGGTGGAGCTGATGGCGCAGCGGTCGTTCCCGCTGCCGCTGCCCGGCCTGGTGCACGTCCGCAACCGGATCACCGCGCACCGGGCGGTCGACGCCGCGGAGCGGCTCACCGTGCGGGTGCACGCCGAGGCGCTGCGGGCCCACCCCAAGGGCGCCCAGGTCGACCTCGTCGCCCGGATCGACGCCGGGGGCGAGGCGGTGTGGGAGGGCCGCAGCACCTACCTCGCCCGCGGGGCCACCGCGCCCGAGGGCCAGCCGGAAGCGCCCGAGCCGGCCGGGGTGGACGCCGACTCGCCGGTCGCGACCTGGCGCGTCGACGCGGGCACCGGGCGGCGGTACGCCCGGGTCAGCGGGGACGTCAACCCGATCCACCTGCACCCGCTCACGGCGAAGGCGTTCGGGTTCCCACGGGCGATCGCGCACGGGATGTGGACGGCCGCCCGGGCGGTCGCCGCGTTCCAGGGCCGGCTGCCGGGCGCGCTCGACTACGACGTCGCGTTCGGCAAGCCGCTGCTGCTGCCGTCGACCGTGCAGGTGTACACCGCCCCCGCCGACGGCGGCTGGGCGGTCGAGGTCCGCGGCCGCAAGGGCCCCCACCTGAAGGCCCGCATCTCACCCCGATGATCCGACGAACGGCGCGCTCGTCGGAACCCGTGCGACGAACGCGCCGCTCGTCGGAAGGCGAGCGCGAGGGGAGGTTCGCCCGATCGGCCTAGACTCGGGCGCCATGGCACGCAGCAGGTGGGTCATCGACTGGCCCGCCCGGGTCGCGCTGGCGAGCGTCGTCGTGTTCGCGAACGTCGGCGGCGCTGCCGTCGTGTTCGTGCTCGCCGCCTGGGTGCTGCCGGAGGGGCCGCTGCCCGACCCCACCCGGGTCCGCGTGCTCAACCTGGTGGCGTTCGGGGCGTACCTGCTGCTCGCGCTGCCGATCGGGCTGGTGTGGGGCGCCCGCCGGTTCCGGATGCGCCCCGGCGAGCCGGACGCCGAACAGCGCCGCGAACGGCGGATGGTGCTGTACGGGCCGCTGCGGCTCGTCACGGTCCAGGCGGTGCTGTGGGTGCTCGGCGCCGCCGTGTTCGTGCTGCTCAACCTGCAGTACTCGACGCGCCTTGCGATCTCGGTCGGCGAGACGATCGTGCTCGGCGGCATCACCACGTGCGCGCTGGCGTACCTGCTCAGCGAGCGCATCCTGCGGCGGACCGCCGCGCGGGTGCTGGCCGCGCACCCGCCGCGCCCGCGGCGCGCGCTGCCCGGCATCGTCGTGCGGTCGCTGCTGTTCTGGGCCCTCGGCACCGGCGTTCCGGTGGTCGGGCTGATGCTGGCGGCCGTCTCGGCGCTGGTGTACTCCGACGTGCCCGCCGACCGGCTCGCCGTCATCGTGCTTGCGATCGGCGGCACGGCCCTGGGCGCGGGCCTGCTCGTGACGGTCGGGGCCGCCCGCGCCGTCGCCGACCCGGTGAACGCGGTTCGCCGCGCGATGCGGCGCGTGGAGCACGGCGAGCTGGACGCGACCGTCACGGTGTACGACGGCACCGAGCTCGGGCAGCTGCAGTCCGGGTTCAACACGATGGTCGCGGGCCTGCGCGAGCGGGAGCGGATCCGCGACCTGTTCGGCAGGCACGTCGGCCGCGAGGTCGCCAGGGCCGCGGCCGCGGCGGGTGAGGTGCGCCTCGGCGGCGAGGTCCGCCGGGTCGGCGTGCTGTTCGTGGACCTGGTCGGGTCGACGTCGCTCACGGCCGAGCGGCCACCCGAGGAGGTCGTCGCCCTGCTGAACCGCTTCTTCGCCGTGGTCGTCGAGGTGGTCGAGGAGCACGGCGGCTGGGTCAACAAGTTCGAGGGCGACGCCGCGCTGGCCGTCTTCGGGGCGCCGGTCGACGGGGCCGACCCCGCCGGGTGCGCGCTCGCGGCCGGGCGGGTGCTCGCGGCCCGGCTCGCCGCCGAGGTGCCCGACGTCGCGGCGGGCATCGGCATCTCGGCCGGGGACGCCGTCGCGGGCAACGTCGGGGACGTGCGGCGCTTCGAGTACACGGTGATCGGCGACCCGGTGAACGAGGCCGCCCGGCTCACCGACCTGGCCAAGACCGTGTCCGGCCGGGTGCTCGCGGCCGCCCGCGCCGTGGACATGGCAGGGGCGGACGAGGCCGCCCGCTGGGAGCTCGGCGACACCACGGTGCTCCGCGGCCGCACCGAACCCACCCGCCTCGCCGTCCCCGCCGAGCACGCCCCGCCCCGGCGGGACGAGGCCGCGACCACCGGTTCCGGCTGAGGGGCGGCGCCCCAGCTCGCGACTCGCCTACGCGCAGACCGCGACTCGCCTACGCGCAGACCGCGACTCGCGTGCACGGAGAGCGCGACTCGCCGAACGAGGGGGCCCCGGTCACGCCCGGATGCGGTAGTCCTCGTCCTCGGCGTCGGTGATCAGCATGTGCCCCGGCGCGTGCGAGATCGCAAGCGGTGGCTTCGACTCCACGACCGCGGCCTGCGGCGTCACCCCGCACCCCCAGAACACCGGCACGTCGCCCGGCTCGAACCGCACCGGGTCGCCGTAGTCGGGGGAGTCGAGGTCGCGGATGCCGAGCTCGCGCGGGTCACCGACGTGCACGGGGGCGCCGTGCACCGCCGGGTACGCCGCCGTGACCCGCACGGCCGTCTCGACGAGGTCGGCCGGCACGGGCCGCATCGACACCACCATCGGCCCGCTGATCGCGCCGGCCGGCCTGCAGCGCACGCTGGTGCGGTACATCGGCACGTTCACGCCCTGCTCGACGTGCCGGATCGGCACGCCCGCCGCGCCGAGGGCGCGCTCGAACGTGAAGCTGCAGCCGATGAGGAAGCCGACGAGGTCGTCGCGCCACCAGCCGACGACGTCGGTGGGCTCCTCGGTCAGCTCGCCGTCGACGTAGACGCGGTAGCGGGGGATGTCGGTGCGGATGTCGCCGTCGAGCAGCGGCCCGGACAGCGAGCCCGCCTCGAGCACGTCCAGCACGGGGCACGGCTGCGGGTTGCGCTGGGCGAACAGCAGGAAGTCCCACGCGAGGTCCTTCGGCACCGCGATCAGGTTGGCCTGCGTGTAGCCGTCGCACCACCCCGCGGTGGGGGTGACCAGGCCGGCGCGGAACCTCGCGCGGGCCTCGGCCGGTGTCGCGGTGTGGTCCGGCTCGGGGATCTGCTCGGTCATGGGGTGTCCTTCCACGGGGGCGGGACGAGGACGAACCGGACGCGCTGCCCGGGACGCACCTGGGCGGCCCGGTCGACGTCCGCGTCCAGGACGACGGCGGCCACCGGATAGCCGCCGGTGACCGGGTGGTCGGCGAGGAACAGCACCGGCTCGCCGCCGGGCGGTACCTGCACCGCGCCACGCACCAGGCCCTCGCTGGGCAGCTCCTCCAGCGACGCGCGTTCGAGGGGCTCGCCCTCGAGCCGCATCCCGACGCGGTCGCTGCGGCTGGACGCCGTCCAGGTGGTGCGGGCGAGCGCGGTCACGTCGGTGAAGAAGTCGGCGCGTGGGCCGGGCACGGCCCTGAGAACGACGTCGTCACCGGGGGGCACCGCGACGGGGGCGACGTCGATCAGGGGCAGCTCGGCGGGCTCGGTGCCCACCGGCAGGATCGTGCCGGGGCTGAGCTTCTCCGGCCCCAGCCCGGACAGGACGTCGGTGCTGCGCGACCCGAGCACCGGTTCCACGGCGATGCCGCCGCGCACCGCGAGGTAGGTGCGCAGGCCGGTGGGCGGGACCCCCAGCCGCAGCACCTGGCCCGGGTACAGGGTGATCAGCGCGTGGTGCCCGACCGGGGTCCCGTCCACGTCGGCCGGGGCCGGAGCGCCGGACAACGCCACCGTGAGCAGCCCGTGGGCCCGCACGGCGAGCCCGCCGAACACCACCTCGATGCCGGCCGCGCCCTCCGGGTTCGCGACGAGCCGGTTGGCCAGCCGCAGCGATCTGCGGTCGGCCGCGCCGGACCGCCCGACGCCGGTGGCGGCGAGCCCGGGCCGCCCGAGGTCTTCCACCAGCGCCAGCGCGCCGGTGGCGACCACCTCCAACTTGCGGGTCACCGGACCGCCTTGAACACGACAGTGCACCCGGGTCGTAGTAGCGCACCGCGCTCCATACTCCAAAGCTCGGCGTCCGTGTGCCCGATCAACTGCCATCCGCCGGGGGAGGAACGGGGGTACACGCCGCTGAACTCGCCGGCGAGTCCCACCGACCCGGCGGGCACCGAGGTGCGCGACACCTCCCGGCGGGGGACGCGTAGCCGCGGGTCGCCGCCGACCAGGTAGGCGAAGCCGGGCGCGAACCCGCCGAACGCGGCCCGCCACGGGGTGCCCGTGTGGGCCTCCACCACGCCCTCCGGGCCGAGCCCGGTGAGCTCGCCGACCTCCTCGAGGTCGGGGCCGTCGTACACGACCTCGATCACCACCCGCTCCCCCTCCGGCGGAGCGGCCCCCGGCCGGACGTCGAGGTCGAGCACCGTGCGCCGGAGCGCGGCGAGGTCGGTGCCCGGCTCGACCGACAGCAGCACCGTGCGCGCCGCCGGGACGACGTCCAGGATGCCCTCCGGCTGGGCCGCGCGGACGGCGTCGGCGAGCGCGAGCACCTCGGGCAGCCCGTCGACCTCGAGGAGCAGCCCGCTGTCCCCGCACGGGAGCACCCTCACCCCGGTTCCTCCGCGAACGGCCGCAGCGCCACTCCCGCCTCGGCCAGCCCGGCGCGCACGGCCTCGGCCATCGCGACCGCGCCCGGCGAGTCGCCGTGCACGCACGCCGAGTCCGCCCGCACGTCCACGTCCGAGCCGTCGACGGCGGTGACCTTGCCCTCGGTGACCATCCGCAGCACGCGGGCGGTCACCTCCTTCGGGTCGTGCAGCAGGGCCCCCGGCTCCCTGCGCGGCACCAGCGTGCCCTGCGGCGTGTAGCCGCGGTCGACGAAGAACTCCCGCACCGTGCGGAGCCCGGCCTTCTCGGCCGCGGCGAGGAACGCCGAGCCGGGGAGGCCGAGCACCGGGAGGTCCGGGTCGTAGGCGCGGACGGCCGCCACCACGGCGGCCGCCTGCGCCTCGTGGTGCACGACCGCGTTGTAGAGCGCCCCGTGCGGTTTCACGTACCGCACGCGGGTGCCCGCGGCCCGGCAGATGCCGTCGAGCGCCCCGATCTGGTAGACGATGTCGTCGGTCAGCTCGGAGGGGTCGACGTCGATGAAGCGCCTGCCGAACCCGGCGAGGTCGCGGTAGCCGACCTGCGCCCCGACCGCGACCCCGCGCTGCGCGGCCAGGGCACAGGTCCGCCGGAGGGTCGACGGGTCGCCCGCGTGGAAGCCGCAGGCGACGTTGGCGGAGGTGACGACCGCCAGCATGGCCGCGTCGTCACCCAGCTCCCACCTGCCGAACGACTCCCCGACGTCTGAGTTCAGATCGAAGGACGTCATGCCCACAGCTTGGCGAGTCCGGACAGCGACGAGTAGCCCATGTACAGCGTGAGCAGCCAGGCGGCGACGCCGACGCCGAGCAGCCAGGCCGGGTACTTGTAGCCACCCAGCAGGTCACGGCGCCGCCAGGCCACCCAGAGCACCACGGTGAAACCGATGGGAAGGATCATCCCGTTGAACGTGCCCGCCAGCACGAGCAGGGTGGCGGGGGCGGTCCCGGCCAGCACGAAGATCAGGGCCGACAGCGCGATGAACGCCACCGTGATCAGGTTGCGGGTGCGGTCGCTCGTCGTGGACCGGGTCAGGAACGACACCGAGGTGTACGCCGCGCCGATGACGGAGGTGATCGCCGCGGCCCACAGGATGATGCCGAACAGCCGCAGGCCCACCTGGCCCGCGGCCGCCTCGAAGGCGCTCCCCGCCGGGTTCTCCTCCGCCAGCGTGACGCCGCCCGCGACCACGCCGAGGACCGCGAGGAACAGCACCACGCGCATGACGCCGGTGACGATGATGCCGATGACGGAGCTCCTGGCGATCGAACCCGCGTGCTCGGGGCCGGTCATGCCGGAGTCGAGCAGGCGGTGCGCACCGGCGTAGGTGATGTAGCCGCCGACGGTGCCGCCGATCAGCGTGGTGATGACCAGGAAGTCCACCGTGTCGGGGAGCACGAAGTTGCGCAGGGCGTCGCCGACCGGGGGCGCCGAGACGATCGCGACGTAGGTCGTCATGAGGATCATCAGCGCGCCGAGCACGACCACGATCCGGTCGAGAGCGACCCCCGCCTTCTTGCTGAGGAAGATGGCGATGGCGATGAGCGCCGAGATCGCGCCGCCGATGGTCGCGTCGACGCCGAGCACGGCGTTGAGGCCGAGCCCGGTGCCGCCGACGTTGCCGATGTTGAACACCAGGCCGCCGATGACGACGAGGCCGGCGAGCACGTAGCCGACGCCGGGCGCCACCTTGTTGCCCAGCTCGTGCCCGCGCTGCCCGGACACGCCGATCACCCGCCAGACGTTCAGCTGGACGGCGATGTCCACCAGGATCGAGGCCAGGATCGCGAACGCGAACGCCGCGCCGAGCTGCGCGGTGAAGGTCGCGGTCTGGGTGATGAAGCCCGGGCCGATGGCGCTGGTGGCCATCAGGAACATCGCCCCGAGGACGGCGCTGCGCCTGGTCCCCGAGCCGATCGCGGTCACAGCCTTGGTGTCGCTCATCGCTGACCCCCGCCGACGCCCGGGCGACCGCTGCGGGGACGCACCGTGCCGATCGCGCTTGGCAAGCTCCGCTCGCTCATCGCGGCTCCCTCCAGGATCGTGACCCGCGGCACACCGCCGCTGGTATTCCTGGGAGCGTAGGGATCGTTCAACGATCCAGCAATACTTCTAGGCTATGTTCTTGTAAAAGCTGGGTGACCCGAGTGCCGACCGCCGGCAAAACCGCCCCTGTACAGGGCAGGTGGCGCGGGCGGACACTGGGCTCGACCGTGCTGTACCCGGTGGCGGGTGTGCCCGCCCACCACCGAGGCGCGGTCACAGGGCCGTCGACCGATCCCCCCTCCTCGGTCGACGGCCCGTCCGACCCCGCGGTCAGGACAGCGAGCGCAGCGCCGCGAGGGCCATGGTCCGCAGCAGCGCGGCGGCCTCCGGCGTGCGCCCGGCGTGCGGGGTGGAGTTGAGCAGGCCGAACGTGCCGTGCGCCGCCGTGCGGGCGGCCTCCGCGGGCAGGCCCGGATGGGCGCGCGCCAGCGCGTCGACCCAGATCTCGACGTAGGTGCGCTGCAGCCGCCGCACCTTCCTGCGGTCGGGGGCGGGCAGGTTCGCGAGGTCTCGGTCCTGCACGACGATCAGCTCCGGCTCGCGCTGGGCGAAGTCGGCGTGGAAGTCGACGAGCTCGACGAGCAGCTCGTGCGGGTCGGTTGTCCCGGCCGCTCGCGCCTGCGCTCCGGCGAGCAGGTGCTCGCTGATCCCGACCAGGAGCTCCGCGAGCAGGGCCTCCTTGCCCGGGAAGTGCCGGTAGAGCGCGGGCCCGCTGACGCCGACCGCGGCGCCCAGGTCGGCGATGCTCACGCCGTGGAAGCCGTGGCGGGCGAACAGCTGCGCGGCCACCGCGAGGATCTGCTCCCGCCTGCCGCCTGCTGGGTTCGCGGCGGGGGTGGCCATGCCGCGTAGCGTAGCCGCGGGTTAACGCCGACTAACAGGGTCGGCGACCTCAGCGTCGCCACAGCGGCGCCCGATACCCTGAAGTGATGCCCCGGCCGCTGGGATGGCTGCGCGCACGCATGGGCGTGCGCGTGGTGTCAGCGCTGTCCGCAGCCGTCGTGGTCGCGCTCGCCCTGGTCGTCGCGGGCGCCGCCCTGCTGCTGCTCGTCCAGCACTCGTTGCGCCAACAGGTCCAGGCGGAGGCCAGGACGCAGGCCCAGGTGATCGTCGACCGGCTCGAGGGCAACTGGGAGGGCGCGGCCAACGAGAACGCGCGCGACGCGCTCGACCAGTTCATCCGGGAGAGCGACCTCGCCCAGGTGCGGGTGAAGTACGGCGACGACCCGCCGACGTGGACCATCGAGGCGGGCACCGAAGCGGTCGGGCGCGACGAGCCGATCTCGGACCTCCTGCCCGAGGAGGGGCAGACCATCGTCGAGTCCGGCGTGCCGGTGCGGAAGGCCGATGGCAGCGTCGTGGACACGGTGCTCGTGGCCAGCGGCGCCGACTCGGGCGGCCGCGACGTCGTCCTGCTCTACGCGGCGCCGCTCACGGCCGTCGATGCGGCCACGCACACGCTGCTGTTCTACCTGCTCTGCGGCGTGCCGCTGCTGATCGTGGTCGCCGGGGTCACCACGTACCTGTTCTCCGGGCGCGCGCTGCGGCCCGTCGAGGCCATGCGCGCGCAGGTGGCGGCGATGACCGAGAAGGACCTCGCGCAGCGGGTCCCGGTGCCGCCCGCGCGCGACGAGATCGGCAAGCTCGCCGAGACCATGAACGGCATGCTCGCCCGGCTGCAGGACGCGCAGGGCGTGCAGCGCCGGTTCGTCGCCGACGCGAGCCACGAGCTGCGCAGCCCGCTCGCCACGATCGCCACCGGCCTCGAGCTGATGCAGGGCGGCACGGTCGACAAGGACACGATCACCGCGCTGCGCGGCGAGACCGCCCGGCTGAAGAACCTCGTCGAAGGGCTGATCCTGCTCGCCCGCGCCGACGAGCGGGGGCTGCAGCCGCGGCGCGAGGAGGTCGACCTCGACGAGGTCGCCGAGCTCGAACGCGGCCGGCCCGCAGGCGGATCGGTGGTCGCGGAGGTGCACGCCGTCCCGGTGCGCGTGATCGGCGACCGCGGGCAGCTCGCGCGGGTGGTGCGCAACCTGGTCGACAACGCCCGACGGCACGCCCGGTCCAAGGTGCTCGTCACGGTCGGGCGCGACGGGGACACGGCCATCCTCGACGTCGCCGACGACGGTCCCGGCGTGCCGCCCGCCGACCGGGCGCGCGTCTTCGAGCGGTTCGTGCGGCTCGACGACGCCCGCGCGCGGGCCGACGGCGGGTCGGGGCTCGGCCTGGCCATCGTCGCCGAGGTGGTGGCCGCGCACGGGGGCACGGTCGACGTCACCGACGGACCGCTCGGCGGCGCGCTGTTCCGCGTGCGGCTGCCCGCCGCCTCCGCGCCCGAGCCCGAACCCGAGGCCCCGGCTCCGGCCGAGGGTGGCTCGCCGGCCGGGCCCGTCCCCGCCCAACCGGCCCCGCCGGCCCAGGGGCCGCCCGCGCCTGCGCCGCCGGCGCCCGCATCGAAGCCCCCTGCACCGCGGGCCCCTGCCCCATCGGCCACTTCGGCCCTCGCCGATGCGCCGCCGGCTCCCGGGGCGCCGCAGGCATCCACCCCGCCGGGCCCGGCGGCCCCCCCGGTCAACGGGGCACCCGCCGGCAACGGGGCGCCTGCCCAACCGGTCAACCGGGCGCCTGTGCCGCCGGCACAGGGGCCTCCGGCGCCGCCCGCGCCCGCGGCTCCGGCCGGCAACGGGGCGCCACCGCCGCCGACGAAGCGCACCTCCACCGGCAACGGCTGGTTCGCCGCCCGCGAGCCCGTCGAGCCGATCGGGGAGGCCGGTGAGGAGGCGTGGACCGGCGAGGCGGTCTGGGGCGACGTGCCCGAGCCGGAGCCGCTGCCGCGGCGCCAGAGGCGCCGCCGCCGGGCCGAGGTCGACCAGCGGCCGGTGCGGGACGAGGAAGCCCGCCGCGACCCGGTCACGTCGCCGGGCGGTATCCCCGCGGTCCCGCCCGACGGGGCGGAGGAGGGCCGGATCCCGGCCCCGCGGTCTCAGTCCGGCTCGACCATGCGGTAGCCGACCCCGCGCAGCGTCTCGATGCTGTTCGTGCCGAACGGCGCGTCGATCTTGCGGCGCAGGTAGCCGACGTACACCTCGACGACGTTGACCTCGCCCTCGTAGTGGGCGTCCCACACCGCGCGCAGGATGTCGGTCTTGGTGACCACTTCGCCCGCGTGCCGCATCAGGTGCTCCAGCACGCCGAACTCGCGCGGGGTCAGCGAGATCTCGACGTCGCCGCGGTACACGCGGTGCCGGGCCGGGTCGAGCCTCAGGTCACCGACCTTCAGCACCGTGGGCCGTGGCTCGCCCGCCCGCCGCAGAAGGGCCCGCAGCCGGGCGAGGAGCACGACGAACGAGAACGGCTTGACCAGGTAGTCGTCGGCGCCGAGGTCGAACGCGTCGGCCTCGTCGTACTCGCCGTCCTTCGCGGTGAGCATGAGGACGGGGGTCCAGATCTCCGCGGCGCGCAGCCGTTCCAGGACCCGGTAGCCGGAGAGGCCGGGGAGCATGATGTCGAGCACCACGACGTCGTGCTGACCGGTGCTCGCGGCCGCGAGGCCGGAGATCCCGTCGTGGACGACCTCGACCGAGTGGCCCTCGGCGGCGAGGCCGCGCCGCACCATCTCCGCGAGCGGTACCTCGTCCTCGACCAGCAGTACGCGCACACCTAGACGCTAGCGGTGCCGGGCCGGCGCGTTCACCTGGCCGCCCTCGTGGTGAGCTCGGCCCCACGCGTCTCCGGCAGCAGCAGCGCGCAGGACCCCATCACCACGTAGGCGATCCCGGCGAACACGGCGATCGCGACCCCGATGGAGAGCGCGTCGGCCAGCAGCCCGACGAACAACGGGAACAGCGCGCCGACCCCGCGGCCGAAGTTGTAGCAGAAGCCCTGGCCGGATCCGCGCAGTTCGGTGGGGTACTGCTCCGTGAGCATCGCGCCGAGGCCGCTGAAGTACGCCGACGAGACGAACCCGAGCGGGAGCGCGAGCACCGTGAACACCGACGTGGGCAGCTCGAGCAGGGTCATCGGAAGGACGATCGCGAACGCCGCGACCGCGCACACCACGATGGCGGGCCTGCGCCCGAGCCGGTCGGTGAGCCAGGCGCCGAACAGGTAACCCGTGAACGCCCCGACGATCACCAGCAGCAGGGTGCCGCCGAGGCCGAACAGGTCGAGCCCGCGGGCGGTGCGCAGGAACTGCGGCAGGAACGTGGTCAGCGCGTAGTAGCCGCCCTGCGCGCCCGTGCACAAGAGCGCGCAGACCGCGGTGGTGCGCAGCAGACCGGGCCGGAAGATCCCGAGGAAGGACGGGCGGTCGGCCGCGCGGTCGGCGTGCCGGACGAACACCTCGGGTTCCGGCACGTGGCGGCGGATCCAGAACACGCCGAGCGCGGGCAGCACGCCCAGGGCGAACAGCGCGCGCCAGGCGGCCTCGGGCGGCAGCAGCGACTGCGTCAGCACGAACAGCCCGGCCGCGACGGCCCACCCGACGGCCCAGCCGCTCTGCACCGTGCCGACCGCACGGCCGCGGTAGGCCGCCCGGACGGTCTCACCCATGAGGATCGCGCCGACCGCCCACTCGCCGCCGAAGCCGAACCCCATGAGCCCGCGGAAGACCAGCAGCTGGGTGAAGTCCTGGGCGAACGCGCACAACAGCGTGAACACCGAGAACCACACCACCGTGACCTGCAGCATCAGCGCGCGGCCGAAGCGGTCGGCCAGCACGCCCGCCGCCCAGCCGCCGAGTGCGGAGCACAGCAGGGTGACGGTGCCGATCAGCCCGGCCTGCGCGTTGGACGCGAGCAGCCCGACGGAGATCAGCACCGGGATGAGCAGGCTGTAGATCTGCACGTCCATCGCGTCGGTCGCCCAGCCGCCGAAGCACGCCCAGAACGTCCGGCGCTCGCGCGGGGACATCGACCGGTACCAAGGCCCGTTGGTGGTGGTCATGGTCTCGACGTACCAGCGCGGTGGGCCGATCGGCAACCGGGCGGTGGCGGCCGCGGTTAATGAACGTTAACATCCGGTCCCATGGCCGTCGCCACGTCCAGCGCATCGCCGCGAAGCGCCGCCACCCACCGCGAGCTGGTGGTCGACCTGAAGGCCCGGCTCGCCGCGGCGGCGCTCGGCGGCCCGGAGCGGGCCAGGGCGCGGCACGTGGAGCGGGGCAAGATGCTGCCGCGCGACCGCGTGAACGCGCTCGTGGACCCGTCGAGCCCGTTCCTCGAGCTCTCCCCGCTCGCGGCGAACGGCATGTACGGCGACGAGGCGCCCGGCGCGGGCCTCATCACCGGCGTCGGCCGGGTGGCCGGGCGCGAGGTCGTGATCGTCGCCAACGACGCGACCGTCAAGGGCGGCACCTACTACCCGATGACGGTCAAGAAGCACCTGCGCGCGCAGGAGATCGCGCTGCACAACCGGCTGCCCTGCATCTACCTGGTCGACTCCGGCGGGGCCTACCTGCCCGAGCAGGACGACGTCTTCCCCGACCGGGAGCACTTCGGCCGGATCTTCTACAACCAGGCTCAGATGTCGGCCCGCGGCATCCCGCAGATCGCGGCGGTGCTCGGCTCGTGCACCGCGGGCGGGGCGTACGTGCCCGCGATGAGCGACGAGGCGGTGATCGTGCGCAACCAGGGCACGATCTTCCTCGGCGGCCCGCCGCTGGTGAAGGCGGCCACCGGGGAGGTCGTCACCGCCGAGGAGCTGGGCGGGGGCGAGCTGCACTCCCGCGTCTCCGGCGTCACCGACCACCTCGCCGAGGACGACGCGCACGCGCTGCGGATCGTGCGCGGCATCGTCGGCACGCTCGGCCCGCGGGCGCCGCGGCCGTGGGACGTGGCGCCGACCGAGGAGCCGCTCGCCGACCCGGAAGAGCTGTACGACGTCGTGCCCACCGACACCCGCACCCCCTACGACGTCCGCGAGGTGATCACCCGGATCGTCGACGGCTCGCGCCTGCAGGAGTTCAAGGCCGAGTTCGGCACCACGCTCGTCACCGGGTTCGCCCGCATCCACGGCCACCCGGTCGGGATCGTCGCGAACAACGGGATCCTGTTCTCCGAGTCCGCGCAGAAGGGCGCGCACTTCATCGAGCTGTGCGACCAGCGCGGCGTGCCGCTGGTGTTCCTGCAGAACATCTCCGGCTTCATGGTCGGCCGCGAGTACGAGGCGGGCGGCATCGCCAAGCACGGCGCGAAGATGGTCACGGCGGTGGCCACCACCCGCGTCCCGAAGTTCACCGTGATCATCGGCGGCTCGTTCGGTGCCGGGAACTACTCGATGTGCGGGCGGGCCTACTCGCCCCGGTTCCTGTTCATGTGGCCGAACGCGCGGATCTCCGTGATGGGCGGGGAGCAGGCGGCCACCGTGCTGGCGACGGTGGGGTCGGGCGTCGACCCCGACGCCGTGCGCGCCCAGTACGAGCACCAGGGCCACCCGTACTACTCGACGGCCCGGCTCTGGGACGACGGCGTGATCGACCCCAAGGACACCCGCACCGTGCTGGGCCTCGCCCTCAGCGCGGCCGCGAACGCCCCCCTGGAAGAGCCCCGTTTCGGGGTCTTCCGCATGTGAGCGACGAGGAGGTGTGCGTGTTCGAGACCGTGCTCGTCGCGAACCGCGGGGAGATCGCCGTGCGCGTGCTGCGCACGTTGCGGCGCATGGGCATCCGGTCCGTCGCCGTCTACTCCGACGCCGACGCCCACGCGCCGCACGTCGGCATGGCCGACGCCGCGGTGCGGATCGGGCCTGCGCCCGCCGCGCAGAGCTACCTGTCGATCCCGGCCGTGCTCGAGGCCGCCGCCGCGACCGGGGCGCAGGCCATCCACCCCGGCTACGGGTTCCTGTCGGAGAACACCGCGTTCGCCGCGGCCT
Organism: Pseudonocardia sp.; assembly: GCF_035305885.1. Classification (GTDB taxonomy): domain Bacteria; phylum Actinomycetota; class Actinomycetes; order Mycobacteriales; family Pseudonocardiaceae; genus Pseudonocardia. The sequence goes on from NZ_DATGOP010000115.1 coordinate 241,988, forward strand.
GCGCGGACGCCGGGATCGTGTTCGTCGGCCCGCCCGCATCGGCGATCGAGGCCATGGGCGACAAGATCGCGGCCAAGGCCACGGTCGCGAAGGCGGGCGTGCCGGTCGTCCCCGGGTCCGACGGGGCGGGGCTCACCGACGACGAGCTCGCCGCCGTCGTCTCCGAGATCGGTTACCCCGTGCTGCTCAAGCCGAGCGCGGGTGGCGGCGGCAAGGGGATGCGCGAGGTGCACTCCCCGGCCGACCTGGCCGACGCGATCGTGTCGGCCCGACGAGAAGCGCGCGGGGCGTTCGGGGACGACACCCTGCTGGTCGAGCGGCTGATCGCGGCGCCGCGGCACATCGAGATCCAGGTGCTCGCCGACGCGCACGGCAACGTCGTGCACCTCGGCGAGCGCGAGTGCAGCCTGCAGCGGCGGCACCAGAAGATCGTCGAGGAGGCCCCGTCCGCGCTGCTCACCGACCGGCAGCGGGAGGCGATGGGCGCGGCGGCGGTGGAGGCGGCGCGCGCCGTCGGCTACACGGGCGCGGGCACGGTCGAGTTCATCGTCGGCTCCGACGACCCGGACCGCTTCTTCTTCATGGAGATGAACACCCGGCTCCAGGTCGAGCACCCGGTCACCGAGCTGGTCTACGACGTCGACCTGGTCGAGGCGCAGCTGCGCATCGCGGCGGGCGAGGAGCGGCCGTGGCCGGAGCGCATCCGCCCGTACGGGCACGCGGTCGAGGCGCGGATCTACGCCGAGGACCCCGCCGCCGGGTTCCTGCCGACCGGGGGCACGGTGCTGGCGCTGCGCGAGCCGGGCTCGGTTCGGGTGGACTCGGGCATCAGGGCGGGCAGCGTGGTCGGCAGCGACTACGACCCGATGCTCGCCAAGGTGATCGCCCACGGCGCCGACCGCGCCGAGGCGCTGCGCAGGCTCGACGCCGCGCTCGGCGACACGGTGCTGCTCGGGATCGACACCAACATCGGCTTCCTGCGCGCCCTGCTCGCCGACCCGGACGTGCGGGCGGGCCGCCTCGACACCGGGCTCGTCGGGCGCAGGCTCGCCGACTGGACGGCCGCCGACCTGCCGTCCGACGTGCTCGCCGCGGCCGCGGCGCACGCCCTGCTCGCGCTCGAGCCCGCGGGCCCGGTCGTGGACCCGTTCGACATCCCCGGCGGCTGGCGGGTCGGCGAGCCCGCCTGGACGACGTGGCGGATGTCCGTCGGCGGGCACGAGCCGGTGGCCGTGCGCATCCGGGGCCGGGCGTCGGCGGCCGAGGTGGCGGTCGGCGATGCCGACCCGGTGCCGTGCGCGGCGTGGCGGGAGGGCGCCGACCTCGTCGTGGCCCTGGACGGGCTCACCCGGCGCTACGCCTGCGCGCTCGACGGCGAGACCCTCTGGCTCGGCCGCGACGGGCGCGCCTGGGGCGTCCGCGAGCAGGCGCCGCTGGACGCCGCGGCGTCGGACGAGGCCGGTGGCGGCGGGCCGGTGCTCTCGCCCATGCCGGGCACCGTCACCGCGGTGGAGGTCGAGGACGGCCGGCGGGTCGAGGCCGGTGAGCGGCTGGTGGTCGTGGAGGCGATGAAGATGGAGCACGTGCTCACCGCCCCGGTCGCCGGGGTGGTCCGCGAGCTCCGGGCCCGGCCGGGCGACACCGTCGCCAAGGACGCCGTTCTGCTGGTCGTGGAACCCGAGGAGGAGTGATGGACCTCTCGCTGAGCGAGGAGCACGAGGCGCTGCGCGCCACGGTGGAGGACTTCGCCCGCAAGGAGGTCGCCCCCGTCATCGGGGAGCTCTACGAGCGCGGTGAGTTCCCGTACCAGCTGGTGGCGCGGATGGGTGAGATGGGGCTGTTCGGGCTGCCGATCTCCGAGGAGTACGGCGGCATGGGCGGGGACTACTTCGCGCTCTGCCTCGCCCTCGAGGAGCTCGCCCGCGTCGACTCGTCGGTCGCGATCACGCTCGAGGCCGGCGTCTCGCTCGGCGCGATGCCGCTGTACCGGTTCGGGACCGAGGAGCAGAAGCGGCGCTGGCTGCCCGCCCTCGCCGCAGGCGAGAAGCTCGGCGCCTTCGGCCTCACCGAGCCCGGCGGCGGCTCCGACGCGGGCGCGACCCGCACCACCGCGCGCCTCGACGGCGACGAGTGGGTGATCAACGGCTCGAAGGCGTTCATCACCAACTCGGGCACCGACATCACCTCGATCGTCACCGTCACCGCGGTCACCGGCACCGGCCCGGACGGCCGCAAGGAGATCTCCGCGATCATCGTGCCGGCCGGCACGCCCGGGTTCCGGGTCTCGCAGAAGTACTCGAAGGTCGGCTGGGCGGCCTCGGACACCCGCGAGCTGTACTTCGACGACTGCCGCGTCCCGGCCGAGAACCTGCTCGGTGAGCGCGGGCGCGGGTACGCCCAGTTCCTGTCGATCCTCGACGAGGGCCGGGTCGCGATCGCGGCGCTCTCGGTCGGGCTCGCGCAGGGCTGCGTGGACGAGTCGCTGCGCTACGCCCGAGAGCGCGAGGCGTTCGGCAACCCGATCGGCAGCTACCAGGCCATCCAGTTCAAGATCGCCGACATGGAGGCGCGGGCGCACACCGCCCGGCTGGCGTACTACGCGGCGGCCGCGAAGATGCTGCGCGGCGAGCCGTTCAAGAAGGAGGCCGCGATCGCCAAGCTCGTCGCCTCCAACGCGGCGATGGACAACGCCCGCGACGCCACCCAGATCTTCGGCGGGTACGGGTTCATGAACGAGTACCCGGTCGGCCGCTTCTACCGGGACGCGAAGATCCTCGAGATCGGCGAGGGGACGAGCGAGGTGCAGCGCATGCTGATCGCCCGCCAGCTCGGGCTGTAGTCCCGGCCGCACCGAGGCCCCGGCGGAGCCCACCGCGCGGCGACCGCCAGGATGGTGGGGTGAACGCCCTGTTCGCCCGGATCGTCGTGCTCACCAGCGGTGCCGCGATCCTGGTGGTGGAGACGCTGGCCACCCGGCTGGTGGCCCCGTACGTGGGGCTCACGCTCGAGTCGACCTCCGCCGTGATCGGGGTGGCGTTGGCGGGCATCGCCGCCGGGGCGTCGCTGGGCGGCCGGTGGGCCGACGTGCTCCCGCCGCGCCGGGTGGCGACGGGCGCGCTGGTCGTGGGTGGGCTGGGCGTGCTCGCCGTCCGGCCCATGGTCCGCGTGCTCGGGCCCGCGCTCGGGCCGGGCCCGCTGGCCGCGATCGTGCTGGTGGCGGCGTCGACGTTGGTGTCGGTCACCGCGCTCGCGATGGTCACGCCCGCGGTCACCCGGGCCCGCATCGAGCGGGTGCAGGGGTCGGGCGCGGTGATCGGCGGGCTGTCCGCGGCCGGGACGGTCGGCTCGCTCGCCGGCGTGTTCCTCACCGGGTTCGTGCTCGTGTCGCTGCTGCCGGTGGCGGCGATCCTGCTGGTCACCGCCGCGGCCTGCCTGGTGCTGGCCCTGCTCACGGCGGTGGCGCCGCGCCGGGGGGCGGTCGCGGGCACGGCGGCCGTCGCCGCGGTGCTGGCCGGGGCGCTGGTGGCGGTGCCGGGCCGCTGCGACGTCGACACCGTCTACTACTGCGCGAGCGTGCGCACCGACCCGGCCGACCCGGCCGTCCGCGTGCTCGTGCTCGACGACCTCGACCACTCCGCGGTGCACCTGGCCGACCCCGCGCACCTGCGGTTCGGCTACACCCGCCGCTTCGCCGACGCGATCGACACGGCGTTCGCGGCGGGCCACCCGCTCGACGCCGTGCACGTCGGCGGGGGCGGCTTCACCATGCCGCGGTGGCTCGCGGCCACCCGCCCCGGCTCGGCGTCCACCGTGCTCGAGGTGGACGCGGGCGTCGTCGAGCTCGGGCGCCGGGAGCTGGGGGTGGGCGACATCCCCGGCGTCGACGTGCGGATCGGCGACGCGCGCAGCCTGCTGGCCGAGATCCCGGACGCGTCGGCCGACCTCGTGGTCGGCGACGCGTTCGGCGCCCGCTCGGTGCCGTGGCACCTGGCCACCGCCGAGTTCGCCGCCGAGGTCCACCGCGTGCTGCGCCACGACGGCGTGTACGTGCTCAACGTGATCGACCACGACCCGATGCACCTGCTCGCTGCCGAGGTCGCGACGCTGGCCGACCGGTTCTCCCACGTCGCGGTGCTGGCCCGGCCCGAACAGCTCGGCCCCGGCGGGGGCGGCAACGCCGTCGTCGTCGCGTCGGACCGGCCGATCGACGTCGCCGCGCTGGAGGCCCGCGCCGCCGCGCGCGGGGAGCCGGGGTCGGTCCTGGACGCGGGCGCCGCCCTGCGGTTCGCGGGCGACGCACCGGTGCTCACCGACGACTGGGCGCCGGTCGACCAACTCATCAGCTGATCGCGGCGGTACGGTCCGCACGTGGCTGAATGGGACGACCTCGTGGCGTTCGTGCGGGTGCGCTACGAGATCATGCGGCAGACGGACGACGAGCTGTGGTTCCGGTTGCCGACGCAGGCCGACCGCACGCAGCTGGTGGTGGTGCGGCGGGTCACCGGCGAGGACGACCACCCGTGGGCGGAGATCACCTCACCGGTCGGGCGGGTCGCCGACCTCGACCTCCCCCGCATGCTCGAGCTCGCGGGCGAGAGCGTGGCGGGCGGCGCGGTGGCGGTGGACGGCCTCGTGCTGTTCCGCCACTCCATCCCGCTCGGTGACACCGCGATCGACGGCTTCGACCGCCCGTTCCGGCTGGTGGTGGACGTGGCCGATCGGCTGGAGCACACCCTCACCGGCGCCGACGAGCACTGACCCGGCAGCCGTTCGTCGGAAACCGCCTGCTGGGGCGGCCCCGCACGAGGCGCGGCGCCGCCGGCACGAGAGCTAACTGGCCCGCCTGCGCAACGTCCCGCCGGCGAGCAGGCCGGGCCGGTCGGTCACCGGCTGCAGCTCGGTCAGCGTCGGGTGCCCCGCGGCCAGGAGCGCGGTGTCGGTGTCCGGTTCGAGCTCGCCCACCAGCTCGGCCTCGTGGGAGTGCAGCAGGTCCCCGTCCTCGCCGCTGACGTGGTCGACGCGCACCCGGACCGAGCCCCAGTGGGCCAGCCGCGCCTCGCGCAGCTCGCGGAGCTCGTCCACGGGCAGGTCGGGCACGTTGAGCGAGAGCACCGTGCCGTCCGGGGCGGCGAGCAGCACGTCGAACACGTCGGGCAGCACCGCGAGCGCGGACTCCCAGTGCGGTTCCCTCGGCTCGACCAGCGGCGTGCCGAGGGAGACCGCGAGGGCCCGCCACCCGTGCAGCCCCGCGGCGAGCGCCGCGCCGATCGTGCCGGAGTGCAGCACCGAGTGCCCGAGGTTGGCGCCGATGTTGATGCCGGAGAGCACGACGTCCGGCTCCGGGTCGAGCCAGCCGCGCCCCGCCGAGTGGACGATGAACGCGGGGTGGCCCTCCACCGCGAACGCCGGGACGTCCGGCAGCTCGGGCAGCTCCCTGCGGTGCACGCGCACCCGCCCCCCGTCGCGCACCGCCAGCACCGATCCGCCGACCCCGCTCGCGTCGACGTGCGGGGCGGCGACGACGACGTCGAACCCGGCGTCGCGGGCCGCGGTCGCGAGGGCGACGAGCCCGGGGGATTCGATGCCGTCGTCGTTGGTGATCAGGGCGCGGAGACGTCGGGAGGAGGCCACGCGTCCACGTTAGGTGAGACGGGTGACCGCCGGTCGGCTTCGCGATGACGCTCACGCGCCCCGTCCGTGGCGACGATCACGAAGCGGTCTGCTGCCGGTCGCTCGCTGTGGCAGGGTGGGCCCGCAGGGTTGCGGACGATCGGAGCGGAGCATGCGCGTCTTCAACGGTGTCGACGAGCTGCGAGCGGCGGTGGGCACACAGCTCGGGGTGAGCGACTGGCACACGGTCGACCAGTCCCAGATCGACACCTTCGCCGACGCCACCCTCGACCACCAGTGGATCCACGTCGACGCGGACAAGGCGAAGGAAGGCCCGTTCGGCACCACGATCGCCCACGGGTTCCTCACGCTGTCGCTGCTGCCGCACCTCGTGAAGCAGGTCTACCGCATCGAGGGCACGAAGATGGGCGTCAACTACGGGCTCAACCGGGTGCGGTTCACCTCGCCCGTTCCCGTCGGCAGCAAGGTACGGGCGAACGTCGAGCTCGCCGACGTCGCAGACGTCTCGGGCGGGGTGCAGTTGACCACGAAGGTGACGGTCGAGATCGAGGGATCGGAGCGTCCCGCGCTCGTCGCCGAGTGGCTCACCCGGCAGTACGTGTGAGGAGGCCTTTTCGATGCGTGACGCGGTGATCTGCGAGCCGCTGCGGACCCCGGTGGGTGGGTTCGGCGGCTCGCTGAAGGACGTGCCGGCCCACGAGCTCGCGGCCACGGTGATCCGCGCGCTCGTGGAGCGCACGAACCTGCCGCCGGACTCCGTGGACGACGTGGTGCTCGGGCACTGCTACCCGACCATGGACGCCCCCGCGATCGGCCGGGTGGCCGCCCTCGACGCCGGCCTGCCCGTGACGGTTCCCGGCCTGCAGATCGACCGCCGCTGCGGCTCGGGCCTGCAGGCGGTGCTGTACGCCGCGATGCAGGTGCGCTCGGGCGCGGCCGACCTGGTGCTCGCGGGCGGCGCCGAGTCGATGTCGAACGCGCCGTTCTACACGACGGGCATGCGCTGGGGCGCCAAGGGCGGGCCCGGCGTCATGCTCCACGACTCGCTCGCCCGCGGCCGCGTCACGGCGGGCGGCTGCAACTACCCGGTGCCGGGCGGGATGCTGGAGACCGCCGAGAACCTGCGCCGGGAGTACCGGATCCCGCGGGAGGAGCAGGACGAGTTCGCCGTCCGCTCGCACCGGCGCGCCGCCGCCGCGCGCGACGAGGGCCGCTTCGCCGACGAGATCGTCCCGGTCACGGTGAAGGGCCGGAAGGGCGACACGGTCGTCGACTCCGACGAGCACATCCGCCCCGACTCCACCGTGGAGACGCTCGCCAAGCTGCGGCCGGTCCTCGGGCGGGACGACCCGGAGGCCACGGTCACGGCGGGCAACGCGAGCGGCCAGAACGACGGCGCGGCCATCTGCGTGGTCACCCACCCGGACAAGGCCGCCGAGCTGGGGCTGCGGCCGCTGGTCCGCCTGGTGTCGTGGGGCCTCGGCGGCGTACCGCCCGCCACCATGGGCATCGGCCCGGTGCCCGCCGTGGCGAAGGCGCTGGACGACGCGGGGCTCACGCTCGCCGACATGGACCTGATCGAGCTGAACGAGGCGTTCGCGGCGCAGGTACTGGCGTGCACGCGCGAGTGGAAGTTCGTGGCCGAGGACTTCGAGCGGCTCAACGTGAACGGCTCGGGCATCTCGCTGGGCCACCCGGTCGGCGCCACGGGCGGGCGGATCCTCGCCACGCTCACGCGGGAGATGCACCGCCGCGACGCCCGTTACGGCCTCGAGACGATGTGCATCGGCGGCGGCCAGGGCCTCGCCGCGGTCTTCGAACGGGTGACCGCCTGATCGTGACGTGATCCACCTCCCGCGCCGGGTCCGACAGCACCTCCCGGAGGGGAGGTCGAGGGGATGACCGGCGCGGAACCGCGACGCCCGCGCGGGCGCGACCGTGCCCTGCTGCGTGCGGTGGCCGCGGGGCGGTGCCGGATCGGGAGCGGGCCCGAGCCCGTCCTCCTGCTCGACGGCATCGCCTGCGCCGACTCGACGGCGCGGCACCGGTCGGTGTCCGCCGGGTTGATCGCCCCGCCGGGCCGGGCCTCGCCCGGGCCCGGCGATCCGCACGCCGCTGGGGCGGCGAGCCCTCTCGGGCTGAGCGTCACATCCGGGGCGTGTTGCCCGGATGCGAGCGGCGGTGGATGCTCGCGCGGTGCCGTCCGACGACGATCTCGCGCTGGCCGACCAGGTGAGCGGCCAGCTCATCCGGCTCGTCCGCCTGATGGACCGCAAGCAGGCCCAGTACCAGGCCGAGCACCCGGACGCCGTGGAGCGGGCCACCTACTACCTGCTCGTCCACCTGGTGAAGGGCGGTCCGCAGCGCGCCGGGGCGCTCGCCGAGGCGGTGCACTCGGACCCGTCGACGATCAGCCGCCAGGTCGGGCACCTGGTGCGGCTCGGCCTCGTCGAGCGGATGGCCGACCCGGAGGACGGGCGGGCCACGCTGCTCACGGCCACCGAGGAGGGGCGGCGCGTGTTCGAGGAGAACCGACGGATGCGCATCGAGCGGTTCGCCGAGATGCTCTCGGACTGGTCGGTGGCGGACCGGCGCAAGTTCGCCGAGCTCCTCGGCCGGTTCGTGTCGGCGTTCGAGTCCGCGCAGCGCCCGGACGGCTGACGGTCATGTGAGGGTCATCACCCCAACCGGGGGGTCGGTTGGGGGGTCGACCAGGAAGGAATTCGAAGGTCCCGGGGGGAACGGTGGTGGGATCGGCGCAGTTCGGGCCGTACCTGCTCGATGCGGTGCTGGCGCGCGGCGGCTCGGCGACGGTGTACCGCGCGCGGGACACCAGCCACGACGAGCGGGTCGTGGCGGTCAAGGTCTTCGACCGGCAGTTGTCGGCCGATCCGGGCTTCCGGGAGCGGTTCCGCCGGGACGCGGGCCTGCTGAGCGCGCTGCGCGAGCCGCACGTCGTGCCCATCCACCGCTACGGCGAGATCGACGGCCACCTCTACCTCGACATGCGGCTGGTCCGCGGGCCGAGCCTCGCCGACGTCCTGCGCCGCGGGCGGCTGGCGCCGCAGCGGGCGGAGGCGATCGCGGGACAGATCGGTGCGGCCGTCGACGCGCTGCGCCGCGGCGGCCTCGGCGACCGGCGGATCGAGCGCAGCGACGTGCTGCTCGCCGGTGGGCCAGGGCGCGGGGAGTTCGTGCAGCTCGTCGGGCTCGGGCTGGGCAGGCCGCCGGTGCAGGCCGCCGTCTTGCCCACCGCGCTCGTGTCGCGTCCCGCCCGCCACCGGCGGCTCGTGGCGTCGACGGCGGCCGTGCTGGTGGTCGCGGCGTTGGTGGCGTGGGCGGTGTTCCCGCGTGATCGGGAGCGGGTGGGGGAACCGTCCGCGGCGACCGGGCTGGTGGCGACCATCGGCGTGCCGGACGCGGGCCTCCTCGACGCCGCGGTCGTCTCGGTCGGGGGGCGGCGGCTGCTCGCGGGTGTCACCGCCGACGGTGCGCTCCGCACCTGGGACCTGTCCACCGGGGCGGAGGCCGGACCGGCCACGCCGGGCGACGCGGTCGCCGTCGCCACGGCGGTGGTCGACGGGAGGGCGGTTGCGGTCGTGCGCAGGCGCGACAACACCGTGGTCGCCCGGGACCTCGAGACGGGCACGCCGCTCGGCCCCCCGATGGGCACCCCGCGGGAGTATTCGTTCGGCCGGTTGGTGGTCGTCGAGGTCGACGGTGAGCCGGTCGTCGTCGCGCTCGAGCCCACCGGGAGGCAGCTGCCGGGGCCGTTCGACATGACGGAGGAGCAGGTCGGGGTGTCGTCGTTCGCGCTGCGCACCGGTGCCCCGGCGGGCCCGGTGCTCGCGGCGGACGGCGCCTCGATCGACGCGTTCTCGGTCACCGAGATCGACGGGCGGCCGGTCGTCGTCTCGAGCACCGCCGGGGGCGGCGGTGTGCAGGCGCGGGACCTGCGCACCGGTGCCCCGGTCGGTGCGCCGACCGCGCCGCAACCGGTGGCGTTCCGAGCGCTCACCACCGCGGTGCGCGACGGCGTGCCGGTCGCGGTGACCGGTGGCGACGACAACACCGTCCGGATCTGGGACCTGCGGACGGGCGAGCAGGTCGGCGCGCCGCTCGCGGGCCACGTCGAGTCGGTGACCGCGGTGGTCGCGGTCCAGCAGGACGGTCGCACGGTGCTCATCACCGCCGGGGGGAGCGACCTCAGCCCGACCCCGCAGGTGCGGTTCTGGGAACTCGCGACGGGGACCCCGCTGGGGCCGCCGATGACCGACCACCCCCTGAGCCGCGGGTTCCGGGCGCTGTCACCGGACGGATCGCTCCTGCTCACCACCGCGCCCGGCGAACCGGTCGCCGTCTGGGACGCGAAGCAGCTGGTGGCGGAGGTGGCGTCGTGATCGGCGCGATGTTCGGCCCGTACCGGATCGAGTCGCTCGTCGGACGCGGCGGGATGGGCGAGGTCTACCGGGCCGTCGACACCGAGCAGGGTGGCCGGCGGGTGGCCCTCAAGGTCCTCCCCCCGCCCCTGTCCGACGACCCGCAGTTCGTCGCCCGTTTCCGGCGGGAGGCGGAGATCGCCGCCCGGCTCGCCGACCCGCACGTCGTGCCGATCCACCGCTACGGCGAGGTCGACGGGCGGCTGTTCATCGACATGCAGCTCGTCGACGGCCGGGCGCTCTCCGAGGTGCTCGCCCAGGAGGGGCCGCTGGACCCCGCGCGGGCGCTCGCGATCCTCGAGCAGGTGGCCGGCGCGATCGACGCCGCTCACGCCGAAGGGCTGGTGCACCGCGACGTCACGCCGGCCAACATCCTGCTGACGCAGCCGGGGGGTGGACGGGCCGAGTTCGCCTACCTGCTCGACTTCGGCATCGCCCGCCCCGCGGAGCCGGGCAGCCGCACGGCGCTCACCCGGTCCGGTGCGGTGATCGGCACGTTGGCCTACATGGCGCCGGAGCGCTTCCTCGCCCAGCCGGCCGGGCCCGCGGTGGACGTCTACTCGCTCGCCTGCGTGCTGCACGAGGTGCTCACCGGCGCCAGCCCGTACCCCGGCTCCGGGTACGCGGCACAGGTGGCCGGGCACCTGTACCAGCCGCCGCCCCGGCCGAGCGCGGTGCGCGCCGGCCTGCCCGAAGCGTTCGACGCCGTCATCGCCCGGGGCATGGCCAAGGACCCCGCGCAGCGGTACCGAACGGCCGCCGAGCTCGTGGCCGCGGCCCGCGAGGTGCTGTCCGGGGTCGAGGTGGCGCCGGCCGGCCCGCGCGAAGCGCCCCCCGTGGCGGCAGCCGCACCGGCCGCCTGGGCGCCCCCCGGCACCCCGCCGCCGCGGCCGCAGGCCGTACCACCACCACCGGCCGCTGCGCGTCGTCCTGGTCGCTCGTGGCTGCCGACGGTGGTGGCCGCCGTGCTCCCGACCGTGGTGCTGGTCACCGTCCTGGCCCTCGCGGGGGTGCTCACCGTGCCCGGGGCCCCGGGCCCGGCGACGGCCCCGGGGGAGGCCGCGCCGGGCGACGCGCTGCCGTCCGGCGGGCCGATCACCGAACGCGTGATCGTGGGGGCGGCCCCCGATTTCCTCGTGCCGCCGGTCATCGCCGAGCTCGACGGCGTTCCCGTGCTCGTCAGCAGCCGCTTGGACGAAACAGCGGTCTACGACCTGGCCACCGGCGAGGTGATCGGCGTACCGATCGCCAATGACTTCTCGCGGTTCACGTTGGCGGCGACCGCGGCCCGGATCGACGGGCGCAGCGTGCTGATCACCGGGAGCAGCGACCACGTGATCCGGATGTGGGACCTCGCGTCCGGCGAGCCGCTCCCCACCACCCTGACCGGCCACACGGGCGGGATCACCGCGCTCGCCGTCGTCGCGGTCGACGGGCGGGAGGTGCTGCTCTCGAGCGGGGAGGACGCGACGGTCCGCCGTTGGGACCTGGCGGCCGCCACCCCGATCGGCGAGCCGCTCGCGGCGGACGTGGGCCCCGTCGACGCCATGGCCGTGGTCGGCGGGGACCGGCCCGTCGTGCTCGCCCGAGGACAGGAGGGCGCGATCTCCTCCTTCGACGTGGCGACCGGGGCGCCGGCGGGTCCGCGGGTGTCCGGGAGGCCCGCGCTGCATGAGACCGTCGCGACCGTCGAGTTGCCCGGTGGGCCCGCGGTCCTGACCACGGACCACTCCGGCGAGTTGGCCGTCGTCGACGTGCGGACGGGTGCCCGGCGCGGTCACGGGATCCCGGAGGTGCTGTTCCTCGACCGCTACGCCGCGGCCGTGGTCGACGGGCGCCCGGTCTTGCTGAAGGAGGTGCTCCGGCAGAACAGCATCGAGGTCCTGGAGCTGAGCACCGGGAGACCGGCCACCGAGCCCCTGCTCGGACACGAGGACCGCGTCGAGTGCATGGTTCCCCTGACGGTCGGCGACCGGACCTTCCTCCTCTCGGCCGGCTTCGACCACACGATCCGGATCTGGGACCTGACCGCCAGGACGGGGAGGTGATCGATGACGGTCACGGAGGTGCGTTTCGGCCCCTACGTGCTCGGCGAGCTGCTGGGCCGCGGCGGCATGGGCGAGGTCCACCGGGCGACCGACACGAGCCAGGACGACCGCCTGGTGGCGCTCAAGCGCCTCGCCCCCCACCTGTCGGAGGACGCAGGCTACCGGGAGCGGTTCCGCCGGGAGTGCGAGGCCGCTGCGCGGCTCACCGATCCGCACGTCGTGCCGATCCACCGCTACGGGGAGATCGACGGGCGGCTGTTCCTCGACATGCAGCTGGTGGACGGGCACGACCTCGCCGCCGAGCTCGCCCGTACCGGTCCGATGGCCCCGGCGCGGGCCGTCGGGATCGTCGCCCAGGTGGCCGCGGCGCTCGACGCGGCGCACGCCGCCGGACTGGTGCACCGCGACGTCAAGCCGTCGAACGTGCTGCTGACCGCTCCGGCGCCGGGGCGCCCCGACTTCGCGCAGCTCACCGACTTCGGCCTCGCGGCGGGGCCGGACGCGTCCGCCGGCGCGGACGGCACGGTCGAGTACCTCGCCCCGGAACGGCTGGCCGGGTACCCGGCGGACGGGAGGGCCGATGTCTACGCGCTGGCCTGCGTGCTGTACGAGCTGCTCACCGGGCTGCGCGCGTTCCCGGGGTCCGACTTCGCCGCGCAGGTGTACGGGCACCTGCACCTCCCGCCTCCGCGCCCGACGGCGACGTCCGGTGCGATCCCGCCGGGGCTCGACGCGGTCGTGGCCCGGGGGATGGCCAAGGACCCGGCCCAGCGCTACCAGCGGGCCGGCGCGCTCGCCGACGACGCGGTCGCCGCGCTCGGCCCGGGATCCGCCACCGGCGCGGCGCGGCGCGGGGCGTCGCGGCGCGGGGTGCTGCTGGGAGCGGCCGCGGGCGCGGTGGTGCTCGCGGGCGGGGGCGCCCTTGCCGTGGCGCTGTCCCGGCGGCCGGACGAGCAGCCGCCACCACCCGGCCCGACACCGCTCGCGTCGGGTCCGCCACCGGAACCGGTGATCGAGGAGCGTGCGCTCGCGGTGCGCAGCACCAGCCCGTTCCCGTTCAACGCCGCCCGGGTGGGCGGCCGTCCGGCCCTCCTCGTCGAGGACGTCGGCCACCGGGTGCGGTTGTACGACCCGATCGCCGAGCGCGACCTCGGGTTCCTGCCGGACGGCACCGTCGACGGGGTCATGTGGGCGGCCGTGGTGACCGTCGACGGCCGCGATGCGGTGGCCGCGCTTCAATCCAGCACGATCCGCTTGATCGACGTTTCGAGCGCCGCGGTCACCGAGGTCGGCACGCACGAGAGCTCGGCCGATTTCACCGCGGCCGCGTCGTTCGCGGCCACCGCAGGCCTTGGGATCGTGCGCCGGTGGGACCTGAGCAGCCGCACCGCGCTGGGGGACCACCCGCTCCCCGGTCATCTCCCCACGCTGAGCACGCTCGATCTCGACGGGCGGTTGTGCCTCGCCATCCAGGTGGCGAACCGCACGCAGATCATGGACGCCATGACCGGCGAGCCCGTGCTGGACACCACGCACGGGCTGTCCGCTCCAGCCCACCTCACGATCTTCGCCGGGGCCCCCGTGGCCGTCTCCCTCAACTGGCAGCTGGCGGTCACCGACCTGCGGACGGGCGAGGTCGTGCGCCGCCACGACACCGGGGGGCGACCCGTCCGGACGAGCGCGCTCGGCGTGTTGGACGGCCGCCCGATCCTCGCTGCGGAAGGGCCCGACCGGAAATCGATCGTCCTGGTGGACGTCGACACGGGCCAGCAGCTCGGTTCCCCGATGACCGGCCACGAGGCGGCGGTGACCGCGTTGGACTTCATCTACCTCGACGGCCGCCCGATCCTGGTGTCCGGCGCCCGCGACAACGCGATCCGGGTGTGGGACGTCGCGGTGCGGGCCGCGAGCTAGTGCGCCTCGGCCGCCTTGGCGCGCTGCCAGGAGGCCTTGATCTCCCGCTCGGCCTCGGCGCGGCCGACCCAGGTGGCGCCCTCCACGCTCTTGCCCGGCTCGAGCGCCTTGTAGATCTCGAAGAAGTGCTGGATCTCCAGGCGGTCGAACTCCGGCAGGTGGTGGATGTCGCGCAGGTGCTCCTGGCGCGGGTCGTCGCTGGGCACGCAGAGGACCTTGTCGTCGCCGCCCTTCTCGTCCTTCATCCGGAACATGCCGATCGCGCGCGACCGGATGAGGCAGCCCGGGAAGGTCGGCTCCTGCACGAGGACGAGCGCGTCGAGCGGGTCGCCGTCCTCGCCGAGGGTGTCCTCGATGAACCCGTAGTCGGCCGGGTACTGGGTGGCGGTGAACAGGGTCCGGTCCAGCCGGATGCGCCCCGTGCGGTGGTCCACCTCGTACTTGTTGCGGCCACCTTTGGGGATCTCGATGGTGACGTCGAAGTCCACTGGCGCTCTCCTGCTGGTCCGGTGCGGATGGGTGGCCGGTACCGGTCGGGCGACCGGCCCCGGCGCCTGCGTCTAGTGTGAGGGACCGCGTCGGCGGCGCCGACGTCCGGGGCGCTGCTCTTGCGCCCTGTGGGATGTCGAGGGAGGGCGCCCGTGGGGATCGGGCGACGAATCGGTGACTCACTGCGATTGCCCGGTCGCGGAGCGCGGCGGATCGTCGTCGTGCTGGTCGTGCTCGCCGTGGCCGGGGGTGCCGGAGGGGCGGTCGCGCTCGCCGGCCCGGGCCTCGTGGAGCGGTGGGGGCTGGTGGCGCCCGCGCCGGCTCCGTTGCCGCCCGTGCCCGCCCCCGCGCTGCGGCCGCTCCCGCCGGACGCTCCGATCCCCACGCCCGAGGGGCTGGCGGCGGTGCTCGACGAGCCCGCCGTCGACATGCCCGGCAAGTTCGCGGGCGTGGTGCTCGACGCGGCCACCGGGCGCGAGCTGTGGGGCCACACCCCGGAGCGCCCGCTCGTGCCCGCGTCGACCGCGAAGCTGATCACGGCCGCCGCGGCGCTGCTCGCGCTCAACCCGACCGACCGGCTGATCACCCGCGTCGTCACCGGCCCGGACCCGAGCACGGTCGTGCTGGTCGGCGGCGGGGACCCCACGCTCACCGCCCTGCCCGACCCCGAGGACAGCCTCTACCCGGGCGCGCCGAGCGTGCAGCAGCTCGCCGACGCCGTGCGCGAGAAGGCCCCCGGGCCGATCCGCAAGGTGCTCGTCGACACCAGCCGCTACACCGACGACGACGGCGGCCTCGCCCCCGGGTGGGACCGCGCCGACATCGCGGGCGGGTTCATCACCCCGATCGAGCCGGTGATGCTCGACGGCGGCCGGATCGACCCGGAGCTGCAGGACGGCCCGCGCGTCTCCGACCCCGCGCTCACCGCGGCCCGCGCGTTCGCCGACGCGCTCGGCGTCGACGACGTGGAGAAGGGCACGGCCCCGCCGGGCGCCACGAGCATCGCGGCGGTGGGTTCGGCGCCGATCAGCGAGCTCGCCGAGCACGCGCTGCGCACCTCCGACAACGTGCTCGCCGAGGTGCTCGCGCGGGAGGTGGCGATCGCGCGGGAGGCCGAGCCGTCCTTCGCGGGCGCGGCCGAGTCCGTCCTCGCGACGCTGCGGCAGGCGGGGATCGACACGACCGGCGCCGAGCTGGTCGACGGCAGCGGCCTGTCCACGCGGAACCGGGTGCCGCCGCGGCTGCTGGGCGAGGTCCTCGCCGCCGCCGCGGCGCCCGCGAAGGGCCCGCTCGACGCGCAGTTCCTGCGCCCGGTCCTGTCCGGGCTCCCGGTGGCGGGCGGCGTCGGCACCCTCGACGACCGGTACGCGCTCGACGGCGAGGCCGCCGCCGGACGCGGCGTCGTGCGCGCGAAGACCGGCTCGCTGTCCGGTGTGAGCAGCCTCGCCGGCGTCGTGACCGACTCCGACGGGCGGCTGCTGGTGTTCGCCCTGATGTCGAACGGCGCGAGCCCGGCCGTCGTCCGCCCGCTGCACGACGCCATGGCCGCCGACCTGAGCCGCTGCGGCTGCCGCTCGGCGTGACGCGGTCGCCCCGCCGGCCGCCCCGGGCACGTAGCGTGGACGTGTGCCGCACGTGACCCACCCAGCCCAGTCCGCCACCAGCCCTGCGGGCCAGAGCGGGCTCCCCGTCGACTGGGAGCTCGCCAGCCGCACGGCGGGTCGGCTCATGCAGCCCGGGCCCGACGCGACCCCGGCCGAGGCCACCGAGCTGGTGCAGCGGTTGCGCGCCGACGCCGCGGTCGCCGAACGGCACGTCCGGGAGACCACCGGACTCGGGCACGGCCTGCCGCTGCTGCCCGCGGACGTGGTGGACCGCAAGGCGTGGGCGGCGGCGGCCGTGCAGAGCATGGCCGCGCTCACGGCGGGCGCCCGGCTGCCCGAGGTGTCGCGGGTGGCCCGCACCGTCACCGCGCGCACCGCGGGTCTGCAGGTCGGCAGCGTGGTCGCGTACCTGGGTGGGCGCGTGCTCGGCCAGTACGACCCGTTCGGCGGGCCGGACGGCGGCGGACGGCTGCTGATCGTGGCGCCCAACGTGCACGCGGCGCAGAAGGCGCTCGACGTGCCGAGCGCGGACTTCGGGCTGTGGGTCTGCCTGCACGAGGCGACGCACCGGCTCCAGTTCACCGCCGTCCCGTGGCTGCGGTCCTACTTCGCCGAGGAGGTCGGCCGGTTCCTGTCGATCGCGCAGACCGACCGCGGCGCCGTCTTCGAACGCCTGCCCGAGGTGGTGCGGTCGCTGCGCGAGACCGGCGGCGACTCGCTGGCGATCGTCGAGCTGCTGCAGGGCCCCGAGCAGCGGGCGGTGCTCGACCGGCTGCTCGCGCTCACGACCCTGCTGGAGGGCCACGCCGACCACGTGATGGACGCCGTCGGTCCGGAGGTGGTGCCGTCGGTGGCCACGATCCGCAACCGGTTCACGGTGCGCCGCCGCGGCGGCGGTCTGATCGACCGCCTGCTGCGCGCCCTGCTGGGCGTGGAGGCGAAGGTCCGCCAGTACGCGGTGGGCTCGGCGTTCACCAGGCACGTGGTGCTCGCCGCGGGCATGGAGGGCTTCAACCGGGTGTGGGAGAGCCCCGAGACGCTGCCGACCCGCGAGGAGCTCGCCCACCCCGGCCGCTGGCTGGAGCGGGTCCACGGGATCTGACCGGCAGCGGTCGTCGCTGGAGGGACATCGTGGCTCCGACGCGCGGGGGTTCGGCGGACGGGCGCGACGCGGCCTGCCTCGAGGTCCGGCGGGCCGTGCGGCGCGGGCTCGCCGCCCTGCCGGCCCCCCACCGGGACGCCCCCGTGCTCGTCGCCTGCTCCGGCGGCGCCGACTCCCTCGCCCTCGCCGCCGCGGCCGTCGCGGTGCGGGGCCGGGGCGCGGTGCGCGGCGCCGTCGTCGACCACGGCCTGCAGGAAGGCTCCGCCGAACGCGCCGCCGCCACCGCCGATCTGCTGGAGCGGATGGGGATCCCGGCGGCCGTGCACCGGGTCGAGGTCACCGGCCCGGGCGGGGTCGAGGCCGCGGCCCGCCGCGCCCGCTACGCCGCGCTGCGCGCCGCCCGACCGCACCCGGACTCCCCGGTCCTGCTCGGCCACACCCTCGACGACCAGGCCGAGACCGTGCTGCTCGGGCTGGGGCGGGGCTCCGGGGCGCGGTCGCTGGCCGGGATGCGGCCGTGGGACCCGCCGTGGTGCAGGCCGCTGCTCGGCGTGCGCCGGGCCGTGACCCGCGCCGCCTGCGCGGCGGCCGGCCTCCCGGTGTGGGACGACCCGCACAACGCCGACCCCCGGTTCACCCGCGTCCGGCTGCGGCACGAGGTGCTCCCGCTGCTGGAGGAGGTGCTCTCGGGCGGCGTCGCGGAGGCGCTCGCCCGCACGGCGCGCCAGCTGCGCGAGGACGCCGACGCCCTCGACGCCGTGGCCGCCGACCTCCTCGCCGGGGCGCGCGACCCGGAGGGGGGCCTGCTCCTCGGCCCGCTCGACGGGGTGCCCGCCGCGCTGCGCCGCCGGGTGCTGCGGGCGTGGCTCGCCGCCGCCGACGTGACGGCTCTCACCGACGCCCACCTCAGGGCTGCCGACGTCCTCGCAGGTCGGGGGCCGGACCGCGGGGGCGTCGCCCTACCGGGCGGGTTGGAGCTGGTGCGGGCGCATGGCAGGCTCTCCCTGCGCCCGGTCCGTTGGCCGTCCGGCGTCTGAACCCGATCCATGCAGGAGGCCGCCGGCTGTGTACGACGGTGAGATCGCATCGACGCTGATCACCGAGGAGGCGATCCGGGAACGGACCAAGGAGCTCGCGGAGCAGATCGCGGCCGACCGGGCCGGTGCCGACTCGGACCTGCTGCTCGTCGGCGTCCTCAAGGGTGCGGTGATGTTCATGAGCGACCTGGCCCGGGCGCTGCCGGTGCCGGTCCAGCTCGAGTTCATGGCGGTGAGCTCCTACGGCTCGTCCACGTCGTCCTCGGGCGTCGTGCGCATCCTCAAGGACCTCGACCGCGACATCGCGGGCCGCGACGTGCTCATCGTCGAGGACATCATCGACTCCGGGCTGACGCTGTCGTGGCTTCGCGGCAACCTGGAGTCGCGCCACCCGGCCTCGCTCGCGGTGTGCACGCTGCTGCGCAAGCCGGACGCGGTGAAGGTCGACGTCCCGGTGAAGTACGTCGGCTTCGACATCCCCAACGAGTTCGTCGTCGGGTACGGCCTCGACTACGCCGAGCGCTACCGCGACCTGCCCTACATCGCCACGCTCGACCCGTCGGTGTACGCCTGAGGCGCGCTCAGCCCAGCAGGGGCAGCGGCGGCACCGGGAGGCCCTCGGCCGGACCCGCGCTGAACGGCTCGGTGCCCTCCGCGAGCCGGACGTCGCCCACGTCGCCGTGCGCGCGGGCGTACTCGAGCGCGTGGGCGAGGTCGATCACGCCGTTGCTGGCGGGCAGCGGCACCAGGTTCAACGTCGACAGCACCCCGAACGCGGCGCCCGAGCTGTCGACGAAGGCGCTGCCCGAGTCACCCGGGATGCCCGGCGTGAGCGTGTAGACGTCGTGGTTGCGCCCGTCGCCCGCGTCGCCCACGGCGATGCCGACCTTCGGGCCGAGCGCGCTCAGCCCGAGCCGCAGCGGCGAGTTGCCGATGCTGTAGACGAGCTCGCCGACCTCGACGCCGTCGGTGTCGAGGCCCGTCGGGCCACCGAACACGGGGAGCGTCGGATTGACGTCCGCCACATCCTCAGGGGCGATCTCGACGAGCGCGAAGTCGTTGAACGCGCACTCGTCCGGGTCGGTCTCCCCGCCCTCCTGCATCGCGATCCACGAGCTGTAGGCGAGGTGGCCGGTGCGGTCGGTGCCGTCGGCGGCCCTGATGGTCACCGGGGTGCCGATGCCGACGGTGCCGGAGTCGCACCCGTCGGTCTCGGTGGCGTCGCCGGTGCCCGCGCAGTGCGCGGCCTGGCCGAGGAAGGTGCGGTCGCCGCTGGTGAAGACGAAGTTGCTGGTGCAGGAGCCGCCGCCCTCGGTGTCGGTGACGACCCCGGGCCGGATCGCCGCGGCCTCCGCCGACGCCCACTCGCCGCGCGCAGGCGCCGCCGTCGCCGCGGGGGCGAGCAGCGCCCCGAGCGCGATCCCACCGAGTGCGACCGCCGCCGCGACGCCACGGGCCCTCACCGTCATGCCGTCTACCCCCAACCGCCTGCCCGCCGTCGGGCACCGTCGTGATCACCGTCCGCCACTGGACCCAACGACGGTGTGCGCACGGGGATATGGCCTCCGGGAACACCCGTTCCGGACCGTTCGTTGAGAGTGCATGTACCCGTCAGGGCTACGCCGCTGGACATCGACGGCGCAGCCGCGCTCCCGGCCCGCTATCCTGGCGGACTCAGGGCCGGTCAGTCCGCTGCGCCGGGTCTCTCCGCCGGAGAATCTTCGCCAGGAAGGGTGAAGGCCGCCACGGCCGAAGCTGAATGGACCGCAAGCGCCTGCTCCGCAACCCGCTGATCTGGATCCTCGCCGCGATCCTGGTCTACTTCACGTTCAGCGTGCTGTTCGACGACACGCGCGGCTACACGCGGGTCGACACGTCCGTGGCGCTGGCGCAGATCTCCGAGGGGCACGTCACCGACGCCCTGATCGAGGACCGCGAGCAGCGGCTGCGGCTCACGCTCGACCGGCCGATCGACGGCAGCACCCAGATCATCACCCAGTACCCGGCGCAGACCGCGGGCACGATCGTCGAGGCGCTGGAGAACGCGAGCAACAACCCGTCGTTCAACACGACCGTGCGTCAGGACTCGTTCCTGACCACGATGCTGATCTACCTGATCCCGCTCGGCCTGGTGCTGCTCATCCTGTTCTGGATGATGAACAACGCCCAGGGCGGCGGGAACCGGGTGATGTCCTTCGGCAAGTCGAAGGCCAAGCAGCTCAACAAGGACATGCCGAAGACCACCTTCGGCGATGTCGCGGGCGCCGACGAGGCGGTCGAGGAGCTGCACGAGATCAAGGACTTCCTGCAGAACCCGGCGCGCTACCAGGCCCTCGGCGCGAAGATCCCGAAGGGCGTGCTGCTCTACGGCCCGCCCGGCACCGGCAAGACGCTGCTGGCCCGCGCGGTCGCGGGCGAGGCGGGCGTGCCGTTCTACACGATCTCCGGCTCCGACTTCGTCGAGATGTTCGTCGGCGTCGGCGCCTCCCGGGTGCGCGACCTGTTCGAGCAGGCCAAGCAGAACTCGCCCTGCATCATCTTCGTCGACGAGATCGACGCGGTCGGCCGCCAGCGCGGTGCGGGTCTCGGCGGCGGCCACGACGAGCGCGAGCAGACGCTGAACCAGCTGCTCGTCGAGATGGACGGGTTCGACGCCCGCGGCGGCATCATCCTGATCGCGGCCACCAACCGGCCCGACATCCTCGACCCGGCGCTGCTGCGCCCCGGCCGGTTCGACCGGCAGATCCCGGTGAGCGCTCCCGACCTGGCGGGCCGCCGCGCGATCCTGCACGTGCACGCGAAGGGCAAGCCGTTCGCCCCCGACGTCGACTTCGAGGCGCTCGCCAAGCGCACCGTCGGCATGTCCGGCGCCGACCTGGCCAACGTCATCAACGAGGCCGCGCTGCTCACCGCGCGCGAGAACGGCACGCTGATCACCGCGGCCGCGCTGGAGGAGTCGGTCGACCGGGTGGTCGGCGGCCCCCGGCGCAAGTCGAAGATCATCTCCGAGCAGGAGAAGAAGATCACGGCCTACCACGAGGGCGGCCACGCGCTCGCGGCGTGGGCGATGCCCGACCTGGAGCCGGTCTACAAGCTCACGATCCTGCCGCGCGGGCGCACCGGCGGCCACGCGCTCGTGGTGCCCGAGGACGACAAGGGCCTCATGACCCGCTCGGAGATGATCGCCCGGCTGGTGTTCGCGATGGGCGGGCGCAGCGCGGAGGAGCTCGTGTTCCACGAGCCGACCACCGGCGCGTCGAGCGACATCGACCAGGCCACCAAGATCGCCAAGGCGATGGTCACCGAGTACGGCATGAGCGCGCGGCTCGGCGCCGTCCGCTACGGCCGCGACCAGGGCGACCCGTTCCTCGGGCGCTCGATGGGCGCGCAGGCCGACTACTCGCTCGAGGTCGCCCACGAGATCGACGAGGAGGTGCGCGCGCTCATCGAGGCGGCGCACACCGAGGCGTGGGAGATCCTCAACACCTACCGCGACGTCCTCGACGACCTGGTGTTCGAGCTGCTCGAGAAGGAGACGCTCACCCGCAGCGACCTGGAGCGCATCTTCTCCGGTGTGGAGAAGCGGCCCCGGATCACGGCGTTCAACGACTTCGGCGACCGCACGCCGTCGGACAAGCCGCCGATCAAGACGCCGGCCGAGCGCGCCCGGGAGCGCGGCGAGCCGTGGCCGCCCGAGACCGAGCCGGTCCGCGAGCCCGCGCCGGTCGGCTCGTACCCGGGCGGTACCAACGGCGTGCCCGCGCCCGGCCCCAACGGCGGCCCCGTGCCCTCGCCGCCCGGGGGTTACCCGGGTGGGCCCACCCCGTTGCCGGCGGGCTACCCGCCGCCGCAGCAGCAGGGGCAGCCGGCCGTGCCGCCGCCCCCGCCCGGCTGGGGCGGGCAGCCGCCCAAGGCGGTGCCGGACAACTACGGCGCCCCGCCTGGTTGGCGACCGGCCACCACCCCGGCGGGCCAGCCGTGGCCGCCCACCAGCGGCCAGTGGCAGCAGCAGCCCGCCCCGCAGTGGGGGCCGCAGCCGAACCAGGCCCCGCAGCCGAACACCAACGGCGCGGGTGAGCAGCAAGCCCAGGCCCAGGCGCAGCAGGCCCAGGCACAGCAGGCACAGGCACAGCAGGCACAGGCACAGCCCGAGCAGCCGTCCCCCGAGAAGCCGAGCGGGGGGACCGGCTCCGGGCCGGACGAGGGTGGCTCACGCTGAGCACAGCAGTACCCGGTGGCGCGACGCCCGAGCCGGCGTCGAGGAACGGCCGACGGACGATCGACCACGCGCGCGCCGAGGCGGCGGTGCGCGAGCTGCTCATCGCGATCGGGGAGGACCCCGACCGCGAGGGCCTGCGTGACACCCCGGCGCGCGTCGCCCGCTCCTACGCCGAGATCTTCCAGGGGCTCTACTCCAACCCCGACGAGGTCCTGGAGCGCACGTTCGACGAGCACCACCAGGAGCTGATCCTGGTCAAGGACATCCCGATGTTCTCGATGTGCGAGCACCACCTCGTCCCGTTCCACGGGGTGGCGCACGTCGGGTACATCCCGAACCCGGACGGGCGGGTCACCGGGCTGTCGAAGATCGCCCGGCTCGTCGACCTCTACGCGCGGCGCCCGCAGGTGCAGGAGCGGCTCACCGGGCAGATCGCCGACGCCATCGTGAACAGGCTCGAACCGAAGGGCGTGATCGTGGTGATCGAGGCCGAGCACCTCTGCATGGGCATGCGGGGGATCCGCAAGCCCGGCTCGCGCACCACCACCTCCGCCGTGCGCGGGATGCTGCGGTCCTCGCCGACCTCCCGCGCCGAGGTGCTGGCGCTGATCCGGAACGGGTGAGCGCGGTGGCGGCCGGGTTGCCCGCCCCGGGGCGGTGCGTCGTGATGGGCATCCTGAACGTCACCCCGGACTCGTTCTCCGACGGGGGCCACTGGCTCGACCCGAGCCGGGCGGTCGCCCACGGCGTCGCGATGCGCGAGGCGGGCGCCGACCTCGTGGACGTCGGCGGGGAGTCCACCCGGCCGGGGGCGCCCCGCATCGACGCGGAGACCGAGCTCGCCAGGGTGCTGCCCGTGGTGCGCGAGCTGGCGGCCGCGGGCGTGCCGGTCAGCATCGACACCACGCGGGCCGCGGTCGCCGAGGCCGCTGTGGCGGCCGGCGCCGCGGTGGTCAACGACGTCTCCGGCGGGCTCGCCGACCCCGCGATGGCCAAGGCGGTGGCGGCGGCGCAGGTGCCGTGGATCCTCATGCACTGGCGCGGGCACAGCGACCGGATGAACGAGCTCGCCGTCTACTCCGACGTCGTGGCCGAGGTCCGCGACGAGCTCACCGCGCGGGTGGACGCGGCCGTGGCCGCCGGGGTGGACCCGGGGCGGCTCGTGATCGACCCGGGGCTGGGGTTCGCGAAGAACGCCGAGCACAACTGGGCGCTGCTGCGCAGGCTGGACGTGCTGGTCGGCCTCGGGTTCCCGGTGCTGGTGGGGGCGTCGCGGAAGCGGTTCCTCGGCTCCCTGCTCGCCGACGAGCACGGTGAGCCGCGGCCCACGTCGGGCCGGGACGTGGCGACGGCCGCCGTCAGCGCGCTCGCCGCCCACCGCGGCGCGTGGGGCGTGCGGGTGCACGACGTGGTCGGTTCGCTCGACGCCGTGCGCGTGGCGGCGGCCTGGGACGGCGCGACCGGGCGATAGTGTCCCGACGGGAGGAGCCGAGTGGCGGATCGCATCGAGCTGCGCGGCCTGCGCGTGCGCGGGTTCCACGGCGTGTTCGAGCACGAGCGCCGCGAGGGCCAGGACTTCGTCGTCGACATCACCGTGTGGCTCGACCTCACCCCGGCCGCCCGCTCCGACCGGCTCGAGGACACCCTCGACTACGGCGCGCTCGCGCAGCGCGCGGCCGCGATCGTCGGCGGGCCGCCGTGCAACCTGATCGAGACGGTTGCGGGCCGCGTCGCCGACGAGGTGTTCTCCGACGTGCGGGTGCAGACGGTGGAGGTCGTGCTGCACAAGCCGCAGGCGCCGATCCCGCTCGAGTTCGCCGACGTGGCGGTCGTCGCGCGCCGCACCCGCACCGGCGGGCGGGGGCAGGTGGTGCCCGCGTGACCCGCGCCGTGCTCTCCCTCGGGTCGAACCTCGGTGACCGGTTCGCCTACCTGCGCTCGGCCGTGGCCGGCTTCGGCGACGCGGTGCGGGCGGTCTCGCCGGTGTACGAGACGGCCCCGTGGGGCGGGGTCGAGCAGGACGACTTCCTCAACGCGGTGCTCGTCGTCGAGGACCCCGCGGTCGACGAGTGGGGCTGGCTGCGGCGCGGGCAGGAGCTCGAACGGGCCGCGGGCCGGGTGCGGGAGGTGCGCTGGGGCCCGCGCACGCTCGACGTGGACGTGGTCACCGTCGACGGCCCGGACGGCCCGGTGCGCTCCGACCACCCGGAGCTGCTGCTCCCGCACCCGGGCACCCCGGAGCGCGCCACGGTGCTGCGGCCCTGGCTCGACGTCGACCCGGACGCGGTGCTGCCCGGCCACGGACCGGTCGGCGCGCTGCTGGCCGCGCTCGGCCCGGACGCCGAGGACGGGATGCGCCGCCGCGACGACCTCGACCTGATGGCGGAGCGGTGACCCCGACGCGGCCACGGGACCTGTTCGGCGTCGCCCTCGTCGCCGCGGTCGTGGTCGGCATCCTGGTCCGGTTGTCCTACGGGTCGCTGCCGGAGATGCCGCTCGGCGCGGGCGCCACGCTCGGCGTGCTCGGGATCGCCGAGGCCATCGGCGGCAACGTGATGCGGGCCCGGATCCGCCGCAAGCCGGGCACGCAGCCGGTCCAGCCGCTGGTCGCGGCGCGGGCCGTGCTGCTGGCGAAGGCGTCGTCGCTCGCGGGCGCCATCATGACCGGTGCGTGGGCCGGGCTGCTCGCGCACGTCCTGCCGCTCGCGGGCACCGTGACGGCCGCGGGGAACGACGCGCTGGCCGGCGGCATCGGCCTGGTGTGCTCGCTCGGGCTGGTCGGCGGGGCGCTGTGGCTCGAGCACTGCCTCCGCACGCCCGACGACCCCCGCGACGACGACCCCGACGACGGCCCGCCCGTCGGTGATCACCCCTAGGCTGCAGGTTCATGACCCAGCCGACGCGCGTCATCCCGATGCCCACCCCGGGCCGGCACCGCCGCTGGGTGCTCGCCCCGGTCCTCGGGTTGATCGCGCTCGGGTTCTGCGGGCTCGTCGTGATCGGGCTGGTCCGCTCGAGCGTCGGCACCGCCGGGGTGGTGGTCGGTGCGCTGTGCGCGCTGGTGCCGGTCGGGCCGGTGGTGGCCACGTTCCTGTGGGTCGACCGGTGGGAGCCGGAGCCGCCGCGCACGCTGCTCGCCGCGTTCCTGTGGGGCGCCTGCTTCGCCACGCTGACCGCCCTCCTGATCAACAGCAGCGCCACCGTCGTGGTCGACCAGGTGCTGGGCCGCGAGGGGGCGAACCTGGTCGGGGCGGTGGCGGTGGCGCCGGTCGTCGAGGAGGCGGTGAAGGGCGCGTTCCTGGTCGGGATGCTGTTCTTCCGGCGCCGCGAGTTCGACGGCGTGGTCGACGGGATCGTCTACGCGGGGCTGGTGGCGGCCGGGTTCGCGTTCACCGAGAACATCCTCTACCTCGGCCGCGCGTTCACCGAGGACGCGGGCGTCGGGCAGGTCGCGAGCGTGCTCGGCGTGCTGGTGCTGCGCGGGGTGATCTCGCCGTTCGCCCATCCCCTGTTCACGGCCATGATCGGTATCGGGGCGGGGATCGCGTCGCGCAGCAGGTCGGTGGCCCGACGGGTCGCGGCGGTGGTGATCGGCTACCTGGTCGCGGTCGCGCTGCACTCGCTGTGGAACACCTCGGCCTCCGTGCTCGACGGCGGGCTCTTCCTCGCGGTCTACGCGTTCGTGATGGTGCCGGTGTTCGTCGCGCTGGCGATCGTCGTCGTGTGGCAGCGCCGCCGCGAGCAGCGGATCGTGGCCTCGCAGCTGCCCGCGTTCGCCGCGGCCGGGTGGATCGTGCCGAGCGAGGTGCCGCTGCTGTCCAGCCTGGCCGGCCGGCAGGGGTGGCGGGCGGCCGTGCGCAGGCGGTCCGGGCGCGAGGCCGCCAAGGCGGTCGCCGACTACCAGGCCGCGGTCACCGAGCTCGCGTTCCTGCGTGACCGGTTGGCGCGCGGCACCGCCGGTCCGCACGGCCCGATCTGGCACGCCGAGGCGGTGGAGGCGGTGCGCAGGGCCCGCGCCCGCGCCGTCGGGCACCCGGAGGCGCTCACGGCCGCGATGCGCCGCCGCCCACCCGGCTGGACGCCCCCGCCGCCCGGTCCGCCGCCGGCTCCGCCGCCCGGCCACGCGGCCCCGCCGTACGGCGCCGGCCCCGCCTGGCCGGCCCCACCGCCCGCGCCCGGCTTTCCGGGGGCGGCGCCGCCGTACGACCCGCCGCCGCAGGGCTTTCCCCCCACGCCCGGGCGCCGCTGAGCCCCGCCCCCTTCCGACGAACGGCCCGTTCGTCGGACAGGTACCGACCAACGCGCCGTTCGTCGGGGAGGAAGGAGTGGGCACCCGACGCGGTGAAGCGCGTCACCGGGCCTCGGTGCGCACCGCGGCGGCCGTTAACCTGGGCCGCGCCGTCTGGTACCCGCAGTGGCGGGACTGGAACGAGGAGTGAAGCGATGACCGCTGGCAGGCCCGCGCGACTGTCGATCGGTGTGGTGTCGGCCGGCCGCGTCGGCGCGGTCGTGGGGGCGTCCTGGGCCGCCGCGGGGCACCGCGTCGTGGCCACTTCCGGCGTCTCGCGGGCGTCGGTGAAGCGGGCGGCCGCGCTCCTGCCCGACGTCCCCCTCCGCCCCCCGGACGAGGTCGTCTCGGGTGTCGACCTCGCCCTGCTCGCCGTCCCCGACGACGTCCTCCCCGGCCTGGTGCGCGGCCTCGCGGCCGCGGGCACGTTCCGGCCGGGCCAGATCGTCGTGCACACCTCGGGCGCGCACGGGGTGTCCGTGCTCGCCCCCGCCGCCGAGCACGGCGTGCTGCCGCTCGCACTGCACCCGGTGATGACGTTCACCGGCCGCACCGAGGACGTCGCCCGGCTCGCCGCGTGCAGCGTCGGGGTCACGGCGACCGCGGGGGACGAGGCGGCGTGGAGCGTGGGCGAGGCGCTCGTCGTCGAGATGGGCGCCGAGCCGGTCCGCGTCCCCGAACAGGTCCGCCCGCTGTACCACACGGCGCTGGCGCACGGCGCGAACCACCTGGTCACGCTCGTGCGCGACTGCGTCGACACGCTGGAGCGCGCCGGGGTCACCCCGGCCGAACGGCTCGTCGCGCCGCTGCTGTCCGCGGCGCTGGACAACGCGCTGCGCCACGGCGACCGCGCGCTCACCGGCCCGGTGGCCCGCGGTGACGTGGGCACCGTGCGCACCCACCTGCGCGAGCTCGACGCCGCCGACCCGGACCTCGCCGAGGCCTACCGCGTGCTCGCGAGCCGCACCGCGCACCGCGCCGTCGACGCCGGGCTGCTGTCCGACCACGCCGCCCACGACGTGCTCGAGATCCTCCAGGAGAAACCATGACTCGGCCGATGGCCACCTCCGTCGGCGGGGCCCGCACCCATGGCGGCTACACGCCCGGCGCCCTCACCGTGCACCGCTCGCCGCGCGACATCGCCCCGGTCACGCGGGCGCTGCGCAACGCGGGCCGCAAGATCGCGCTCGTGCCGACGATGGGTGCCCTGCACGAGGGGCACCGCGAGCTGATCCGGCACGCCCGCCGGGCCCCCGGCGCGGTGGTGCCGGTCGTGTCGATCTTCGTGAACCCGTTGCAGTTCGGGCCGGGTGAGGACCTGGACCGCTACCCGCGCCCGCTCGAGGCGGACCTGCAGGCCTGCCGCGAGGAGGGCGTGGAGCTGGTCTTCGTGCCCGAGGTGGCGGACATGTACCCCGAGGGTGCCGACACGAAGGTCGCGCCGGGGCCGCTGGGCGAGCGGCTCGAGGGCGCCGCGCGGCCGGGGCACTTCGCCGGGGTGCTCACGGTGGTGTCGAAGCTGTTCCACATCGTGGCGCCCGACCTCGCGTTCTTCGGTGAGAAGGACTACCAGCAGCTGATCCTCGTCCAGAAGATGGTGCAGGACCTGAACTTCCCGCTGTCGGTGGTCGGCGTGCCCACGGTGCGTGAGCCGGACGGGCTCGCGCTCTCCTCCCGCAACGCGTACCTGTCGCCGGAGGACCGGCGCCGCGCCACCGTGCTGCACCGCGCGCTCACCGCCGGGGCGTCGGTGTCGGCGCGCGGCCCGCAGGCCGTCCTCGACACCGCGCGGGCGGTGCTCGCGGAGGAACCCGCGGTGCAGGTCGACTACCTGGAGCTCACCGACCCGGAGCTCGGGCCCGCGCCGGAGACCGGGCGCGCCCGGCTGCTCGTCGCCGCCCGCCTCGGCGGCACCCGGCTCATCGACAACGTCCCGGTCCAGCTGTAGGCGGTCGCCGTGCTGCTCTGCGTCGACGTCGGCAACACCCAGATCGCGCTCGGGCTCTACGCGAACGGGCCCGGCTCGGCCGACGAGGTCGACCCGCCGCTCGTGCGCGACTGGCGGATGCGCACCGACCCGCGGATGACCGCCGACGAGCTGGACGTCGCGTTCGCCGGCCTGCTCGGCCCGTACGCCACGCAGGTCACCGGGATCGCGGCGCTGTCGACCGTGCCGACCCTGCTGCGCGAGCTGCGGCTGCTCATCGACCGCAGGGACGTGCCCGCGGTGGTCGTCGGGCCCGGGGTGCGGACCGGGGTGCCGCTGCTCGTGGACAACCCACGGGAGGTGGGGGCCGACCGCGTGATGAACACGCTCGCCGCGCACCGGCTCTACGGCACCGCGTGCGTGGTGGTCGACTTCGGGACGTCCACCAACATCGACGTCGTCTCCGCGAAGGGCGAGTTCCTCGGCGGCGTGCTCGCCCCGGGCATCGAGATCTCGATGGAGGCGCTGGCCACCCGGGCCGCGGCGCTGCGCACCGTCGAGCTGGTCCGGCCGCGGTCGGTGATCGGCAAGAACACCGTCGAGTGCCTGCAGTCCGGGGTGCTCTACGGCTTCGCCGGGCAGGTGGACGGGCTGGTGCGCCGCATCCTCGCCGAGCTCGGCCCGAAGGCGGGCCCGGTCACGGTGCTGGGCACCGGCGGCCTCGCGCCGCTCGTGGCGGGCGAGACGGAGACGATCACCGAGTTCGTGCCGGACCTCACGCTGCTCGGCCTGCGCCTGACCTTCCTGCGCAACGCCGCTGCGACCCCGAACCGCGCGGTCACCTCGACAGCCGGCTGAGCAGCGCGGCGGCGGCCGCGACGAGCCGCTCCGAGCCGCCCTCGGCGAACGGGCCGGGCAGGCCGTAGTAGCGGTGGGCCTCGGCGACCTCGTATCCGCCGTGGGCGTACTCCTCGGCGGGCGGCACGTAGCCGGGGCAGCCGTCGCAGTAGCCGGCGACGAGCACGGTGTCGCCGTCGGCGGCGTGCGCCCTGACCTGCTGCGCCGCGGCCGCGAACGGCTCCCCGGGCAGGGCGACGAGCACCGCGGGGCCCCACCGCAGCGCGGTCACCGAGCCGGACCAGGAGCCCGGGTGGCCGGGCGCGGCGAGCGCGTCGCGGCCCCACGCGGCCCAGCAGCGCAGCAGCTCGGCCGTCGCCGGCTCGGCCGTCGCGGCCCGCTCCTCCCACGCCGCGACGTCGGCGGGGCCGATCCCGGGGCCGGCGAGCGCGAGCGCCACGTCCCGGCGCGCGGCGGCCACCCGGCCGGGTCCGGGCACCGTGGCGGCGGCCGCCGCGGCGTCCGCGACCAGCCGGCCGACCCGCTCGCACTCGGCGAACGTGCGGCCGGCGGCCGGTGCGGTGGAGACCGACGCCGCCGCGGAGTGCCCGGTGTTGGCGTCGCCCGCGCAGCCGGTGACGAACAGGACCGGCCCGCCGAGCCGCTCGGCGAGCACCCGGCGCACGATGCCGGGGTAGTCGGCGGTGAGCAGCGTGTTGTCCGCGCCGAGCACCACCGGGTGGCAGGGGTAGGAGGCGACGGCGGCGAGCAGCGTGCCGTCCGGGCGGCGCAGGTGCACCACCGGGAGCGCGCGGTCGACCGGGCCGTCGGGCCTGCGCCGGTTGCGGGCCACGCCCGGGTCGGCCCCGTAGCCCGCGTGCACCGCCACCGGCTCGGCCGCGGCGAGCGCGGCGTCGATCGCCTCGGCGCAGGTGGCGACGAGGCGCTCCAACCACGCCTCGTCGACCGGGCCACCCAGGCGCCCCGGCATGCTCGCCGGCCCGCCGTGGGTGTGGGTCGCGTGCACGACCACCCGGTCGGCGGGCAGGGTGCAGCGCTGCCGGATGCGCGCGCAGTCGTCCTCGTGCAGCCCGACCACGTCGACGGTCACCAGCGCGGTGTCCTCCACCACGAGCGCGTGGACGAGCAACGGGTCGTGCACGCCCGTGGCGGGCGCCGTGCGGGCGACGAAGCCCGACATGGCCGCACCGGGCGGGGGCGTCACGTCCCGGACCGCGACCCCGGCCCTCACCCCGCGCCCCCTGCGACCTCCGTACCTGCGGCCACCACCCGCTGCACCCGCAGCGCGGCGTCCAGCAGCACGACGTCGGCCTGCGCGCCGGGCGCCAGCACGCCGCGGCCGCCGACGAACCGGCCCGGGTTCGCGGTGGCGAGCCGCACCGCGTCGCCCAGCCCGATCCCGGTCACGGCGGCGGCGTGGGCGAGGCCGTCGGCCAGCGAGCGGGCCGCGCCCGCGAGGTACGGGGTGCCCGCCACCGAGAGCCGCCCGTCGGCGGAGAGCTCCACCGCCCCGCCGATCGGGCTCGCGTACTCGCCGGGCGGCATCCCGGCGAGCGCCACCGAGTCCGACACCAGCAAGGATCGGTCGAGGCCCTTCGCGCGGAGCATCGCGGTGAGCGTGTCGGCGGGCAGGTGGTGGCCGTCGGCGATGAACCCCGCGGTGAGCCGGTCGTCCGCGAGCTGGGCCCACAGGTGGTTCGGGTGCCGCGGCAGCACGGCGTGCGCGCCGTTGCCCAGGTGGGTCGACAGGCGTGCGCCGGCGTCGGCCACGGCCCGCACCTCGTCGGGGGAGGCGTGCGTGTGGCCGATCGCGACGATCGCGCCCGCGCGGGTGACGTGCTCGGTGTAGGCGACCGCGCCTGCGTGGTGCGGGGAGAGCGTGACGATCCCGACCAGCCCGTCGCAGGCGGCCTGCCAGCGGTCGAACTCGGCCGGGTCCGGCGGGCGCACGTGCTCGACCGGGTGCGCGCCGCGCGGTCCGTCCTGGTCGGAGATGTGCGGGCCCTCGACGTGCACGCACGGGATCGCGCGCCGGGTGGCCTCGTCGCGGGCCCTGGCCTCGGCGACCGCCCGCAGCGAGCGCACGATGTCCGCCTCCGCTGCCGTGATCACCGTCGGCACGAACGTCGTGGTGCCCGCCGCGGCGAGCGCGCGGGCGAGCGCGACCACCTCGTCGGCGGTGACGTCCGGCCCGTTGACGTCGTGGCCGCCGTAGCCGTTGACCTGCAGGTCGACCAGGCCGGGGAGCAGCCACGGGGCGTCCTCGGCTGCGCCGTCCACGGCCCGGACGTGCGCGATCACCGGACCGTCCGTGGTGACCTCGACGAGGCGCCCGCTCGCCGGGTCCCGGCCGCGGAGCCTCACAGCGAGCGCACCCGCCCGCGGAACCGCTCGAGGAAGCGGCCGTTGGCCTCGTCGCCGCCCGGGGCGTTGCCGCTGCGCCACACCGGCGGTTCGATCCCGCGCGCCGCGAGCGCCTCCACCGTGGCGAGCGTGAGGCAGTTGAGCACGTACGCGTTGGTGAACGTCGAGACCGCGGCGACCGGCTCGGCCGACCCCGACACGTCCATCACCGCGTCGCCGATCGGCACCTTGCTGTCGATGTGCACGTCCACGAGGTCGTGCAGGTTGGCCTTCGACGGGTGCCGGGCCGGGTGGTCGGGCGCGGTGTTCTCGGCGTGGTCCCGGGAGCTGATGCCGACCAGCCGGACCCCGCGTTCGCGGGCGGTGAGCGCGGCGTCGATCAGCGCGGCGTTGATGCCGTAGGCGTTGACCAGGATCAACAGGTCGTCCGCGCCGAGCCCGCGGTCGGCGATCACGACGCGACCGTAGCCGGGCGTGCGCTCCATCGCCATCGACCGCAGCGCCCCGTTGGACAGCAGCGTGCCCTCGTCGAGGATCGCCGAGATGTGCATGAGCCCGCCCGCGCGGAAGAACACCTCCTGCGCGGCGAGGTTGGAGTGCCCGCCCGGCCCGAACACGTGCACGAGCCGGTCGGCGGCGATCTGGTCGGCGAGCAGCTCGGCCGCCGCGCGGATCGCGCCCGCCTCCTCGGCGAGGATCCGCTCCAGGTAGCCGTGGACGGTCTCCAGGTAGGTGCGAAAGGTCGGGTCGTTCAACGGGGGTCGGCCTCCGCGTCCAGGTACAGCGTGACGTCCGGGTGGGTGCGCAGCGCCGTCGCCGGGTCCGCCGCGGAGATCGGCGCGTGCAGCGCGCGGTCCACGGCGTGGCGCTTGGCCGCGCCCGGCACCACGCAGAACAGCTTCCGCGCGTCCAGCAGGCGGGGGATCGTGAGCGTGACCGCGTGCGTCGGGACGTCGTCGAAGGTCGGGAACGCGCCGTCGTCGACCTGCTGCCGGCGGCAGGTGCGATCCAGCTCGACGACCTTCACGTCCTCCGGGTCGTCCAGGTCGGCCACCGGCGGGTCGTTGAACGCGAGGTGGCCGTTCTGGCCGATGCCGAGGCACACCACGTCGATCGGCGCCTCCGCGAGGAGCTTCGCGTAGCCGGCCGGGTCGGCGTCGGGGTCGATGCGGTGCACCGCGGCGAACGGGACGCGGGTGAAGATCGCCCGGTCGAGCCAGTTCGCGAACCGCGCGGGGTGGTCCGGGGGAAGGCCGATGTACTCGTCCATGTGGAACGCGGTCACCCGGGACCAGTCGATCCCGTCGGCGGCGGCGAGGCGCTCCAGCATCTCGGCCTGGCTCGGCGCCGCCGCGAAGACGATCCGCACGCCGTCCTGGTGGGCGAGGCGGGCCCGCAGCTCCGCGGCGATGTCGGCGGCGGCCGCCGCGCCCATCGCCGCCCGGTCCGGGAAGGACCGCACCCTCGGCATGCCCGGGACTTCCTGTCTCACCCTTCTCCTTCCAGCTCCACCAGCATGAGCAGCGCCCTGGCGATGTGGAACGGGTCCTTCACCGGGAGCGCGACCGTCTTCTCCACGGGCGTGCCGTCGCGGGTGCGGATCTGGGTCCACTCCCGCCCCTTCCCCTCCGGGAACGTCGCGAACACGTACTCGCGCAGCCGCGCGTGGTGCTCCGGCGCCAGCAGCGCGGTCGCGTAGAGCGCCTCGGCGTGCGGCCACCACAGCTTCGTGTCCCAGGTGTCGACGACGAGCGCCTCGTACGGGTCGTCGGTGCGGGCGCCGGTGGGGGCGCCCCCGTCGCGGTCGACGTAGCGCAGCAGCCCGCCGTGCTCGCGGTCCCAGCCCAGTTCGAGCGCGTGGACGGCGATCCGGGCGAGCCGGTCCGGCTCGGCGAGCGCGGACCCGGTGAGCAGGTCGCGGGCGTGGTGCAGGAACCAGGCCGCCTCCAGCACGTGTCCCGGGGTGCGGTGGCGCGACAGCAGCCCGTCGATCTCCGCGGGCATCTCCGCGACGTCGTCGCCTGCGAGGTGGTGCTCCTCGATCTGCCGTGCCGCGTCCCGCACGAGCGCGGCGGAGGCCGCGGAGCCGGTCGCGCGGTGCACCTGTTCGCCGACCCCGACGAGGATCATCGGCAGCCCGAACGAGCGGTGACCCACGGGCACCGGGTAGGGGTCGGAGCGGAACTCGCCGCTCGCGATCGCGGCCGCCGAGCGCAGCAGGATCTCCTCGGCGCGCCCGCCCCACTCCCCCTCCGGGTGCAGCCGCGCCACCCCGGCGAAGCCGAGCGCGGCGAACAGGTCGGCGTAGACGCTCGTGTGCGGCCCGGCCTCGTCGCCCGCCCGGTTCGTGACGAACGCGGTGGTGCCGTCGGGCAGGACCGCGTGGTCGCGGACGAACTCGGCCGTGCGCAGCGCCTGGTCGGCGTACCAGCCACCGTCGACGCCGAGCAGGTCCGCGTCCAGCGCGACGCGGGCGGTGAGCCACGCCCACCGGCCCTGCGACCACGTGTACTTGTCGTCGCTGACGAGGCGGGTGCCCGCGTTGTCCCAGCAGGTCAGCACCCCGCCGTGGGCGTGGTCGGGGCCGTTCGCGGCCCACCACGCGAGCACGTCGTCGACGAGGTGGTCGCGGTAGCTCACCGGACCTGCTCGGTGGCCGGCTCGTCCTGGGCGATCGCGTCGACCAGCTCGTCGGACCGGGCGTTGCGCCACGGTGCGACGAGCCCGATGACCACGAACGCGATGATCGAGCAGACGACCGGGCCGCCCACCTGGATGGCGGTGGCCTGGTCCTCGGCGAGCGACGAGACGTCGATCCCGTAGCGGGTGAACGCGAACACCGCGAGGCCGACGGCCCACGAGCCGATCGCAGCCACCGGGCCGCAGCGCTTGAAGGCGGGCAGCATGCCCAGCAGCATCGGGATCGCGATCGGGCCGACGAGCCCGCCGAACCACAGGATGATCAGGCCGAGCACGCCGCCGAAGCTGTCGGCGGTCAGCGCGATCACCATGCTCAGCGCGATGAACGTGAACACGCTGATCCGGCCGATGATCAGCTCCGCCCTGGTGTCGAGCGACCGGCCGCGCTTCCAGATCGCGGGCAGGATGTCGCGGGTCACCACCGAGGAGATCGCGTTGGCGTCCGAACCGGTCATCGCCATGGTGTGCGAGAACAGGCCGGCGAGCACCAGCCCGACGAGCCCGGCGGGCAGCAGCTCCTGCGTGAGCAGCGCGTAGGACTGGTCCGGCTCGGACAGGTTGGGCAGGAGCACCGGCGCCGCCCACATCGGGAAGAACATCACCAGCGGCCAGACCAGGTAGAGCGCCGCGGAGAACAGCGCGGCCCGCCGCGCCGTGCTGCCCGTCGGCGAGGCGATGAACCGCTGCGCCAGGTTCCAGGTGCCGCCGTTGTAGGACAGCGTGTTGATCAGCAGGTAGACCATCACGAACAGCGCCGTGTACTGCCCGTTGAAGGGCGCGGAGTGGTCCTCGGGCAGCTGGTCCCACAGCGTCCACAGGGTGGGGATGCCGTCGAGCGCGCCCAGCACGGCGACGAACAGCGCGATGCCCGCCACGAACTGGATCACGAACTGGCCCGTGTCGGTCAGCGCGTCGGCCCACAGGCCGCCGATGGTGGAGTAGACGAGCGTGACGCCGCCGGTGAGCAGGATGCCGACGGCGAGCGGGACGCCCGTGAAGACGTTGAGCAGCAGCGCGGTGGCCGTCCACTTGGCGCCGACGTCGAACACCTTGAGCGCGGTGCCGCTCCAGGCGAGCAGCTGCTGGGTGGGGACGCCGTAGCGGACCCGCAGGTACTCCAGCGGCGAGATGATCTCCAGCCGCCTGCGCAGCCGCGGCCACCGGGGGACGAACAGGAACGCGCCGACCACCATCGCGAAGGTGATCCCGAGCGCCCACCACACGTAGAGCACGAACCCCTCGGTGTAGGCGATCGCGGCGTAGCCGACGAACACCGCCGAGCTGTAGCCCGACATGTGGTGCGAGATGCCCGACAGCCACCACGGCATGCGCCCGCCCGCGGTGAAGAAGTCGCGCGAGTCGTGGATGCGGGCCTTCGCCCACAACCCGATCAGCACCATCACGACGAAGTAGCCGCCGACCACCAACCAGTCGAGCAGGTCCATCGCTCCTCCGTGTCGCCTTCGCCCGCTTCCGCTCCGGACGGCTCGCGGTCGTTGTCGCCACCGTGTTCCTGCGGCGGCCGTTGGCGGGCGATGCTCGCGTGCAACCGGTTGCACGTCAAGTCCTGGCGGTTGAGACGAGCCGTACAGTGCACCCCGTGGCCCGTCTGGAAGGGCGCCGCCAGGCGCCCACGATCAAGGTGGTCGCGGCGGCGGCCGGGGTGTCGACGTCGACGGTCTCGCGCGTGTTCTCCCACCCCCACCGGCTGAAGGCGAGCACGGTGGCGCACGTGACGGAGGTCGCAGCGCGGCTGGGCTACAAGCCGAGCCACACGGCGCGGGCGCTCAGCACCGGCCGGCTCGGGATGATCGCCGTCGTCGTCCCCGACATCGCCAACCCGTTCTTCCCGCCGGTGATCCGCGCCGCCCAGGCGCACGCGGCCACCGACGGCGTCAGCACCGTGGTCGGCGACACCGACGAGGACCCCGCCAAGGAGCTCGACCTGCTGGCCGAGCTGGAGCGGCGCACCGACGGGGTCGTGCTGGTGTCCTCGCGGCTGCCGGAGGACCAGCTGCGGGAGGTGGCCTCCCGGGAACACCCGCTCGTGCTGGTCAACCGGGACGTGGCGGGCGTGCCGCGCATCCTCGTCGACTCCGTGCCCGGCATCCGCGACGCGGTCGACCACCTCGCCGGGCTCGGCCACCGCCACATCGCCTACATCAGCGGGCCCGCCGGGTCGTGGTCGGACGAGCAACGCCGGGCCGCCGTACGCGAGCGGTGCGCCGCGCTCGGCATCACCGCCACCGTCCTGCGCCCGCACCGCCCCGAGCACGACGAGGGCCGGGCCGCGGCCGCCGAGGTGCTCGCCACCGGCGCCACCGCCGCCATCGCGTTCGACGACGGGCTCGCCCAGGGCGCGCTCGCCGGGATGGCCGAGCACGGGGTCGCCGTGCCCGGCGAGGTGTCGATCATCGGGTGCGACGACATCCTCGCGGCGACGACCTACCCGCCGCTCACCACCGTGCACGGCCGCGGCGGCGAGGCCGGCCGGCTCGCGGTCGAGCTGCTGATGGAGCTCGTGGAGAGCCCCGAGGCCGACCGGGACCGGCGGGTGTCGCTGCCCTCCCACCTCGTCACGCGCTCGAGCACCGGCCCGGCTACCGCCGGATCGCCCGCACCACGTCGGTGACGAGCGGGAGCACGAACTCCCCCGACGCCGTCTCCGGCCGGGCCGCGAGGTAGGCCCGGAGCCGGGCGAAGGCCGCCTCCCGCTCGGCCGGCTCCGCGACCAGCGCCCACGAGTGGGTGCGCAGCGTCGCGACGAGCCCGTCGACGGTGGTGGGCAGCAGGTGGGGGAACTGCGCGTACCCGTCGCTCACGAACGCGGGGTGCGCGAGCCGCGGCGGTTCCTCCTCGGGGCCGCGCACCGGGTGCGAGGCCCACCCGCCTGCCTCGTGGAAGCCGCGCACCCATTCCACGGTCCCGTCCTCGCCGTTCCACAGCGCGGCGAGCACTCCGCCCGGCCGCAGCACCCGC
Source organism: Pseudonocardia sp. (assembly GCF_035305885.1). Lineage (GTDB taxonomy): Bacteria > Actinomycetota > Actinomycetes > Mycobacteriales > Pseudonocardiaceae > Pseudonocardia. Next base: position 279,587 of record NZ_DATGOP010000115.1, read on the forward strand.
GCGACCTCCGCGTAGGCCCGGTCGTGGTCGAACCAGTGCCACGCCTGCCCGACGAGCACGGCGTCGAACGACCCGTGCGGCAGCGGGATCGCCTCCGCGGTGCCCTCGAGCGCGCGGACGCCGGGCAGCCGGCTGCGCAGCTCGGCGAGCATCGCGGCGTCGGGCTCGACGGCGGTGACCTCGCCGCGGTCGACGAGCGCCTGGGTGAGCTTCCCGGTGCCTGCTGCGAGGTCGAGCAGCCGCAGCGGTCCGCCCGCGACGGGCGCGAGCGCCCAGTCGACGGCCGCGGTGGGGTAGCCGGGACGGTGCGCCGCGTAGGCGGCAGCCGCCGCGCCGAAGGAGCGGGCCCGTTCTGGGGTGGTCACGCCTGCCGACCGTACGGCCTGCGACGGATGGGCGAACGAAATGCGCTCGATCCGGCTCACTACCCTTGACACCCGTGAGCAACGAGCCCCCCACCAGCCCCGACGTCGACCTGCCCGAGCAGATGCGGGTCCGCCGGGCCAAGCGGGCGGCGTTGCTGGAGCAGAACCGGGATCCCTATCCCGTCGCGGTCGAGCGCACCCACACGCTGCGCCAGGTGCGCGAGGCCCATCCCGACCTCCCGCCGGACACCGCCACCGGCGACGTCGTGGCCGTGACCGGCCGCGTGATGTTCCTGCGCAACACCGGCAAGCTGTGCTTCGCCACGCTCCGCGAGGGCGACGGCACCGAGCTGCAGGCCATGCTCTCCCTCGCGAACGTCGGCGAGGAGGAGCTCGCGCGCTGGAAGGCGCAGGTCGACCTCGGCGACCACGTGCAGGTGCACGGCGAGGTGATCACCTCCCGCCGCGGCGAGCTGTCGGTCATGGCCGACAGCTGGCAGATGGCGGCCAAGGCGCTGCGCCCGCTCCCGGTCGTGCACCGCGAGCTCGCCGAGGAGACCCGCGTCCGGCAGCGCTACGTCGACCTGATCGTCCGCCCGCAGGCGCGCGAGACGGTCTACCGGCGCGCCGAGGTGCTGCGCACGCTGCGCGCCGTCCTCGACGAGCGGTCCTTCGTCGAGGTCGAGACGCCGATGCTGCAGCTGCTGCACGGCGGGGCGACGGCGCGTCCCTTCGTCACCCACTCCAACGCGCTCGACACCGACCTGTACCTGCGGATCGCCACGGAACTGTTCCTGAAGCGATGCGTTGTGGGCGGGATCGAGCGCGTCTACGAGATCAATCGGGTGTTCCGCAACGAAGGGATCGACTCCACCCACTCGCCGGAGTTCACCACGTTGGAGGCCTACCAGGCCTACGCGACGTACGACGATATGGCCGTTCTGACGCGCGATCTGGTGCTCGCCTGCGCCCGCGCCGTCTTCGGCTCCACAGTGGTCACCCACGTCGACGGATCCACCTACGATCTGGGCGGCGAGTGGCGTTCGGTCACGATGCACGAGGCCGTGTCCGAAGTGGTGGGCGAGGAGGTGACTCCCGACACTTCCGTGGAGCGCCTCCGCAAGCTCGCGGCCACTCACGACGTGGAAGTCGCAGAAACCGACTCTGCCGGCGCGATCGTACTGGAACTGTTCGAGAAGCTCGTCGAGCACACGCTGCACGACCCGACGTTCGTGCGGGACTACCCGATCGAGCTCCGGCCGCTCGCCCGGCGGCACCGGAACGATCCGCGGCTCGCGGAGGCGTGGGACCTGTTCGTGTTCGGCACCGAGCTCGGGGTGGCGTACTCCGAGCTGGTCGACCCCGTCGATCAGCGCGAGCGGCTCACCCAGCAGGCGCTCAAGGCCGCGGCCGGTGATCCCGAGGCCATGCAGCTGGACGAGGACTTCCTGCGCGCCATGGAGTACGGATTGCCGCCCACCGGGGGCATGGGAATGGGCATCGACCGGCTGCTCATGACGCTCACCGGCCTCGGAATCCGCGAAACCATTCTGTACCCGCTCGTGCGTTCTGAGTAACTGTCGCGCGACACCGGACAGGGTGACTCGACGAACCGCCCCTTCGGGCTTATGGTTTCTTACGCGGCCATTGCCGCGTCGAAGCAGGTACGAAGTGGAGGGTTGCGGCTATGGCGCAGATCCGTGAGGTCCGACTGATCGACGACCTAACCGGAGAGGCCGCCGACGAGACGATCGAGTTCGGTATCGACGGCAAGAACTACGAGATCGACCTCTCCAAGGAGAATGCGAGCAAGCTGCGCGAGGCGCTGGCCGCCTACATCGCGGCGGCTCGGCGGGCCGGGGGCCGGCGCGGCCGTTCCGGTGCGGGCTCGGGCCCGGCGCGGCGTGCGTCCATCGACCGCGAGCAGAACCAGGCAATCCGAGAATGGGCGCGCAAGCGGGGCATGAAGGTGTCCGACCGCGGGCGCATCCCGGCCGAGGTGCTCGAGGCGTACCACAAGGAGAACTGACGCTCCGGCCCGCCCGACCCGGGGCGCCCGTGGTTAGCCTGACCCCACAGGCATCTCCCGAGGAGGCCACGTGGCGCGCAGGACGACCACCCTCGAGGTGCTCCGCACCGAGCGGCTCACCCCGCGGATGATCCGCGTCGTCGCGGGAGGGGACGAGCTCGAGACGTTCCCCGACACTCCCCACACGGACCGTTACGTCAAGATCCTCTTCCCGCGCCCCGGCGTGCGGTACCCCGAACCGTTCGACCTCGGCGCGATCCGGGCGGAGCTGCCCCGCGAGCAGTGGCCCGCCATGCGCACCTACACGGTGCGGGCGCTCGACCACGCCGCCGGTGAGCTCACGATCGACTTCGTCCACCACGGCGACGTCGGGCTCGCCGGGCCGTGGGCCGCGTCGGCCCGGCCCGGCGACCTCCTGCGCCTCGCGGGCCCCGGCGGCGCGTACGCCCCCGACCCCGACGCCGACTGGCACCTCATGGTCGGCGACGAGAGCGCGCTGCCCGCGATCGCGGCGGCGTGCGAGCGCGTGCCGGACGGCGTGCCGGTGGTGGCCCTGCTCGAGGTCGCCGACGCCGCGGAGGAACAGGAGCTGGCCTGCCCCGGCGACCTGCGGGCGACCTGGCTGCACCGCAACCCCGACGCGCCCGACCAGGTGCTCGACGCGGTGCGGGCGCTCGAGTTCCCGCCGGGGCGGGTGCACGCGTTCGTCCACGGCGAAGCAGGCATCGTGCGCAGCGTGCGCAGGCACCTGGTCGGCGAGCGCGGCGTGGCTCGCGCCCGCCTGTCGGTGTCCGGCTACTGGCGCCGCGGCGTCGACGAGGACGGCTGGCAGGCCGAGAAGGCGGCCGAGCGGGCCGCGGTGACGGGGGGTCGTTGATCGTTCCGGGGGTGGGCTCGGAAGGTGCTGCGCCGGACGGCCAGGTTTCCCCGATCGGCCCAGCCACCCGTCTTGACCTGGGGGGCCTCGGCAGTGCGGAATGAGGCCCAGGGTGAACGCGTTGTCACGGGTGCGTGCGAGAGGCGCGATGCACCGCCCCGGGCCGATACAGTGGAGGCACGGGATGTACTCGGTGCGCTAGTGCGCCGGTGCATGGCGCAGCAGGCTAGGAGCGTAAATGTTCGAGAGGTTCACCGACCGAGCGAGGCGGGTTGTCGTCCTGGCCCAAGAAGAGGCCCGGATGCTCAACCACAACTACATCGGCACCGAGCACATCCTCCTGGGCCTGATCCACGAGGGTGAGGGTGTCGCTGCGAAGGCCCTCGAGTCGCTGGGCATCGCGCTGGAGGGTGTCCGCCAGCAGGTCGAGGAGATCATCGGCCAGGGCCAGCAGGCGCCGAGCGGGCACATCCCGTTCACGCCGCGGGCGAAGAAGGTGCTCGAGCTGTCGCTCCGCGAGGCGCTGCAACTGGGCCACAACTACATCGGCACGGAGCACATCCTCCTGGGCCTGATCCGCGAGGGCGAGGGCGTCGCAGCCCAGGTGCTCGTGAAGCTGGGTGCCGACCTGAACCGGGTGCGCCAGCAGGTCCTCCAGCTGCTGTCGGGCTACCAGGGCAAGGAGCCCGCGGAAGGTACGTCCGGCGGCCGCGGCGAGGGCACCCCGAGCTCGTCGCTGGTGCTCGACCAGTTCGGCCGCAACCTGACCCAGTCCGCCCGCGAGGGCAAGCTGGATCCGGTCATCGGCCGCGAGAAGGAGATCGAGCGGGTCATGCAGGTCCTCTCCAGGAGGACCAAGAACAACCCCGTTCTGATCGGCGAGCCCGGCGTCGGCAAGACCGCTGTCGTCGAGGGGCTGGCGCAGAACATCGTCAAGGGCGAGGTGCCCGAGACGCTGAAGGACAAGCAGCTCTACACGCTCGACCTCGGCTCGCTGGTCGCGGGCTCCCGCTACCGCGGTGACTTCGAAGAGCGCCTGAAGAAGGTGCTGAAGGAGATCCGCACCCGCGGCGACATCATCCTGTTCATCGACGAGCTCCACACGCTCGTCGGAGCCGGTGCCGCCGAGGGCGCGATCGACGCCGCGTCGATCCTCAAGCCGATGCTGGCGCGCGGCGAGCTGCAGACGATCGGCGCCACCACGCTCGACGAGTACCGCAAGTACGTCGAGAAGGACCCGGCCCTGGAGCGGCGCTTCCAGCCGATCCAGGTGGGGGAGCCGAGCGTCACGCACACCATCGAGATCCTGAAGGGGCTGCGCGACCGGTACGAGGCGCACCACCGCGTCACGATCACCGATCCGGCCCTGGTGGCCGCGGCCACGCTCGCCGACCGCTACATCTCCGACCGCTACCTGCCGGACAAGGCGATCGACCTGATCGACGAGGCGGGTGCCCGGATGCGCATCCGGCGCATGACCGCCCCGCCGGACCTGCGTGAGTTCGACGAGAAGATCGCGGCCGTGCGCCGCGACAAGGAGTCGGCGATCGACGCGCAGGACTTCGAGCGGGCCGCGCACCTGCGCGACCAGGAGAAGCAGCTGCTCGCGCAGAAGGCCGAGCGCGAGAAGCAGTGGAAGTCCGGCGACCTGGACGTCGTGGCCGAGGTCGACGACGAGCAGATCGCCGAGGTCCTCGCCAACTGGACCGGTATCCCGGTGTTCAAGCTCACCGAGGAGGAGACCACGCGTCTGCTCCGCATGGAGGAGGAGCTGCACAAGCGGATCATCGGCCAGGAGGACGCGGTCAAGGCGGTCTCGCAGGCGATCCGGCGCACGCGCGCCGGCCTGAAGGACCCGAAGCGCCCGTCCGGCTCGTTCATCTTCGCCGGCCCGTCCGGTGTCGGTAAGACCGAGCTGTCGAAGGCGCTGGCCAACTTCCTGTTCGGCGAGGACGACGCCCTGATCCAGATCGACATGGGCGAGTTCCACGACCGCTACACCGCCTCGCGGCTCTTCGGTGCCCCTCCGGGCTACGTGGGCTACGAGGAGGGCGGCCAGCTCACCGAGAAGGTCCGGCGCAAGCCGTTCTCGGTCGTGCTGTTCGACGAGATCGAGAAGGCGCACCAGGAGGTCTACAACACCCTCCTGCAGGTGCTCGAGGACGGCCGCCTGACCGACGGCCAGGGGCGCACGGTGGACTTCAAGAACACCGTGATCATCTTCACCTCGAACCTGGGCACCCAGGACATCTCGAAGGCGGTCGGCCTCGGCTTCTCGGCCGGCAACGACGAGCGGTCGAACTACGAGCGGATGAAGACGAAGGTCGAGGACGAGCTCAAGAAGCACTTCCGGCCTGAGTTCCTCAACCGCATCGACGACATCATCGTCTTCCACCAGCTGACCGAGGACCAGATCATCCAGATGGTCGACCTCATGATCAGCCGCGTCGAGCAGCAGCTGGCGAGCAAGGACATGGCGATCGAGCTCACGCCGAACGCCAAGAAGCTGCTCGCCCGCCGCGGGTTCGACCCGGTGCTGGGTGCCCGGCCGCTGCGCCGCACCATCCAGCGCGAGATCGAGGACCAGCTGTCGGAGAAGATCCTCTTCGGCGAGGTGGAGCCCGGCCAGATCGTGGTCGTCGACGTCGAGAACTTCGACCCCGACGCCCCCGAGGGCCGCGGCGACGACAAGGCCAAGTTCGTCTTCCGGGGCGAGCCGAAGCCGGTCACGGTGCCCGACTCGCCGCCGGTCGACATGGCCGGTCAGGGCGACGAGTAAGAGCACCCGACCCGAACGACCGAACGGCGCTCCCGCCGGCAACCGCCGGCGGGAGCGCCGTTCGTCGTGAGGGGCGTGTCGGCGAGTCGCGGTCTGGGTGTCGGCGAGTCGCGGTGTGAGCCCCGGCGAGTCGCGGTGTGAGTGCGGGCGAGTCGCGGGCCGGACGCGGGCGAGCCGCGGTCAGGCCTCCGAGTGGCCCGCGGCGACGCGGTACCGGTCGGTGGCGCAGGGCGGCGGGTGGCACCGAGGCCGAGCACCGCCCCGCGGCGTCGGACCAGGCCGGGCTCAGGCGCGGCAGGTCGCGGCCCGCTCCAACAGCGCCTTCCGCTGCCTGGTGTTGGCCGTGAGCAGGGCCGCGCGCTCGAACTCCGCCGCGGCCTCGGCGGGGCGGCCCAGCTTCTCCAGCAGGTCCCCGCGCACGGTGGGCAGCAGGTGGTAGGCGCCGAGCCGGGGGTCCTCGCGCAGGCGCTCCACGATCTCCAGCGCCTCCTGCGCGCCGCGGGCCATGCCGACGGCGACGGCCCGGTTGAGCTCGACCACCGGCGAGGGGGCGAGCTGGGCCAGCCCGTCGTAGAGGGCGACGATCCGTTCCCAGTCGGTGTCCTCGGCCACCCGGGCGCGGGAGTGGCAGGCCGCGATGGCGGCCTGGAGCGTGTAGGGGCCGACCGGGCCGCCGGTCGCGTACGCGCGCTCGAGCGCGGCGAGCCCTCGACCGACGAGGAGCCAGTCCCAGCGGGAGCGGTCCTGTTCGAGGAGCGGCACCTGGTCGCCCGATGCCGAGACACGGGCCCGCGTGCGAGACGCCTGCAGCTCCATCAGCGCGACGAGCCCGTGGACCTCGGCCTCGCGCGGGAGCAGCTCGGCGAGGACGCGCCCGAGCCGCATGGCCTCCTCCAAGAGCTCGGGCCGGACGAGGTTGTCCCCCGAGGTCGGGGAGTAGCCCTCGTTGAAGATCAGGTAGATGACCTCGAGCACCGAGGCCAGCCGCTCGCGCAGCTCGCCCCGCCCGGGGACCTCGAACGGCACGCGCGCCGCGGACAGGGTGCGTTTCGCCCGCGAGATCCGCTGGGCCACCGTCGACTCCGACATCAGGTAGGCCCGGGCGATCTCCTTGGTGGTGAGCCCGCACAGCAGCCGCAGGGTGAGCGCCACCCGCGCGTCGGTGGACAGCAGCGGGTGGCAGGCGGTGAAGACGAGCCGCAGGAGGTCGTCGTCGAACGGGTCGTCGGGGTCGGGCTCCGCGGTCTCGGCCAGCTGCGCCCGGTGCCCGATCTCCTCGATCTTGCGTTGGTGGACGTCCGCCCGGCGTAGCCGGTCGATGCCGCGGTGCTTCGCCGTGGCCATGAGCCAGGCGCCCGGGTTCTCCGGGACGCCCGACTCCGGCCACTCCTCCAGGGCGGCGAGCAGCGCCTCCTGGGCGAGGTCCTCGGCGAGGCCGACGTCGCGCACCAGGCGCGCGGCGCCCGCGATCAGGCGCGCGGACTCGATCCGCCACACGGCCTCGATGGTGCGTCGGACGTCGGCCTCGGCCATCAGGCGCCCTCGACCTGCTCCCGCATCTTCTCCTCGCGCTCCTGCAGCTCGGGGGTGAGCGCGTCGCCGAAGTCCTCGGCCTCGAAGATCGGGCGGAGCTCCACGACGGAATGCTCACCCGTGGGGTTCGGGATCCGCTTGGCCCACTCGATGGCTTCGTCCATCGACCGGACCTGCCACACCCAGTAGCCCGCGAGCAGCTCCTTGGTCTCGGCGAACGGCCCGTCGATCACCTTCCGCTCGGTGCCGGAGAACTCGATGCGCACCCCCTTCGAGCTCGGGTGCAGGCCGTCCCCCGCGAGCAGGATGCCGGCCTTCACCAGCTCCTCGTTGTAGGCCGTCATGGCCTCGAGCTCCTCCTGCGTGGGCATCGCCCCCGCCTCGGTCTGCTCGGTGGCCTTGATCAGCACCATCACTCGCATCGGTGGAACCTCCTCGTCCGTTTCGGGTCCTTACCTGTGCGGCGAGCGAACGGACCGGATCTCGACACGGGCCGACTGTGGTATGCATCACGCCGCTCGCGCCCCATCCACCGGGTGCCGTTCGCGCTCGAAACAGGTGCCGCGGCCGGGGCCTGTGGGGGGTGGCGCCGGCCGCGGCCTCAGCCCTCGACGAGGTCGGCGAGCTCGGTGAGCACTTCGGCGGCCGGGCGGGCGATGCCGACGCCGCGCCCGTGGCGCACCTCGGGCTCGCGGGTGTTGATCCGCACGAGCGCCCCGCTCGCGGCGCTGGAGAGCTCCGCCTCGCGCCGCACGGTCGGGACGGCGGTGCCTGCGCCGATCTCGATGACCGTGAGCGGGACGCCGGCGGCGTGCAGCTCGCGGCGCCACGCGGTGTGGGCGCGCAGCTGCTCGGCCGTCCGATCGGGGACCCAGTCGGCGTCGCCGAACATCAGGATGTTGGGGCGGGCGAGGGAGCCGCAGGCCGGGCAGGAGGGCAGGGGCGGCCGGGCGCGCATCGTCTCCGGGTCGACCTCGACCGTGACGTCGTCGGCGGGCCACGGCGGCTGCCCGCAGTGCGCGGTGCACTGCAACCAGTGGATCGAGCCGTGGCACTCGGCCACGGTGTCGGCCGGGAAGCCGGCGCGCTGGAACTGGCCGTCGACGTTGGAGGTGAACACGCGCGTCGGCCACCGCTTCGACCACTCGCGCAGCACGACGAACCCGACGTGCGGTTCGGTGCGCCGGTAGAGCTCGAGGCGGTGGCCGTAGAAGCCCCACGCGAGCTCGGGGTCCTCCGCGAAGTGCACCGGGTCGGCGAGCTCCTCGAACCGGAGCCCGAGGCGGCGGTAGGGCGGGTAGGCCCGCCAGAAGCCCTCGGGGCCGCGGAAGTCGGGCAGGCCGGAGTCGACCCCCATCCCCGCGCCGGCGCAGACGAGCAGGGCGCCCGCGTCGCGGATCAGCTCGGCGGCGCGCCCGAGGTCCCCGCTCAGGATCCCGACGCCCGGGACTGCTGCACGACCTCGAACTCCAGCAGCGACGACCCGGTGCCGACCGGGCGGGCGCGCTCGCCGGAGTGGGCCTGCATCCCGGCGCCCTTCATCCACGCCTGGAACGACTCGTCGTCCTCCCAGTGCGTGACGACGAAGTAGCGGCTCTCGCCGGACACCGGGCGCAGCAGCTCGAAGGAGATGAAGCCGGGCTGGCCGTCCACGGCGTGCAGCCGGTTGGCGAACCGCTTCTCCAGCTCTGGGCCGGCGCCCTCGGGCACCTCGATCGCATTGATCTTCACGACGGCCATGGCTTCCAGGGTAGCTACCGCGCCGCCCTCGGCTATGGAGCGCGTGTGGGCTCGAGGACGAGCAGGCGCAGCTCGTTGGGGGCGAGCGGCAGCGTCTGGCTGTAGTAGGTGCCGTCCGTCCGTGGCGGGATGACGAACGTCTCGACCGGGTTCAGGCCGCCGGCGTGGACGTCGTGGGCCACCCGGTATCGGGTGACGCGGACCGACGACGTGCGGAACGCCCCGGAGAAGCCGGTGAGCACGATGCGGGAGTCGTAGGCGGCCGTGCCCGTCCACTGGTAGTTCCACGTCATGACCGCGACCGTCGAGCCGCTCGCCGCGGCGAGCCCGTAGACGCCGGTGCCCTGGGGCGACAGCGCGTCGGACGTCGCCCGCACCCGGGTGGGCGGGAGCGTGGTCAGTTGGCGCAGCGCGGCGTAATACGGTCGGGGCACGCCGGTGGCGAGGTCGACGAACAGGTCCTTCCGGTCGTTCTCCGGGTGGTCGATCGTCCAGTCGAACGGGATGATGTCCTGCTGGCCCGCGTAGTGGTAGTGCAGCGAGGCGGCGCAGGCGGCCTGGATGTGCAGGTCGGCATCGAAACCGCGCGGGGACTCGCGGGTCCCGGGGAAGACCCCGATCTCGGTGACCAGTACCGGGACCGCGGGGAGTCCGCGGGCGCGCAGGAGGTCGACGACCTGCTGCCGCTCGGTCCGCACGATCGCAGGTTCGTCCTTGAGCGCGTCCCACGCTCCGCCGCCGGTGTTGATCAGGTACTGGTGGTAGCTGATGAAGTCGAGGCGCTTCGCCTGGTCGCCGTCGCGGGCGTACTGGTCGAGGAACGCGCCGAGCCGCAGCGTGCTGAACACGTCGAGGGTCGGGCCGCCCACGAGCAACCGGGGGCCGGGCAGGTTCATCGCGTTGACCGCGTTCACGACCCGGTAGGCCAGCCGGTACTTCTCGTAGTAACGGGGGGCGTCGGCCGGGACCCCGAGGTCCTCGTTCTCCACCTCGATGTACTCGATCTTCGGGTAGCGGCGTTTGTAGTGGGCCAGCATGTCGACCTGTGCGGTGTACAGCTGCTCGGCCGTCCAGCCGCCGCTCGTGACGAGGGGGTCGTAGTCGGTCTGCCAGTTGACGAGGACCCGCTGCGCGCGCTGGTGGTAGGTGTCGAGGTAGTCGTACCAGCGTGCGTAGTCGGGTCGGCGGGTGGCCGGGTCGACCGTGCGGGTGAACCGCAGCCAGACGCGGACCCGTTCGAGCTGGAGCGCGTCGAGCGCGGCGAGGGTGGCGGGACCGTAGCGCCAGCTCTGCGGGATCGCGCTGAGCTGGCGGCCGAGGCCGAAGGGGAACCGGCCGGAGGGGGCGGCGAGGTCCACCGACACGGTGGCGAGCCGGGGGGCGGCCTGCTGGGGACGGGCCGCCGCGATCAACGCGGGGGCCGACAGGCAACCGGCCAGGAACGTACGACGGTCCACGGGGAGCGTTTCCTGGGGTGTCGGGGTCGGGGGCGGAGGTGGGCGCGGCCGCGCCGGAAGGTCGGGGGAGCCGGCACGGCCGCGCGGGGGTCGAGCGGTCAGCGACCGCCGGGCAGGTGCTTGCGGAAGTGCTCGTCGGCCGCGTCGACGGCCAGCGAGACCTGCTCGTCCTGGTCGTAGAAGTCGATCTGGGTGCCGCCGTCGGCCCACACGACCTCGGTCGGGCCCGCGGTCGCGTCGGCCACCGTGCGCAGGTTCTCCGGCAGCACGCAGCCGTCGCTGTGGACGAACAGGCCGGGGGCCCGCACGGCCGGGGCGGCCGACAGCCCGTCGAAGGTGAGCCAGTACAGCCACGACAGCTCGGCCATCTCGTTCACCCAGGTCGGGACGGCGCCGCGGGCCGGGGAGGCGTAGTAGTCCAGCTCGAGGAACATGCCCGCCTCCTCGTTGCCCGCGTCGTAGGCGGGCACGGTACGGACCTCGCCGGTGCGCTGGTAGAGCGCGAGCGCGTCGGCGGCCCGGTCGAGCCGCTTCGCCACGCCGTCGGCGCCGCCGTAGAACGGGGCGACGGTGGCCGCGTCGTGGAACCAGCCGGCCACGCTCGCGTAGGCGGTGATCGGCGCCCCGGCCGCGATCGCGCGCAGCACGTACTGGGCGCTCGCGCAGATGGCCAGGTACCCGAGCGCGCCGGGCCGTACGAACGACAGCGTGGATACCGCGCGCGCGGCCGCGACGATGTCGTCGATCTTGCGCGCGGGCAGCTCGGCCTGCCGCGGCGTGCCGTCGCTGGCACCGAAACCGGCGAAGTCGAACGTGAACACGGTGTAGCCACGGGCGGCGAGCCGGGCGGCGTACAGGTCGGCCATCTGCTCCTTGACCGTGAGCCACGAGCCGGTGACGAGCAGCGCGGGCTGCGGCTCGACGAGGTCTTCCGGCGTGCGGTGCAGCGTCGCGGCGAGCGTGGTGCCGCCGGTGAACAGCTGGAAGGGCCGTGGGGTGATCACGTCGGGATCATCGCTGGTCAACGTGCCTCCAAGGAGGGTCGGAACGTGCTGTCTTCGCCTCGGGAACCGGCCACCCGGTGGCCGCGTCCGGCGTCCGCCGAACCTATGGACGCGCGGGTTCGCGGGGGAAACAACGGATCGGTGTGGGGGCCACCGGTTCCGGTTGTCGGCACGGGCCGTGGGCTCAGGGCTTGCCGAGCAGGTTGCGGGCCACCGACTCCAGGTGGGTGCGCATGGTCGACTCGGCGAGCTCGGGGTTGCGGTCCCGCAGCGCGTCGACGATCGCGACGTGCTGGCGGTGGTAGAGCCGCCGGTGCTCGATGGTGTGGGTGCGCCGCTTGAGGCTGCCCCACACCGGCAGCTCGCGGGCGGTGTGCATGACGTCGCAGAGGTGCTCGAGCAGGCCGCTGTGCGTCGCGTGCGCGATCGCCCGGTGCAGCCTTTGGTCCCAGGTCTCGAGCAGGTCGGGGTCCTCGTCGACGAGCGCGTCGCCGAGCCCGTCGACGCACCGTGCGATCCGCTCCAGGTCGGACTGCGTCGCGTGCCGCGCCGCGAGCGCCGTGACCGGCGGCTCGATCAGCAGGCGCGCCTGGATGATCTCGGCGGGGCTGGTGTCGGTCGGGGCGCGCTTGACCGCCGTGCGGCCCTCCTCGGTGAGGAACGTGCCGCGCCCGACCTGCCGCACGACGAGGCCCTCGCGCTCCATGACGTCGAGGGCACGCCGGATCGCGCCGCGCGGCGCGGCGAGCCGCTCGACGAGGGCGCGTTCGGTGGGCAGCTTCGCGCCCGGGCCGAGCGTGCCGTCCGCGACGCCCTCCGCCACCAGGGCCCGCAGGGCCTGCTCCACGTTCAGCACGGATCAAGGGTAGCTCTTCGAACCAATCCGAACCAATAACGCGCACTCGGATCAGCGAAATCGCCTCTTCCGTCCCTTGTCTCCTGGCTGTATGGTTCCCGCTCGAGCGCTGATTGGTCCGAAATTGGTTCAGATTGGAGCGCCAATCCATGAAGCTGGTGAGCTTCACCACCGGGCGCGAGGAGCGCGTCGGGTTGCTCGACGCCGACCGGGAGACGATCCGCGACGTCACCGGTCTGCTCCCCGACGGCGCCGGCATGCTCGAGGTGATCGAGCGCTGGGACGAGCTGGGGCCCGCCCTCGCCCGGAACGCGTCCGCGCTCCCGGCCCGACCGCTCGCGGACGTGCGGCTGCTGGCGCCGATCCCGCGACCGCGGCGCAACGTCTGGTGCGTCGGCAAGAACTACCGCGCGCACGCCCTCGAGGTGGTGGGGACCGGCCTCGACGACGCGGGTGAGGCGGACGCGGTCCCGGAGCGGCCGGTGGTGTTCAGCAAGGCGACCACCGCGGTCGTCGGACCCGACGCCGAGATCGACCCGCACCGCGGCGTCACCGCGGAGCTCGACTACGAGGGCGAGCTCGCCGTCATCATCGGCCGCGGCGGGCGGGCGATCCCGGCCGAGCGCGCCTTCGACCACGTGTGGGGCTACACGATCCTCAACGACGTCACCGCCCGCGACCTGCAACGCGACCACCAGCAGTGGCTGCTCGGCAAGTCGCTCGACACCCACTGCCCGATGGGCCCGTGGGCGGTGACGGCCGACGAGGTCGACGACGTCGGCGCCCTCGAGCTGCGGACCGCCGTGAACGGCGAGACCCGCCAGTTCGCCCCGGTCAAGGACCTGGTCTTCGGGGTCGACGAGCTCGTGGCGACGATCTCGGCGGGCACCACCCTGCTGCCCGGCGACATCCTCGCCACCGGGACGCCCGCGGGCGTCGGCATGGGCTTCGACCCGCCGCGCTACCTCGCCCCGGGCGACGTGGTCGAGGTGTCGATCACCGGCCTCGGCATCCTGCGCAACCGGGTGGGCGGGGCGCGATGATCATCGAGCAGGAGTTCACGGTGGACGCGCCCCGGGACGCGGTGGCGGCGTTCTTCACCGACGTCCAGCGGGTCGCGGGGTGCGTGCCCGGGCTGGAGGGCGTCGAGGAGACCGGGCCGAACCAGTACTCGGCGCGGCTCGGCGTGCGGATGGGCCCGATCCGGGCGTCCTTCGGCGGGACGCTGCGCCTCGACCCGAGCGAGGCGCCCGCGCGGCTCGTCGCGGTGGGCGAGGGGCGCGACCGGGCCACCGGCAGCGTCGCGACGGTGCGGTTCACCGCCGACCTCACCGAGGTCGCGCCGTCGAGCACGCGGGTCACCGCGACCGCCGACGTCGCGCTGCGCGGCCGCATGGGCCAGTACGGCACCGGCGTGGTGCGCGCCGCGGCCGGCGAGCTGGTGCGCGAGTTCGCCGCCTGCGCCAACGCCACCCTCGCCGCCGAGGCCGTCCGCTCCGCCCCGGCCTCCCCCGAGCAGGCGGTGGCCGTCGCAGCTCCCCCTGCGGCGGCCACCGCCGGACCACGGCGCGGCCTGCTCGCGCTGCTCGTGCGGGCGCTGCTGCGGGCCGCCCGCGGCCGCCTCACCCGGCGGAAGGGAGGCGTGCGATGACCGCGCCGGTCGTGCGGGAACCGGGGTCGACCCGCGAGGCCTGCGCCTTGCTCGCCGCCGACCCGTGGGGCACCAAGGTCGTCTCCGGAGGCACCGCGCTGGTGCTGATGATGCGGCAGGGCCTGGTCGCGCCGCAGTCGCTCGTCGCGCTGTGGCGCATCCCCGGCCTCGCCGGGATCACCCGCGCCGGGGACGTGCTGCGGATCGGCGCGACCACGACCCTCGCCGAGGTCGCCGCCTCGCCGCTCGTCCGCTCGGTCGCGCCGAGCCTCGCCCACGCCTGCTCGGTGGTGGGCAACCCGAGGATCCGCAACGTCGCGACGCTCGGCGGCAACCTGGCCGAGGCCGACTACGCCTCCGACCCGCCTGCGGCGCTGGCGTCCCTCGGCGCCCGCTGCCACGCGACCGGGCCGGACGGCACCCGGGAGATCCCGGTGCGCGACCTCGTCACCGGCTTCTACGAGACCGTGCTCGACCACGCCGAGCTCATCACCCACGTCGACGTCCCGATCGCCGGGCCCGGGCGGCGCGCCACGTACCTCAAGTACCGCACCCGCTCGTCGGAGGACCGCCCGTGCGTCGGCGTCGCCGCCCGCCTCGACGCCGACGAGCGGGGCCGGGTGCGCGAGCTGGACGTCGTCGTCGCCGCGGTCGCGCCGACGCTGCACCGGGTGCCCGCCGCGCTGGACGCCGCCGCGGGCCGCGCCGTCGACGACGCGCTGGCCGGCGAGGTCGCACGGTCCTACGCGGAGGCCGTCGAGCCGCTGGAGGACGCCCGCGGCTCGGCCTGGTACCGCCGCCGGATGGTCGAGGTCCTCGTGCGGCGGGCGGTGCAGCGGTTCACGGCGCCGGAGGAGGTGGTTCGCAGTGCCTGAGGTCGGATCCGACCGCCGCATGCACGACGCGGAGGAGCGGGTCGTCGGGACCGTCCCGTTCGTGCTCGACGTCCGCGTCGACGGCATGGCGCACGCCAAGGCCGTGCGCAGCCCGTTCCCGCACGCGCGGATCAGGTCGGTGCGCACCGACGACGCGCTGGCGGTGCCCGGCGTCCTGCTGGTGCTGACCGGCGCCGACCTGGACGCCGACCCGGAGGTGAACCCCTACTACGGCAGCCCGCGGCCCGACCAGCCCGCGCTCGCGATCGGCAAGGCCCGGTACGCGGGCGAGCCGGTCGCGGTCGTCGTCGCCGAGACCGCGGCCGCGGCCGCCGCCGCGGCGCCGCTCGTGGAGGTCGACTACGAGGAGCTGCCCCACGTCGTCGACGCGAACGAGGCGGCCCGGCCGGGCGCGCCGGTGGTCCACGACGCGTGGCCGGACAACGGCTGCGGGTCGTGGCGGGTGCGCCACGGCGACCCGGACGCGGCGCTGGCGTCCGCCGACCGCGTCTACACCGGCGTCTACCACTCGCCGTCGGCCAGCCACGTCCCGATGGAGCCGATGGTCTGCATCGCCGACTGGACCGGCGGCGGGCTCGAGGTCTGGAGCGCCACGCAGGCCCCGCACGCGGTGCGGGAGGCGCTGGAGAAGATGTTCGCCGTCCCACCCGGTGGGGTGCGTGTGCGCACGCTCAACGTGGGCGGCGGGTACGGCGCGAAGACCCAGGTGAAGATCGAGCCGTTGGTGGCGTGCGCCGCCCGCGCGGCCGGCCGCCCGGTGCGCATGGAGCTGGCCCGCGACGAGGTGTTCCTCACCGCGGCCAAGCACGCCGCGACCGTCGAGCTGACCACCGGGGTGCGCGACGACGGCACGATCGTGGCCCGCCGGGTCAAGGTCAACTACAACGCCGGC
This sequence comes from Pseudonocardia sp., assembly GCF_035305885.1. GTDB lineage: Bacteria > Actinomycetota > Actinomycetes > Mycobacteriales > Pseudonocardiaceae > Pseudonocardia. Next base: position 295,666 of record NZ_DATGOP010000115.1, read on the forward strand.
GCCTATGCGCTCTCCAGCCCCATCGCCTCCGGGCAGGGCTTGACCCGGGCCAACGGCCCGTACACGATCCCGAACGTCGCCATCGAGTCGGTCGCGACCTACACCAACACCGTCCCCAGCTGCCCGTTCCGCGGCGCGATGACCTCGCAGCTGGCGTTCGCCTACGAGTCGCAGCTCGACGACATCGCCGCCGACCTCGGTATGGACCCGCTCGAGCTGCGGCGCAAGAACCTGCTGCGCGACGGGGAGGTCTACCCGACGGGCGAGGTCATGCACGACCTGCACTACGACGAGCTGCTCGACGACCTCGAGCGCGCGATCGACTGGGGCGGCCCGCCCGAGCCGGCGCCTCCGGGCAAGGCCCGGGGCAAGGGCATCGCGATCATGCTCAAGAACACCCTCACCCCCACCCGGTCGGAGGCCCGGCTGCGGCTGGTCCCCGACGGGCGGGTGCACCTCGACTCGAGCACGGTCGAGCTGGGCCAGGGCTCCCACCCGACCCTGCTCCAGCTCACCGCCGACCACCTCGGGATCTCCGCGGACCGGCTGGTCCGCGGCTTCCCCGACACCGCGCACACCCCGTACGACACCACCACCAGCTCCAGCCGCAGCACCCACGCCATGGGCACCGCGCTGGAGCGGGCGGCGGCGGACCTCAAGCGCCGCCTGCGGGCGCTCGCGGCCGACCACTGGGGGGTGCCGGCCGAGGAGGTCGAGGTCGCCGACGGCCACGTCGCCCACCCCGGGACGGGCGAGCGGCTGCCCTGGGAGGGCCTGCTGGCCGCGACCGGGACCGGCGAGGTCGTCGGTGAGGGCGTGTTCGCCCCTGACTTCGGCCTGACGCTGCTGGAGGACCCGCACGACGTGCGGGGCCGGGTCACCGTGCACTGGCACCAGGGCGGGGCGGCCGCCGAGGTCGAGGTCGACCTGGAGACCGGGCGCGTCGAGGTGCTGCGGATGCACGCCAACTGCTACGCCGGGCGGGTGGTGAGCCCGCTGCGGGTGCGCCAGCAGAACCAGGGCTGCGCCGTGTTCGGCCTCGGCCCCACGCTGTTCGAGGAGCTGCACTACCAGGACGGAACGCTCACCAACCCGAACCTGTCCGACTACATGATCCCGTCGATCCTCGACGTGCCCGCGGTGATCACCAGCTCGGCGCTCGAGGCCGGCGACGAATCCGCCGAGCTGCACGGCGTCGGCGAGATGGCGTTGCCCGCCGTGGCTCCCGCGGTCGCCAACGCCCTCTTCGCCGCGACCGGCACCCGCATCGACCGCCTACCGCTGACCCCGGAGCGCGTGCTGCGCGCGCTCGGCGAGCACGACCCGGTGAAGGAGGAGACCGGATGACGGCCGAACCCGAGGTGGCCGACGCGGTGCCGTCCGGCAGCACCCGGACGGTGACCCTGCGGCTCAACGGCGAGACCCGCACCGTCGAGATCGACCAGGCGGCCACGCTGCTGCAGGTGCTGCGCGACCAGCTGGGCATCACCAGCGCCCGCAGCGCCTGCGGCATCGGGGTGTGCGGTGCGTGCACCGTGCTCGTCGACGGCAAGGTGACCAGCTCGTGCATCATGCTCGCCGCCCAGGCCCACGACCGGGAGATCACCACCGGCGAGGGGCTGCGCCTGCCGTCCGGCGAGCTGTCGGCGGTGCAACGGGCGTTCGTCGATCGCGGCGCCTACCAGTGCTCGTTCTGCATCCCGGCCATGGTCCTGACCGTGCACGCCGCGCTGCAGGACCCCGAGGCGGGGCGTGACGTCGAGTCGGTCCGCGAGTACCTCGCGGGCAACCTGTGCCGCTGCGGCACCTATCCCACGATCCTCGAGGCGGTCGCCGACCTGGTCGGGGCCGAGCCCGCCGACGGAGGTGCGGCATGACCACGGACACCACCGGAACCGTCGTGCAACCCAAGATCCGGCTCTCCGGCATCGAGAAGACGTTCCGCTGGACCCGCCGCGGCCGCCAGGAGGTCGTCCCCGCCCTCGGCGGCGTCGACTTCGACATCCGCCCCGACGAGTTCCTCTCGGTCATCGGGCCGAGCGGTTGCGGGAAGACGACGCTGCTGCGGATCATCGCGGGCCTCGAGGCCGCGGACGCGGGCGCCGTGCGCATCGACGGTCGGGAGGTCACCGGCCCGGGCCCGGAGCGCGCCATGGTGTTCCAGGCGTTCGGGCTCTTCCCGTGGAAGACCGTCCTGGACAACGTCATGTTCCCGCTGACGATCCGGAAGGTGCCCGCCGCCGAGGCCGCCGAGCGCGCCCGTGAGCAGCTGCGCCGGGTCGGGCTGGAACGGTTCGCCACGAGCCACCCGCACCAGCTCTCCGGCGGGATGCAGCAGCGGGTCGGGATCGCCCGGGCCCTCGCGACCGACCCGGAGATCCTGCTCATGGACGAGCCGTTCGGCGCGATCGACGCCCAGACCCGCGAGTACATGCAGGAAGAGCTCATGCGGATCTGGGCCGAGACCCGCAAGACGGTCGTGTTCATCACCCACGACCTCGACGAGGCGGTGCTGCTCGCCGACCGGATCCTGGTGCTGTCGCGCGGCCCCGGGCAGGTGCGCCGGGTCGTCGACGTCGACCTGCCGCGCCCCCGGTGGGAGTACGACGTGCGGGCCCACCCGGCGTTCGCCGCGGTCCGCAACGAGATCTGGCAGCTGCTGCGCGACGACCTGCGCGCGCAGACCGAGCAGGAGATCTCCGGTGGCCGGTGACGTCGCCGCGGCCCGGCTCGCCGGGGCGCGGCGGGCCCCCGTGGCGGGCCACCTGGTCGCCGCCGTCGTCGTGTTCGGCAGCTGGGAGCTCTACGGCAGGCTGGGCAACCCGCTGCTGCTCCCGCCTGTGTCCGACGTCCTCGTGGGGCTCGTCGAGATCACGGTGAACGGGGCGCTGCCTGCGGCGTTGTTCTCCAGCCTCCAGCTGCTCGCGCTGGGGTTCGGCACCTCGCTGGTCGCGGGCACCCTGCTCGGGATCCTGATCGGGCGCTACGAGCTCGCCCACCGCGTGTTCGGGCCGTTCCTGAACGCCCTGTACGCCACGCCCGACATCGCCCTGCTCCCGCTGATCCTGCTGTGGTTCGGGTTCGGGATGCCGGGCCGGGTCGTCGTGGTGTTCCTCGCGGCGTTCTTCCCGATCATGATCAACACCTATGCCGGGGTGCGCGACGCGCCCCGGGACCTGCTCGAGGTCGCGGCCTCCTTCGGGGTGAGCTCGGAGGTCGCGCGGCTGCGCCGGGTCGTCCTGCCCGCCGCGCTCCCGTTGATCATGGCCGGGTACCGGCTCGGCATCGGGCGCGCCGTCGTCGGCATGGCCGTGGCGGAGGTGTACCTGCGCCTCGGCGGGATCGGCGCGCTGATCGTGCAGTACGGCGCCGCCATGCGCACCGACCTGCTGCTCGCGGCCATCCTGCCGCTCCCGCTGCTCGGCATCGCCCTCACCAAGGTCTTCGAACGCATCGAGAACCGCTTCCAGTACTGGCGTCACTCCTGACCGCTTCCCCATCCACGCGCTGCTCGACGAGGAGCTGACACATGACCGCGTCCCCCTCACCCACCCCGTCCGCCCGCTCCCGCGCCCGCCGGTGGGCGCTGCTGGGCGCCGCCGCGCTGCTCGCCTCCGCCTGCGCGGGCGGGGCGGCCCAGAGCCCGCCCGTCCCGGCGGGCGGCGCCCCGGGTGGAGCGTCCGGCGGCGGCCTGCAGGCGTTCGACCAGAACGCCGTGCCCGCCACCGGCGTCCAGGGCGGCCCGACCTTCGACCTGTCGGGTGTGCGCGTCGTCGCGACGACGCCCGCGCCCGGCGCCATCAACATGGGCACCTTCTTCGCCTACAAGCGCCTCGAGGAGTGGGGCGCCGACGTCGAGGTCGTGGTGATCACCACGACCAGCGGCGTGCAGACGATCGTCGCGGGCGGGGCCGACATCGCCTCGCAGGGCACCGACGAGGTGGTCCTCGGCGCCGCGGAGGGGGCGCGCATGGTGTCCATCGGCGCCCCGTACACCGCCGTCGACTACGTGCTGGTGGCCCGCAACGACATCACCGACCTGGCCGCGCTGCGCGACCGCGTCGTCGGGATGTCCGGCCCGTCGGGGTTCGACGCGCTGCTCACCCGGCTGACGCTCGAGCAGAACGGGATGAACCCCGAAGGCGACGTTCGCTTCGTCCAGATCGGCGGGAGCCCCGACCGTGCCGCCGCCCTGCTGAGCGGCCAGGTCGACGCCGCCACGATCTTCATGGAGGACTGGGAGGAGCTCAGTCGGCGCACCGACCAGCTGCGGCTCGTGCACTACATGGCCGACACGGTGCCCGGGATCCCCTCGGCGGCCTTCTTCGCCGAGGAGAGCTACTGGGCCGAGAACCGCGAGGTCGCGCTCGCCCTGGCCTGCGCGAACCTCCAGGCCAACGAGTGGATCAACAGCAGCGAGGACGGGTTCGTCGACTGGGTGCTGCGGGTGGTCCCCGGCTCCACCGAGGAGGCGGCGCGGGCGATCTACCGGTCGGGCCGCGAGGTCGACATGTGGCCGACCGACCCCGAGCGGATCCTCTCCGTCGACGGGCTCGGCGGGCTCGTCGACGCCATGATGCAGACCGGCGAGATCAGCACCCGGGTCGACCCGGCGACCATCGCCGACCCCACCTTCCTGCGTGAGGCGGCGGACATGGGTTGCGGGCAGGGGTCGCGGTCATGACCGCCCCCGTCCAGGAGCGCCCCGCGGCGGCCGCGTCGCGGGGCGCCGCCCCCGCCGCCCTGCTCAACGCCGGGCTGCCGGTGGTCGCCTTCGTGGTGTTCCTCGCCGTCTGGGAGGTGGCGGGGCGGCTGGTGAACCCCGTGCTGTTCGCGCCGCCGAGCCGGGTCGCCGAGGCCTTCGGGGAGCTGACCGCGAACGGCCGCCTGCCCCAGGCCGTGCTCGTCACGCTCCAGTCGCTCGGGCTCGGGTTCCTGCTCGCCCTGGTCAGCGGGCTCGCGATCGGGGTGGTGCTCGGCCTCTACCCGAGGCTCGCACGCGTCGTCGAGCCCTATATCGACGCGATCTACGCGACGCCCCGGGTGGTGCTGATCCCGCTCGTGATCCTCTGGTTCGGCGTCGGGTTCTGGGGGCGGCTGTTCATCATCTGGATCGGCGGCGTCGTCCCGATCATCATCAACACCGCCATCGGGGTACGCAACGCCCGCCGGGACCTCATCGAGGTGGCCCGCTCGTTCGGCGCCACCGAGCGCCAGACCGTCCGCCACGTGATCCTGCCCGGGGCCGTGCCCTACGTGCTCGCGGGCCTGCGGATCGCGGCGGGCAGGCTCCTGCTCGGCGTCGTCATCGCCGAGGTGTTCCTCGACCTCACCGGGGTCGGCGGGCTCATCCAGACCGAGGCGCAGTACTTCCGCGCGGACAACATGCTGGTCGGCGTCATCGTGCTGGCCCTGCTCGGGGTCGTCATGATCGCGGCGTTCGACCTGCTGGAGCGCGCGTTCTCCGGCTGGAAGGACGCGGGACGCGGATGAGCGACCACCACGACCCGCGCGAGCTGGTGAGCCTCGGCTGCCGCGTGCTCGACCTCATGGGCCAGTCCGACCTGGCCTGGGGCCACGTCTCGGTGCGCGACCCGGACGGCCGCGGCGTGTGGATCAAGGCCCGCGGGCTCGGCTTCGACGAGGTGGGGCCGAACGACGTCGTCCTCGTCGACCGCGCGGGCCGGGTCCTCGACGGGACGGGCGGGGTGCACGCCGAGTACCCGATCCACACCGAGGTCCTCGCGGCGCGCCCGGACGCCGCGGCGGTCGTGCACACGCACCCGGAGGCCGCGGTGGCGTTCGGGGCGACCGACCTGCCGCTGCGGCCGATCGGGCACGAAGGCGCGCTGTTCTCCCCGCCGTCGCCGCCGCGGTTCACCGCGACCAGCGACCTGATAACCACCCCCGAGCTGGGGGCCGCGGTCGCGGCGGCGCTCGGCGGGCACAACGCGTTGCTGCTGGTCAACCACGGCGTCGTGACCGTGGGCGGGGACCTGCCGACCGCCGTGCTCGGTGCGGTCTTCCTCGAGAAGGCCTGCCGGACCCAGCTCGCCGCGGCCGCGACCGGGCGGCCGCTGACCTGGTCGAGCGACGAGGAGGCGCGGGCGAAGCGCGACTCCGTGTTCGGGCCGGGGCAGGTCGCCGGGGCGTGGCGGTACCTGCTGCGGCGGCTGGGCGCACAAGGTCGCTTCTGAGTACTCACATGTGAGTGGTTTACTGGCCGCGTGAACCCCACGAGGCTCTTCGTGCTGAGCGCGCTCGCCAAGCGCGGGCCGATGTACGGCCACCAGATCCGGCGCGACGCCCGCGTGGACCGGGCCGAGCTCTGGTCGGACGTGCGCCCCGGCTCGCTCTACGGGGCCCTGCACCGGATGGAGGACGAGGGCCTGGTCCGCGCGTTGCGCACCGAGCAGGAGGGGCGGCTGCCCGCCCGCACGGTCTACGAGATCACCGACGAGGGCCGCCGCGAGCTGGCCGCGCTGCAGGCGGAGGCGTTCGAGGAGGTCCGGTTCCCGCCCGACCCGGTCGACCTCGCGCTCGCCACCGCCTCCGATCTCGACGAGGCGACGATGCGCGGCCACCTGGAGGACCGCGTCCGCGACCTCACCGCGCGGCTGTCGCGGCTCGACCACCTCGGCGAGCGCCGCTGGCCCGACCAGACCCCCGCCGACGACCTCGTGCTCGAGCACGCCCGCCTGCGCCTGCGGGCCGAGCTGGACTGGCACGCGCTCGTGCTCGACCAGCTGGGCAAGCTGGGGGTGGGGTCGTGACGGTCCGGGAGCTGCGCCTGATCGGGGACCCGGTGCTGCGCACGCCCTGCGCGCCGGTCACCTCGTTCGACGAGCGGCTGGCCGCCCTGGTCGAGGACCTCATGGACACGGTCTCGCTGCCCGGGCGGGCCGGGCTCGCCGCCAACCAGATCGGGGTGTCGCTCGCCGCGTTCTCCTACGACGTCGACGGCGCGCGCGGGTACGTGGTCAACCCGCGGCTGGTCGCCACCGACGGCGAGTACGACGGGGAGGAGGGGTGCCTGTCGGTGCCCGGGGTGTCCGCGCCGCGGCTGCGGGCGGCCTACGCGCGGGTGGAGGGCGTCGACGTGCACGGGCGGCCGGTCGTCGTCGAGGGCACCGGCGAGCTCGCTCGCTGCCTGCAGCACGAGACCGACCACCTGCGCGGCGAGCTGTACATCGACGGGCTCACCGGGGAGCGGCGCCGGGCCGTGATGCGGCAGCTGCGGGAGCGACAGCTCCTCGGCTAGCCCTCGACGTCGACCGCCACCACGCGGGCCCGGACCGTGGGCACCGGGTGCAGCAGCGCGAACGCGTCGGCCGGGCGCTCGGTGGCGAGCACGCAGTGCGGCAGCCACGTCCCCGGCAGGTACGCCGCGACCGGGGAACGGACGCGGCCCGCCAGCGCGTCGTGCACCGCGCTGTGGACGGCGAGCAGCTCGGCGTCGACCACGGCGGCGAGCACGAGCTCGTCGGGCCGCCCGGCGACGGTCCCGAGCGTCTCCAGCCAGATCGACGGCAGCGCCAGCATCCCCACCTCCGCGGCGAGGGCTTCCCGGGCCGCCTGCGGGATCGCCCCGGCCGCCGCCGCGATCACCGACGGCGCCCCGGCCGGCGTCGTGATGCCGTGCTCGGCCAGCCGCCCGCGCAGCGCCGTCAGTTCGGCGCACGCGGCGTCGTCGAGCCGGAACACGACCGTCTGCGCCATCAGGCCGGGAGCGCGAAGCGGCCGTCGTCGAGCTGTTCGGCGAGCCCGTCGACGAGCAGGGAGTCGAGGCAGCGGTCGCGCTGGGCCGCGTCGTCCCATGCCGCGTCGAGGGCGGCGCGCTCCACGGGGCCGTCGGCGTTGCGCAGGACGTCGAGCAGACGGCCGCGGACCTGCCGGTCGGTGCCGGCGAAGCCCTGCACCGGACGGCGCGGGCCCGTGTACTCCGGGCGGCCCGCCGCCCGCCACGCGCACACCTCGCGCACCGGGCACACCCCGCAGCGCGGGGAGCGTGCCGTGCAGACGACGGCGCCCAGTTCCATCAGTCCGGCCGAGACCACCGCGGCGGAGCCGTCGTCGGGCGGGAGCAGCGCGTCGACGTCGGCGAGGTCGGCCGCGGTGCGCGCCGGGCCCGCGTCGCCGCGGCCGTGCACCGCGCGGGCGACGACGCGCCGGACGTTCGTGTCGACCACCGGGCAGCGCCGCCCGTAGCCGAACGCCGCCACCGCCCGCGCCGTGTACGACCCGACCCCGGGCAGCGCCTCGAGGGCCTCGATCTCGGACGGGACGACGTCGCCGTGCTCGCGCGCGATCACCCCGGCGGTCTCGTGCAGGCGCAGCGCCCGGCGGGGGTAACCGAGCTTGCCCCACGCGCGCAGCACCTCGGCCCGGGACGCCGCGGCCATCGCCGAGGGCTTCGGCCAGCGCGCCATCCACTCCGTCCACACCGGTTCGACCCGCGACACCGGGGTCTGCTGGAGCATGAACTCGCTGACGAGCACCCCCCACGGGGTGGTACCCGGTCGGCGCCACGGCAGGTCGCGCGCCGCAGCGGGGAACCAGTCGAGCACGAGCGCGGCCATCGACACGGCTGACGATCGTGCCACCGCTCCCCGGACGGGTCGCAGCAGCCCGAAAGATCGACAACCGCTCGGGTGCTTCCGGCGCGTCGCGACGCGCCGTGACGCGCCCCGGTTCGCAACATGTGGTAGTCGGCGATATACGCTCCGTGATGTGTGGGAGCCGGTGGGTCCGCTGCCTGCGGCCGTCTATTGGCGGCGGCGCTGGGTCGCGATCGGCTCGGCGACCGCCCTGATCGTGGCGCTCACCTGGGGGATCGGGGCCATGGTCGGTGACGACGACGATCCCGAGACCCGACTCGCCAGCCGTGCCGCCGTGTCCGCTCCCCAGGAGGCCTCCCCGCCCCCGGCCGCGCCGCCGTTCGCCGCGCTGCCTTCCGGATCTCCGCCCTTCGCAACGCGGCCGCCCGCCGTGCTGCGGCCGGGGGCGGCGGGGTCCACGCCTCCGACCCCGGACCCGCTCGCCGCGGAGCAGTCGGCGACCGAACAGCCGGCGACGGAGGAGCTCGTGCCGGAGCCACCGACGCCGACTGCTCCCCCCGAGCCGGTGCCCTGCACGAACGAGATGATCGCCGTCAGGGCCGAGGCGCCCGCCCAGCACCGGGTCGGCGAGCGCGCGCTGCTGCGGCTGGTGGTCGTCAACACCTCCGACCGGCCGTGCATCCGCGACCTCGACCCGGAGCGCCAGGAGATCGTCGTGTGGAGCGCGGACGGCGTGGACCGGCTGTGGTCGAGCAACGACTGCTCGTCGGCGAGAGGGGCCGACCCGCGCACGCTCGAACCCGGTGAGCCCCTCACGTTCTCCGTGCGGTGGGTGGGCCGCACCTCGGCCCCGGGCTGCCCCGTGCAGCGCCAGGTGGTGCCGGCGGGGGAGTACCGCCTGCTGTCGCGGGTGGACGACGTGATCAGCCCGCCCACCCAGTTCATCCGCAACCCCTGAGCCGGGAGCGGGAAGCGTGGGCTACCGGATCGCGTCGAGCACCACGCCCACGTCGCGCACCTCGGTCAGCCGCATGCCCTCGGGCGCCTTGCCGCTGTCGGGCGGCACGAGCGCGTGGGTGAAGCCGAGCCGGGCCGCCTCGGCCAGCCTGCGCTCGATGCCCGTGACCCGCCGCACCTCGCCGGCGAGGCCGAGCTCGCCGAGCACGACGACGTCGGGCGGGAGGGCGACGTCCCGGCGCGCCGACGTGATCGCGAGCGCGAGGGCGAGGTCGGCCGCGGGCTCGACCACGCGCATGCCGCCGACGGTGGCCGCGTAGACCTCGGCGTCGTGCAGCCGCACGCCCGCCCGCTTCTCCAGGACGGCGAGCAGCATCGCCACGCGGGCGCTGTCGAGCCCGCTGACCGCGCGGCGAGGGCTGGGGATGTCCTTGCCCGTGACGAGGGCCTGCAGCTCGGCGGGGAGCGGGCGGCGGCCGTCCATGACGACGGTGACGGCGGTGCCGGGCACCGGCGGGCCGCCGAACCGGGCCAGGAAGAGCCCGGACGGGTCCGGCATGCCGACGATGCCGGCGTCGCGCATCTCGAAGCAGCCGACCTCGTCGGCGGGCCCGAAGCGGTTCTTGACGCCGCGCACCATCCGCAGCGTCGAGTGCTTGTCGCCCTCGAACGCCAGCACGACGTCGACGACGTGCTCCAGCACGCGCGGGCCCGCGATGCCGCCGTCCTTCGTGACATGTCCCACGAGGAGCACCGGCAGCGCCCGCTCCTTGGCGAGCGCGGTGAGGGCCACGGTGACCGCGCGGGTCTGGGTGACGCCGCCCGGGGCGCCCTCGGCCTCGGCGGTGGACATCGTCTGCACGGAGTCGACGATCAGCAGGTCGGGGCGCAGCTCGTCGATGTGGCCGACGATCGCGCCGAGGTCGGACTCGGCGGCGAGGTAGAGCTCGTCGTGCACCGCTCCGGTGCGTTCGGCGCGCAGCCGCACCTGGCCCGCGGACTCCTCGCCGGTGACGTACAGCACGCGGCCCGACCGCGCCGCCTGGGCGGCGACCTCGAGCAGGAGCGTCGACTTGCCGACGCCCGGCTCCCCGGCCAGCAGGACGACCGCGCCGGGTACCAGCCCGCCGCCCAGCACGCGGTCCAGTTCGGACACCCCGGTCGGCCGGGCCCGGGCGGAGTCGAGCGCGACGTCGGCGATCCGGCGGGCCGGGGCGCTCGGCGCGCCCGCGACCACGCGCTGGCGCGGCCGGGCGGCTGCGACCGGTCCGGTCTCCTCGAGCGTGCCCCACGCCTGGCAGCCCGGGCAGCGCCCGACCCACTGCGCCGCCTGGTGCCCGCACTCGGCGCAGCGGTAGCTGCTGCGCGTCCGGGTGGGCACCTAGTGCGCCGCCTCCGCGCGGAGGGTGTCGGGGCTCTCGACCGGGACGTCGACGCGCACCTCGCCCGCGCGCTCGAACGTGAGGACCAGCGGGTAGGTCAGGCCCGGCTGCACGTCCTCGCGGAGTCCGGTGAGCACGATGTGGCCGACGCCGCTCTCCTCGGTGGGCGGCTGCTCGACGGCGGCGGCCGGGTCGCCGGCGGCGGGCTGCTCGGCCGGGGCGGCCCCGGCTGCGGGGGCCTCGGCGGCGGGGGCCCCGGCGGCGGGTGCCTCCGTGGGCTCTGCCGTCGGCTCCGCGGTGGGCACGGCGCCCGGGCCGGCGGGCGCGCCCTCGGCGGGCGCCGCCGCGGCCACGGCCTCGGCCGGCGCGCCCTCGATGCGCAGGGACTGCCCGCCCGGGATGCGCAGGACGCCGCTGACCTGAACCGACGTGGCGACCGGGCTGCTGGCGGCCACCAGGCGGTCGACCTGGGCACCCGAGTTCGCGATGACCATCTGCAGCGGCGCGTTGCCGCCGGCCGGGTAGACGACGGCGCCGTGGGCGGGCTCGTCGAACTCGATCATGGCGTTGCGCACCGCGATCGGACCCGCGGTCGCGTTGGCCCCTTCGACGGCGGCGACCTGGCGGGCCGTCTGCGTGATCTGCCCCGCACCGCAGCCCGTGATCGCGACGGCCGCGATCAGGGCGCCGATGACGAGTCGTGCTCGGTTGCGGCGGGGGTCGCTCACTGGTGTGACGTCCTTCCTCGTGGCCGGGCACCGCGCCGAGCGGGGGCCGGCGCCGCGACGGGTGCGGACACCGGGTGTGCCCGCGGTGATCGCTGGGGGTCGCCGGGGCGACCACCCTGAAGCCTAACGCCACACCCAGCGGTGCTGGTCGCGGCTCCCTCGCTCGCTCCGCTGCACGCGCACCTGCACGTTTCTCCCCCTTTGTCAATCCCCTGACCTGCGATGACGGTGCACACCGGGGAGCGAAGCCCGGTTCGGGCGTGTTAACCTGGAGATAGCGAAAGGGGCAGAGGACACATGGTTTTCAAGGTCGGAGAGACCGTCGTCTACCCGCACCACGGTGCCGCTCTCATCGAGGCCATCGAGACTCGGACGATCAAGGGCGAGGAGCGCAAGTACCTCGTCCTGAAGGTCGCGCAGGGTGATCTCACGGTGCGTGTTCCCGCCGAGAACGCCGAGGTCGTCGGCGTCCGCGACGTGGTGGGCCAGGAAGGTCTGGATCGGGTGTTCGAGGTGCTCCGCGCCCCGCACACCGAGGAGCCGACCAACTGGTCGCGCCGGTACAAGGCCAACCTCGAGAAGCTCGCCTCGGGGGATGTGAACAAGGTCGCCGAGGTCGTTCGCGACCTGTGGCGGCGGGAGAAGGACCGCGGCCTGTCCGCGGGCGAGAAGCGCATGCTGGCGAAGGCGCGGCAGATCCTCGTGAGCGAGCTGGCGCTCGCCGAGGGCACCGATGAGGAGCGGGCCGAGGTCCTGCTCGACGAGGTGCTGGCCACGGCCACCGCCTGAACGCGGTAGACCTGCCTCTCTCCGACGGCCATCCGATGCACGTCGTCGCGGTGGTCGTGGCGGGGTCCGCTCGCGCGCTGACAGCCGTCGCCGACGTGCCGATGGTGCTGCGCGCTGTGCGCACGCTGCTGGCCGGGGCACCTGCCCAGCGGGTCGTCGTGATCGCGCCGGACGACCTGCGCCCGGATGTCGAACGCGTGTGCGCGGGCGTGCCCGTCGAGGTGCGGTCGCTCGCGGCGCTGCACGACTTCTGGGCACACACCGTGCAACGACCGGCCGGCACGGGAAGTGACGATCGAGTCACATCTGGTGATGACGTGGTCGTGCTGCTGCACGACGCCTGCCGGCCGCTCGCACCCGCCGAGCTCGTGACGGCCGTCCTCGGGGCGGTTCGGGACGGCCCCGGCGTCGCCGTCCCCGCCCTGCCCCTCACCGACACGGTGAAGTCGGTGGACGATCACGGCGCCGTCACCGGCACGCCGGACCGGGCGGCCCTGCGCGTCATGCAGACCCCGATCGCCGTACGCGGGCCCCTCCTCCCGGCGGATGCCTGGGCCGACCCCCTCGCGGCGGTGCGCCGGCACGCGGTGGCCGGCGGCGAGGTGCGGACCGTGGCGGGCCACCCCGCGGCGTTCGCCGTGAGCAGCGGGTGGGAGCTGGAGATCGCCGAGCTGATCGCGGACGGGAGGATCCGCCTGTGAGGGTCGGTATCGGCACGGACGTGCACCCGATCGCCCCCGGCCGCGAGTGCTGGATCGCCGGTCTGCGCTGGGAGGGCGTGGACGGGTGCGCGGGCCACTCCGACGGCGACGTCGCCGCGCACGCGCTGTGCGACGCGCTGCTGTCCGCGGCGGGCCTCGGCGACGTCGGGGCGGTGTTCGGCACATCTCGCCCGGAGTGGGCGGGGGCGAGCGGGCTCACCCTGCTCGCGGAGGTGCGACGGCTCGTGAACGCCGAGGGTTGGCGCGTCGGCAACGCCGCGGTGCAGGTCATCGGCGACCGGCCGAAGATCGGCCCGCGCCGGGCGGAGGCCCAGCAGGTCCTCTCCGACGCGGTGGGCGGCCCCGTGGCGGTCTCCGGGACCACCACCGACGGCCTCGGGCTCACCGGACGGGGCGAGGGCCTGGCCGCGATCGCCACAGCCCTGCTGCTGCCCGCCGGCTGAGGCCGGTCAGCCCACGCGCTGCTGGATCTGCTCCGGCGTGAGGTTCTCGATGCGCTGGCTGATCAGCCACTGGTGGCCGAACGGGTCGCGCAGGCGCCCGGCGTACTGGCCGTAGCCGTGGTCGGCGAGCGGGAAGATCACCGTCGCCCCGGCGCCGAGCATGCGCTCGGCCACCGCGTCCGCGTCGGACACGTCGAGCGACATGATCACGGGGACGCCGTCGCCGGTCGGGGCGGGGTCCCCGTCGCCCGCGTCCTTGACGGCGAAGCGGGCGGGGCCGGCCTCGACCAGGGAGTGCACGACCCGGCCGTCCGGGCCGGTGAAGCGCTCGGTGACGGTGCCGCCGAGCGTGCTGGCGTAGAACTCGAGCGCGACGTCGGCGCCCTCGACGACGAGCCGCGGGTAGAGGGCCGTGATGTGACTCATGAGCCCATCGTGGGCGCCCCGGGAGCGCTCGTCGTGGAAGAAACGGAACACCAGGCGCGATGGACACCACACGGGCTCCGTACCCTGGGGTCGTGAGCCTTCGCCTGCACGACACCGCCACGAGGATGCAGCGGGACTTCGTCCCCCTGCGGGCCGGGGCTGCGTCGATGTACGTGTGTGGGGCCACCGTGCAGGGCCTGCCGCACATCGGGCACGTGCGCTCGAGCCTCAACTACGACGTGCTGCGGCGCTGGCTCACCCACAGCGGGCTGGACGTCGCGCTGGTCCGCAACGTCACCGACATCGACGACAAGATCCTGCGCAAGTCCGCGGAGGCGGGCCGCCCGTGGTGGGAGTGGGCCGCCACCCACGAGCGGGCGTTCTCGGCCGCCTACGACGCGCTGGGCTGCCTCCCGGCGTCGGTCGAGCCGCGCGCCACCGGGCACATCACGCAGATGATCGAGCTGATCGAGCGGCTCATCGAGCGCGGCCACGCCTACGCCGCGGGCGGCGACGTGTACTTCGCGGTGCGCTCGTTCCCGCACTACGGCGAGCTGTCGCACCAGAAGGTGGACGACGTCGCGCAGGGCGAGGGCGACGGCGGGGCGAAGCGCGACCCGCAGGACTTCACGCTCTGGAAGGCCGCGAAGCCGGGCGAGCCGTCGTGGCCCACCCCGTGGGGGCGGGGCCGGCCGGGCTGGCACCTGGAGTGCTCGGCCATGGCCACCTTCTACCTGGGCCCGGAGTTCGACATCCACGGCGGCGGGCTCGACCTGGTGTTCCCGCACCACGAGAACGAGCGCGCGCAGTCGATGGCGGCAGGCGACCCGTTCGCCCGGTACTGGCTGCACAACGCCTGGGTGACCATGGGCGGCGAGAAGATGTCCAAGTCGCTGGGCAACACGCTGTCGATCGAGGCGTTGCTGCAGCGCGTGCGGGGCGTCGAGCTGCGCTACTACCTGGTCGGGCCGCACTACCGCTCCGCCATCGAGTACTCCGACAACGCCCTGCAGGAGGCTGTGTCGGCCTACCGGCGCATCGAGTCGTTCGTGCACCGCGTGCGCGAGCGCGTGGGCACCCCGGAGCCGGGCGCCGTGGCGCCCGAGTTCGCGGCCGCGATGGACGACGACCTGGGCACCCCGGCCGCGCTCGCCGTCATCCACGGCGCCGTGCGGGAGGGCAACGCCGCGCTCGACAGCGGCGACCGGGCGGCCGCGCTGGCCGCGGCCGGCTCCGTGCGGGCGATGACCGGCCTGCTCGGGCTCGACCCGCTCGACCCGCACTGGGTGGAGGGCGACCGCGCGGCCGACGCCGCCACCCACGCGCTCACCGCGCTCGTGGAGGAGCTGCTGGCCCAGCGCCAGGAGGCGCGCGCCCGCCGCGACTTCGCGGCGGCCGACGAGGTGCGCAACCGGCTCACCGCCGCGGGCATCGCGGTGGAGGACTCCCCCGATGGCCCGACCTGGTCGCTGAAGGACGGATAGATGGCCGGCAACTCCAAACGCCGCGGAGCCACGCGCAAGGAAGGCACCAAGAAGGGCATGGTCGTCGGCTCCGGCGGCCAGCGGCGGCGTGGCCTGCGGGGCAAGGGTCCGACGCCGCCCGCGGAGATGCGGCCCGGCCATCCGGCGGCCCAGCGCGCGGCCCGCGCCGCGGCGGCGAAGGCCAAGCAGGCCGCACGCGCCCGGCGCCGTCCCGGCGACGGCGAGACCCCGGAGACCGTCGTCGGCCGCAACCCGGTCGTCGAGTGCCTGCGGGCCGGGGTGCCGGCCACCTCGCTGCACGTCGCGCTGGGCACGCACGCCGACGAGCGGGTGGCCGAGGCCGTCCAGCTCGCCGCCGACCGCGGCGTCTCGATCCTGGAGGTGCCCCGCACCGACCTCGATCGGATCACCGGCGGCGTGCTGCACCAGGGCCTCGCGTTGCAGGTGCCGCCGTACGAGTACGCCCACCCCGACGAGCTGCTCGAGGCGGCCGCCGAGTCCGTCGACCCGGGCCTGATCGTGGCGCTCGACGGCGTCACCGACCCGCGCAACCTGGGCGCCATCGTGCGCTCGGTCGGGGCGTTCGGTGGGCACGGCGTGGTCCTGCCGCAACGGCGGGCCGCCGGCATGACGGCCGTCGCGTGGCGCACCTCGGCGGGCACCGCTGCCCGCGTCCCGGTGGCCCGCGCCACCAACCTCACCCGCACGCTGCGCGAGTTCGCCACGGCCGGCTACATGATCGCGGGCCTGGACGCCGAGGGTTCGGTGTCGCTCGACGAGTTCGAGCTCGCCACCGACCCGCTCGTGCTCGTGGTCGGCTCGGAGGGCAAGGGCCTGTCCCGCCTGGTCCGGGAGACCTGCGACGTCACGGTCGCGATCCCGCTCGCCGGGCAGGTCGAGTCGCTCAACGCCTCGGTGGCGGCCGGCGTGGTGCTGGCCGAGGTGGCCCGCCAGCGCCGGGCGCGCCGCCTCTGAGTCAGGCCGCGACCGGGCGGCGGCGCCTGCTGCCGATCGCCCGGCAGGCGACGTAGATCAGGAAGGCGATGAGGGCCACGTAGCCCGAGACGGGCTGGCCGGGCGCGAGCGAGAGCACGATCCCGCCGAGCAGCGCGGTCTCGGCGAACGCGACGGCCAGCACCGTGGCGAGCAGCGGGTTCGCGGTCACCCGCGCGGCCGCCGCCCCCGGTGTGATCATCACCGTGAGCACGAGGATCGCCCCGACGATCGGCACCACGAGCGCCGTGGTGAGCCCGACCAGCACGGCGAACACGATCGACAGCGCCCGGACCGGGACGCCCCGGGCGAGGGCGACGTCGGGGTCGGTGCTGGCGAACAACAGCGGCCGGTACAGCACGGCGAGGGTGGCCGCGACCAGCACCGTGACGACCCCGAGCACGGTGACGTCGGCCGTGTCGACCGCGACCGGCGAGCCGTAGAGCAGGCCGAACTTGTTCGAGGCCCGCCCGTCGTAGAGCGAGAGCAGGAGCACGCCGAGGCCGAGCCCGAACGCGAGCACCACCCCGATCACCGCGTCGCGCTCGCGCTGGCGCAGCCCGAGCACCCCGAACACCACGGACGCGACGATCGCGCCCGCGACCGCGCCGTACTGCACGCCGATGCCGGCCAGCAGCGCGGCGGCCCCGCCGGTGAACGACAGCTCCGCGGTGCCGTGCACGGCGAACGACATGCCCCGGGAGACGATCAGCGGCGCGAGCACGCCCGCGATCAGCCCGAGCACCGCGCACGCGAGCAGCGCGGCCTGCACGAAGGGCACCGCGAGCAGCTCGCCGAGGCCTTCGAAGGAGAACAGCTCGCCGAGGAGGTCGCTCATGCCGACTCCTCGTGGCAGTGCTCACCGTGGTCCTCGGCGCCGACGACGACCAGCCGGCCGCGCACGCGCAGGACGTCCACGTGCGTGCCGTACAGCTCGGAGAGCACCTCGGAGGTCATGACCTCCTCCGGCGGGCCGATCCGGAAGCGGCCGCCGACGAGGTAGAGCACGCGGTCGACGTACGGGAGCACGGGGTTGATCTCGTGGGTCACGAACAGCACCGCCGTGCCCGCGGCGCGGCGGCGCTCGTCGATGAGCCGGGTGACCGTGCGCTGGTGGGACAGGTCGAGCGAGAGCAGCGGCTCGTCGCACAGCAGCACGTCCGGCCCGCCGACGAGGGCCTGCGCCACCCGCAGCCGCTGCTGCTCGCCCCCGGAGAGCCGCCCGACGGGCGCGTCGGCGTATGCGGTGCCGCCGACCGCGGCGAGGGCGGCCTCGACGCGCTCGCGGCGCTCCCGCCTGCCGCGGAACCCGATGCCGAACCGGTGGCCGTCGAGCCCCAGCCCGACGAGGTCGCGGCCGCGCAGCGGCAGGTCGGGGTCGAGGGCCTTCTGCTGGGGGACGTAGCCGATGCTGGGGCTGCCGCGGCGCGGCGGCCTGCCGGCGATCCGCACCTCGCCCGCGGTGAGCGGGACCAGCCCGAGCAGCACGCGCACGAGCGTGGTCTTGCCGGACCCGTTGGGGCCGAGGACCGTGACGAATTCGCCCGGGGCGACGTCGAGGTCGAGCCCGTCCCACAGGGTGCGGTCGCCGAAGCTGACCTTCGCGCCGCGCAGCGACACCGCGGGCGCGGCGACGGGCAGCGCCGAGACGTCCGCGGGCGTGGTGGGAGGGGCGGTCACGGGCATCAGCTCCCCGACGACGCTGCGCCGAGGGCGCCGGCCAGGGCGTCGATCTGCGCGCCCATCCACGTGGTGTAGTCCGTGACGCCCTCGGGGAGGGTCTCGGTCATCTCGACGACGGGCACCCCTGCAGTCTGCGCCGCCTCCCGCACCTGGTCGGTACTGGGGGTCTCGGTCTGGGCGTTGACGACGAGCGCGCGCACCGCCTGGCCGGAGAACAGGGCGAGCGTCTCCTGGAGCACGGCGATCGGCGGGTCGCTGTCCTCCTCGATCGCCTCCGTGAACTCGTGCGGCGTGACGTCGGTGAGCCCGGCCGCCTCCACGAGGTAGCCCGGCACCGGCTCGGTGACGGCGACGCGGGCGCCCGGGTGCGCCCGGCCGATGGCCTCGGCCCTGCCGATCAGCTCGGCCACCCGCTGGTTGAACGCCGCCGCGTTGGCCGTGTACCGGGCGGCGCCGTCGGGGTCGGCGGCGGCGAGGTCGGTGGCGATCTGCGTGGCGACCTTCTGCACGGTGGGCAGGCTGTACCAGAGGTGCTCGTTGAACGCGCCGTGCTCGTGCCCGTCGTGCCCGGGCTCGCCCGCCGCGTGCTCCTCCTCCGGGTGGCCGTCCTCGGCGGGGTCGAGGCCGGACAGGGCGGCGGCCTCGACCACCGCGGGCCCGGTCCCCGACGACTCGACGAGCTGGGTGAGGAATTCGTCGTACCCGCCGCCGTTGACCACGACGAGGCGCGCCTTGGCGACCGCCGCGGCGTCCGCGGGGGTGCTCTCGTACGAGTGCGGGTCGGCGGAGGGGTCGTCGATCAGCGACTCGACGCTGACCCGGTCGCCGCCGACGGCCTCGACGATGCTGCCGTAGACGTTCGTGGAGGCGACGACCGGCAGCGCCGCGTCGTCGGCGGGTGTGTCGGCGGGGGCCTGGGCGCCGGAGCCGCAGCCCGCGACGGTGAGCACGGCGAGCACGCTGACGGCTGCGCGGCGGAACGGCATGGCGGATGCTCTCCCGGGTCTGGATCAAAGTGATAACCGTTGTCATTCACTGTAGCCGGTCGGGTGACGCCGGGACGGAGGGCCATCTCACACGACTTCCCCGCCGAGTGTCTGAACCGTTACGGTTCGACGATGGCCGGGCCTCCCAACGTCCGCCGTCCCGCGACTCTCGCCTCGCTGGCAGCCGAACTCGGCGTGTCGCGGACGACGGTCTCGAACGCCTACAACCGTCCTGACCAGCTGTCTGCGCCCTTGCGCGCTCGCGTGCTCGAGGCGGCGAGACGCCTCGGCTACCCAGGGCCCGACCCGGTCGCGCGCTCCCTGCGCACCCGCAAGGCGGGAGCGGTCGGGTTGCTGCTCACCGAGGCGCTCTCCTACGCGTTCCGCGACCCCGCCGCCACCGGGTTCCTCGAGGGCCTCGCGCTCGCGTGCGAGCAGGCGGGCCAAGGGCTGCTGCTGGTCCCCGTCAGCCCCGACCACGCCGACGTCACGGCGGTGCACCAGGCGGGCGTCGACGGGTTCGTCGTGTACTCGGTGCGGGAGGACGACCCGCACTTCCTCGCCGTGCTCGAGCGGCCGGTCCCCACGGTGGTGTGCGACCAGCCGATGAACGTGGAGGGCGTCGACCGGGTCGGCGTCGACGACCGGTCGGGGATGCTCGCGCTCACGCGGCACCTCACCGGGCTCGGGCACCGCCGGTTCGGGGTGTTGTGCATGCGGCTCGCGGCCGGGCACAACGACGGCCCGGCCAGCGCCGAGCGGCAGGCGAACGCGACCTACCCGGTGCAGCGCAACCGGCTCGCCGGCATCAGGGACGGGCTCGCCGAGGTGGGCGTGGACTGGGCGGACGTGCCCGTCCACGAGCGCTTCGACCACAGCGTGGATGCCGGGCAGGACGCGGCGGCCGAGCTGCTCGCCGCCCACCCGGACGTCACCGCCCTGGTCTGCACGTCCGACATCCTCGCCCTCGGCGCGCTGCGGCATGCCGCCGAGCGCGACCTCGCCGTCCCCGACCAACTCACGATCACCGGGTTCGACGGCGTGCCCGAGGCCGAGCGCGCAGGGCTCACCACGGTGCGCCAGCCCGTGCGCGAGAAGGGGCGGGTGGCCGGGGAGCTGCTGCTCGAGCGCGGCGACCGCAACCGGCCGCGCCAGATCACGCTGCCCACCGAGCTGGTGGTCGGCACCACGAGCGGCCGCCCCCGCGTGGAGGAACGCTTCTTCTCCGGCTGGTGAGCGCCCGATTCCGGCGAACGGCGCGTTCGTCGGACGGGTTCCGACGGACGCGCCGCTCGTCGGATCGCGGGTGGGCTCCCGGATCCGGCGGGCCCGCGGTTCACGGAGGGCGCAGCCGGGCGGTCACCGCACGGGCCACCTCGGTGATGTCCGCGTCCGTCTTGAGCGGCACGGCACCCTCGAGGATCAGGGTCGCGAGGCCGTGCACCAGCGACCACGCGGCGAGCGCGGTCGTGTCGGCGTCGCGCGTGCTGCCCGCCTCGAACCGCTCGACGCCGGAGCGCAGCTCGGTGCGTGCCCGCTCCATCGCGGCCTCGAGCTCGGGGTCGTCGGCGCGGGTGAGCCCGGGCGCCCGCATCACGGCGAAGTGCGCGGGGTGCGACGTGGCGAACACGACGTAGGCGACGCCGAGGTCGGCGAAGTCGCCCCCGCTCGCGGCCGCCTCGCGCAGCGCGTCGGCCAGCAGCGACCACCCCTCGGCGGCGATCGCGGTGAGCAGCGCGGTCTTGTCGCGGAAGTGGTGGGTCGGTGCGGCGTGCGACACGCCCGCCCGCCGCGCGACCTCGCGCAGGCTCACCGCGGCGGGTCCCTGCTCTCCGATGGCCTCGAGCGCGGTGTCCAGCAGGGCGCGACGCAGGTCACCGTGGTGGTAGGGCATCCGCCCACCCTACCCGAGGTCTTGCCATTGACAAGATGGTCGATCGCGGGCATCTTGTCAGTGACAAGACCGATGAGGAGTCGCCCGTGCCCGCCCTGCCCTGGATCCCCGTCTCCGACGCCCCGCCGACGAGCGAGGTCGTCGTGATGGCCTCCCGCTTCCGCGTGCGCGGCTTCCGCCACGTCCTGCCGTTCTTCGTCGACTCCATGCGTGTGCTGGCGCAGATGCGCAAGGCCGAGGGTGCGGTCGGCGTCTCGCTGGTCGCCCACCCCCTGCGCCGGGAGTTCGCCACCCTGAGCGCCTGGCGGGACCGGGCGGCGCTGGACGCGGCCGTGCGCGGCGAGCCGCACCGGTCGGTGATGCGCCGGCAGCGGGCGGCGATGGCGGAGTCGGCCTTCCGGTTCTGGACGGCGCCCGCGGGGTCGCTGCCCCTGGGCTGGGAGGAGGCAGACCGCCGGCTGGCCGCCGCCGACCGCACGTGATCAGCTCGTGAACCGGCGCTTGCGGGCCTCGACCAGCTGCCGCAGCAGCGCGGTGACGTCGGGCGGCGCGTCCACCCGGTGCTCGGCGGCGGTGTCGCCGGGGCCGACCTTGACCCCGACGTCGCCGGGGCGCAGGCGGGCGAACGCGGTCTCGTCGGTGACGTCGTCGCCGGCGAACAGCACGGCGTCGGCGGCCTCGCGCTCGCGCAGCAGCTCGAGGGCGGCGCCCTTGTCCATCCGCGCGACGGACAGGTCGAGCACGGCCTTGCCCGGGGTGCTCTCGACGCCCTCCCACGTGGCCGGCCCGGCCCGCACGGCGTCGAGCACGCGGGCGCCGACCTCGGGCGGCGCGTTGCGGACGTGCACGGCGACGCCCGTCGGCTTGGCCTCGAGGGCGACCCCCGGCTCCCCGTCGACGAGCTCGCGCAACCCGGCGGTCAGGCGCTCGAGGCGCCGGCGCTGCTCGTCGTCGAGCGGGGAGGAGCCGTCGTCGAGCTCGCTGCCGTGGCTGCCGATGAGCCGGACCGGGTCGCCGAAGCCGGAGACGGCGGCGAGGTCGGCCCGCCCGCGGCCCGAGAGCAGCGCCACCGTGGTGTCGGGCAGGGACGCCAGCTCGTCGATGGCGGCCGCGCTCTCCGGGAGCGGCCGGGCGTCCGACGGGACCGGCACGATCGGGGCGAGCACCCCGTCGAAGTCGAGGGCGACGAGAAGGCGGGGCACCCGGGCGAGCGCCTCGACGGCCGCCTGCAGGTCGGTCACCGCCCCTCCCCGTCGGACGGCGGGAGGCCCAGCGCGTCGAGGAACGTGCGCGCCCAGCGGTCGACGTCGTGGGTGAGCACCTGCCTGCGCAGCGCCCGCATCCGCCTGCGGCCCTCCTCCGACGGCATGGTGAGCGCGTGGTAGAGCGCGTTCTTGACGCCGTCCGTGTCGTGCGGGTTGACCAGCAGCGCGTCCTTGAGCTCCAGCGCGGCGCCCGCGAACTCCGACAGCACCAGGGCGCCCCCGCCGTCGTGGCGGCACGCGACGTACTCCTTCGCGACGAGGTTCATCCCGTCGCGCAGCGGCGTGACGAGCATGACGTCGGCCGCGACGAAGAACGCGACCAGCTCCTCGCGGGGCAGCGACTGGTGCAGGTAGTGCACCGCGGGGTGCCCGACGCGGGCGTACTCGCCGTTGATGCGGCCGACCGCCTGCTCGATGTCGGCCCGCATCTTCTGGTAGTGCTCGACCCGTTCCCGGCTCGGCGTGGCGAGCTGGATCATCACCGTGTCCTCGGCGCTGACCCGGCCCTCTTCGAGCAGCTCCTCGAAGGCGCGCAGCCGGACGTCGATGCCCTTGGTGTAGTCGAGCCGGTCCACACCGAGCACGATCCGCTCCGGGTCGCCCAGCTCGGAGCGGATCTGCTTGGCGCGCTCGAGCACCTCGGGGGTGCGCGACAGCCGGTCGAGGTTGCCCGAGTCGATCGAGATGGGGAACGCGCCGAGCTTGACCGTGCGCCCTTCGAAGACGACCTCGGTGCGCCCGTGCCCCGGCGTGGCGCCGGCCAGCCGCGTGGCGAGCCAGCGGAAGTTGCGGGCGCCGCCGGGGGTGTGGAAGCCGACGAGGTCGGCGCCGAGCAGGCCCTCCACGATGCGCCTGCGCCACGGGAGCTGCATGAACAGCTCGGTGGGCGGGAAGGGGATGTGCAGGAAGAACCCGATCCGCAGGTCGGGTCGCAGCTCGCGCAGCGCCGCCGGCAGCAGCTGGAGCTGGTAGTCCTGGACCCAGACCGTGGCGCCCTCCGCGGCGACCTCCGCTGTGACCTCGGCGAACCGCTGGTTGACCCGGACGTAGGTCTGCCACCAGTGGCGGTGGAACGCGGGCGGGGCGACCACATCGTGGTAGAGGGGCCACAGCGTGGCGTTGGAGAAGCCCTCGTAGTACTCCTCGACGTCCTTCGCGGACAGGCGCACGGGGTGCAGGTAGAGCCCGTCCTCGACGAGCGGTTCGACGTCGACGTCGGGGAGGCCCGGCCAGCCCACCCATGCGCCGTCCCGGCTGCGGAGCATCGGTTCGAGCGCGGTGACCAGGCCACCCGGGCTGCGCTTCCAGCGTTGTGACCCGTCGGGCAGTTTCTCCAGATCGACGGGCAGCCGGTTGGCCACGACCACGAAATCGGCGGACTGCTCGGTGCCTGACGGCATGTTCCTCCTCGTGCGATCAGCGCGTACGAGCCTACTGCCGGTCGGGCTCGGGTGGCGCCGATTCGGACGCGGAGGAAGGAGTCGGGCGGCGCGGGCGGGCCACGAAGTCACCGAGCGCGACGCCCGCGGCGAGCGCGAGGCCGATGCCGAGCGCGACCGTGACGGTGACCAGCCCGTCGGCGAGCCCTTCGACGGCGAGCTGGTAGAAGCCGCGGTAGGCGGTGAACCCCGGCAGCAGCGGGGTGATGCCCGCGAGCGTGACGACGAGCGGCGAGATGCCGCCGCCGCGCCGCAGCAGGCCGGTGGCGATGCCGATGATGATCGCCGCGGCCCCGGTGGCCGCCACCGGGCCGACCGCGAAGACCTGGGTGAGCGTCCCGTACGTGCCCCACCCGGCCGCGCCGGCGAGACCCGCGGCGAGCAGCGGCCGCCAGCGCGCGTAGCCGGCGAGCGAGAACGAGGCCGCGGCCAGCGCCGCCGCGAGGACGGACAGACCGAACCGCCCCGCGCTCCTGGGCAGCTCGCCGGCCACCTCGAGCACGACCCCGAACTCGAAACCGATCTTCAGCGCCAGCACGACGCCGGTGAGCAGGCCCGCGGAGAGCAGCCCGATCTCCATCATCCGGCCCGCGGCCGTGACGTAGTAGCTGGAGATCGCGTCCTGGACGGTGCTCACGACCGACAGCCCCGACAGCAGCACCGTGATGCTCGCCGCGACCACCAGCGAGGGCCGGGTGCCCGGCGGGATGAACCCCGCCGCGAAGAGGATCAACGTCGCGCCGGTGCCGACCAGCCCGCCGACCACCTGCCGGAAGAACGCGGGCAGCCCCCACCGGTTGAGCAGCCGGCCCAGCCGGTCGATGAGCCCCGTGACGAGGAACGCGGCCAGCGCGGTGATCGGTGCGGCGCCGAGGAGCAGCGCGACCGACCCCGCGAGCCCCGCCCACCCGGCCGTCGCGACCCACCGCGGGTACGGGTGCGGGGCGCTGACGGCGTCGGAGAGCGCGGCCGACGCCGACTCGACGTCCAGCTCGGCCCGCTCCACCCGCTCGACGATCTTCGAGACCTCCTCGAGCCGCGTGAGGTCGAGCGATCGGTAGCGGACCAGCCGCATCGACGTCACCGGGGCGGCCGCCATGCCCCGGTGGCAGCACATCGTGATCGAGCTGAACGTGATGTCCACGTCGACCGCGGAGAGCCCGGCGGACGAGGCCAGCCGCAGCATCGTCTGCGTCGTCTCGTCCACGCTCTCGCCGCTGGAGAGAAGCACTTCGCCCACGCGCATGCACAGGTCGAGCACCTGCTGCACGCGGGCGTCGTCCGGCACGCTCGGACCGAGCGGCCGCATCAGCTGCATCGTCGGTGGGCCGGCGTGCAGCAGGCCGTGCGCCTCGCGCCTGAGCGCGCTGCGGACCCGACGGGTGAACCGTTCGCCAGGCGTCATCGGGGGAACCCGCCCCCGGTGGTGGCGATCGACTGCGGCATGTCGCCCAGGGTAGGTGTGACCGGGGATCTCGCGACTAGGATGGCGCGGTACCGGCCGGTGTAGCTCAGTGGTAGAGCAACCGCCTTGTAAGCGGTAGGTCGTCGGTTCGATCCCGACCTCCGGCTCCGCGTCCTGACCAGCGGAAGGCATTCCGCTCGGACGCCCTCACCCCTCGACGGCCCCGACGGTGACCACCGGTCGCCGGCGGGGCTTTCGTGCGTCTGCGACTCGCCCCGATCCCATCGAGTCGGGTGACTCGAGCGGCGGCGTGCCCCGCGGCGCGACGGCCGCCTCGATCGGAAGGGACGGAGTGCCGAAGATGGCCGAGCACACCGCAGTGCGACACACGGATCGAGCGCCGCGAGGGCGTCGTGCGTGACCTCCCCGCCGGCCACGACGGCCGGCGCTGGGTGGCGAACGCCGCGACGCTCGTCTGGGGCGACGAGGAGGCCGTGCTCGTCGACACCTTCCCGACGACCGACCGGAACGAGCGCCTGATCGACTGGATCCGCGACCACGGCCGCCGACTGGTCGCCGTGTACATCACCCACGGCCACGGCGCCCACGCACCCGGTCGCTACACCATTCGCGACGCCACGGAGTGAACGGCCCGAACCACCGCCTGCGCGGCCGCCGAACGCGATTCCGCGGTGGCGACCTCGAGCGACCCGCTCACGGCCGGATCGCGGACGGGGAGCCAGCGCACGCCGGCCGGGACGGAGTCCGCCGCGAGCCCCGGGACCCGGGTGATGCCCAGGCCGGCGGCGACCAGCCCGAACCGGGTGGGCCAGTTCCGCACCGCGTAGCCGATCCGAGGCCGGTCGAGCCCCGGCCACGGCCCGAACTGCGGCTCGCCCGCCGGTCCGGTCCCCACGATCCAGGTCTCGTCGGCCAGATCGGCGACGGTGGCGAACTCCCGGTCGGCCAGCCTGTGGCCGACCGCAACGGCGATGCCGGGGCCGCGCGGGATCACCACGACCTCGTGGCGCAGTCCGACCAGGTCCCGCTCCGGCACCACATCCCCCGTGGCCAGCAACGCGACCTCGATCCGACCCGCCCGCAGCCGGCGGAGCTGGACCGGGCTCGCCGCCTCCTGCAACTCCACCTGGAGATCGGGGTGCCGCTGCCCGAGCAGCGCGATCGCGCGCGGCAGCAGCACCGCGGCGGCGGTGGGGAAACCGGCGACCACCATGCGCCCGGCGAGCCGGTCTCGGACGCCGGAGACCTCCTCCAACGCACCGTCGACCTCGCCGAGGATCCGTGCCGCCCGCCGGACCAGGACCTCTCCCGCCGCCGTCGGTCGCACCCCACGGGGGAGGCGCTCGAACAGGGCGGTACCGGCCGCGTGCTCCATGGCCGCGACCTGACGGGACACCGCGGACTGCGTGTAGCCCAAGGAGATCGCTGCCGCGCTGAACGAACCCTGCCCCGCGACCTCGTGCACGACGCGGAACCCGGCGAGCGTCATCTCGGCCATGTCCGCAACGTATGCGGTTTGCTCATGGCATGCTTGCAAAAGCATCGCTTGTCGCACACCTCGGCCCGGCGCAGCCTGAGGGCATGACGGAGCGCAACAGCACGAAGGTCTGGTTCGTCACCGGCGCGTCGCGGGGCTTCGGCCGCCTCTGGACCGAGGCGATCCTCCAGCGCGGCGACCTGGTCGCCGCCACTGCGCGAGATCCGCACTCCCTCGACGACCTCGTCGCGACCCACGGCGAGGCGCTGCTCCCGCTCCAGCTCGAGGTGACCGATCGGAACGCGGTGTTCGACGCGCTTCGCCGGGCCGCCGACCGGTTCGGCCGGCTGGACATCGTGCTCAACAACGCGGGCTACGGGCACTTCGGCGCCGTCGAGGAGCTCGCCGAGGCCGAGATCCGCGACCAGATGGAGACCAACTTCTTCGGCGCGCTCTGGGCCCTGCAGGCCGCGTTGCCGATCATGCGCGAGCAGGGCGGCGGGCACCTGGTGAACGTCACGAGCGAGGGCGGCGTCCGGGCCTACGCCGGCATCGGCGCCTACCACGCGTCGAAGTGGGCGCTGGAAGGGCTGAGCGAGTCGCTGGCCAAGGAGGTGCGCGACCTGGGTATCCGGGTGACGAACATCGAGCCCGGCCCGTACCGCACGGGTTGGCTGGAGGTCGGCTCCCGGCAGAGCAAGCCCATCGCCGCCTACGACCGGCTCCGGGAGGATGTCGACACCTTCGAGGTCGGGGATCCGGTGGCCACGGTGCCCGCGCTGTTCGCCGTCGTCGACGCCGAGGAGCCGCCGCTGCGGGTCTTCTTCGGCAAGCCCTTCGAGGCGGTGCGTGCAGAGCACATGGCGCGGATCGCCGAGTGGGAGCGCTGGCAGGACGTCGCGCTGTCGGCGTTCGAGCCGGAGGCCGCGGTTCGCTGACGGAGGAGACCCCGAGACGGCGGGCACGGCTCAGGTGGTCTTCACCGACGCGAACCGGATCGCTCAGCGGACGCGAGCGGAGAGCTCGCGGAGGGCCTCGGTGTAGGTCCGGGCCTGCTCGAAGTGCACCAGGTGGCCGGACGCGACCTGGACGAGCCGGGTGTCGGGCGGCAGGAGCGCGAGGGCGCGCTGGACGTCGGCGGAGTCCATGGCCGCCCGCAGGGTCCCGGAGTCGTCGTAGGCGGTCCCGTCGCGCGATTCGAAGTAGTTGGTGTGCAACAAGGTGGTCGGCACGCGGACGGACCGGAGCGCCGCCTCGGTGTCGAAGCCGGCGTACCACCGTCCGCCGTCGCGCACCCAGGCGGCGCCGAACGCGGGGTCGTAGCGCACGAGGCCGTGGAAGAACACGGTGACCTCACCTGGCAGGTAGAACGGCTGGACCGGCTCGCCGGGGCGCTCGCGAGCCCGCCGGAGGGCGTCGCGGGCGATCGGCCCGGCGAGCGGGCCGAAGAACTCGAAGTAGTCGCCGTGCCGCAGGAAGTACTGCTGGAAGTCCCCGTCCGGCGCACCGGCCGCGAGGTACCGGTCGGCGAGCACGAGCATGCCGCCGCCGACGGTGCTCGTCAGCCGGGGCATCTGCGAGGAGAACAGCGGCGGGTCCTCGAGGAACAGCCCGGTGACCAGCTCGGGGTGCGCAGCAGCGATGTGCAGCGCCAGCAGGCCGCCGGAGGAGTGGCCGGACACGATCGCAGGCGACCCGACGACCTGGTCGACGAACCCGGCGAGCAGGTCGCCGACGACGACGTTCGAGTAGCGCTCCGGGGCGAGGCGGTCGGAGGCCCCGTGCCCCGGGACGTCGACGGCGAACACGTGGTGGTCCTCCGCCAGCTCCGGCAGGACGCGCATGTGGTCCTGCCACCGGCTGCCCTGACCGTGGATCAGCACGAGCGGTGGGCCGTTGTCCGGGCCTTCCGCATAGGCGATCCGCTGCCCGTCCACCGTGGCGTGCTTCTCGACGAACCCGCTCTCGGCGACGGCCTCCAGCCCTCGACGGAGCCAGGTGACGTTCTGGTGCACGTACCCGCCGGCGAGCACCCCGAGCAGGACGACCACGCCCCCGGCCACGAACGCCGTGGCGCGACCGACCCGCCGTCGCCGCCCGCGCGAGGACGGCATCCCGGTCCCCTCTTCCGTCATCGCCGCCCTTCTACCGCAGCGGGGGCGGCGGCGGGGCGAGCCGGGTGGTCGCTCCCCCGAAAGTGGGCGAACGACGTAGGCGCCTCAGGCGTCCAGCACGGTGACCGGCACCCGCTGCACCTCGTTGTTGACGAACCCGCTCACGTTCCACCGGGTCCGCAGGGGCTGGAGCCGGCCGGTCGCGTCGCGGGCGCGGACGCAGAGCTCGTGGTCGCCGGGCCGCGCGTCCCACACGGCGCTGAACCGCCGCCACGCCCACCGGCCGCTCGCCTCCGGCCCGAGCTGCGCCTCCTGCCAGGTGTCGCCGCCGTCAGCGCTGACCTCGACCCCGGTGATCGGCCCCCACCCCGACCACGCCCTGCCCCGCAGGGGCACCCGGCCCGGGTGGACGAACCGGTGGCGGGTCATGAAGTCGGGGAACCCGGGCGGCTGCAGCAGCGCCCGCGGCTCGATGCGGGTGACCGGCTCGCCCGGCTCCTCCCCCTGCCGCACGCGGACCCGGTAGTTCACCCGGTTCTGGTACCCGGTGAACGGCTCGGTGATCACGTCGATCCTGGTCAGCCACTTGACGTGCGCCATGCCGTACCAGCCGGGGACCACCAGGCGGGCGGGGTACCCGTGCTGGGGCGGCAGCGGGGCGCTGTTCATCTCGTACGCGATGAGCACGTCCTCGGCCAGCGCGTCGACCAGCGGCAGGCCGCGCTGGTAGTCCTGCTCCACGCCGCGTTCGACGCCGTGGTCGGCGCCGGTGAACACGACGTCCCGCGCCGCGTCGGACAGCCCCGCGGAATGCAGCAGCGGCGCGAGCGGGGTGCCGGTCCACTCCGCGGTGCCCACGGCCTCCACGAGCCACGGCTGGCTCTCCGGGCGCGGGTCGAGGCGGGCGCGGCCGTTCCCGGCGCACTCGAGCGTGACGCGGACGCTGCGGCGGGGCAGCCGGGTGAGGTCGGCGAGGTCGAGCGTGACCGGCCGCGCGAGGGCCCCGCCGATCTCCAGGCGCCACGCCGCGGGATCGATGCGCGGGATGTCGAAGTGGGTGAGGACGTAGTGCAGCCCCGGCGGGGTCAGCTCCTCGCACAGCATCTCCAGCGGGAGCCCGTGGTTGCGGGCCGCGAGCTGCAGCTCCTCGCGCGTGACCGCGGCCCCGGGCTCCAGGAGCCGCGAGGGCCTGCTGCGGGCCGCGAACGCGGCTTCGGACGTGGACGTCATGGGCCCGCCCCTCTCACCGGCCGGTGGCGAGGGCTTTATCCCATCGCGCTGCGACCCGGTCAACCGCGGGTCGGCCTCCGGACCGGCCGTCCTGGCCCACGTCGCCGCCCACGCGGGAGCCGACGTCACCGCGGGAGCAGGTGCTCGACCGCGACCCCGTGCCGTTCCGCCAGCCGCCGGGCGATCAGCGAGCGGTGGCAGGCCTCGGGGTCGCGTTCGACGCAGAGCAGCGCCGCGGTCCCGCTGCTCGGCAGGGCCGCGGCGAGCGGCGCGAGGTCGGCGCGGTCGAGGATCTCGGTGGTGTAGCGGCGGGTGTACGCGACGGCGAGCGCCCGGCGTGAGCGCTTGCCGACCCCGAGGCGGGCGTCCTCGGCGTACTGGAGCTTGCGCAGCTCGGTGGTCGGGGCGAGCTCGCGGTGGTGCGCGTAGGCGATCCCGGCCCGGGCGAGCGCCGCCTGCAGCCGCCGGGAGTTCGCCCAGGCGTACTCGGGACCGCGGACGCCCCGGCGTTGGCGCACGTCGACCAGCAGGCGGACGTCCGCCCGGCGCAGGCGGTCGAGGAAGGACTCGGCGTCGAACCCGTAGACGCCGATCGTCACCAGGTGGGGCACCGCGATCACGCGACGGCGGTGCCGTCGATCTCGACCAGCAGCCCCGGGACCGCCAGCCGGGTCACCCCGAGCAGGGTGGTGGCCGGGGCGACCCCCGCGGCGCCCAGCCGCCCGGCCAGCACGCCGTAATGCGTCAGCAGCAGGTCCACGTCGGTGGTGTGGACGCCGAGCCGGACGAGGTTCGCAAGCGTCATGCCGGCCCCGGTGAGCACCGCCTCCAGGTTGTCGAGGCTCAGCGCCAGCTGCGCGGCCATGTCGCCCTCGTGCCGGGGCGTGCCGTCGGGCCCCGTCGCGGTCTGCCCCGAGCAGTACAGGGTCCGCGTGTGCCCGCAGACGAGCTCCCCTTGGTGGAAGCCCATGGCCACCGACCACGTCACGGGGTTCACGGCCGTCCGCTCCATCGCCACATCGGCTCCTCGTCGATCGGGATTCGCTGTCGATCGGGAGCCTGTCGCGGAATCGCGACAACCTCCGTCGCATATCCGGATAGGGTTCGACGGGTGCGTGCCGACCGGCTGGTCTCGCTGGTCCTGCTGCTGCGCCGGCACGGCCGGATGACGGCGGGGCGGCTGGCGCGGGAGCTGGAGGTGTCCACCCGCACCGTGCTGCGCGACATCGAGGCGCTGTCCACGGCGGGCGTGCCGGTCTACTCCGAACGCGGGCGGCACGGCGGGTACGCGTTGCTCCCCGGCTTCCGCACCGAGCTCACCGGCCTGAACCACGACGAGGTGCTCGCGCTGATGATCGCCGGGTCCCGGCGCGGCGCGCAGGTGTTCGGGCTCGGCCCGGCGTTGTCGTCGGCGATGCTCAAGGTGGTCGACGCGCTGCCGAACAGCCGACGGGCGAGCGAGGCGGCCGGCCGGATCCTGGTCGAGCCGGAGACCGATCTGCTCGCGCGCCGGCTGGTCACCGACGAGATCCCCGACGACGTGCTGGCCGAGGTCCGGCGCGCGGTGTTCGCCGGGCACAAGCTGCGCATCCACTACGCGGCGGCCGACCAGGTGCCGTGGTGGCGCACGGTGGACCCGATCGGGCTGGTCACCGCGCGCGGCCTCGGCTATCTCCTCGCCACGCGGTCCGGCGCGGACCGCACCTACCGGCTGTCGCGGGTGCTGGCGGCCGAGGAGCTCGCCGAGCCGGCCGAGCGGCCGGACGACGTCGACCTGGAGCGGGCCTGGCGGGAGCGCAGCGCGCGGTTCCGCAGCGGCGGCGAGCAGATCGTCGTGCTGGCCCGGGTCGCCCCGGACCGCCGGGACGACCTCGTGCGCACCGCGGTCGCCGTCCGTTCCGAGGAGGCGGAGGCGGGCGGCCTGCTGCGGCTCGAGGTCGCGTTCCAGGACCACCGGCACGCGGAGTGGGCGGTGTGGCAGCTCGGCGCGGACGTCGAGGTGCTCGCGCCGGACCGGCTGCGCGCCGCCCTGCACGACCGCGCCGCCGCGATCGCGGCCCGGTACGCGGCCGCGCGCTGAGCCCGGCTCAGGCGTCCTCGGGGTCCGGGCGCCTGCGGGGCTGGCCGAGCTGGCGGAGGACGTCGTCGAGGTCGAAGCGGAACTGCCCGCCCGGGGTGACGGCGGTCGGGGTGATGCGGCCGGTGCGCACCCATTCCCGGACGGTCTCGGGATGCACCTGGAGATGGCGCGCGAGGTCCCTGGTGGTGATCAGGGGACGGCGAGCCACAGCTCGACGCTAGGTAGAGGTCCCCGTCCCTGGTAGTTGTTCCTGGTCATCGACTGGATTTATCCACGAGATACTGTGCAACACTGTTGAATGTTCGATACGCTCTCGAACATGGCGTTCTGGATGACCGAGGTGCCGGGGGGCGGGTTCGCGATGGGTGAGGCGCCGGACGAGGCGCAGGCGCGGGTGGAGATCGCGCGGTCGCAGGGGCGGGCGTCGGTGGTGTTCCACGAGCGGTCGGGCCGCTACCG
>NZ_DATGOP010000116.1:0-39989 GCF_035305885.1 Pseudonocardia sp.
GCACATACACCCCGACTCGCGCACACCCACACCGCGACTCGCCGAGGACCCGTCAGAGCAGGGTCTTGCGCTCCGCGTAGTGGCACGCCACCGGGTGCCCCTGGCCCCGCTCGACCAGCTCGGGCTGCTGCTCGACGCACGCCTTCCGCTCGGCCTCCCCGAGCTCGTTCGCGAACTTCGGGCACCGGGTGCGGAACCGGCAGCCGCTCGGCGGGTCGGCCGGGCTGGGCACGTCGCCGACCACCGTGATCCGCTCGCGGGCCCGTTCCTTGCGGGGGTCCGGCAGCGGGATCGCGGAGATCAGCGCCTGCGTGTACGGGTGCGCCGGCCCCTCGAACAGCTGCTGCGACGTGCCCGTCTCGACGATCCGCCCCAGGTACATGACGGCGATGCGGTCGGCGATGTGGCGCACCACCGACAGGTCGTGCGAGACGAACAGGTACGACAGCCCCAGCTCGGACTGCAGCTCGTCGAGCAGGTTCAGCACGCCCGCCTGGATGGAGACGTCCAGCGCGGACACCGGCTCGTCGAGCACGAGCACCTTGGGCCGCAGCGCGAGCGCCCGCGCCACGCCGATGCGCTGGCGCTGGCCGCCGGAGAACTCGTGCGGGAACCGATTGCCGTGCTCGGGCTTGAGCCCGACGGTGCGCAGGAGGTCGCGCACGACGTCGCGGCCGTCGTCGCCGTAGCGGCCGTGGATGCGCAGCGGCTCGGCGACGATCTCGTTGACCGGCATCCGCGGGTCGAGCGACGCGTACGGGTCCTGGAACACGATCTGCAGGTCCCGGCGCAGCTCCCGCATCTCGTTGCGGGACAGCGACGTGAGCTCGCGGCCCTGGTAGTAGACCTCGCCCGAGGTGGCCGGCTGCAGGTTCAGCACCGCGCGGGCCGTGGTGCTCTTGCCGCAGCCGGACTCGCCGACCAGCCCGAGCGTCTCCCGCTCGGCGAGGTCGAACGAGACGCCGCAGACGGCGTGCACCTCCCCCACCTGGCGGCGCAGCAGCCCGCGGGAGCGCACCGGGAAGTGCTTGACGAGGTTGCGCACGCTCAGCACGGGCGGAGCGGCGACGGGCGCGGCGGTCATGAGGCGTTGTCCCGGGACTCGAGGTCGGACGATTCCAGGTCGGCGGTCTCGCGGACGAACTCGGCGAGCGCCTCGGTGTCGGTGACCCGGGTCCGGAACAGCTGCTCCGGCTCGACCCCCACCAGCTCGTCGGAGAAGTGGCACGCGGCCGTGTGCTCCGGGCTGGTGGTGGCGGCGAGCTCGGGCTCCTGCTCGTCGCAGACCTCGCGGGCCAGCGGGCAGCGCGGGGTGAACGGGCAGCCGGGCGGCATGTTGACCAGCGACGGCGGCGCGCCCGGGATCGGGGTGAGCCGCTCGGCGGGCCGGTCGAGCCGGGGCAGGCTGCCGAGCAGCCCCAGCGAGTACGGCATGCGCGGGGTGTAGAAGACGTCGTCGGCGCTGCCGCTCTCGACCGGCTTGCCCGCGTACATGACGAGCACGCGGTCGGCGCGCCCGGCGATGACGCCGAGGTCGTGGGTGATCAGCACCATGGCCGCTCCGGTCTCCTCGCGCGCGGTGTCGAGCGCGTCGAGGATCTGCGCCTGGACGGTGACGTCCAACGCCGTGGTCGGCTCGTCGGCGATGATCACGTCCGGGTCGTTGGCCATCGCGATCGCGATGACGACGCGCTGCCGCATGCCGCCGGACAGCTCGTGCGGGTAGTTCGACAGGCGCGCCTTGGCGTTGGGGATGCGCACGATCTCCAACAGCTCGGCGGCCCTGGCGAGCGCGGCCTCCTTGCTGACGTCGTGGTGGGCGCGCACCGCCTCCGCGATCTGGTAGCCGATCGTGTAGACGGGGTTCAGCGACGTCATCGGGTCCTGGAAGATCATCGCGATGCGCCGCCCGCGGATCCTGGTCAGCTCCGCGTCCGAGGCGCCGATCAGCTCCCGGCCGTCGAACCGCACCGACCCGGCGACCCGGGCCGTGCCGGGCAGCAGCCCCATGACGGCCATCGAGGTGACCGACTTGCCGGACCCCGACTCGCCGACGATGCCCAGCACCTCGCCCCGGCGCAGCTGGTAGCTGACGCCGCGGACGGCCTGCACGAGCCCGTCGTCGGTGGGGAAGCCGACGGTGAGGTTCTCGACCTCGAGCACCACGTCGTGCGACGCCCGCGCCGCTTCCCCGCGGGTCTGCGCGGTGGCGAGCACGTCCTCCTCCGGGCGGGTCATGCGCGCACCTTCGTCTGCTGCGGGTCGAGCGCGTCGCGGAGGCCGTCGCCGATGAAGTTGATGGTCAGCGCGATCAGGATGATGAACAGGCCCGGGAAGTAGAACAGCCACGGCCGGGTGGTGAGCGCCGTCTGGGCCTCGCTGACGAGGATGCCGAGCGAGGTGTCCGGCGGGCGCACCCCGAACCCGAGGTAGGACAGCGCGGTCTCCAGCAGGATGGCCAAGGCCACGAGGACCGTCGCGTTGACGATGATCGCGCCGAGCGCGTTGGGCACCAGGTGCCGGAAGATGATCCGGGCGTCGCTCGCGCCGAGCGCCCGCGCCGCCTCGATGAACTCCTTCTCCCGCAGCGAGAGCACGACGCCGCGCGCGACCCTGGACACGTACGCCCAGTACAGACCGGCGATGACGAGCGAGATCAGCCACCACGAGCCGCCGAAGTTGTGCGCGAGCATCGCCGCGACGGCGAGCAGCGGCAGCGTGAGGATCAGGTCGGAGATCCGCATGAGGATCGTGTCGACGGCCCCACCGAAGTAGCCGGCCACCGAACCCCACACCGTGCCGACGATCGTGGAGAACAGCGCCACGAGCACCGCGATCTGCAGCGAGATCTGGGTGCCGCGCAGCACCTGCGCGAACTGGTCCTTGCCCGCGGCGTCGGTGCCGAACGGGTGGTCGAACGAGGGCGGGTCGGACTTGTCGGGGGTGAACTCGCCGAAGTCGTACTGCCACAGTGCGCCGCCGACGTAGGCCAGCAGCACCAGGAACAGCAGCACGACGAGGCTGCCGACCGCGAGCCGGTGCTGCAGGAACCGGCGCAGTACGAGCTGGAACTGGCTGCGCTCGGCGACGGTGAACTCGCGCTCCGGCGCCCGGGAGCCGGCCTCCGGGGCCGTCACGGGGGACTCAGGCATAGCGGATCCTGGGGTCGAG
Organism: Pseudonocardia sp.; assembly: GCF_035305885.1. Lineage (GTDB taxonomy): Bacteria > Actinomycetota > Actinomycetes > Mycobacteriales > Pseudonocardiaceae > Pseudonocardia. The sequence continues at coordinate 3,172 of NZ_DATGOP010000116.1, forward strand.
GACGGCGTAGAGCAGGTCGGCCAGCAGGTTGAACAGGATCACCACGCTGGCGGTGACGAGCAGCCACGCCATCACGACGTAGACGTCGTCGGAGTGGATCGCGGTGAGCAGCAGGTCGCCCATCCCGCGCCACTGGAACACGGTCTCGGTGACCACGGCGCCGCTGATGATCGAGGCGAGGTCGAGGGCGGTGACGGTGGTCAGCGGGATGAGCGCGTTGCGCAACGCGTGCTTGACCATCACGCGGCGGCGCGACAGCCCCTTCGCCCTGGCGAGCCGCACGTAGTCGCTGTTGAGGACCTCGAGCATCGCCGCGCGCTGGTAGCGGCTCCACGCCGCGTAGGAGATCAGCGCGAGCGAGATCGTCGGCAGGATCATGTGCCCCGCGATGTCGGCCAGCCGCGCCCCGAAGCCCTCCGGGGGCGGCACCGACGAGTCGCCGATCGTGTAGATCACCTGCTCGTCGACGGCGTTGTTGAACTCGATCCCCGCCTGCTTGAGCAGGATGGCCAGCCAGAACGCCGGCATGGCGAGGAACAGGAAGCCGAGGAACGTCGCGACGTAGTCGGTCTTGGAGTACTGCTTCACCGCGCTGATCACGCCGATCACCACGGCGAGCACGAGCGCCACGATCATCGCGACCGCGATCAGGCGCATCGTGACCAGGAAGCGGGCCGCGACCTCGGCCCCGATGTCGAGGTTGGACTGGACCGACGGGCCGAAGTCACCCTGGAAGATCCCGGTGAGCCACATCCAGTAGCGCTCCAGGAGCGGGTGGTTCAGCCGCAGCCGCTCCGCCTCGAGGGCGATGGTCTCGGGCGGGGGCGGTGGGTTGCGCGTCAACAGCGGCGTCAGCGGGTTGCCCGACAGCGACGCGAGCATGAAGACGATGAACGTCGAGATCAGCAGGATCGGGACGGAAACCGCGATCCGCCGCACGGCGAAGGCGAGCATTCGTGATCTTCCGGTGGTGGGTACGGCGGCTCGTGGAGCAGGCTACGCCCCGTCCGGGGCGGCCACGCACGACCGCGTGACCGCCCCGGACGTGGGAGCTCAGCTCGACGCGCGCAGACCCCACTCCTCGACGTTGTAGGTGGGTCCGTCGAGCGAGGAGTTGTTCCGGGCGTTGGCGACGTCGTCGCGCGCGGCGATGATCGTCGGCTTCTGGTACAGCGGCAGCACGTAGGAGTCCTCGGCGAGGATCGCCCCGGCCTCGTTGAGGAGGTTGCGGGCCGCCTCGAGGTCGGTCGAGGTCGCCGCCTCGTTCAGCATCCGGTCGACCTCGGGGTTGTTGTACTGGCCGTAGTTGCTCTCCGAGGTGCTCAGCCAGGTCTGCTGCGCGTTGCTGAACGACGCGGGCGTCTGCACCCAGGCGAAGACGATCAGGTCGTAGTCGCCGCTGTCGGTGGTCTCGCCCAGGTCGTCGGTGGGCACGATCTCCAGGTTGAGGCCCAGCGGACGCACCTGCGCCTGGATCAGCTCGACCGTGGTCTGGCGGATCGCGTTGCCGACCGTGTAGCGGATCCGCAGCGGCGGCACCGCCCGACCGTCCGGGGTGGTCAGCTGCTGGCCCTCGCCGATGTTCGTGTAGCCGGCCTCGGTGAGGATCTGGCGCGCCCGCTCGATGTCACCGCTGCCCTGCTCGGGCGGCAGGTACTCCTCGAAGCCCTCCTGGCCCGGCACGAACATGTGGCTCTTGAGCGGCGTGACCTCCTCGTTGAACTGGCCGACCGTCGAGTCGATGATCGCCTGCACGTCGGTGGCCACGAAGATCGCGTCACGCAGCGCCTCGTCGGCCAGGAACTCGTTGGCCAGGTTCAGGTCGAGGTGCTCCCAGGTGAGCCCGAGCCCCTGGTACTGCGACACGCCGGGGATGTTCTCCAGCTGCTCCACCAGGTCGACCTGCGGCTGCGGGTAGACGACCTGCACCTCGTCGTTCTGCAGCGCGATCGGCTCCTGCGTGGCGTCGGTGATCACCCGCATGATCAGCTTGTCGAGCTTGGGCTTCGTCTCGCCGTACCAGGACGGGTTCGGCACCAGGGTCAGCGCGACGTTGTCCTGCCAGCTCTCCACCTGGAAGGGCCCGCCGCTGTAGGTCGGCACGGTCGCGCCGAACCAGTCCCACGCGGCCTGCAGGCCCTCGGGGGTGTTGAGGTCGCCCTGCTGGGCCGCGATGTGCGCCGGGTAGAGCGGCGTGCCGGAGGCGAAGAGGTTCTTCCAGTCGGCGTACGGCGTGCCGAACACGACGGTGACGGTCTTCCCGTCGTTCGAGCCGGTGATCGACTCGATCTGGTCGTAGCCCGCGTTCTGCGCCGCGGCGCAGCCGGGGCAGTCCTTGCCGTTCATCGTCTTCCACTGGAAGACGAAGTCGTCGGCGGTGATCGGCGTGCCGTCGTTCCAGACGGCCTCCGGCCTGATCTCGTAGACGATCGTCTGCGGGGAGGTGCTGGTCTGCTCCGCCGAGACCAGGACGTTCTCGTTCAGGACCATCTTCAGGTCCGGCGTCGTGGTGAACGTCCACGGCAGGAGCGTCTTGATCGCCAGAGCGGGCTCGAAGACGTTGCCCTCGGACGAGTTGATGTTCCAGTTCGGGATGTTCTTCTCGATCGCGAAGGTGATCGTCCCGCCCTGCTGCAGCTCCGAGGCCGGCACCGCGTTGCAGGTGTTGGGGTTCGCCTTGCAGTCCGCGTAGATCCCGTCCTCGGAGGGATCGCCGTCGCCACCGCCGCCGCCTCCGCCACAGGCCGCGAGCACCAGTGTGGCCACCGCCCCGATGGCGGCGAGCGCCGCCGCTCGAGATCTCCTCATCGGACTTCCTGCCCTCTCTTCTGCTGGACCACCCGGGGTCGGGCGTTCCATCACCAGCACGGCGAAACCCGGCCCATGTGACGGACCAGCGCCCCGACCCAGGGCACGGTAGGAAGCGCTTTCGCCGCCAGTCATCCGCCGCCGCTCGATCGTGACCAAAGGGTGACCGGAGCCGTACGGAGTGACATCAACCCATTACCGGACGGTAACTTACCCGGAGCGTCACTCGGCGGGTTCGCGCCAGGTCTCCGCTCCGGTGAGGGGCCCCGACACGAGCGGGCCCGGCCCGATGCCGGTGGCGGCGTCGCCCGCGGGCGTGGCCACGATGAGGTCGACGGGCTGGAACAGCGGCAGGGCCGGCAGCTGCGCCCAGAGCACCTGCTCGACGGCGGCCGGCGTCTCCGGGCGGGCCTCGGCGGAGACGAGCTCGTCGAGCGCGGGGCGCAGCGCGGGGAAGCAGAACCCGGTGGGCGGGCGCGGCGGGTCGGGCACCAGCGACGTGGGGGCGGGGCAGCCGTAGTCGGAGGCGAGCTCGGTGCCGAGGTCGCCGCCCGCGGTGCGCGGCAGCACCATCAGGTCGACCTCCACCCCACCGGGCGGGGCGGGCAGCGCGGTCGTGGTGGGGGCGGGCGTCGTCGTCGGCGTCGCCTCCGCCCCGTCCGGGGCGGCCGTGGCGTCGCCGCCCGCCGAGGGCTGCGCGGTCGGCGAGGGCGTCGGGCTGGGGCTCGGCGGGACGGCGGGCACCGCGGCCTGCCCGAACAGCTCGACGGCCGACGGCGCCACCAGCGTGACGTCGATGCCCGCCGCGTCGAGCTGCTCGGCGACGACCCGCGCCACCTCGACGTCGTCCGGCCGCTGGTTCGCCGCCCCGATCACCAGCGACACCGGTCCTCCGGCCACCGCCCACCGGCCGGTGGTGAGGTCGCGGCTCCAGCCCGCGCTCGCCAGCAGCTGGGCCGCGGCGGCCGGGTCGTGGCGCAGCGGCGCGTCCGGCGGCGCCGTGGACGCGTACCCCGGCTGCGAGGGGGCGAGGCCGAACGCGTCGGCGGGCAGCGACTCGGGGGCGACCGCGGCGCGGATCGCCTCCCGGTCCAGGAGCATCGCGATCCCGCGGCGGACCCGGGCGTCGGCGAGCGGCCCGCCGTCGGCGCGCATCCCCAGCTGCGTCACGATCGGCTGCGGCGCGGGCTGCAGCTTGGGCGCGGGCTGCACGCCGCCGAGCGCGGTGCGGATGTCGGGGCCCGCCTCCGACAGGGCCACGTCGACGTCGTTCGCGGCCAGCGCCGGGCCCAGCTCCTGCGGCTCGAACCGGCGCAGCACGAGCTCGTCGAGCACCGTGGGGGTGTCCCAGTAGAGGTCGTTGCGGGCGAGCTGCACCTCGCCGCGCGCCCGGTCGATCTGGGTCACGCGGAACGGCCCGCCGGACGCCGGGACGCCGTCGGTGAGCGCGCCGATCCACGAGCCGGGGGCGTCTTTGAGGATGTGCGCGGGCAGCAGGTCGGAGAACAGGTGCTGCCAGGCCGGGTAGGGGTGGGAGAACACGACGTCGACCGCCTTGCCGCCGGCCCGCGAGCGCACCTCGGTGATCAGCTGGTAGCCGGCCGCGTCCGTGACGCCGGGCTGGCTGCGCATCTGCTCCCACAGGTAGACGAAGTCCTCGGCCGCGATGGGCGCGTTCGTCGACCAGGAGGCCTCGAGGTTGAGCTCGTAGCTCACCGTGAACGGCTCCGTCGCGGTGACCTCGGCGCTCGTCGCGATCGTCGGGTCGAGCTGCATCGTGCCGTCCGCGGTCGGCCGGAACACCGACGGCAGCACGAGCGCGGCGAGCGCCCTCGTCACCGGCGACTGGTGGGCGAGCAGGTGCGGGTTGAAGCCCGCGCCCAGGTCGTCCACACCCACCACGAGCCGCGTCGGCTCCGGCTGCGGGGTCGGGATCGGCGCGGGCGGGGGCGGCGCCACCGGCTCGTCCGAGCACGAGGCCAGCGCCACGACGAGCGCCAGGACCAGCGCGGCACATCCCGACGCCCGCATCCGCATACCCCCAACCGTATGGAGCGCGCGCCGCGGCGGATCAGCGGGGGTTGCGCGCCCTCGCCCGCTGCCGGGCCCGGGCGTGCGAGTCCAGTTCGACCTTGCGGATCCGCACCGACTCCGGCGTGACCTCGACGCACTCGTCCGGGGCGCAGAACTCGAGCGCCTGCTCCAGGTTGAGCACGGTGGGCGGGGTCAGCTTCACCAGCTCGTCGCCGGTGGACGAGCGCATGTTGGTGAGCTTCTTCTCGCGGGTGATGTTGACCTCGAGGTCCTCGGCGCGGGTGTACTCGCCGATCACCATGCCCTCGTACACCTGCGTGCCCGGGCCGACGAACAGCACGCCGCGGTCGGAGAGCTGCTCGACCGCGTACGCGGTGACCGGGCCCGACCGGTCGGCCACCAGCGAGCCGCGCTGGCGCGTGCGCAGCTCGCCCACCCACGGCCCGTAGCCGTCGAAGACGTGGCTCGCGATGCCCGCGCCGCGGGTGATCGTCAGGAACTCGGTGCGGAAGCCGATCAGCCCGCGCGCCGGGACCCGGTACTCCATCCGCACCCGCGACTCGCCGTGCACCATCTCCAGCAGCTCGCCCTTGCGGCCCGCCACCAGCTGCGTGACCGCGCCCAGGTGCTCGGAGGGCACGTCGACCGACAGCAGCTCGAACGGCTCGTGCAGCTTGCCGTCGATCGTCTTCGTGACGACCTCCGGCTTGCCCACGGTCAGCTCGAAGCCCTCCCGGCGCATCGTCTCGACCAGCACCGCGAGGGCGAGCTCACCGCGGCCCTGCACCTCCCACGCGTCCGGCCGCTCGGTGGGCAGCACGCGGAGGCTGACGTTGCCGACCAGCTCGGCGTCGAGGCGGTTCTTCACCAGCCGGGCGGTGAGCTTGGTGCCGGGGTGCTCGTCGCGACCGGCCAGCGGCGAGGTGTTGATGCCGATCGTGACGGCGATCGCGGGCTCGTCGACGTGGATGCGCGGCAGCGGCACCGGCTGCTCCGGGTCGGCGAGCGTGTCGCCGATCATCACGTCGGCGATGCCGGCCACGGCGACCAGGTCGCCCGCGCTCGCCGACTCGGCGGGCACCCGCTCGAGCGCCTCGGTGCGCAGCAGCTCGGTGATCTTGACGCGGGTGGTCGTGCCGTCGGCCCGGCACCACGCCACCTGCTGGCCCCTGCGGATCACGCCCGCGCGGACCCGGCACAGCGCGATGCGGCCGAGGTAGCTCGTGGCGTCGAGGTTGGTGACGTGGGCCTGCAGCGGCGCGTCCGGGTCGTCGGCGGGCGGCGGCACGGTCTCGGCGATCACGTCGAACAGCGCGTCGAGGCCGGGGTCGGCGGGCAGCTCGCCGTCGGCGGGGCGGGTGCGGGAGGCCCGCCCGGCCCGGCCGCTCGCGTAGACGACCGGGAGGTCGAGCAGCTGCCCGGTGGTGTCCTCGTCGAGCTCCAGCTCGTCGGCCAGCTCCAGCAGCAGCTCGAGGCTCTCGTCGACGACCTCGGCGCAGCGGGCGTCCGGCCGGTCGGTCTTGTTGACCACCAGCACGACCGGCAGGCCGGCGGCGAGCGTCTTGCGCAGCACGAACCGCGTCTGCGGCAGCGGCCCCTCGCTCGCGTCGACCAGCAGCACCACGCCGTCGACCATCGACAGGCCGCGTTCGACCTCGCCGCCGAAGTCGGCGTGGCCCGGCGTGTCGACGACGTTCAGCGTCATGCCGTGCCAGTGGATCGCCGTGTGCTTGGCGAGGATCGTGATGCCCTTCTCGCGCTCCAGGTCGCCCGAGTCGAGGACGCGGTCGACCACGGCGGCCCGTTCGCCGAACGCGCCCGAGGCGCGCAGCATGGCGTCGACGAGGGTGGTCTTGCCGTGGTCGACGTGCGCGACGATGGCGACGTTGCGCAGCCGGGCGCCCGACTCGCGGGACGCGCCTGACCGCTGCGCGGGAGCCGCGAGGGTGGGTGCTGCTGTGCTCACACTTCACGGTAGCCCGGCGCCGCAGCGGGCCTGCCGCCGGAGTGAGGACGCCCTCACCTCGACCCGCCGGTGGAGGGCACGGTCCACGCCCCTGGGGTGGTGGAGATCACCCCGCGGGCGGCTCGCGAGGCCCGCCAGGAGCGCCCGGCCCGCGAGCGTCGGGTGGCGCCGGTGCGCCGCGAGCACCTCCGCCGGGCCGACCCGCGGCAGGGCGCGCCGCAGCAGATCGCGGCCCGCCGTGCCCCCGAGCTCGACGGCGGCCTCCAGCGCGGCGAGCGCCGCCGCGGTGACGGGGAGGCCGCGCCGCTCGGTGCGGTCGGGGGCGTCGAGCAGCCGGCACCGCACCGCGGCCCCCGGCCGCGGCGGCCGGCGCGACGGGGCGCTCACGGCGAGGACGGGCGGGGCGTCGTCGAGCAGCCCGTGCCACCACGCGGCCGCCGCCCCGGAGAGCACCGCGCCCGGGCCGGCCCACAGCACCGCCGCCCACGCCCGGGCCTCGTCCCCGGCGGGGTGGCCGGGGGTGAGGTAGACGCGGGGGTGCAGCGGGCGCCAGCGCCGGGTCCGGACGAGCCGGTCGACCGCCGACGGGTCCAGGCCGGCCCTCAGCGCCTGATCGCGGGAGACCACGCCGGCCTGGCGGGCGATGAGGAGCTCGAAGGACATGCCGGCACGGACGGTGGTGGGCCCGGGGCGGTTCCACGGCGTTCACGGGTGTGAACGACGCCGCTGCCGGTCCGAGGCGAGGACGCGGCGGGGGACAGCAGGAGACGCCACGTCCGGTCGGCCCGCAACCGATCCTGCTGCGGCGCCGGAGACGGCCGGTCACACGAAGGTGAACGGCCGCAGGTCCGCCTCGAAGGGGGCAGTCGGCCCGCGATGCACCCCGGCGCCGACCGACCGGCCCGGGCGGGCGGCGCTGCGACGAACGACACCTCCTCGACGCCGACTGCCTCGAACCACGATCCGATGCGCGGGGTGAGGTCGGGCGGGCGGGTGCTGCGGGTCCAGATCCCGGTCCCTCCGGTCGCGAGCAGCGGCGGGACGGCTCGCACGGTTCGCAAGAGATGCCGCACAGCAGCAGGAGATCCGCCGGCACGGCGCCCGCGCACGCGGACGCGCTTCCCGCACCGGCCTCGAGGACCTCGACCCCGGGTGGTGCCGACATCCGTGCGGCCGCGCACAACCCCGGCTCGAGCTCGACGAGACGACCGTGGACGTCGCCGCCGCGCGGATGCCCGGCGAGCACCGGGAGAAGATCGCGGCCGTCACCGGCGCACAACGACGACAACCGGACCCGCCCAGGCGCGGACCGATCGAGCGCCGGCCCGACTCGTCGCCGCACCTCGGCACGCCGCTGCGCCGGCGGGCCCCACGGGTCCCCGTACCGCGCATGGCGGCGCTCCCGGTCGATCACCCGAGCGGTCCCCGGGGCACCGCCGGCCGGAGTCCACGGCTCGTGCCTCCGCCCGGTTCGCCGACATGCAGGCCGCGACTCGCCCACACCCAGACCCCGACTCGCCCACACCCACACCGCGACTCGCCGACACCCGGACCGCGACTCGCCGACACCCGGACCGCGACTCGCCCGCACCCGGACCGCGACCCGCGGGGTCAGCGGAGGAGGGCGGCCAGGTCTGCGGCGACGGCGCGGTCGGCGGGCACCCAGTCGAGGTCGGCGACGTCGGCCGCGCGGACCCAGCGCAGCGCGGCGTGCTCCAGCGGCCGCGGCTCGGGGCTGCCGGGGGCCAGCTCGGCGGTGTGCACCCGCAGCAGCACGTCGGCGAGCGGCAGGTCGGTGCCGAGCCGGCCGGTCACGCGGACCTCGACCCCCAGCTCCTCCCGCAGCTCGCGCACGACCGCGTCGGCCTCGGACTCCCCGTCCTCGACGCGACCGCCCGGCAGCTCCCAGCGCCCGGCGAGCTCGGCGGGGCGGGACCGCTGGGCGACGAGCACGGCGCCGTCGCGCACCACCGCGGTGGCGACCACGACCGGGCGGCTCGCCACCTGCGCCACCCGCTCGACCAGCGTCTCGGCACGGGCGGCCAGCAGGCGCAGCACGAGGCCCCGGCCGAGCAGCACGTCGCCGACGCGGCCCAGTCGGCCGAGCGGGGAGGTCCAGCTCACCTCGTCGAGCAGGAGCGTGCCGGCCGCGGTCTCGGTGAGCGTGGTGCGGTGGCGCAGCGCGGGCAGCGGGCCGGTCACGAGCACCGACTCGAGCCCCTCCTCCGAGACGGCCGTGATCCGGGTCCGCATCGGCACCCGGACGCCGGGGAGCACGCGCACCCCGAACCGGACGGTCTGGCCGAGGCACACCAGCGGGCCGGCCGCGGCGAAGCGGTGGCCGCAGCGGCGCATCGCCTCCGCCGACACCCCGGCGTCGCGCAGGAGGCCCGCCACGGTGCGCCGGGGGGCGTCGATCAGCGCGCTGGAGCGCAGTACGGGCACTCCCCGATGATGTCAGCGGGCGCGGGTGCGCACGGTCGGGGGCGTCACCCGCACGACCAGGTGAAATAGTCGCCCCATCGGCGACCGCGGCCGCCCCCGCTCGTACCGTGATCCACATGGCTCAAGCCGAGCAGGCGCCGATCCCCACGCCCGCGTTCGCGGTCGTGCGCCGCGGTTACGACCCCGACCAGGTGGCCTACCACCTGAGCCGGGTCGACGCCGAGATGACGATCCTCGCCGCCGACCGCGCCGCCGCCGCCGACCAGGCCGCCCAGCTCGGCCGGCAGCTCGCCGCCTGCCGCAAGGAGCTGGACGCGGCGCACGCCGAGATCGAGCGGCTGCGGAACGAGCTGCGCGTCCTCGCCGGGCCCGCGGAGACGGTCGACAGCATGAACCAGCGGCTGCAGGTCATGCTCCGCCTCGCCAAGGAGGAGTTCACCGGCAAGCGCGCCGACGTGGCCGCCCAGGCGGCCGCACAGGCGGCGGAGATCATCGAGTCCGTCGGCGGCGAGCCCGGCGACATCGTCGGCTTCGGCTTCTCCGAGGACGAGCTGCGCAGCCCGCGCGACGCGGAGGAGATCGAGCGGATGCGCCGCGAGGCCGCCGCCGAGCGCGCCCGCCTCGACGAGGAGGCCGCCGCCCGCCGCGCCGCGGCCGACGAGGAGTTCCGCCAGGTCCTCGCGCTGCGCTGCCGCGAGGCGATGGCGCAGCTCGCGAAGCTGCAGACCGAGGCCATGCGCACCGCCCGCCGGGTGATGGACGACGCGGACGAGCAGGCCCGTACGGTGCTCGCCGAGGCCAAGGAGGCGGTGCGCCGGACGGTGGAGGAGGCCCAGCGCGAGGTCGACGACCTGCACCAGCTGCGCCAGCACCTCGCCGCCCAGCTCGACACGAGCCGTCAGCTGCTCGACCGGGCCATCCCCGCGAAGCGGGTCACCGCCAACGGGGACACCGGCCACGCGCACGCCGCCGCCTCGAACGGCCGGGCCGCCGACGACGGCCAGGGCGCGGCGCAGGCCACCCCGGCCCCGGCGCCCGCCGAGCACGCCGCCGACGACACCCGGGCCACCCCGGGCGCCCACCCCGCCACCGATCCACCCGCGACGCCGGAACCGGCCTCCTCGAACGGCCACGGGCCCACCGAGCAGCCCGCGCAGCAGACCGCGGCACCCACCGAGAGCAGCACGAACGGACACCCGCCCGCCGAGCAGCCCGCGAGGCAGGCCTCCCCGGCCCACGGCGCCGCCGAGCAGGCCGCGCAGCAGGCGCCCGCCGCGCAGCAGCCGGCGGCGTCGGCCGAGGCCGCGCCCCCTGCCGACCAGGGCGACGGGCCCCGGGCGGCCGACGCGGGCACCCAACAGCCCGCCGCGCCGACCCTCCCGGCGCGCACGGTCCCGCCGGGGTGGCCGGTCCAGCCGGGAACGGTCGTGCAGGCCGAGCAGGAGGGCGAGCCCTCGTCCGGGCTGGCCGGCCTCGGGCTCGCCCCCGACGACGCGCCCCGCGCCCAGCCGATGCGCTTCCCCCCGCGCGACCCGGAGGCGTCGGACCTGCCGAACCCGTCGCCGGTCCCGGCCGAGGAGCAGGACCAGGAGATCGCGCCCCCGCGCCGCTACCCCTGAGCGCCCGGCGCCCCCGCCGGGGCCTTGGCGGCCACGGCGGGCCAACGCACCTCGATGCGCCCACCGCCGGTGGGCGTGGCCCCGGCGGACACGACGCCGCCGCGCCCGTGCACGAGCGCCGCGACGAGGGCCAGCCCGAGCCCGGCCCCGCCGCCCGCCTCCGGGGAGAGCCGCACGAACCGGTCGAAGATCCGCTCGCGGTCGGCGGGCGGGATCCCCGGCCCGTCGTCCTCCACGAGCAGCCGGACGACCCGGCCCGCGGGCAGGACGCTGATCCGCACCAGGGAACGGGCGTAGCGGCGCGCGTTCGACACGAGGTTGTCCAGCACGAGCGCCACCTCCGACGGGGTCGCCGCGACCTCGGCGGGGGTGGGCGCCACCAGCTGCAGCACAGGGTCGTCGATGTGGTCGCGCTCGCAGCCGGTGCCGCCACCGGCCCGCTCCATGGCGGCCTTGGCGGCGGCGACGAGGTCCACCGGCTCCGCGGGCGGGCGCTGCCCGGCGTCGGCCCGGGCGAGCGCGAGCAGGTCGGACAGCAGGGCGGTCAGCCGGGTGGCCTCGGCGACGATGGACCGCAGCACCTCGTCGGTGAGCTCCGGGTCGGGGTGGGCGACGGCGACCTCCGCCTGCGCCCGGATGGCGGCCACCGGTGAGCGCAGCTCGTGGGCGGCGTCGCCGGTGAACCGCTCGAGGCGGGACACGGCCTCGTCGCGGCGCGCCAGCAGGGCGTTGAACTCCTCGGCGAGCACCCGCAGCTCGTCCTTGGCGACCGGCACCGGCAGGCGCTGACCCGGCGGGAGCGCCGATGCGGCCACGCGCATCCGGTCGACGGGGCGCAGCGCGGCCCGGGTCGCCGCCCACGCCGCGAGCGCCACGACCGCGGCCACGACCAGCGCGCCGACGACGAACCCGACGGTCGCGTTCGCCAGCAGGATGGCCCCGCCCACGAGGTCGGAGGTCACGACGACGAGCCGCGGCGACCCGTCCGGCATCACGGCGGGCACGGCGAGCCAGCGGCGCAGCTCCCGGAAGTCGCCGACGACGAAGGCGTCGCCCGCGGCGAGCGCCCGGGTCTGGTCGGGCCGCAGCGGGAGCGCCGGGCCGCCGTCTACGGGCACCCCGGACATGTCGACGACCCGCAGCTCGAACCGGCGCACCTGCTCCGGTGGGGTCCCCGCGGCCAGCTGCTCGGCCACGACGCGGGCGTCGCTGCGCAGCTCGGCGTCGGCGGCCCCGAGCATCGTCTCGTAGAGCATGCTGACCCCGAGCCGGCTCAGCGCGAGCATGCCGATGAGCGCGACGCACCCGACCACGAGCGTGATCCGCAGCCGCAGCGGTCGCGCCGACCACCACCGGCGGAACCTTCTCACGGTGACTCGATGATGTACCCGTAGCCGCGGACGGTCTTGAGCACGTGACCGGCGCCGACGGCGTCGAGCTTGCGCCGCACGTACCCGACGTAGACCTCGACGACGTTGCGGCTGGCGGCCTGCTCGTCGCCCCACACCAGCCGCAGGAGCTCGTCCTTCGCGACCGCGGTGTCGGGGCGGCTCGCGAGCGCGTGCAGCAGGGCGAACTCGCGGGGCGACAGCTCCACGACGTCGCCGTGCCAGCTCACCGACCGCGCCACCGGGTCGACGAGCAGCGGGCCGAGCCGGACGCGCTGGCCGGTGCGGCCGAGCGCCGCGTCGCGGCGGCGCAGCATGGCCCGCACCTGGGCCACCAGCACCACGAACGCGAACGGCTTGACGAGGTACCCGTCGGCGCCCAGGTCCAGGCCGTCGGCCTGGTCGAACTCGCCGTCCTTCGCCGAGAGCAGCAGCACGGGGGTGTCCACGCCCGCCGCCCTGATCTGTTCGAGCACCCGGTACCCGGAGAGCCCGGGGAGGATGATGTCGAGCACGACCGCGTCGAAGCTCCCGGTGAGGGCCGCCTCCAACGCCGAGTGCCCGTCCCCGACGGCGACGACCTCCATGCCCTCGGCCGTCAGGCCGCGCGCCACCGCCGTCCGGATGCCCGGTTCGTCGTCCACCACAAGCACGCGCGCCACGTTCGATTGCCTCCGCTTCGCTCAAGGCGGGCTCGTGGCGGACGCTACCCGCCTCCGCATCCGCGCACCTCAGAACACTCTCAGCGCGCATCAGTCACGCTATGCCCCATGGCAACCGCACGCAGCAGCGAATTCGGACGCGCGGCCGCCGCCGGCATCGCGGTGGCGGGCGTGGTCGGGCTGGGCCTGCTGGCGGTTCCGGCGGGAGCGGGTGCGCAGCCCGCGCTGCCGCCCGTCGACCCCGAGGAGCTGGTCCGTTCGGTGCTCGCCGCCGACCCGCAGCCGCTGGCAGGCGCCGTCGAGCTGGACAACGACCTCGGCCTGCCCGCGCTGCCGGGCCTGCCGCAGGCCGGGAACGGCACGAGCACCGCGCGCATCTGGTCCGACGGCGACCGCCGCGGCCGCGTCCAGCTCCCCACCGACTCCGGCGAGCGCACGCTCGTGTCCGACGGCGAGACGTTCTGGTCGTGGAACTCAGAGGACCGCACCGTGCGGCGGGTCCCGAAGGGCGAGCACGACCGCGACGCGGGCGACGCCGACCCGGGCGCGACCGCGGCGAAGGTGCTCGCGAAGCTGCAGCCGACGAGCCTGATCAGCGTCGACGGCACCTCCGAGGTGGCGGGGCGCCCGGCCTACGAGCTGGTGCTGGCGCCCCGGCCCACCGAGCGCACGCTCCTGCGGGAGGTCAGGGTGGCGGTGGACGCCGAGCACCGGATGCCGCTGCGGCTGACCGTGCTCGCCACCGGCTCGCCCGACCCGGCGGTGGAGGTCGGGTTCACCGATCTGTCGTTCGGCCCGCAGGACCCGGAGCTGTTCCGGTTCACGCCGCCGCCGGGTGCGAAGGTCGAGGACGCTCAGCGCCCGGAGGGCCACCACAACGGGGACTCCGGATCGACCACGGTGGGCGACGGCTGGGACACTGTTGTGGTGGCCGCCGCTCCCCCGTCGGACGCCGATCGCCCCGAGGGCGTCCCCGAGCTCGCCGAGCTCGGCAGGCCCGTCACCGGCCCGTGGGGCAGCGGTCGGCTGATCACGAGCGCGGTGGCGAGCGTGATCGTCACCGACGACGGCCGCATCGCGGCCGGAGCGGTCCCCGAACAGGTTCTGAGCGAGGCACTGACCAGGTGACCACGATGCCATCGGTGGACGCGGCGCTCGCTCCGGCGGGCGCCGCTCCCGTAGGGGGAGCGGTCGCGGCACGGGCGCTCGGGTTGCGCAAGGAGTTCGGCCGCACCGTCGCCGTGGACGGCATCGACCTCGAGGTCCCGACCGGTTCCGTGCTCGGGATGCTCGGCCCCAACGGCTCCGGCAAGACCACCCTCATCCGGATGCTCCTCGGGCTCACCCGGCCCACCGGGGGCGCGGCCGAGCTCTTGGGCCAACCGGTGCCCGAGGGCATCGAGCGGGCGCTCCCCCACGTCGGCGCGCTCGTCGAGGGCCCCGGGTTCCACCCGTTCCTGACCGGGCGGGAGAACCTGCTGCGCGCCGCGGCCATGGAGCCGCTGCTCGCCCGCCGCGAGATCGCAGGCGCCGTGGACGCCGCGCTGGAGCGGGTCGGGCTCGCCGAGGCCGCCGACCGCCGGTACCGGGGCTACTCGCTGGGCATGAAGCAGCGGCTCGGCCTGGCCGCGGTGCTGCTGCTGCCGCGCAAGCTGGTGGTGCTCGACGAGCCGACCAACGGGCTCGACCCCGCGGGCACCCGCGACGTGCGGCGGATCATCGCCGAGCTGCACGACGCGGGCACCACGGTCATCGTGTCCTCCCACCTGCTGGCCGAGGTCGAGGCCACGTGCACGCACGTCGCCGTGCTGCAGGCGGGCTCGCTCGTGGCCGCCGGCGAGCTGCGCGCGCTGCTCGCGGCGGGCACCACCGGGCTGGTCATCACCACCCCGGACGTCGACCTGGCGCTGCGCACGCTGCGCGCCGCGGGCGCCACGGCCTACCGGGCCGAGCGCACCAGCGCCGAGGAGCAGGCCGTGGTGGTCGGCGACGACGGCCCGCCCGCACCGGAGCTGATCGCGCTGCTCGTGCGCGCGGGCGTGGCCGTGCACGAGGCCCGCCGCAGCCGCACCAACCTCGAGGAGCTCTTCGCCCGGCTGACCGAGGAGCCCGCGTCATGACCACGACGGCCGTCCTCCCCGGCACCGACACGCCGCGCAGCGTCTCGCTGGGCCGGCTGCTCGGCGCGGAGCTGCGCTGGGTGCTGCGCCGCCCCCGCACGCTCGTGATGCTCGCGGTGTTCGCGCTCGTCCCCGTGCTGATCTCGATCGGGGTGGCCGTGGGCGACCCCGGTGAGGGCGGCGGGCGCGGCCTGATCGGCGCCGTCGCGGGCAACGGGCTGGTGCTGCCGGTCGTCGCGATCACGGTCTCGCTCGCGCTGCTGCTGCCGCTCGCCGTCGCGATGGTCGCGGCCGACGCGATCGCGGGCGAAGCGGCGCAGGGCACGCTCCGCGGGCTGCTGCTCGCGCCGGTCGGGCGCCTGCGTCTGGTCGGGATGAAGGCGTTCGGCGTGCTCGTGGTCGCGGTCCTCGCCGTGCTCGCGCTGGCCGTGGTGGGCGTCCTCGCGGGGGTGGTCGTCGTCGGCCGCCCCGAGGGGCTGCTCGTGACGCTGTCGGGCACCACCCTCGAGACGGACGAGGCGCTCGGGCGGATCGCGCTCGTGGTCGCCTGGACGATCGGGCAGCTGGCCGCCGTCGGCGCGGTGGCGCTCGCCGTCTCCGCGCTCACCGAGCACCCGTCGGTGGTGATCGCCTCCGTGCTGGGCGGGCTGATCGTGTTCGGGGTGCTGTCGGCCATCCCCGCGCTGGAGTGGCTGCAGCCCTACCTGCTCACCACCGGGTGGACCGCGGGCGCCGACGCCCTGCGCGACCCGATGCCGGTCGACGGCATGGTGACGAGCACCCTGCGCGCCCTCTGCTACCTGGCGGTGGGCGCCGGGATCACCGTCTTCCGGATGCTGCGCCGCGACGGGTAGCGCAGGATTGCGCCATGCCCAGGCCGAAGCTGCTCGACGACGACGAGATCACCGCCGCGCTCGCCGACCTCCCCGGGTGGGAGCGGGAGCAGGACGCGCTGGTGCGCACGACCCAGCTGCCGTCGTTCCCCGCCGCCATCGCGGTGGTGGACCGCGTGGCGGCGATCGCCGAGGAGCGCGACCACCACCCCGACATCGACATCCGCTGGCGCACGCTCACGTTCCGCTGCTCCACCCACTCCGAGGGCGGCATCACGGAGCTGGACGTCGCGCTGGCCAAGGCGATCTCGGAGGAGATCGGCAAGGAGATCACCAAGGACGTCGCCGCGGGCGGCGGCTGAGGGATCAGTCCGCGGCCAGGGCGGGCGCGCGACGGGTGGCGGCGCGCAGCGCGAACACCAGGCCGACGACCACCAGCCCGAGCACCGCGCCGACCTCGGGCAGGGCGAGCAGGCCGACGGTGCCGATGACGGCGCCCCCGAACACGGCGGCAAGGCCCATGCCCAGGTAGATCGCCGACGCGTTGAGCGACAGCACCAGCCCGCCCGCCGGGGCCAGCTCCAGCAGCAGGTTCTGCACCGGCGGGTTGAACGACCAGGTGAACACGCCCCACGCGAACAGGGCGAGCGCCGCCCCCACCGCAGCCGTGGCGGTCCACGGGAGCGTCGCCACCAGGACGACGAAGCCGCCGACCGTCGCGAGCAGCGTCGGCATGCTCCCGAACCGGTCGGTGGCCCGGCCGCCCCACGCGTTGCCCACGATCGCGCCGAGGCCGTAGGCGAGCAGCAGCCCGCCGATGGTGGGGCCGGCGAGGCCGGTCGTGAGGCCGAGCAGCGGAACGATGTAGATGTAGACGCTCATGGTCGCGACGACGCTGAGCACCGTGATCGCCAGCACGGTGAGCACGCGCCGGTCGGCCGCGACGGCGAACCGCTCCCGCAGCGGCACCGACGGCGAGCCCTCCAGCACCGGCAGCAGCGCCCGCACGGCGACCGCCGTGGCGACGCTGACCGCCGCGATGAGCGCGAACACCCCGCGGTAGCCGATGCCGTCGGCGAGCAGCGAGCCGATCGGCACGCCCAGCGCGAGGGCGACGGTGAGGCCGCCGAACACGATGGCGACGGCGCGCCCCCGCTCCTCGGGCGGGCGCAGCGCGGTGGCGAAGAGCGTGGCGGCGGGCGTGTAGGCGGCGGCGCCGAGCGCCGCGACGATGCGCCCGCCGAGCAGCAGCGGGTAGCTCGTGGCGACCGCGGAGAGCGCATTGCCCGCCGCCGACACGAGCAGGGCGACCAGCAGCAGCCGCCTGCGTTCCCACCGGGCCGTCACGGTCGCGAGCACCGGGGCGCTCACCGCGTATGCGAGCGCGAAAGCGGTGGTGAGCTGCCCGGCGGCGGTGACCGAAACGCCCAGCTCTGCGCTGACCGCGGGCAGCACGCCCGCGATCACGTAGGCGCTCGTGCCGACGGCGAACGCGCCGGCGGCGAGCAGGTGGGTGCGTGCGGAGGCGAACATCCGGGACCTTCCCAGGCGGAATCCAAGTACGACGGTCACCGTACTACGACGGTGGTCGAACTTCGATGTCCGTCGTACGATCGCGCCATGCCCGCCGTCGCGCAGGACGCCCGGCTACCCCAGCCGGCGCGTGAGGAGATCCGGATCGAGCAGGTCCTGGCCGCGCTCGGCGACCCGGTGCGCCTGCAGTACGTGCGGGAGCTCGCGAAGTGCGCCGACGGGGTGGCGTGCGGGTCCATCCCGCTGCCGATCACGAAGTCGACGCGCACCCACCACCTGCGCATCCTGCGCGAGGCAGGGGTGATCAGCATGCGCGTCGAGGGCACGCGGCGCATCGCCCACCTGCGCCGCGACGACCTGGACGCCCTCTACCCGGGGCTGCTGGACGGCATCCTCGCCGCCCCGCACTGACGGGGCGGCGTCAGAAGCGGCGGTTCGCCAGCACGGGCACCGCGGCCCGCGCCCGCTCCACCTCGTCCAGGTCCAGGTCGGCCACCAGCAGGTCGGGTTCCGCGCCGAGCTGCGCCTGGATCGTGCCCAGCGGGCCGGCCACCGCGCTCGCGCCGATGCCGGTGGGCGCCTTGCCCGCCTCCCGGCCGACCGTGGTCGGGTCGGCCTGGTCGCACGCGGCCACGAACGCCGTGCTGTCCAGGGCCCGCGCGCGCACCAGCAGGTCCCACTGCTCGCGCTTGCCCGGCCCGGCACCCCACGAAGCCGGCACGACGATCACGGTGGCCCCGCTGCCGGCGAGCGTCTGGAACAGGCCGGGGAAGCGCAGGTCGTAGCAGGTGGCGAGCCCGACGGTGACGCCGCCGACCACGATGGTGACCGGCTTCGTGCCAGGCGCCACCGTGCGCGACTCGGCGAACCCGAACGCGTCGAACAGGTGGATCTTGTCGTAGCTCGCCTCGACGCCCGGGCCGGTGGCGAGCAGCGTGTTGTGGACGCGCCCGTCGGCGGCGGGCGTGAACATCCCGGCCACCACCGTGACGCCCGCGCCCGCGGCGATCTCGCGCACGCGCTGCGCCCACGGGCCGGGAAGGGGCTCCGCGACCGGGCCGAGGGGGTTCCCGAACGCGCACATGGTGGCCTCGGGGAAGACGACGAGCTCGGCCTCGGCGGCCGCGGCCCGCTTCACCCCGTCGGCGACGAGGTCGAGGTTCTCCGCCGGGTCGGCCGTGGCGGCGATCTGAGCGAGGGCGATCCGCACGAAACCTCCAGTTCATGTATACCTAATGCATGCAAAAGCCGGTGTCGGGCCGCGAGCGCGCGTACCGCCACCTGCGCGAGAAGGTGCTGGTCGATCCGGACATCCAGGGAACCTTCCTCAACGAGGTCGAGCTCGCCCAGGACATCGGCGTTTCCCGCACCCCGGTGCGGGAGGCCCTGCTCCTGCTCGTCGCCGAGGGCCTGGTCGAGATGGTGCCCAAGCGTGGAGCGTACGTCCCCCCGCTCTCCGGGCGGCAGATCCGCGAGCTCATGGAGCTGCGCGCGCTGCTCGAACAGCACGCCGCGTCCGTCACGCTCCGGGAGGGCACGGTCCCCCTGGACGCCATGCGCGCCGCCCTCGCCGAGCAGGAACGCCTGCTCACCGGCGAGTGCGACGCACGGGAGTTCATCGAGTGGGACCGCCGCTTCCACCAGGCCCTCGTCGACGCGGCGGGCAACTCGTTGATCGCCCGCACCTACGCGGGCCTGCGCACGCGGCAGGTGCGCGTCGGGGTCGCCGCGCTGTACCGCGCCACCGACCGGCAGCGGGCCGTCCACGCGGAGCACGGCCGCATCGTCGCGGCGCTCGAGGCGGGCGACGCGGCGGCCGCGCACGAGGCGATCGCCGACCACCTGCGGATCACGCAGCAGCTGTTCCTCCAAGCGTGACCAGCAGCTCCTCGTCCTCGTCCGGGTTCGGGTCGCGGCCCGCGACCAGCCCCGCGAGTGTGACCAGGCAGGCCACGAGCACGTAGAGCGCCACCGGCACCCACGACGCCCACGCGCCCAGCAGCGCGGTGAACGCCAGCGGGGCGATCGCCCCGCCGAACACGCCCGCGATCGTGTAGGCGAGCGAACTGCCGGTGTAGCGCAGGCGCGGGGTGAACTGCTCGGTGACGAACGCGGCCTGCGGCCCGTACATGAACGAGTGCAGCGCCAGCCCGACGACCACGCCGACGACCAGCACCGCCGTCGATCCGGCGTCGATCGCCGGGAAGAACACGAACGGCCAGATCGCCGAACCCACGGCCGCGGCCGCGTACACCGCGCGCCGGTTGAACCGGTCGGACACGGCGCCGGCCAGGGGGATGAGGCCGAGCTGGCAGGCCGAGCCGACGAGGATCGCCGTGAGCACCTGGGCCCGGCTCATGCCGACGACGGTGGTCCCGTAGGTGATCACGAACACCGTGAACAGGGCGTAGCTGACGTCGGGCCCGATCCGGCTGAGCACCCCGGCGAGCAGGCCGCGGCCCTGCGTGCGGAAGACGTCGCCGATCGGCGCGGCGGGTTGCTCGCCGCGCTGCTGGATCGCGCGGAAGACCGGCGTGTCCTCCAGCCGCAGGCGGATCCACAGCCCGAACCCGACGAGCACCGCGGACAGCAGGAACGCCGCCCGCCACCCCCAGCCGAGGAAGGCCTCGTCGGTGAGCGTGGCGCTCAGCAGCGCGAGCACGCCGTTGGACAGCAGGTTGCCCGCGGGCGGTCCGATCTGCGCCGCGGACGACCAGAAGCCCCGCTTGCGCGGGTCGCCGAACTCGCTCGACAGCAGCACGGCGCCGCCCCACTCGCCGCCGACGCCGACGCCCTGGGCGAACCGCAGGAGCACCAGGATGATCGGCGCGGCGACGCCGATCGTCGCGTACGTCGGCAGCACGCCGATCAGGAACGTCGCGACGCCGATCAGCAGCAGCGTGAGCACCAGCACCTGTTTGCGCCCGACGACGTCGCCGAGGCGGCCGAACACGAAGCCGCCGAGCGGGCGCGAGACGTAGCCGACGGCGTATGTCGAGAACGCGAGCAGGGCGCCGGTCAGCGGGTCCGACTCCGGGAAGAACAGCTGGGGGAAGACGAGGGCGGCCGCGGCCGAGTAGACCGCGAAGTCGTACCACTCGAGCGACGTGCCGGTGAGGCTCGCCGTGAACGCCTTCACCAGCGAGCGCCGATCGATCTCCGTGGGCATGCGCGTTCCTCCGGTCCGGTGGCGACTCGCGCTATACTTCATGTATACAAGTCGCATGCGCAAGTCCTGGACGCCCGAGCTCACCTTCGACCTGCCCGACGGGACGACGGTCGCGGTCACCGTCACGCGGCTGCTCAACGGCGGGTACGCCGGGCGCGAGCAGGACGAGGTCGCGGCGCACGTGGCCGAGCTCGCCGAGCTGGGGGTGCCCGCGCCCGAGGTGACGCCCGCCCTCTACCCCGTCGCCCCCTACCTCGCCGCCCAGACCGACGCGGTGCCCGTGCAGCACGGCCGCACGTCCGGCGAGGCCGAGTGGGCGCTCGTCGTGGCCGGCCCGCAGCCGCGGGACCTGCTGCTCACCGTGGCGTGCGACCACACCGACCGCGCCCTCGAGGTGCACGGCGTCGCGTGGAGCAAGAACGCGGGCCTCGACGTGCTGGGCCGCGGGGCGTGGCGCCTCGCCGACGTCGAGGACCACCTCGACGAGCTGCGCCTGCGCGCGTGGGTGACCAGCGGCGGCGGCCCCGAACGGCTGATCCAGGACGCGACGCTCGCCGCGCTCCTGCCGCCGCGGCACTGGCTCGGAAGCGTCGGCCACCTGCTGGAGCCCGGGACGGTGCTGCTGTCGGGCACCGTGTCGATGCTGCCGGGCGTCGACCAGTTCGCCGACCGCTGGCGCGTGGAGCTCGCCGACCCCGTCACCGGGCACGCCCTCGGCCTCTCCTACACGGTGGAGCGCATGCCGGAGCCGATCGGATGACGGCGCCCCGCCGAGGGGTCGCCGGCCGGCGTTCCCGTCACCACCCCGGGACGGCCGGCGGTGACGTCGGCTAAACTCCCCGCCGTGCAGCGGTTCTACTTCTGGTTTAGCCGACCGGCCCGGGAGGGGTCGGCGGGCGAACCGCTGCGCTGACCTTCCACCCCGAGCCGGATCCCCGAGCCGGCTCGGCGGTTTCTCGACGAGCGCGGCTCGACCGACACAGAGAGCGCCGTCATGACCCTCACCGCCGTCCCCGCACTGGACGAGCACCGCACCACCCGGATCAGCCCGCTGCTGTCGCCGTCCCTGCTGCGCCACGAGCTCCCCGTCGACGCGACGGTGGCGGAGACCGTCACGAGATCGAGGGCCGAGGTCGTCGACATCCTCGACGGCCGCGACGACCGCCTGATCGTGGTCGTCGGGCCCTGCTCGATCCACGACCCCGACGCCGCGATGGACTACGCCCACCGGCTGGCGGAGCACTCCGAGCGGGTCGCGGGCGAGCTGCGGGTCGTCATGCGCGCCTACTTCGAGAAGCCGCGCTCGACCGTGGGCTGGAAGGGCCTGATCAACGACCCCGGCCTGGACGGCACCTACGACGTCAACCGGGGCCTGCGCACCGCGCGCAAGCTGCTGCTCGACGTCACGGCGCTCGGCCTCCCGGTCGGCTGCGAGTTCCTCGACCCGATCACGCCCCAGTTCCTCGCCGACGTCGTGACGTGGGGCGCGATCGGCGCCCGCACGGCCGCGAGCCAGGTGCACCGCCAGCTGTGCAGCGGGCTGTCGATGCCGGTCGGCATCAAGAACCCCACCGACGGCGACGTGCAGGTCGCGGTCGACGGCGTCCGCGCCGCCGCGGTCAGCCACGTGTTCATGGGCATCAACCGCGACGGCCTGGCCGCCCTGATCACGACGTCGGGCAACCCGGACTGCCACGTCATCCTCCGCGGCAGCACCAGCGGCCCGAACCACGACGCCGCCTCCGTGGCCGACGCGCTCGACCGGCTCCGGGCCGCCGACCTCCCCGCCCGGCTGATCGTGGACGCGAGCCACGGCAACAGCGGCAAGGACCACGTGCGGCAGGCGGGCGTCGTGCACGAGCTCGCCGAGCGCATCGGCGCCGGCGAGGAGGGCATCACCGGCGTGATGATGGAGAGCTTCCTCGTCGGCGGGCGCCAGGACCTCGGCCCGAACATGACGCGGGGCCAGAGCATCACCGACGCCTGCATGGACTGGGACACCACGGCCGGGCTCCTCGACGAGCTGGCCGCTGCGGTCTCCGCCCGGCGGGGCTAGTCGCCGCGCAGCGCGGTCGCGGCGAGGGACTCCAGCTCCGCCGCGACCGCCGCGCGCCCGACCGGCTCCGCCTGGGCGTTCACCACCGTGGTCCCGTCGCGCCGCGAGGCGTAGTGGTGCCCGGTGAACCGCACCCGCCGGTACGGGCCCTCCTCCCGGGACAGCTCGGTGACGTTCCCGGTGCCGTGGGTGTCGACGAGCCGGTGGAACTTCCGCGCGCTGCGGGTGTCGGGCATCTCCACCCACGACACCGCCACCAGCACCACGCCGCGCTTGCCGTCCCGCACCTCGAACCACGCGCGGTGCAGCGCCACGCAGGGGTGCTCGCGGAAGAACTCGCGCACCTTCCCGTAGGAGTGCGCGGCGCAGTCGTCGGTGGTGTCGAAGCGCTGCTCGACGCGCACCGCCTGGCGGAGCAGGCGCAGCCGGGCCGCGTTCGCGTCCCGCCGGCGGGCCTGGCTGCTGGCGCGGAGGCTGCTCGCGCTCACGGTGACGCCGCTCCCCCCGGCCGCCGCGGTGCCGGCGACGGTCGCCGTTCCGCCTGCTCCGATCGCAACGGTCAAGACGATGGCGAGGAGGAGACCTCCGCCCTTCCCCTTCGCCTTGTACCCCGGACGCCGCCGACCTTCATCATCCGTCCACCAGAAGTCGGGCTTGTCCGCCATGATCACCCCCCGTCTCAGCGGGCGGCAGCATATGACCGGGATCACCCGATCGTGCGGACGAATCGCCGAAGCGGATTCGATCTCCGTGACGTTTCCCGAGCCCCGTCACGCGGACGGCTCAGCCCTCCACCTCCGCCAGCCGGCGGGTGAGGAAGCGGCGTTCGGCGTCCGACTCCGTCAGCGCCAGCGCCTTCCGGTACTCCTCGGCCGCTTCCTCCCGCCTGCCCTGGCGGCGGAGCAGGTCGGCGCGGGTGGCGGGCACCATCCGGTAGCCCGCCAGCTCGTCGCCGACCTCGTCGACGAGGGCCGGCCCGGCCGCGGGCCCGTCCGCCATCGCGACGGCGACGGCGCGGTTGAGCCGCACCACCGGCGAGGGGGTGAGCTGCGCGAGCCGTCCGTACAGCGCCGCGATCTGCGGCCAGTCGGTGTCGGCCGCGCGGGCGGCGCGGGCGTGGCAGGCGGCGATGGCCGCCTGCACCTGGTAGGGGCCGGGTGCCCGGCGGCGCAGCGCCGCGTCGAGGAGCGCGAGCCCCTCGGCGATCTCGTCCCGGTGCCACCGGGCGCGGTCCTGGTCCTGCAGGGGCACGGGGTCGCCGGCGTCGTCGAGGCGCGCCGCCCGCCGCGAGTGCTGCAGGAGCAGCAGTGCCGTCAGCCCGAGCACCTCGGGGTCGTCGGGCATGAGTCCCGCGAGGGGGCGGGCGAGGCGGATCGCCTCGGCGCACAGGTCGTGCCGCACGAGCTCCGCCCCGGCCGCGGCCGCGTAGCCCTCGTTGAACAGCAGGTAGACGACGCCGAGCACGCCCGCGATCCGGTCGGGCAGCAGGTGGTCGGGCGGCAGCCGGTGCGGGATGCCCGCCCGGCGGATCTTCCGCTTCACCCGCACGATCCGCTGCGCCATCGTCGCCTCCGGCACGAGGAACGCCCGCGCGATCTCCGGCGTGGTCAACCCGCACAGCGTGCGCAGCGTCAGCGCCACCCGGCCTTCGAGGGACAGGGCGGGGTGGCAGCAGGTGAAATCAGGCGGAGCCGTTCGTCGGGGATGGCGCTCTCGTCGCCCGGGTCCGCGGGCCCGGGCAGCGTCGCCAGCTCCCTGAGCTTCGCCGCTTCGATCTTGCTGCGCTTGAGCCGGTTGAGCGCCGCGTTGCGGGCGGCGGTGGTGAGCCGCGCGCCGGGGTTGCGCGGCACGCCGTCGCGCGGCCGGCGGGCCAGCGCCTGCGCGACGGCGTCCTGCGCGCACCCCTCGGCGAGGTCCCAGTCGCCGGTCATCCGGATCAGCGTGGCGACGACGCGGCCCCACTCGTCGCGGAACGCGGCGGCGACCGCCGCCTCGATGGCCTCGTCGAGATCGGCGCACTCCAGCAGGTCGAAGCCGAACACCTGCTCCTTGGTCTCGGCGAACGGACCGTCGGAGATCATCACCTCAGCGCCCCGCACCCGCACCGTGGTGCTGTCCGACGGCGGACGCAGGCGGTTGCCCACCAGCCGCACGCCGCGCCCGTCCATCTCGCTCACCCAGTCCTCGATCGGGTAGCCCGTCTGGTCCTCGGCGCGCCCTCGTCGCCCTCGTAACCGCAGATCAGCAGCAGGTACTGCATCGTCGGTCCCTCTTCGTCCCGGTCGGTCACCCCTACGACAACCGGGAGGGACCGAAATCGACACCCGCTTGACAGGCAAGTCGTCACTTGCATATAAAGGCGTCGTGTCCGACGCGCTCTTCAAGGCGCTCGCGGATCCCACGAGGCGGACCATCCTCGACGAGCTCACCGAGAAGGACGGCCAGACGCTGTTCGAGATCTGCGGGCGGCTGTCGATGAAGCACGGGTACGGCGCATCGCGGCAGGCCATCTCCCAGCACCTCGCCGTCCTGGAGGAGGCCGGACTGGTCACCACCCGCCGCGAGGGCCGCTACAAGTTCCACCACCTCGACACCACCCCCCTGCGCTCGATCGTCGAGCGCTGGCCGATCGACTAGAGGGAGCCTGCGATGCTCACCATCAACCTGACGAGCGTGCTCGTCGACGACCAGGCCAAGGCGCTGGCCTTCTACACCGACGTGCTCGGCTTCGTGAAGAAGACCGACGTCCCGATGGGCGGGGCGCGCTGGCTCACCGTCGTCTCCCCCGCCGCTCCCGACGGCGTCGAGCTCGTGCTCGAACCCGACTCCCACCCGGCCGCGAAGGCCTTCAAGGAGGCGCTCGTCGCCGACGGCATCCCGTTCACGTCGTTCGCCGTGGAGGACGTGCAGGCCGAGTACGAGCGGCTAGCGGCGGCGGGCGTGCGGTTCGTGCAGGGGCCGACCGACCTGGGCCCCGTCGTCACCGCGGTCTTCGACGACACCTGCGGCAACCTCGTCCAGATCGCGGCCCAGAAGGGCTGACCCGCGGCGGCGTGCGCGGGCGAACCGGTGTGCAGCGGCGACCTCGCGCCCCACCACGTCGCCCACCGCTCGATCGCGCCGTGCCGCCCCAGGGCGGCGCGGACGTCCTCGTCGGAGCGGAACCGGGAGGAGGGCGTCGGCCCGGGCCGGCCCTCCACGAGCTCCCCGCCCCCACAGCCGCACCGCCGGCGGGGCGCCAGGACGCGCACGATCTCGGCGAGCGCCGCGTCGAGGTCGGCGTCGGCCACGTGCAGCAGCGTGCTCATCGTCCACCCGCCTCGAACGCGCCGTCGGCGGACGGGAGCTCCAGCACGGACGCGACCCGCACGTCGAGGCCGATCTACCGGCAGTGGGCCACGCGCCAGGTCGACGCCCGCGCAACCCGGCCCCGCCGCCGCGAACGCGGTGGCGTCGCGCCCGGGGCCCGCGCCGACCTCGACCACCGACCGGCACCCCTCGGCCCGCAGCGGCTCGACCACCGCCGCGCGCCGCGCCACGCGCTCCGAGGCGAGCTCCCGGCGGATGCGCTCGGGCACCGCGCCGTCGTCGTACGCGGCGAGGTCGCGCTCCCGCCGCCTCCGGACGGTGTCGTCACGCCCGCAGCGTGCCGGCCCGCCGGCGCGCCCGATCCCCCAATCCCTCATCCCCCAACGCCCCCTCGACCCCACAAGAACGCAGGCCGGTTGCTCGGCCGATCCCGGATGTCCGAAAGCTCGGTCGCTCCTAGCTTTTCCTCACATCGCCGGAGCGCGAATCGGAAAACCGGATCGAGGAGACGATCAAATGACCTCCGTTACCAACATCGCCGACCTGCTCGAGGCCCTGCGGCAGTGGCTGCTCGCCAACCCGAACGGCGATCTGCAGGACTTCGCGGCCGAGCACGACACGACGCCGCAGGAGCTCGCGGAGACCTGGAACAACTTCTTCGCCCACGCCGACTTCAGCCGCAACTACAACCTGGACACCGCGCAGGCGGGCGCGCAGGGCGCCACCCAGGCCGCGACCCAGGCGGCGGCGCACTCCGCCCCCGCGTACGTGCCTTCCTCGCCTCCGCCGTACCACGCGAGCCCCGAGGAATACGTGCAGTACCTGAAGCAGGAAGTGCACAACTACCAGCAGTTCACCACGATCAACAACATCGAGGACAATTCGATCAACACCCAGATCCTCGCCGGCGGCGACGTCGACCTCGACATCGACCAGAACCGCGCCGAGGACGGTGGCGTGGTCATCGACGACAGCGAGCTGGACGACGTCAACCTCAACACCGGTGACGTGGGTCCGGGTGGCGTGCTGCAGCAGGGCGAGACCAACCAGGCCGCCACCGGGGACGAGAACGTGCTGCAGGCAGGCGACAACAACGTCGGCAACACCGGCGACATCACCGCCAGCGACGGCAGCTCGGTCGCGGTCGGCGGCAACGCCAGCTCGATCGGCAGCGGCATCGACAACTTCGGCAGCGGCCAGCAGGCCACCAACGTCGCGGTCGGCGACAACAACAAGCAGGCCAACCAGCAGCAGGACAACGACAGCGAGGTCACCGTCGGCGACACGAAGGGCGGGACCGCGACCGGTGGCGCCGGCGGCGACGCGACCGGTGGCGCGGGCACCGGCGGCGACGGCGGCGACGGTGGCGACGGCGGGGCCGGCTTCCCGTTCGGCGATGGTGACGGCGGCGACGGCGGGGCCGGCGGCGCAGGCACCGGCGGTGCCGCGACCGGCGGCGCGGGCGGCGACGCCGACGCGAGCGCCGACGTCGACATCGACACCGGCAGCGACCAGAGCATCGACTTCTGATCGCCGCCCGGGGTAACGCCCGGGACCCGACGGACCGACTCAGCACCTTCGGAGGGGTGCTGGGTCGGTCGTTCGTCGTGGCGTGTGTTCACGAGGGGGAAGCGTGGCGCTGTCGGATGCCATCCAGCTCGTCGACCTCGCCCGCAGGGCGACCGAGGCCTACGGGCGCCCGGACCTCACGGCGAAGCTGAGCCGGACCCGTGAACGGCTGACCGACCCGAACGTGCGGGTGCTCGTCGTGGGCGAGTTCAAGCAGGGCAAGAGCCTGCTGGTCAACTCGCTCGTGTCGGCGTCGGTGTGCCCGGTCGACGACGACGTGGCCACCTCGGTGCCCACGATGGTGCGCCACGCCGAGTCGCCGACGGCGGCGCTCGTCCGGGAGCCGTCCGGCGGCGGGGAGCCGGAACGGACGCCGATCCCGATCGGGGAGCTGGCCGCGCACGTCTGCGAGTCCGGGAACCCGGACAACCGGCAGCGGATCTCCTACGCCGAGGTGGGCCTCCCCCGGGCGCTGCTCGCGGGCGGGCTCGTGCTCGTCGACACCCCGGGCGTCGGCGGCCTCGGCTCCGCCCACGGCGCCGCCACGATGGCGGCGGTCGCAGGCGCCGACGCGGTCGTGTTCGTGTCGGACGCCGCGCAGGAGTACACCAGGCCCGAGCTCGACTTCCTGGCCTCCGCGATGCAGATGTGCCCGAACGTCGTCGCGGTCCTCACCAAGATCGACCTCTACCCGGAGTGGCGGCGCATCGCCGAGCTCGACCGCGCGCACCTCGCCCGCGCGGGCGTCACCACCGAGCTGATCCCGGTCTCGTCCGAGGTGCGCCAGCTGGCGCTGCGCACCAAGGACAAGGCCCTCAACGAGGAGTCCGGCTACCCCGCGCTGGTCGGCTACCTGCGCAACCAGGTGCTCGGCCAGGCCGAGCGGCTCGCGCGCCGCGCCACCGGCCAGGACGTCGTCGGCGTCTGCGAGCAGCTGACCGCCACGATGCGCGCCGAGCTCGCCGCGCAGGAGACGCCGGAGCGGGCGCACGAGCTCGTCGCCCGGTTGGAGAAGGCGAAGGCCGCCGCCACTCAGCTGAAGGAGCGCACCGCGCGCTGGCAGGTCACCCTCAACGACGCGATCGCCGACCTGACCTCCGACATCGACCACGACCTGCGCGACCGGCTCCGCACGGTGCTGCGGGAGGCCGAGACGCTCGCCGAGGACGCCGACCCGGCCGACATCTGGGACCAGCTCGCGAAGTGGGTCCAGCAGCAGGTCACCGTCGCCGCGTCGGCCAACTTCGTCTGGGCGAACGAACGTGCCACCGCGCTCGCCCGCCGGGTCGCCGCCCTCTTCGCCGAGGACGGGCAGGTCGAGCTGCCCGCGCTGCCCACCGCGTCGGTCGGGCCCGCGCCCCGGGTGGCGGCGCTCGAGACCCCGCAGATCCAGCGCATGACGTTCGGGGAGAAGGCGCTGAGCGGGCTGCGCGGCGGCTACGGCGGCGGGCTGATGTTCTTCATGCCGCTCAGCCTCATCCCCGGCCTGGCCATCGCCGCGCCGTTCGCCGCCGTCGGCGGCGCGCTGCTGCTGGGCAGCAAACAGGTCCGCGACGAGAAGAAGCGGGCGCTGCAGCGCAGGCAGGCCGAGGCCAAGACGGCCATCCGCAAGCACATCGACGAGGTGCAGTTCCAGGTCGGCAAGGACTCGCGCGACCTGCTGCGGCGCACCCACCGCACGCTGCGCGACCACTTCACCGCGCTCGCCCAGGAGATGCAGACGTCGATGGGCGAGTCGGTCGCCGCGGCGCAGAGCGCGCTGAAGGCGACGCAGGCCGAACGCGACACCCGCATCGGCGACCTCAAGGCCGAGCTCGAACGCGTCGCGCACCTGGCGAACCGGGCCCGCGCGCTGATGGAGGCGTCGTGACGGCGCCGGCGGGCGGCTCGCCCCGGCTGCGGGAGGCGGTCCGGACCGTCCTGCGGCAGGCCGTCGAGACCTACCGGGACAGCCCACCGGCGCTGCGCTGGTTGCGCCACCACCTCGACCGCTACGACGAGCCGCTGCGGCTCGCCATCGCGGGCAAGGTGAAGGCGGGCAAGTCGACGCTGCTCAACGCACTGGTCGGCGAGGAGATCGCCCCGACCGACGCAGGCGAGTGCACCCGGGTGGTCACCTGGTACCAGGACGGCCACGCCCCGGCCGTCACGCTGTACCCGCGCAGCGGGCCGCCCCGCCGGCTGCGCATCGCCCGCGACGAGGGCGCCCTGCAGATCGACATGGGGGTTCCCGCCGAGACGGTCGACCGGCTGGAGGTCACCTGGCCGTCGGCGAGCCTGCGGGCCACCACGCTCATCGACACCCCCGGCATCGCGTCCCTCTCGCTGGACGTCTCCGCCCGCAGCGAGCGGTTCCTCGCCCCGGAGGACGCGCCGACCGCCGCCGACGCGGTGCTGTACCTGATGCGCCACCTGCACTCGGCGGACGTGCGGTTCCTCGAGTCGTTCCACGACCAGGGCGTGGCGCGGGCGGCGCCGGTCAACACCGTCGCCGTGCTGTCGCGCGCCGACGAGATCGGCGTCGGCCGCATCGACGCGCTGCGCTCGGCCCGGGTGATCGCCGCCCGCTACCGGGCGGACGAGACGCTGCGCGCGTTCTGCCAGACCGTCGTCCCGGTCGCGGGGCTCATCGCCGTCACCGGCCGCACGATGCGGCAGGACGAGTTCGCGTCGCTGTCGAAGCTCGCGGCGATGCCGCCCGAGAAGCTCGACGCCCTGCTGCTCACCGTCGACCGCTTCGCCACCGCGGAGGACGGCGTCGAACTACCCACCGCCACCCGCGCCAAGCTGCTGGAGCGGTTCGGCCTGTTCGGCCTGCGCCTGTCCACCACCCTCATCCGGCAGGGCGTCGGCGACGCGTCGACGCTCGCGGCGGAGCTGGTGCAGCGCAGCGGCCTCGTCGAGCTGCGCGAGGTGCTGGCCACCCAGTTCTCGCAGCGCCGCGACCTGCTCAAGGCCCGCTCCGCGCTCATCGCGCTCGACCTGGTGCTGCGCCGCGAGCCCCGGCCCGCCGCGGCCCCGCTCGCCGTCGAGGTCGAGCGGATCCTCGCCGGCGCGCACGAGTTCGTCGAGCTGCGGCTGCTGTCCGACCTGCGCGGCCGGGTGGTGCGGCTGCCGAAGGAGCAGGCAGAGGAGGCCGAGCGGCTCATCGGCGGTGCGGGCGGCGCGGCCCACCAGCGGCTCGGCCTGCCGCCCGAGGCCGGTCCCGACGAGCTGCGCGCCGTGGCGCTCGATCGGCTCTCGGCGTGGCGGCGCCGCGCCGAGAGCCCGCTGTCGAGCCGGGCCGCGGCGAACGCCGCGCGCGTGGTGGTGCGCAGCTGCGAGGGGATGCTCGCCGGGCTCGGCCAGGGCCAGGACGGCTGAGGGCTCAGGACTGCGGCGACGACTGCGACTGCGTGGCGCCGCCCTCCCCGACCAGCATGCGCAGGTGGGCGAAGAGCTCACCGCGGCTGCCGGAGCCGAGCCGCTGCCGCATCCGGGCGACGTGGTTCTCCACCGTCTTCGCCGAGATGAACAGCTGCTCGCCGATCTGCTTGTAGGTGAGGCCGGACAGGACCAACTCGGCGACCTCGCGCTCCCGGCCGCTGATCGAGCCGATCGCGCTCGCGGCGGGCCGCTGCTCCGGGACCTTCGTCGTCCGGCGTGCCGGAGCCGCAACCCGCCCCGACTCCGCGGGGGCCGGGGCCGGCGCCTGCTCGTTCCCGCCCTGCAGCGCGCGGGCGCAGCCGAGCAGCGCGTTCATGCTCCTGCGGTCCCGGCAGCGGATCGCCGCCTGGCTGGCCAGCCGGCCGCCCTCCCAGCTCAGGCCGGCCGCGTGCAGGCCGCGCGCCGCGGCCTCCACCGCCTCGGCGTCGACGTCGCCGGAGAGGCTGCGCAGCCACTCCCGGCCGGCCGTGGCCACGGCGGTGGCGTACCGGCTGGTGGGCGCCATGGCGTCGAGCGCGGCCGCGTGCCGCTGGGCGACCGCGCCCGCGTCGGAGCCGATCGCGGCCTGCAGCCCCGACCAGTGCAGCGCCACCGCCCACAGCGGCGGGTTGCCCAGCCGGTCGAGCAGGGCCTCCGCCTCGTCCAGGTAGGGCTGCACCCAGCCCTGCTCGTTCAGCCGGGCCGCGCCGACGACGAGCTCGCCGAGCGGCTGCAGCGAGTACAGGTCGACGGGGTGGCGCACGATCGCCTCGCGGGCCCGGCGCCACCCGGTGAGCAGCCCGGCGAGGTCGCCCGCCCGCCGCGCGAGCCCGACCTCGAGCGCGGCGGCCAGCAGCTCGTCCCGCGGCTCCAGCCGGCCCGCGTCCGACGCCGACTGCAGCAGCGAACGCGCCTGCGCGCTCGCCCCGCGGTGCATCGCGACCAGCGCCTGCAGCAGCAGGTGCCGTGCCGCGACGACCCGCCCGCCCAGCTCGGCGGCGACCGCCTGGCCGAGCACGGACTGGGCGACGTCCAGCTCCCCGCAGTGGATCGCGACGAGGGCGGCCAGCGCCGCGGGCGTGTCGGGCAGCAGCGCCGCCCGGCCGGACGCCTCCAGCAGCACGGCCGCGCGGGTGAGCGCGGACAGCGCCGCGGTGGGCGTGCCCGCGATCGTGTCGTGGATGCCGCGGGCGAGAAGGGCTTCCGCGCCGGCGAGCACCGTGGGCGGTCGACCAGGGCCGCCCGAGGCCGCCTCCAGGACCTCCCGGGCCTCGTCGAGCGCGCCGATGCCGATCAGCGCGGGCACCGCGAGCAGGGACGGCCCGCCGGACGGCCGCGTGGCGAACCACCGGTAGAGCTCGGCGCTGCGGCTCAGCATTCCCCGGTGCGCGAGCACCGCGGCCGCCACCGCCACGGCGCGCCGGGTGGCCTCGCCGTCCACCGCGTCCGGTTCGGCGAGCACCTGGTCGGCCCGCCGCAGCGCGGCGTCCAGGTCGCCGACGAGCATGGCGGCCTCGGCCCGCCGGGCGGCGAGCTCGAGCGGTGGCGCGCCCGCGTCGACCGCGGCGTCGAACAGGTCGGCCGCGACGGGCATGCACTCCCGCAGCGCCTCGTCGCCCGCGCGCTCGAACGCGGCGGCCACCCGCGTGCCGGTCGCCCCGCTGCCGATCAGGCCGCGCGCGGCGCCGAGCACGCTCCCGCCGGCGTCGAGCTGGATCTCCGCCAACCGTCGCTGCAGCACCACCCGGTGGGAGGCGGGGACGGTCCGCTGCAGCGCGTGCCGCACGAGCGGGACCACCGCCCCGTCGGGTGCCATCAGCCCGGTGGCGGCGGCCCGGTCGAGCAGGTCGCCCACCGCAGCGGGCGCGACCTCCAGCAGGCGGGCGAGCACCTCGGGGTCGAGCGGGGCGCCGATCGTGCGGCCCAGGAGCAGCTCGCGGACCGCGACCGGCTGGGCGTCGATCTCGTAGCCCAGCTGGCGGATCACCGCGGGCGGCGGCTCGGAGGCCGACCCGAGCCGGTCGAGCGCGCGCTCGTCGCGCAGCCCGACGAGCAGCCGGTCGACGAGGTCGGGCAGGCCGCCCGTCTGCTCCGCCACGAGGTCCACCAGCTCGGCGGTCGGCCGCTCCCCCAGCAGCAGGTTGGCCCGGGCGGCGACGCCGGGCCGGTCCAGCGGCCCGAGCACGACCGGCCCGCGGCCCGTCCCGAACTCGGCGGCGAGCGAGGCGAGCACCCCGCTGCGCGGCCACGGCCGGTGGGCCAGCACGACCCGGGCCTCGGGGGCGGCGGACCAGGCCCGCACGCGCTCCAGGCTCGCGTCGTCGAGCTGGTGGGCGTCGTCGACGAGCAGCGCGACGTCGGGGGCGAACTCCTCGTCGGGCCCGGGCACCTCGCGCCGGACCGCGACCCCGGCCGCCTCGTAGAGCGCGCCGAGCGCGCCGAGGAGCACGCTCTTGCCGCTCCCGCCCGGCCCGACGACCACCGCGCGGCGCGGCGCGGCGGGTGAGGAGGCGACCTCCCGGTACAGCCGGCGAGCGGCGGGCGCGCCCGCGAGCGCGCCGTCCGAGCCTTGGCTCTCGGCCTTCCCGGCAGACGTCACGGTCCGGCCACTCGTCTGCACCGCGGCATGCCTCCCGTGTCGATGCCGTCGCCGTACCTGACGCACTGTCGCTGCGGGCCCGGATGGCCCGCTCAGGTTAGCGAGCCGACCAGCTGGGAAGAGACGTCCGAACGGCCGCTGATACACACCGCGCCCGGTGTAGCGACTCGCGCTCCGGGGCTACGGCGTTAACCCGATCCGTCAACCCACCGCGAACTCGTCGCCGGGGTCGTCGGTCGCCGGGTCCGCGCCGGGCCCGGCCCCCTCGGCGTCGTCGAACGGCGTCTCCGGGGGGTCCACCGCCACGAACGGGTCGTCCGCGTCGAGGTCGGGCTCGTCGCACTCCGCGAGGAGCGGCCCCGGCTCCCCGGGCGCGGTGTCGTCCGGCGCCTCCGCGGCGGCCGGGGCGTGCCCGGCGTCGGAGTCGAGATCCGCGTCGAGGTCGCTGTCGAGGTCGCTGCCGAGGTCGCTGTCGAGGTCGTCGAGATCGGCGCCGGCGAGATCTGCGTCCTCCGGCTCGGCGGCGGGCTCCACCTCGTCCAGCCCTGGATCCTCGCCGAGGCCGGTGTCGACGGCGGCGAGCGTGTCGTAGCGGACGACGTCGAGGCGCCCGTCCTGGGCGAGCTCGCGCAGGTAGCGGTCGGCGTGCTCCTCGGGCGTCTCACCCGGCTGCGGTGCCGGCGGGGTGAGCGCGGGCGCGTCCGCCGTGGAGAAGTCGGCGCGGAGGTTGTCCAGGAAGATCGGCATGAGCTCGGCGACCTCCACCGCGCTGAACCCGTGCGCGTGCGCGATCACGGACGGACTGGTCCCGGGGTTGTCCAGGATCATCCGCGTGACCTCCCAGATGGAGGCGCCCGGCTCGGCAGACACGTGAGCAACCCTACGAAGTCGATGGCGGCTCGCAATCAGGGATGCGACGAGTCACGGCGCGGCCGTGGAGGCGGCCCCGGGGCCCTCCCGCTTGGGGGGTTTGGGGGATCCGACGGCGACTTGCCCGGCGGGGGATGACCGCGACCGGCCCGGGCGTGGACCCTCCGATCGACACGCGAGGGGGCACCGCACCATGACCTACCAACTGGGGATCGACCTCGGGACGACGTACACGGCGGCGGCCGTGTCGCGCGCGACGGGGCAGCAGCACGCCGACCCGGAGATGGTGTCGCTGGGCGACCGCTCGGTGCAGGTGCCGTCGGTGCTGTACCTCGCCCCCGACGGGTCGGTGCTGGTGGGCGAGGCGGCCGAGCGGCGGGTGGCCACCGACCCGGACCGGGTGGTGCGCGAGTTCAAGCGCCAGATCGGCGACGAGATCCCGCTCGTGGTCGGGGGCAGGCCGTACCCGGCGCACGAGCTGGCCGCGACGCTCGTGCAGTGGGTCGTGCAGCGGGTGGCCGAGCGCGAGGGCGCCCCGGCCCGCCGGATCGCCCTGACCCACCCCGCCTCGTGGGGGGCCCACAAGAAGGAGCTGCTGCAGGGCGCGCTCGCCGCGCGCGGGCTCGACGTGACGTTCCTGGCCGAGCCGCAGGCCGCCGCGCTCAGCTACGCCGCGTCGGAGCGGGTCGAGCACGGGTCCACGATCGCCGTCTACGACCTCGGCGGGGGCACGTTCGACGCCGCGGTCGTCCGCAAGAACGGGACGTTCACGCTGCTGGGCCACCCGGAGGGCATCGACCGGCTCGGCGGCGTCGACTTCGACGACGCGGTGTTCGCGCACGTCCGCGAGGCCGTCGGGGAGGCGTTCGACGAGCTCGACCCGGCCGACGACACCGTGGTGGCCGCGGTGTCTCGGCTGCGGCGCGAGTGCAAGGAGGCGAAGGAGGCGCTCTCGGCCGACACCGAGGTGCGGATCGCCGTCCTGCTGCCGGGGCTGCAGACCGCGGTGCGGCTGACCCGCGGCGAGTTCGAGGCGATGATCCGCCCGCACCTCGAGGAGAGCGTCGACGCGCTGCACCGCGCGGTGACCTCGGCCGGTCTGTCGCCCGCGGACCTGACGGCCGTGCTGCTGGTGGGCGGTTCGTCGCGGATCCCGCTCGTCGCCCAGCTGGTCTCGGCCGCGTTCGACCGCCCGGTGGCGGTCGACGCCGACCCGAAGAACGCGATCGCGCTCGGCGCCGCCCTGTCGATCTCGCCGCGGCCGGAGACGTGGCCCGCCGCGCACATCCCGCCGGTGGTCGCGTCGCCCCCGGCCGCGGCACCGACCCAGCCGGTGCCCGAGCCGGTCGCGCCGACGCAGCAGCTGGACCCGGCCGTGACCCAGCAGATGGACCCGCCGCGGCCGCCGGTGCCGACGCTGTCGCCGAGCACGTCGCCCCCGATGCCCGCGCCGAGCGGCGCGCGCCGGCCGGCCATCGTGTTCGGGGCGGGCGGCTTGCTGGTCGCCGCCGCGCTCGGCGCCGCCCTGCTGTACGGGCCGGACGACCCGGCGCCGTCCCCCACCAGCGAGACCGTCACCTCCGCGGTGCCGGTCCCCCAGACCACCGAGCTCCCGCCCGTGCCGGGGGACGCCGCACCGGCCGCCGTCGACCAGGGCGGCGACGCGGCCCGCCCGCAGAACCAGGGCGGCGGCCCCGCGCGTCCGCAGAACCAGGGCGGGCGGCCGCCCGCCGGCGGCGGGGGCAGGACCGAGGAAGAGCGACCGACGACCACGACCACCACCACGACGGAAACCACGACCACCACGACGGAAACCAGCCCGACCGACGAGCCGCCCGGCGAGGGCGCTGGAGGCGGCACGGGCACGGACGGCGGCGGGAACGGCGAGCCACCGGACGGGCAGGGCCAACCGGAGGGGCAGCAGGGGGGCGAGCCGGCGCCCGGCGGCGGCCCCGAGGGGGGCCCGCAGGCCCCGGTCACGTAGCCCGAGGCGGCGTGGTCAGCGTGACCCGCGTCGCTCCGCCGCGATCCGCCGCAGCTCCTCGCGGACCCGCTCGACGTTCCACCTCGCGTGCCCGCCGATCGACTCGAGGTCCGGGGTGAGCAGCCCGTCCTTCCGGTACTTCTGGATCGTCCGCGGCGCCAACCCCAGCGCACGCGCCAGCTCGGCGGTGGACACCAGGCGCGGCTCGGACACATTTCGACGGTAAACGCAGGTAGATGCGGCCGCTGCTGACTGTGCGGCCTATGCTTTTATTGCGCGTCATGCGGCTTTTACGGCATCCTGCCGTTCATGGCGTTCTGGATGACCGAGGTGCCGGGGGGCGGGTTCGCGATGGGTGAGGCGCCGGACGAGGCGCAGGCGCGGGTGGAGATCGCGCGGTCGCAGGGGCGGGCGTCGGTGGTGTTCCACGAGCGGTCGGGCCGCTACCG
>NZ_DATGOP010000117.1:0-3371 GCF_035305885.1 Pseudonocardia sp.
TAGCGGTGCCCGTCGTTCGGGGTGGGCAGGGTCAGGAAGATCAGCGACTCGGGCTCGTCGGTGAGGTCGATCTCGGTGCGGGCGTCCCAGCCGCGCCCCTTCAGCTCCTCGACCCGCGCCTCGTTGATGTCGATGAACGTCACGTCGTGGCCGGCGTCCCGGAAGCCACCACCCGTGGCGGCCCCCACGACACCCGATCCGACGATGAAGATCCTCGACGACTGCATGGAATGACCCTCCAATTCTCGACGACCGTTCCGGTCGCCCCTGGCGGACGATGGTTTCGCAGCCGACGGACCGACGATCGTCCAGGTCCTTCGTCACGCAGAGCAACCACACTCGTGGAAGCTGCTGCGCGGACTCCCGGGTTTCCCCAGGTCGCGGTGAGGGTATCCGGTTACAGCGTCATCCGGTGGGGTGACCCACCTGAGAGGAGCGCAGCTCTTTGTAACCAAGTGCTGTGATTCGTGTCACCTTATGAATCACTCGCTCGGGCGAATTTCTGGCCGCGTCGCCGAATAACTGTAACGTTTCTCGGCTGACCGCTCGACGTTTGTGCATAACCGTTCGTCGTCGAGGTTGCACATCGGGCGCGCCGCGATTGCCGTTCGGCGCGGATGGGTGAACCTCGACGCAACCTGCGCGCGCCCGGCTCGTTGAACAGCGACGCGCGTGATCACTCCGCGTGCTCCCCGCTCGTGAGGTGCGGGGACCGGGGGGACTGATCGCCCCGCACGACCGGCGGTCGGCGGCGGTACCTGCCGGA
The DNA here is from genome assembly GCF_035305885.1 of Pseudonocardia sp. Classification (GTDB taxonomy): domain Bacteria; phylum Actinomycetota; class Actinomycetes; order Mycobacteriales; family Pseudonocardiaceae; genus Pseudonocardia. The sequence goes on from NZ_DATGOP010000117.1 coordinate 767, forward strand.
ACGCGCCTCGTGGTGGCTGCGGGCGGGCCGGTGGGCCCGCGAGTGCCCGACGTCAGCCTAGCCCCGGGGCGGGCAGCCCGACGTCGTCGGCGGGCCGCGGGGATCGGCGGTGTACTCGCTCCCGACGGCCGCCCCGTTACGCTGTTCGGGTGCCGACGGTGTCTCCCGTGCCCTATCTCCACGGTGACCGGGAGGTCATCGACGTCCTCCAGCGGCGCCGGTCGGCCCGCAGCCAGCCGGGCGCGCGCGACGACGAGCACCGGGTCGCCCTCGTCATCGGGGGCGGTGGCATGCGCGGCGCCTACGTGGCCGGCATGCTCCGCGCGCTCGACCGCGCGGGCCTCGTCCCCGCCTTCGACGAGGTCTACGGGGCGTCGTCGGGTGGCTTCAGCGGCGCGGCCTTCCTCACCGGGGACGCCGCCGCCTGCGCCGCGAGCTACCCGGAGGACCTCTGCACCGACGTGTTCATCAACCTGCGCAGGCTCGGCACCCGGCGCCCGGTCGTCGCGCTCGACCACCTCGTGCACGACGTGCTCGGGCGCCGCAAGCCGCTCGCCTGGCACGAGCTCGGCCGCACGCCCGCCCCGCTGCGCGTGATCGCCACCGACGCCGCCGACCTCACCGCCCACACGCTGGAGGGCATGCGCACGGCCGAGGACTGGCAGCAGGCGCTGCGGGCCAGCGCGGCGATCCCGCTGCTCGCCGGGCCCCCGGTCCCGTGGGCCGGGCGGCGCTGGGTCGACGGGTCGGTCGCCGAGCCGCTCGCCATGGCGCGGGCGCTGCGCGGCGGCGCCACCCACGTGCTCGTGCTGCTGTGCCGGGGCCAGGAGGACCTGCACCCCGACGCCGACGCCGGGCTCTCGCTGTGGGCCCGCGCGCTCGACCGGATCGTCCCCGGGCTCGGTTCGCTCGCCCAGGGCTCCCGCCGCTACGGCGCCGACCTGCGCCTGGTCACCGACGCGGCGCACCCCGACCGCGGACCCGGCCACCTGGCCGCGATCGCCCCGGCCCGCTCCGCGGGCATGGGCGCGCTGTGCGTCGACCCGGTGCGGGTGGGAGCGGCGGTGCGGATCGGCGACGAGTCGGCGGTCGCCGCGCTCGATGCCGTGGCGGCCTGATCGGGATACGGAGCGGAGGCACGTGGAAGCACCAGCCGGCAGGCGGCCGCGCGCCGCCGTCGTCGTCACCGGGACGGAACTGCTGACGGGCGCGATCTCCGACCGCAACGGCCCGTGGGTCGCTCGCGAGCTCTCCGCGCTCGGCTTCGAGGTGGCGCACGTGCAGCTCGTCGGCGACCGGGCCGAGGACCTCACCCGCGCGCTGGAGCGCGCCCGCGACGACGGCTGCGAGCTCGTCGTCACGAGCGGCGGCCTCGGCCCGACGGCCGATGACCTGACCGCCGAGGTCGTCGCCCGGTTCGCGGGGGTGCCGCTCGAGCTGGACGAGGCGGTGTACGAGCGGATCTCGCAGATCCTCGCCGGCTTCGCCGCCCGCACCGGCTTCGGCGGCGCCGCGCTCGAGGCGGCGAACCGCAAGCAGGCCATGGTGCCGCGGGGCGCGGTGGCGCTCGACCCGGTCGGCACCGCGCCGGGGCTGGTCGTGCCGACGCCCGGCGGACCGGTCGTCGTCGTCCTGCCCGGGCCGCCCCGCGAGCTGACCGGCATGTGGCCCGCCGCGCTGGCCGCGCCGCCCGTGCGCGACCTGCTGGCCCGGGTGCCCGCGGCGGCGGCGCGCTCGCTGCGCTTCTTCGGCCTGCCGGAGTCCGAGATCGCCGCCACCCTGCGGGACATCGGGGCGGAGCGCGACCTGTCCGGCGTCGAGATCACCACCTGTCTGCGCCGCTCCGAGCTGGAGGTCGACCTGCGCCCGCGTCCGGGCGCCGAGGCGGTCGCCGAGGCCGTGCACGCCGAGCTGGCCGCCCGCCACGCCCGGCACCTGGTGACCGCCGACGGCACCACGACCGACGAGCTGTTGGCCCGCGCCCTGCGCGAGCGCGGGTGGACCGTCGCCACCGGGGAGTCGTGCACCGGCGGGATGCTCGCGGCCCGGCTGGTCGACCTGGCCGGCTCGTCCGACTACGTCGCGGGCGGCGTGGTCGCCTACTCCAACGAGGCCAAGACCGAGCTGCTCGGCGTGCCCGCCGAGATGATCGCCGCCCACGGCGCCGTGTCCCCGGAGGTGGCGCGGGCGCTGGCCGACGGCGCCCGCGAGCGGTTCGGCGCCGACGTCGGCATCGGCATCACCGGCGTCGCCGGCCCCGGCGGGGGCACAGAGGCGAAGCCCGTCGGTTACGTCTGCTTCTGCGTCACCACGGCCGACGGCCAGGTGATCGCCCGCGACCCGCGCCTGCCGGGCGGCCGCGCGGACGTCCGGGAGCGGGCCACCGACGTCGGCATGCACCTGCTGCTCCGGGCGGCACGCGGCGGCTGACCCCGCCGGCCGGCCCGTGGCGTGCCGTCAGGCGCCGCGGGCCGTGGCGAAGCGCTCGGCGGCGTCGGCCCAGTTGACGACGTTCCACCAGGCCTTGACGTAGTCGGGCTTGACGTTGCGGTACTGCAGGTAGAACGCGTGCTCCCACATGTCGAGCAGCACGATCGGGACCTGG